>NC_017934.1:1487114-2230671 GCF_000147715.2 Mesotoga prima MesG1.Ag.4.2 | reverse complement strand
TATAATTGGTATCAGAAAGAGAGATTCAGGCAAGATAAGTATCAAAGGCAAACCGGTGGAAATCAAGTCACCCAACGATGCTGTGAAGAACAAGATTGCTTACCTTTCGGAAGATCGTCAGGGGAGTGGAATATTAACATCCTTCGATTTGATAAAGAATACAACGCTTATTTCGCTTCCGGCTTATTCTAAAATACTCATTAACAGTAAGAAAGAGCGGGAAAAGACGAAGAAGTATGTCGACAAATTCAATATCAGAGCAGCATCTCTCAAGACAAGACTGGAGTTTTTCAGTGGTGGAAACCAGCAGAAAGTCTCCCTCGCAAAATCCCTTGACCCGGAGCCCGACATTTTCATTTTCGACGAACCCACCAGAGGAATAGATGTGAACGCTAAGAGAGAAATATACAGATTCATGAACGAACTGGTAAATGAGGGTGTGTCCTGTATTCTCATTTCCTCCGAACTTGAAGAGATAATAGGAATGTGCAACAGAGTCGTCGTGATGAAAGAGGGAAGAATTACGGGAATCCTTGAAGGTGAACATATCAACGAGGAAGAGATCATGCTTCATGCCACGGGACTCAAGGGGGTTGCTTGAATGGCAGGTGAAAATGTAAAGAGACGCTTCGAATATGAAAGATTCGGCCCGTTAATAGCCCTTGCGATACTTTTTGTAATATCCGCTATTGCCAGCCCGTACTTTCTTCAGACTCAAAACCTTTTGAATATCCTGAGACAGGTTTCCTATACAGGGATCATAGCTCTAGGAATGACTTTTGTGATTATTTCGGGAGGGATCGACCTTTCGGTTGGATCTATGGTCGCTCTTGTTGGTGGAGTTGTGATTCTTGCGCTTAACTGGCTTCTGACAGTATTTGGCGAGGGTGGAGAAGCATGGGCTATACTGTTCGCGCTGATAATTGGTTTGCTTTTTGGCGCAGGATTGGGCGCGTTGAACGGACTGATGGTAACAATTGGAAAGATCGCTCCCTTCATCGCAACACTCGGTACTATGGCCATTTTCAGATCAATGGCGCTGTATATAGGAAGCGCCGGCGTCTTTAGATCTGAAAGCAATCTCTTTCCCGATCTGGGAATGGGTAACGTCCTGGGCATTCCAAATCCTGTAGTTGTATTCATAAGTCTTGCGGTGATTTTTGCCATTATCCTCAATAAGACTCGTTATGGAAGATACCTTTGCGCCGTCGGCTCCAATCCAAAAGTTGCCAAGTATTCTGCCATCAAAGTGAACCTCACTAGGTTCATTTCATACGTTGCAGTAGGTATTACCGTTGGATTCTCCGCCGTCTTCCTCTCTGCGAGATTGAATTCAATGAGTTCCACGAATGGCGGCTTGAACTATGAACTTGATGCCATAGCCGCAGTCATTATCGGTGGAACGCCAATGACAGGTGGAGCGGGTTCGATATTCGGAACTGTTATCGGTGCCATCACACTCGGCATAATAAACAATATGCTTAATATGCTGGGGGTATCGCCATATCTTCAGGGTACAGTCAAAGGTGTGGTAATTATCGGTGCGGTACTAATACAGAGAAAGAGATCTCAATAACCCCAAGGGGGTCAAAGGAAACAGGAGGTGTTTCTTGTGAAAAAGGCATTTGTTCTTACAATCCTCGTAGTGTTCATTCTCTCGGCTTTTGCGATGGCTGCCGAGAAGATCAAGATTGGTGTTGCCATTCCAAGTGCGGACCATGGTTGGACAGGTGGAATCGTATGGTGGGCACAAAGAGCCATAAAGGACTGGAGTGAGAAGGATCCCGACATTGAGTTCTTCCTGGTGACGGCCGACTCACCTGCAAAACAGGTTGGAGACGTTGAAGACCTCATGGTAAAGGGCATCGACGCTCTGGTTATTCTTGCTCACGATTCGGAACCACTCACACCTGTTGTCGAGAAGGCCTATAACAGTGGTGTTTTTATCGTGTCAGTCGACAGAGGTTTGACGAAACCCGTTGAGAATGTCTACGTAGCCGGTGACAACCCGGGCCTTGGAAGAGTATCTGGCGAGTGGCTGGCTGAGGCTCTCAATTACAAAGGCGACATAGTTGTTCTGGAAGGCATCCCTTGCGTTATTAATAGCGAAAGAGTAGACGCATTCAACGAAGTAATGGCGAAGTATCCGGACATAAGAATTCTGGATTCACAGCCAGCTTACTGGGATACTGCACGTGGGTTAGAGATAATGGAGAATTACCTTCAAAAGTATCCGAAAATCGACGCTGTTTGGGCACAGGACGATGATGTTCTTGTCGGAGTCCTTCAGGCATACAAGGAATCTGGAAGAAATGACATCAAGCTATTCCTCGGCGGCGCCGGATCTAAACAAATGATAAAGAAGATCATCGACAATGATCCTCTCGTGAAGGCAGACGTTACATATCCTCCATCAATGATAGCTACAGGAATTTCCATGGCGGTATTTGCACTGAGAGGTCAGCCCCTTGAAGGATTCTATCAGCAGCAGATCCCATCAAAAATAATCCTCGCTGCAGAGTTGATTACTGCTGAAAACGCCGAGCTTTACTACGAGCCTGATTCAATATTCTAAATTTTCACCTCACGAATCTAGACGCCCGGAGACCAAGGTCTCCGGGTTTTTCAACTAAAAGCCTTACTAACTATCCAGAGTAATTAGAAAGGGAGTTTTTCTCCTTCCCGTATCTCTTCTAAAAAATCCACTGCATAAACCTTCAGGCCCTATGAGGTGTCATAAGTACTAGACAAAAGAGGGGGCGATGTAATGAAGAGTCTTGGAATGATTTTCCTTTTTGTTCTGGCAGTCACTTCAACGTTTTCAAACGGTGTAGTAATCCCGCAGTTTCCTTTGGAACAGGATTCAGGGGGATTCGTGATGAATACCCACAACGTTCATATAACAGTCGAGGATGGAATTGCGACGGTAATAATTGAGGAGGAATTTGAGAACACATCAACCAGATTGCTGGAAGCTGTTTATCTGTTCCCAATTCCCTCTTCAGCTGTAATAAGTGATTTCACAATGAAGATCGGAGATCAGATTCTGAAGGGTGAAGTACTTCCAGCAGATGAAGCTAGGAAGATATACCATGAGATAGTGGCGAAAATGAAGGACCCGGCATTGCTGGAGTACGTTGGGACTCAGCTTATCAGGATGAGTATCTATCCCTTTGAACCGGGCGAAAGAAGGCAATTCTTTATTGAATACAGCCAGCCACTGGAAATATCTTCCAATTCATACTCGATGATTTATCCTCTGAAGATCGACAGTTTTCTTTCGGCTCCCATAGGCTCAGTGAGTGTCAGAATTTCGGTTCCTCTTCAGATCGCCGAGGTTTATTCGCCGACCCATCCATTCGTGGAAACAACAGGAGTCAGCGGCAGGGAATACGTCTTCATAGGAAATGATCTGATTCCCAATTCAGACGTCGCTCTGGTTCTCACTTCATCCGAAGATGAGATACCTTCCTCTCTGGCAACCCATTGGGACGAATCAACAAATGAAGGATATTTCCTCCTAACACTTATCCCTAGAATTAAGGAGGAAATCGTTATCCCCAAAGATGTCGTCTTCGTTCTCGATATTTCCGGTTCGATGTACGGAGAGAAGATTGAACAAGCTAAGCGCGCTTTAGAACAAGTACTTCAGATGCTAAGACCGGGGGATCGCTTTGCAATTGTTACCTTCGATGGAAGAGTGCACAACCTTACTGGAAGCCTTCTCGATGCTTCAGAAAAGGCTGAGTGGATAGAAAAGGTCAGAAGGATTCAGGCAGATGGAATGACAAATATCTACGGCGCACTTCAAACAAGCATAGATATGTTCAGCAAATATGATACTGGTAGATTCAAGGCACTTCTGTTCCTGACTGACGGAGAGCCGACAGAAGGAATAACCGATATTGGAAGGATCATTAGCGATGCAACTCCCGAGGCAAGAGCCAGAAATGTTCATCTCTTCTCTTTTGGAGTAGGCACCGGGGTTGTTGCCGAACTGCTGGACCGACTTGTCCAGGAAAATGCAGGAAGAGTAAGTTATATTATTGAAGGAGAAAGCATTGAAGCAAAAGTCACCGATCTTTACAGATCCATAGAGACACCTGCTCTGGAAAACGTGACTGTTTCTATAGAAAATCTCGACGTAAAGAAGACTCTTCCTGAAGGTCCATACTCTCTCTTTTCCGGGCAAGCTTTGAGGATATCGGGAATCTACTTTGATGAGGGAGATATGAGAGTGACCGTTGAAGGTACCAGAGGCGGTGAAAAGTACAGATATGAGTATCTCTTCAAAACTTCCAAGAGATCTGACAGCCCATTCATCGAGAGAATCTGGGCTCAGAAAAGAATTGCTCATCTTGCAAATCTTTACCGATATGATCCTTCCCTCACTGAAGCAGAGAAAGACGAGTTGAAGCTTGAAATTATCGCTCTCTCAAAAAAGTTCAACATCATAAACGAGTTTACATCGTACTTGATCGCTCCTGAAAGAGTTCAAACATACACGGCAGGAGACAGAGGAGGCCTGGGCGCTGCACCTCCTGCAGATTCGGTCATGGCGGCGAAATCCGTTGCGGAGATGGAGCAGGACCAGTTTGTTGAAGGTGGCTCTTCTGATTACACATTCGTTGATGGAATAGGCTTCACTCTTGAAGAAGGGGTGTGGATCCAGGACGATGAAGAGGTAAACACTCTTGAATCGTTAGGTTTGGCTGCATACAGTGAAGCATACTTCGAGCTTGCCAACAGAAGCGACTGGGTGGCAAAAGTTTTTGCACTCGGTGATAGAATAAGGTTCATCTACAAAGGAGTTCTAATTGAAATCTCAGATGAAGGTATACAAACTCTGGATGAGCTGCTCGATGCTTTGAATAAGCAGTAATCTTCGTATAGAAATCCTTGTCGTGTACTGGAATATTTGCAAAAGAAAAGGAACGCGATTGCGTTCCTTTTCTTGTTCATTACAAACCTACCTTGCGTTGAAGAACGTCAGCCAAAGAAATACTAACTTCTTTCAGAAACGGCTTATCAATCTCCAACTATCGGAGCAAACTCAAAATCAACCCAGTTGTCGCCACCGGAAAGGGTCACTGTCTGGGCATTGTCAAGATCCGGAGTGCCTCCTGAATAGTTGAAATACCCGAGAAGATCTCCAGTGTCAATCGTTCCGCTTTCGTCCATATCCCTCCAGGCGAAGATCTTTACCTGAGTACTGCTTACGTCACTGAAATGGTAGGCACCTGAGTCAGATAGGTTAGTGCTGGCAATATTGGTGCCAGTTGACGGATTTCTCAAGAAGACTTTGAACTCCTGTGGAGAGGCAATCGAATCAAGCGCAGCTTCGGCATCTACAAGTCCCCACCCGTAATCGTCATCTCTTCCAGGAGATCCGAGATCTATGGCCGTATTATGCAGTACGTTTCTAATATCATCCGGATCAGTCAAACCGGCTCCCATTAGAAGAGCCACAAGGCCTGTGACATGTGGCGTAGCCATCGATGTTCCCTGCATGTACATGTAGGTGTTGCCCGAGGGAGTCCATCCGGTGCTGTATATTCCGTTTGGATCGGTGCCTGATCTCATATATCCACCGGGTGCCACAACATCAAGCTCAGACCCATAACATGAGTAAGGCGATATCTTGATTGTACCTTCGTCTTCCCATATCGCTCCAACAGCAATAGTCTCTGGATAGCGAGCAGGATAAAGAATATTACCGTCTCCATTGTTGCCGGATGCTGCGACCATCACTACTCCATTTCTGGCCGCGTATTTCACAGCGTCGTGAACGGCAGGACTGTCTACTGCTCCTCCTAGACTCATGTTAATTATCTTCGCTCCATGATCGACTGCATAGATTAGGCTGTTCATAAGTGCGGCAGCGTCCTTTATTCCTCTGATGGGTATTAGTGTGATTCCCAGTCCTCCCCAGGTAACGCCGGAGACACCCAGTGCGTTATTCGTGAGCGCGGCGATCGTTCCAACAACGTGAGTTCCGTGGCTGTCCTCGGATTCGAGAGGTTCTGAGACATCTGTATTGCTGTCTATGAAGTTATACCCAGATTCAAAGATTCCGGAGAGATCGGGATGGCTAGTGCTGAATCCCGAGTCAATTACCGCTACTACAACGCTTCTAGATCCAACCGTGTAATCCCAAGCTTGAGGTAAATTCATGACAGGGTAGTTCCACTGAACGGGGTATGAGGGATCGTTCGGGGTGGTACTAAGTGCGTAGAATAGGCTGTTCTTCGACACCTGAACAACTCCCGGGAGTCTTTTCAATTCCTCCTCGCTTGCTGTTGTTCTAACGTGCAGGTACTTCAATTCACCATAATAATTCTCTATTCTTTCTATTACATCGATCGACGCGATAGAGGCACTACTGAATGAAGACTCCACCTCTTTGAATGATTCCACCTTTAGAAGATATTCGTTTTCTATGAATTCAGGTCTGTCATACGTGGTTCTTATCTCAGTATTGGAGAGTATCTCTATCTTATTTAGGTCCGCAGTCTTTATGTTTCCCGTGTATGGAGTAACGGTTCCAAAGATATTCTTGGTCGTAGTCTCAGCATTGTAGTATGCAATCACATTCTTGGGAGAGTTGACATTAACAGCTATAGGGTTTGCATCTCCCATGTTTGCTCCGTTAATAACCCAGTGTGAAAAGGTGTAACCGGCTCTTACTGGAGCAGTGAAATTCTTCACGGTTTCAGCAACATACCAACCCGCGCCGTCAACTGTTCCGCCTGCAGGGTTTGTTCCCGTTGTCACCTTGTACTCTACTTTCATCTCTGCGGTATAGGTCATATCTGAGTTCAAGGTAATTGTTCTTGGATTGTTAGTATTGGTATCGCTCCAGCGTACAAAGGTGAAACGAGTGTCTGTTCCCGTTACTTGACCAGATTTCTCCTTTTCCTGCGGAGAGACAACTTCTATTTCTGCTTCAGTACCACTGTTGAGAACTACCGTTTTTGGGGAGACATAAGCAATACCAACGATGATTATGTTTAGTCCGGTTTCCGGAGATGTAGTTACCGTTAATGTGTATTGTGTTTCTTGCTCGGCAAAGACAGCCGTGACATGATAGGGTTTGTCAACAACAATCTCAATAGGCCTTGCGCTTCCAAGGTTCTGACCATTTACATACCAGTAGCTGAAGTTGTACGGGCCCAAATCTCCGCTGAAATCGAACAGCCACACATTGCCTCTAGCCGTCCAGAAATTTGCCACTTCCGATACTTCTGATGGCGAAGAATCGACTGTCACCCTGTATTCTGCGTCCATATTTGCGGTATATGTTATATCTGTGTTTACTATCACGTTTCTAGTATGCGAGGTGTTTCCATCATTCCATTGATCAAATATGTATCTCGAATCTATTCCCGAAAGCCACGGGGATATGTCTTTCTCCTGAGGAGTAATTACTGCGATTTGCTTCGTTGTCCCACTGTTGACAATCATCCCTTTTGGAGAGGTGAATGACACACCGTCTATTTCAATGTCCAGCGCAAGATCTGGAGAGGTGGTAACAGTAAAATTGCAGGGGACCGGGTCAGTAGTGTAAACGGCGACAATATTCTTGGGCTCGTTAATTGTAACACCAATAGTGATCGATGAACCCGAGTTTGTACCGTTTACAAGCCAGTGACTGAAGGTATAACCGTCCATGACGAGAGCTGTCAGTGTCGCGTTTGCATTCTTGTTATGCCAACCACCGCCCGTGACTACTGCACCCGCAGGGTTTGAAGAGGTTTCGACTTTGTACTGTACGCCCATTTGAGCGGTATACGTAACGTTGCTGTTCACGGTAACGTTTCGAGGATTCGTGTTGTTTGCATCATTCCACTGCTGGAATGTGTACTTCGTATCGTCACCCCCAACGAATGCCGAAGTATCCCTTTCCTGAGGACTCGTTATTTGAACCTCGACATTTGTCCCCTCCTGATATTTCTGACTAAAGGGAGTCACTTTGTTTACCAAATCGACGATAATCTGAATTCCTGCGTCCGGCAAGGTCATAATAGTAAGCGTGAAGCTTTTAGAGCCATTCGGACAGCCAGTCAACATGAGTATCAGAAAGACCGTTAGCGATGCAAAAAGCAGTAACTTTCTCTTCATTGTTTCTCCTCCTCTCAAAGTAGCAAAAGAATTTGGAAATGACAGAAGTCTGGCGCGGATTAATGGAAATGAGCAGGCAGATCAATGAAGACAGAAGAAATGGCAATATCCTGCGCCAATGCTGTGTATACATAGAAGAATAGTAGCATTTCCGGTGCCGTAAATAAACTCTTTTCTCTTCTTTTACTAGGAGTAGATTGGTAGGAGCGACAAAAAATGCGGCCTTCATGGCCGCTTCTGCTTTGTAAAACTTACTGCTTAGTCTTCACTAGAATATATGTGTCGAATTCCGAATCGTCGTTGCCGGTGTTTCGCTCGTCGTACAATTCGGACTCGTTAGATCCAATCGGTTCATATTAAGAGTTATGGAACCATGTGACGTAGACATACTCGTAGGTCTCAACTGAAGATGGCCACAAGAATTGGATCATCCTGGTTATTCTGCCTATCTGATTTTCAATGACCTTCACCGATTCATTCTCGAGAAGACTAAGTCGGAAACAAAGGTTATAAAGTCTTCGAAACAATTCATAGAGCAATCTCCACGCTCAGGTCTTTACTCCTCGAACAGGTCAAAATCGACTTCCGTCTTCTCCATTCCAGTATCCGCTCTCCTTCTCTTGCTCCTTTCTATTAGTTGTTACGCACACGCACTTCGTGAGTAAGAGATAAAGAATCCTACAACAATCGTGAGGTAATTCCAAGAACCCCATTTTTTGTGTGTGCGCCTTATTCACAAGTCACCTAGGACCTGAGTTCCACGAGAATATGCAGTAGAGTATTTCTCATCGGTTAGTAGCCTCACTATCGATGCCAGTTCGATCTTTATTACCGCACAGGCGTTTGAAGTCTGCTCTCTCCAATGCTGTCGTCTATAGCGATCGAGACTATGATGCTGTCTCCAGAAGACAAGGCTTTGAAGGGTCTATCTTTGGGAACTCCAAAACCCGCCATATATTCAAAATCATCGCCAGAACGGCCGATGATAATCTCTTCCTTAACTATGCTTGCCCCAGATATATAAGAATTGTGAAAGACGAGATGACCTAGAAAATATGAAAGAAATTCATTGTCTTCGTCTTCATTTCCACCTCCACCGCTTCTTTCATTCTGTCCCAATAAAAGAGACGTAGAAAACTGTTCTTACGTTGTCCTTCGCGATAATTTTCACGAAAATGGAAAGTTGCTTCTCCAAATTGGAGTACCGATTTTCAATCATAATTGCTGTTACAGTAGACAGAAACTGTGCACCCATAAGCTCTATAAGAAAGCGACATGAATTCAGCTCTTAAAAGAGTACTTCGAGCAATAAAACTTAGATTCATATCTTTCTAATACTTACAAGGTATCTCCACACTAAATTAGTATCAGTCAAAATAAGGAAACAGCCTGAGCCTACTTTCGCAGAGAGTTACACGGAGGAGAAGTTTCTCAAATTAGATCAGTTTCATAAGCAATCTAGTTTTTCGAAAGGCACCCAGTAACTCTCGAAATCTCATTCGCCAAGGAGACTTTCAATCTCTTCATTTCGAGGAACCGACTTCTGGGCTCCCCTTCTGGTAACCGATAATGCTGCGGCTGCACAGGCATACCTGAGAGAATCGTGAAGATCGAGTTTTCTGTCCAGCGAGCAGGCAAAAGCCCCACTGAAGACATCGCCAGCTGCGGTTGAATCTATGACTCTTACTTTGAAGGCCAGGACTACCAAACTCTTCGATCTTCCAGAGAAGAAAACCCCTTTATTTCCTCTCCTCAGAAGCACATCCTCACATCCCATCTTGTGAAGCTTTGCAGTAGCGTCTTCAATGCCGAGATTGTATCCAGCAAGCTCGGCCATTTCCATTTCGTTTGGGGTTATGATGCTTACGTATCGTAGAATTGACTTGTCGATATTACTTGATGGTGCAGGATCAAAAATGACCGTCTTTCAGGCTTCGCTGAAGAGTTTCGCTGCAAAGAGAGTCTGTTCGAACGGAATTTCGTTCTTAAGAAGAAGAATGTCGGCTTTTAGCAGCCTTTCTCTTGAATCGGCGATGATCTCCGGAGACAGATGAGAGTTTGCACCAGGGTATACTATTATCCTGTTCTCTCCTGATCTTTAAACCTCTATCAGGGCGACTCCGTTTGGAGAATCGACATATCTTATTCCACTACCAAGATCAATGGCTTTCAGTTCTCTTTTCATCATATGGGCATTTCCATCGTTTCCCAGACAGGTAAGGAAGAAGACCTCTCCACCAAGTAGTCTTGATGTTACTGCCTGATTAGCACCCTTGCCTCCTGTACAGTAAGACAGCTCCATCTCTTCTGAGTCTGACCCGGTAAAGCGAAGTCATCTACGTTTATTCCCATATCGACGTTGCTGCTTTCTATAACTGCTATCATAAGAGCCTCTAAAAGAGCCGGAGGGAGATCCCCGTCCCCCCGGCCTCCTCGTCTTATTACTTCGACGTTACTAACTGTAGATCTACAGGAATGTAAATCGTACCGATAGTCAGATACTCGAACGCTTTGACGACAGCCAGCTGACCCATCAAAAATGGTTGCTGGGCAACAGTAGCCGCCATTTCACCGGCATTTACCGCTGCAACAGCATCGTCAATGGCATCAAAGCCTACGACTTTGATCTTATCTAGAAGACCGGCTGCTTTTATGGCTTCGATTGCTCCAAGAGCCATCTCGTCATTGTGAGCAAAAACAGCATCGATATTGGGATTCGCCTGAAGGATGTTCTCCATTACCACAAGTCCTTCGGCTCTGTTGAAGTTTGCAACCTGTTTCGCAACTATCTTGATGTCCGGGTATTTGGAAATAGCTGCACCAAAGCCCTCTCCGCGATCTCGCGCAGCCGATGTTCCAACGATTCCTTCAAGTTCAACTACGTTACCCTTTCCACCGAGAAGCATTGCGACGTACTCACCGGCCATCATACCGCCTGCAACATTGTCGGAAGCAATATGCGCAATCACCATTCCGCCACTGGCTCCTCTGTCAACTGTTATCACAGGTATTCCAGCCTTATTAGCTTCCTCCACAGCAGTGACAATCGCGTCGCTGTCAGTCGGGTTAATAACTATTAGATCCAATTTCTGCTGCACAAAGTCTTCGATATCACCTAACTGCTTGGCAGGGTTGTCTCGGCCATCAGCCACGATTACTTCTACTCCTAGACCAGCCGCTGCCTGAAGGGCTCCGTCCCTAAGCGTTACAAAGAACGGATTATTGAGAGTGGATAGAGAGAGTCCAATTCTGTAGGTTGCTCCGAAAAGGAACGCCGATGCTGCTACCAGAAAAACGGTAATTACAAGTAGTTTCTTCATTTCAGTACCTCCTTATCAAAAATTGGCCTTGAAGGCCTAAAACAAATACCTAATCATTGTTTCTTTCCGCCATGACTGCCAGGAGTATTACGGCTCCTTTTACTGCCTGTTGGTAGAATGGTGAGATAATAACAAGATTCATACCGTTGTTTATTATTCCAAGGACCATAACACCGAAAATTGTTCCTATTATCGATCCCTTTCCACCGGAGAGGCTTGTCCCTCCTAGAACCACCGCGGCAATGGCATCCAATTCATAACCCTCTCCAAATATTGGCTGGGCACTATTGAGTCTAGCAGTCAAAATGAGTGCGCTCAGCGCGGCAAGAAGACCGCTTATTGTATAAATAACTATCTTGTATCTATCTACTTTGACACCGCTTAGTCTCGTTGCCTCTTCGTTTCCACCTATTGAGTAAGTGTAGAGACCCAACTTCGTATTAAAGAGAAGATACCAGGCGAAAACAAACACTCCGAGCATTATTAAAACAGGCACGGGAATTCCGAAGATCTCTCCACGCCCGATTTCCCTGAAACTTGCTGGAAAACCAGTTACCGGTCTTCCCTGAGTGAATGCCTGCGTAAAGCTCCTGGCGATAGCCATAGTGGCAAGAGTTACTATGAAAGGCTGAAGCTTCATCTTGGCAATGATTACGCCGTTGAAGGCGCCCATAAGAGCACCTATTCCGAGTGCCGCTAGGATTCCAAGAAAAGTAGAAGTGCTCTTTATAACGCTTGCACCGACTACTGCCGAGAAAGCGAATATCGAACCTACTGAAAGGTCTATGCCTCCAGAGATTATTACGAAGGTCATTCCGAATGCGATTATTCCGTTAATAGATACCTGCCTAAGAACATTCATGAAATTTGAAACGGTAAAAAATCTATCGCTTAGAAAGCTAAACACAAGAACGATTCCAACAAAGCCAACAACGATTGGAAATCTTCTTAAAAGACTGAGGGTCTTCTTCATCATTGTTCCCCCATTGCCGCAGAAATTATGTTCTGCTGATTAATATCCTTTCTTTCAAATATGGCTACCTGGCGACCACGGTGCATCACAAGTACTCGATCGCTCATGCTCGTTACTTCTGGCAGCTCAGAAGATATCATGATTATCCCCTTACCCTGATTTGCCAGTTCGTTCATTAGCCGGTAGACCTCAACTTTTGCTCCAACGTCAATTCCCCTGGTGGGCTCGACGAAGACTACTATTTCAGGCGATTTTGTAAGCCCTTTTGCAAGAACTACTTTCTGCTGATTTCCACCTGACAGGTTGTTAACTCTTTCATCTGAAGAAGGTGTCTTTATAGCCAGTCTATTTATCATCTTTTCGGCAAGTTTCCTGCTCGCTCTCCAGCTAATATTGCCCAGTTTGCTTACGAGTTCTGTATTTGGTAGAACAATGTTCTTTGTAATACTCAAAGATGTCACCAACCCCTGTGTCTTCCGATCCTCGGGTATGAGAATTACTCCTCTAGACAATGCTTGGTCAGGCCTAATTGGAAATGGGAATGATTTGCCGCAAAGCTCGGCCTTATTCGCAGTTGCCTTTATGCCACCGTATATGGCTAGAGCAATCGCGCCCTTGCCAGAGCCCACAAGACCCGCTATTCCGAGGATCTCACCTCTTTTCACTTCGAAAGAGACATTTTCGAAGTGACCTGGTGCTGAAAGACCATCAACCGCGAAGACGGTTTCTTCCGTTACGAAGTTCTCTTTCGGGAACATATCGTCGATTCTTCTTCCTACCATATCCTTTATCAAACGGTCGCCAGTGTAGTCTCCGATAGGAGCGGAAGATATTAATGATCCATCTCTCAATATCGTGACCCTGTCGGCTATTTCGAAAACCTCTTCAAGTTTATGAGAAACAAAAACTATCGACACACCTTTTTCTTTAAGTTCCCTCATGAGCTTGAATAGTATCGATGTCTCATGCTCGGTTATCGTTGCAGTAGGTTCATCCATTACGATTATCTTTGCATCGGAGGCCATAGCTCTAGCGATCTCGACAAGCTGTCTTTCCGAGACATTAAGCTTCCTAACTATCGCGCCTGCGCGTACTGGAAAGTTGAGCGAGCTCAGAAGCTTTTCGGCCCTTCTTCTGAGGCCTCTACGATTAAGATTCCACCATGAGCTCATCTCTCTTCCCAAATATATGTTCTCGGCAACTGTGAGATCTTCACTAAGATTCAATTCCTGGTAGATTACCGCTATTCCACGCTCTATAGAATCTGAGGGTCCCTCAATACGAACTTCATTACCTTCGAGAATTATCTTCCCCTCATTTTGCCTGTAAACACCACTCAATATCTTCATGAGAGTCGACTTGCCAGCGCCGTTTTCGCCTATCAGAGCAAGAATCTCTCCTCGCTTTAGATCGAAACTGACGTTATCCAGCGCCTTTACTCCGGGAAAGCTCTTGGAGATACCCTCCATCTTGAGAATGAAATCATCCATTGCTGCTCCCCCTGATTTGAAGTGAAGTCTTCAGAAGAATCTTGTGGTTTGTTTTCTGACCGCTAATCTTTCTCAGAAGTATCTCACCGGAAACCCTACCCATAGCGTATCCATCTTGACGAACGGTAGTCAATTTAGGATTGGTCATACTTGAGAAGAGTATGTCATCGAATCCTGTAACCGATACTCTTCCAGGTACATCGTATTTCATCTCAGTCAGCTCCATTATAGCTCCGAATGCTATCATATCGTTACCGCATACTATAGCATCGGGTATTCTCTTGAGTTTTCTTAGCATATCTCTACCGCTTTCAAAGGTATAGTCTCCGAAATGTATCTCGAAACTCCTATTCTCTTCTGAGATAACATCTTCAAATGCCCTAAGCCTTTCTCTTGAGGAAAATGTGTTCGCGGGACCATTTAGAAACGCAAAGCTTTTGTGACCCCCTCTAATTAGATAATTCATCATCTTTTTCATCCCATCGTAATTGTCTGAAAAAACATAAGAGACTTCATCCCAGTCTTGATAATTGTCGATAATCACAATGGGCAGATTTGACGAAATCGACCTAACAAACTCAGGAAGCTCTCCGAGGATTATTGCACCAATTCCCTCAATATTCCGTGAATACAGAGCCTTAAGAAGCTCCTCCTCTTTCAGAGAATCGCCAGATGAACTGGCAAGAAAAATGAAGTATCCCTTCTCGCGCAGATAATCTTCAGCTCCCTTTACTATTTCCGAGAAAAAGGGATTCACTATATCGGGGATAAGGAAACCTATCATACCGCTACTGCCGATTCTGAGGCCTCTGGCAAGCCTATTGGGAACATAACCAAGCTCCCGAGAGGCTCTAATGACTTTTTCTTCGAGCTCGGGCCTTACATATAGGCTCTTGTTAAGTACTCTGGAGACTGTGGCCGTCGAAACCCCGGCCCTTTCTGCTACTTCACGTATACTGATCTTTGTCTTCAACGATATTAAAGATCCTCCTGTAAACGTTTGCGTAAACGATTACACACCAATATAAACACTCCCGTATTGTAATAGCCAAATCCCATCGAATCTAATCCTGTCCGCTCAGCGAAAACACAAGGCGATTATCGGTGAATTACTCTTCTATACTTTTCCTTTCTCGTTCAGTCATATCTGGTCATGAGTGCAGTTTCGATCGATAGAAAGTGTTATTATTCTTCAGATCGATGAGATGAACGGGCCTGTTTCGGTCATGATTCCAGTTATTCTTGCCGCAGGAATGGGGAAACGTCTGAAGTCATCAGTTCCAAAACCTCTGATGAAGATGAAGGGAAGACCTATGGTAATGCATATTCTTTAAAAGGCTTTCGAGGTCTCGAAATGTGACAGAGCGGTAGTAATAATAAACCCTGATTTTGAGAGAGATTTCGCAGGTAGCATAGTTTTCCCGGTCAGTTATCCATATCAAAAGACTCCAAGAGTAACTACCGATGCCCTGCAAAAAGCTCTCGAACTCATACCGAAAGATGAGGATATTCTCGTTCTATACGCCGATCTTATACTTATATCTCGAGAGTCACTGAACTCTCTGGTAGAGCTTCACAATAAGAGCAGTTGTGAAATCACCTTTCTTCAGAAATTTCTCAAGAGAAGTATCCATACGCTCGAGAAGACTAAGTCGGAAACAAAGAAGCACAAAGTCTACGAAACAATCCGGATAGCAATCTCCATGCTCAGGTCTTTACTCCTCGAACAGAACAGTTCAAAATCGTTTTCCATCTTCTCCATTCCGGTTTCCGCTCTCCTTCTCTTGCTCCTTTCTATTAGTTGTTACATACGTACTTCGTGAGAAATGAATTAGTGAATTATTTGGCACAGAAGAAAGCGTGTTTCTTGTGAGGTAAAAGTGTCTAGATGCATTTTCTTGTAACCTAAGTAAGTTTGAAAAGCAGTTAGATCAAATGATCAGGTAATAGTCACCCTCTTTGACTCTCTTGAGAGCTTCTCCTTGTTTTCATACATCTTTTCGTCGGCTACGATCAGCAATTCTCTAATCGTCTTCCCGTCATCAGGAAATACTGCTATACCGACACTGGCAGTCAGTTTCAAGCTTCTTCCCTTGACAGAAAAGGGGTCTTCAAAGGCTTGATGGATTCTCGTTTCCGCTTCTCTAGACCCTTCCTTTCCCGTTGAAGGTAGTACGTACACAAATTCGTCGCCGCCCATCCTTGCAATGAGATCACTTTTACGGCAGACGGTACTAAGGCGCTTGCCAACACTCTTTAGAAGCTCATCACCAAAATCATGTCCAAGAGTATCGTTGACTCCTTTGAAATCATTGAGATCAAGATAAAGAAGAGCCATTGCCTCAGACTTTCGTTTCGAAAACTCAAGCTGCCTTTCCGCGCAATCAAAGAAGGCTCTGCGATTCGGAAGACCGGTCAGGTGATCCTCCATAGATAGCTTTTCCATCAGCTTTCTCTGTCTTCTCAGTTCATTTACTGTCTGTATCCTCCAAAGAAGAACTGAAATCGCTTTTCCAAAACCGATTGCAGTGTTCACTACCTCTTTGTCATCAAAAGCTGTTGAAGAGGTAAAACTGTCCAGATTGAAGTACATTCTGATGTCATCATCTATCTTTATTGGTATCGAAAGCGTGCTCTTTATTTCCTCAAGCCTTCCTCCTTTTACAATCTTCTCCAGTCGCTCACCATCCATTTTGTAATCAACACTGTAGTCTTTTATGATAACCACATCATCGCTACCTTTTTGAATAAGCTCTTCGGAAGAAAAAGAGACCGTCTTCAGTTTCTCAAAGTCATAGTTGTGAGTGGCCACGAAATGATAACGATTATCCTCCTTTTTTAAAAGAAAAGCTGCTGCATCTGCTTTTGGGAAGACCTCAACACATCTCATCAAGAAGTACCTGTAGGTCTTTTCATCGAAATCGCTTTCCAATACTTCCGTGATTAATTCGTTGAGAAGTCTCTGGAACTTGTTCTGTTCAATGAGAGTCGACTCGATCTTCCGCAGGTGAGTGACATCTTTGAAGGTCATGAGAAAGGAATCGGGATCTTCTTTCGTATCCCTTCCAATCACTAGATTGACCTCAGCAACTAACTTGAATTGTCTCGCGGTAATGAGTTCCAGTTCAATCTGAAAGGCATTCTTTCCAGCAAAAAGGGAGGACTTCGCCTTCTCGAATTTCTTCTCGCTATCTTCGGAAAGCAAATCAGATACTCTCTTTCTCATGAGTTCTTCGCTACTATATCCAAGCAAGCTGCAAGCGGCCCTGTTCGGATAGAGTATTTCTCCTGACAGACCCAGAAGCAGAATGCCGTCCAGTGAATTGTTTACAACGGCCCCGAACTCTGAGATTCTCTTCTTTCGCTCCTTGATGTGATAGAAAGCACTTATCAGGAGCATGGGTAAACCAATAAGCAGAAGTACTACTGAAACGAATTCATACACTCTCGTTTCGGTAAGCGCTTCAAGCAAATCAAAATATGTTGAAACCGAAAGAAAGATAAGGCCCAGAGGAATCCCTTTGTGGAGCTCGCGATTTCCCAGTAGGTAAGCCGCGACTAGCGAAACACCAATAACAACCATTTCGCTAAGTATGGCGAAAAACTTAACTGGCTGAATAGAGTGCAGGGAAAAGACTACTGCTGAAACAACGACTATCAGAATCGATGTCAGATATACCTGCAACTTGCTTCCTGGAATGCTCAACAGTATTTCACCTCGGCAGAACTAAGCGTCATTCAATGATATCAGATCCTATTTAACGGAAATATTGTAAGCTTTATAATCAACCGCCGATTCTTTTCCTTCCCACGATCTGAAGTATCTGAAGATGATCGTCGAATACCCTTCATCCACCGCTTGAAATGTCCAGGTAACCTTGGAAGGAGCTCCTACCTTGTCGCTTTTATCGACTGAGATCTCTTTGTTTTTTTCCATGATCCCATCTCCAAGAACTACATACTGCCATGTGTACCCAGTGCTAGCATTCTCCTCCAGGGTGACCGTGAAGATCGTACCAAGCGTCACTTCATTAGTGAGAATCTTCAGATCTACCTGACCCTTCCCTTGGCCGGTAACATCCACCGTCAATGCCCTGAAGTCCACAGAGTGTTTCTCTCCTTCCCACTGCCTGAATAGCTTCAAAGTGATCAAAGCCTTTCCTTCCTTTGCCGCTGTCATTATCCACCCTTTGACAGAAGGAGCGCCCGGCATTATACTGCGCGTATTGTGCTCTTCAAGGAAGTTTCTCAACACACCTGTCGGTTCCGCAAAAATATGCCAAAGATATCCCGTGGAAGGATTCTCTTGAATCTCAAGTATGGCAAGATCATTCACACTCATTGAGTTAGCCGACTCTTTCAATTCAATCGCAAGCCCCAATGTGATTATCAATGCAATATAAAAGAACGCCGTTAGTGCTTTCTTCATGGTTAACACCTCCTATATTAGAAAAAGCTCTTTCTGCCTTCCATCTAGATAGTCAATCTCATTATCGGTGAAAGCAACCGTTTCTTCCAAGAAACCGTAGACATTCTGTCCGTTCCACAGTGAAAGTCGCGTCCTGCAATTTAGCTCCATGGCAAAGCAGGTCATGTTTCTGATCTTCAGATCTCCAGCTCCGCTTATTCTGTCTTGGTTGTTCCATAATCCAATAACTGGCCCCGCACCGTGTCCATGATAACCAACTGGATGTGAGTATATTGCTGCTTCCAGACCCTTTACCTTTGCGTCTTCAAGAGAAACTCGAAGCAATTCATTTCCAGTAATTCCCTCCCTGAAATTTCGTGCCAGAATATTCTGAACCTCGTTTGTTCTTCTGATGACTTCACCGAGACCTAGCTTCAAATCGTCATACCCTTCCTTCTTCAGATAGAATACCTGCTGTGTATCAGTTGCGAGGCCGTTGTACATAAAACCAAAATCGCAATGCAATAGGTCACCTTCCTCAATTAGACCCGTACACCTCGTATCCTCCACGCCTTTTCTCTGGAAATCTACATCTGGGCCGAACCATGTTTTCAGACCAATATCGTATGCCAGCTTTTTTAGCAGGAGCTCGACATCTCTGGTTTTCGTGACTCCCGGTGTAATGTTGTCTCTCGAAAAGGCATTTCTGATTATTACGTGAGCTATTCTGTCGAGATTCCTGTAAACCTCAATCTCCTTCTCGCTTCTGGTCTGCAACCAGTTGACTGCAATGTTTTCGGCACTCACCAGAGTAACCTCATCAGAAAGCTTTCTCTTGAGAGACTGGAAAAGTGAAACCGTAATCCCATCGGCGAGTGCAAAGTTGTCCGAATAGTCTACTCCTAGTGTCTTTACTTTCAAATCCCTTAATAGTTCTCCTATAAAATCGAAGATATCTCCGTCTTCAACTTTCCATGCGGATTCATAATAGCCGCTCATTTGACTACCATGTGGAGACAATACAAATCTGTTGTTCTTCGTGAACAAGAAGGCCGTTATTCTGCTCGCTCCGTAAAACGAACCGGGAAGCAACGTACTGATAATAGGATCTTCGTTGTTCTCTCTTCCTATTACCATCCAGGCATCAAACTCCTCTTCCGCAAGAAGCCGCGGCATAATATTTTCAAGCCTGTCAAGAAGAAATTCGTTGTAGCTGGCAATTCTTTCGTCCTCGGAGGGCATTGTGGAAGCTATTTCTCTATATTGATCCGCAAATTCATTCATCTTGGCCCCCACCGTTTTTTCCAACTGGAATGGCAACTTCCGAATCGTTTAAGAGACTCTTTAGATAATCACAGTTCTTTTTCAGAAAGTTCTCCTCTTCTAAAAGGTGAACACCGGTCTGGCCCTTGCTTCTTATCCTAAGTTTCTTGTGAGCACTCTTCTGTCGACTGATCAGTTTGTACGTAACCCCATCGATTTCAACATATCCTTTGATCTCCAATTTTCCACCTCCTGAGATAATCTAACATTTATAAATAGCAAAACAAAGAACTACACACGCTGCTTTGCTTAGCAGAAACGGAGTAGAATTTACAAATCCCCGGAAGAAGGAGATCAAATTGTATCTTAAGAGCGAAGTCGAGATGATGAGTAACGACAAGACTTTAATTGAAACCCTTTCACAGAGCCTAATGGGTCTTTCAATAATCGAGAGGAACACCAGAGGAATGATCTTTGTTGACAATCAAAGAAGTCCGAACCTCATAGTGGTCTGGAATTATTGTGATACAGTTCTAGTTGGGGGTGAAAGTGAAAAGATCTCAGAAAAGAAACTTAGTAGATTTCTTTTCGAGACTCTTCTTCGCCCGCTAGCAAGAGAGAGAGAGGCGTTTCTTTTGTGAATTTCTGTTCTTATCCCACTGTTTTGCATAAACTTCTAGCTATCCTAAAAGCAATGAATCCAAGACTGGTGAAAAGACGCTTCTTTCAAGCAGATTTTAAGTAATACTGAACGAAGCCATTCAATTGAATTTGCCGCGTACAGAATTAATCAGGAGTTACTAAATCTGCAGCTGGATAACAGTAACGTTCTTAGAGCCTGGCTATATTTTTTCTGGAAAGATCTGGATTCATTCGAGAAGTTTGGTGGAGGTTTTGCATTGATCAAGAGTAAGACAATAATTAGCTGGTGCTTGAGTGTGTACAGATTTCGAGATAGAATCGAAGTGCGCCTAGAAACCGTCAAGGATTTTAGAAATCAAGGCCTCAGCCTAGCTGTGGCGAAAACATACGTCGATGAATTCCTTTCAAGCAGGTTTGGTAGTAGACTGGCCCTGTGATTAAGAAAATTACCCTTCTTTGTCGATTGCCACCAACCTTGGATTGAAGGAAAAGATGAATTATGAAGTTTGTCAAATAAGCATTTAGAAGAGGATGAAGATGAGAGAAACGAAAATGATTTGCACTATGTGCGGCAAAGAATATTTAGGAGAACATTTTCGCTGTTCGTGTGGGGAACCGCTTGAGATAGTAATAGAAAAGAAAACGGCTGTAAACATCTCCTGGAGAAAATCAGGGATTCTCGAAAGCTTTTCGGATCTCTTACCTGAACTGAAGGATTTTAACTCTCTTTCAATGGGTGAGGGGCTCACCCCCCTGACGAAGATAGAACATGCTATGACAGATGGTTTAGAACTGTTCATAAAGAACGAGACAATAAATCCGACATGGTCTTTCAAGGACCGCGGAAGTTATTTGGCCGTTCTCGACGCCATTAACAAGGGCTACAAGCATATCGGCACAGTCTCCACGGGTAACATGGCCGCCTCAGTTGCCGCCTACAGTATGAGAGCGGGACTGAAGACCACAATTCTTATCTCTGATTCAATCCCTGAGGAGAAAATCTCGCCAATCGCCATCTATGGTCCTAGAATACTGAAGGTCAAAGGAGATTATGACCGTCTTTATTTCAAATCACTGGAACTAGGAAAAAAGAAGAACATCTACTTTGCAAATTCCGACATTCCAATGAGAGTGGAAGGATCGAAGACTATCGCCTTCGAGATATTCCTTCAGCTGGAAGGTAGAGTTCCCGATTTTGTGATCGTTCCTACAAGCTCTGGTGGAAATGTTAGAGGAATAGAAAAGGGATTTCGCGAACTCAAGGCATGTGGGCTCTCTAATAGCATCCCTCGAATGATCGTGGCACAGGCTTTGGGATGCTGCCCTATACACCAAGCCTTTTCTTCCAACGACAATCAGATAGAGAAATTCGCCCACGCACATACAATTGCACACGCAATCGAAAATCCCTTCCCCCCAAGCGGAAATGCTGTTCTGAGAATGCTAAAAGAAAATCAGGGAATCACTGTTGCCGTTAATGAAGACGAGATCCTCACAGCTCAGAGACAACTAGCCAAAAGAGGTCTCTTTGGACAACCTGCCAGCGCGGTAGCATTTGCCTCGATTTCAAAGCTGAGAAAAGAGATTGGTGTCAAGAGGGCTATTGTTGTTGCAGTTCTAACGGGCTCCGGCTTGAAATACCCTGCAATTCTTAAAGAGCAACCTTCAGTTGTGGAAGTAACCGATATCGATTCTCTTCAGGACTTGCTTTAGAGTAATCGGTAATACTTCTATGCGGGTTTCTTTGCATGCCAACTTCATTATTCTTGTCCAAATAAACTGATTTCATCCGATTTCTCGAACGCTTGCATGGGGTAATTCTAAAAGAATGCAATTTTTATTATCAGTCTTACGCTAAGAACGCTATACAAAAGTATGTCACTATTATTTATTATCTTGTAGTGCTTATGTAATAAGTCTTATCATAGATGTACATTATGGAACTTTGGTGTTGACAGCTTGATTTCTCTTGCCTATAATAGTGTTGTAGATGTTGAGTTTGCATGCAAGGAGGGAAATCAGATGGCAAATAAGGAATACACAGTAGGTATCGACCTTGGAACGACTAATTCTGTTATTTCATGGGTCAAACCAGACGGAAACGTCGAGGTAATTCCTAATGCAGAAGGAAATCGTACAACACCTTCTATAGTATCGTTCAGCAAGACCGGTGAAATCATTGTGGGTGAGCCTGCAAAGAGACAGACGATTCTGAATGCGGAGAGGACTGTAAGATCGATAAAGCGAAAGATGGGTTCCGATTTCAAAGTAAGGATAGATGACAAAGAGTACACTCCTCAAGAAATCAGCGCCTATATTTTGAAGAAGTTGAAGGCAGACGGGGAAGCTTACCTTGGCGGAAAAATTACTAAGGCAGTTATTACATGTCCTGCATATTTCAATGATGCTCAGAGACAGGCCACTAAAGAAGCCGGAATAATTGCTGGTCTTGAGGTCCAGAGAATAATTAACGAGCCTACAGCGGCAGCCGTAGCATACGGAATCGATAAGAAAAAAGGTGACAAAAAGATTATCGTATATGATCTCGGAGGAGGAACTTTTGATGTTTCCGTCCTGGATATTGGTGATGGAGTAGTTGAAGTCCTTTCAACTTCAGGTAACAACCACCTCGGAGGAGATGACTTTGACCAGAGGCTAATAGATTACATAGCTGAGGACTTCAGGAAGAAGAACAACGTCGATCTCAGAAAAGACAAGCAGGCCTTTCAGAGATTGAAGGACGCCGCGGAAAGAGCCAAGATTGAGCTTTCTTCAAAGTATGAAACTGAGATTTCCCTGCCTTTCATAACTGCAACGGCTGATGGCCCATTGCACCTCGAAATGAAAATAACGAGGTCCACGTTGGAATCCCTAATAAAAGATCTTGTCGAAGGCACCAGGGAACAGATAGAAAGAGCAATGAGCGACGCAAAGCTTTCGCCAAAAGAGGTTGATGAAGTACTACTTGTCGGAGGCTCTACTAGAATTCCAATGGTTCAAAGCTTCATCAAGTCGATCTTCGGCAAAGATCCTAACAAGAACATCAACCCAGACGAAGCGGTAGCAATTGGTGCAGCGCTTCAGAGCGGTATTCTCTCTGGCAGCGTGGAAAGCGATCTGGTGCTCGTAGACGTAACACCTCTCACTTTAGGAGTCGAGGTCATGGGCGGTTTAATGGAGCCGATAATCGAAAGAAACTCCACGGTTCCCGTGAAAAAGTCTAAGGTTTTCACAACCGCGGCAGACGGTCAGACCGAAGTGGAAGTAGCAGTGTTCCAGGGAGAAAGGACCATGGCCAGAGACAACATGTCTCTTGGAAGCTTTAAGCTTACAGGAATTGCACCGGCACCTAGGGGAGTGCCTCAAATAGAAGTGACTTTCGACATCGATAGTGATGGAATTGTACATGTCTCCGCAAAAGATCTCGGAACGAACAGAGAGCAGTCGATGGTTGTTAGTGGAAGACAGAAGATGTCTGAAGAGGATATTAAGAGAATCGTAGAAGAGGCAAAGAAATACGAAGAGCAGGATAAGCAGAAGAAACAGGAAGTAGAGCTAAAGAACCAGGCCGATCAGTTGGCATACAGTATGGAGAAGCTTCTCAACGAAAGTGGAGATAAGATTTCGTCCGAAGACAGAGGCAAACTTGAAGGACTGGTGAAAGATCTAAGGGATGCTTTAAGCGAAGACAATATTCAGAGAATTAAGCTCCTGTTTGATCAGCTCCAGAAAGAGAGCATGAGAGTCGGACAAAGCGTTTATCAGAAGGCACAGGCACAGGCTCCAGCTGATGGTGGCCCACAGGAAGGTGAAAATCATGACAATGACACTGGTACCGAATACATACCGCCGGAAGACAGCAAGTAACAGAATCTATAGAAACCCAGAAAATGGAGGTGTTAATATGTTGGCAATCAGAAGAGGAAGCGATCTTTTCAGACCCTTTGAAGAGATTCAGAGAGAAATGGACAGACTCTTTAACGACGCCTTCAAAGGGCTGAGCGACCAGTCAAGAGAAACAACCATGTTTAGCCCCGAAGTTGACATCTACGAGAAGGACAACTCTGTCTTCATTGAAATGGACATCCCGGGAATCAAGAAGGATGAACTGGAAATCAAGGTGGAGGATGATGTTCTCTCTATCAAAGGAGAGAAGAAACTTGAGAGAGAGCAGAAGGAAAGAGATTACCACCGCTATGAGAGATATAGCGGAGCATTCCAGAGGATCTTCAGACTTCCGGACTACGTAAAGAGTGATGAAGTCAAAGCCAAATACGAAGATGGTGTCCTTAAGCTCGAGCTCCCCAAGAAAGAAGAAGTCAAAAAGGAAGCAATTCAAGTCAAGATCGACTGAGAAAAAGTTTAAACTGAGAGGGCGCTTACGGGCGCCCTTTTTTTGGAGGTGTAATGATGATTAACTATGAAGAATACACCGAGAAAGCTAAGAAGATCCTTATGGATGTACAAGATATTCTAATGCGGTACAAACAGAATCAGCTTGCTTCAGAGCATATTCTCCTCTCTATGCTGGAAGATGGCGACAATATTGCAATTGACATTTTGAATGAAAAGAGGGTAAGCATCGATTCTCTCAAAAAGGATGTTGAAGAGGTAATCGGTCGTTATGGGAGCGGAGGTCAGATAGGTAACCAGATATACATTACTCCGGATGCAAGGCACATTCTGGAGAATGCCAGAAGCGAAGCTAGAAGAATGCACGATTCAAAGACAGGGACCGAGCATATTCTTCTTGCCATGGTACGGGAAACCTCTGCAGTGGCCAGCAGATTGCTCTCGAAGTACGGAGTCAATCTCGACAATATATATACTTTGATCCTTAAGGGTCGTACGAAAGGCGATGCAGAGGAAGACGAGAATCTCTCTTCTTTGAAGAAATTCACGATAGATCTCACTCAGCTCGCAAGAGAAGGCAAGCTAATGCCCGTTATTGGAAGAGAAGACGAGGTAAGAAGAGTAATACAGATTATTGGAAGAAAGACCAAGAATAACCCTGCCCTGGTGGGAGAACCTGGCGTTGGCAAAACCGCAATTGTAGAGGGTCTCGCGCAAAGAATTGTGAGCGGTGATGTGCCGGAATATTTGAATAACAAAAGTGTTCTGGCCCTTGACATGGGTAGACTTGTAGCTGGGACCAAGTTCCGAGGGGAATTTGAAGAGAGAATGAAAGGTATAATAGACTCTGTTAGAAAGCTCTCCGGCGAAGTAATTCTCTTCATAGATGAAATTCATAGTGTCGTTGGAGCGGGTTCAGCAGAAGGTTCCATGGACGCCGCTAATCTGCTGAAACCTGCCCTTGCAAGGGGAGAGTTGCAGTGTATTGGAGCTACAACTCTCGATGAATACAGAAAGTATATTGAAAAGGACAGGGCGTTAGAGAGACGCTTTCAACCCGTTATGGTAGAACAACCGACAGTTGAAGAGGCCTACAGAATCCTCGAAGGGTTGAAACCCACTTATGAGAAACACCATGATATAAAAATTGAAGACGATGCACTGAAGACGGCCGTTGATCTGAGTGTCAAATACATAACAGACCGCTATCTTCCTGACAAAGCGATCGATCTCGTTGACGAGGCTGCTTCATTTGTGAGACTACAAACAGGCTATATGCCCGAAAAACTGAGATCGCTCGATCGCGAGCTCAGGGAGCTTGATGGCGAGATAAGTGCTCATGCAGAAAAAGGCGAGTATCGGACCGCTGCCGAGTTAAAGACCGTGGCAGAGAAAAAGAGAAGGGAATTTCTCCTTGAAAAGGAGAAGTGGGAATCGGAAGAGTCTTTTGGAAAGACCGTGACATCAGCAGTTGTGGCCTCAATTGTTGAACAATGGACTGGAATTCCTGCCGGAAAAATGCTTCAGTCTGAACGTGAGAAGCTCCGTGATCTCGAGTCAATTATCCACGAAAAGTTTGTCGATCAGGAAGAGGCAGTCAAAATCGTTTCGCAGACGATCAGAAGAGCAAGAGCCGGTTTAAATGCAGCTCATAAACCCTGGGGCTCTTTTCTGTTCATGGGACCCACAGGGGTGGGCAAGACCGAACTTGCCAAGAGGCTCGCATTCATCCTCTTTGGCAGTGAAGAGGCAATGGTAAGAATTGATATGTCTGAATATATGGAGAAGCATACCGTCTCGAGACTTATTGGAGCGCCTCCCGGATATGTGGGCTACGAAGAAGGCGGTCAGTTAACAGAAGCAGTCAGGAGAAGACCTTATTCAGTTGTTCTTCTTGATGAGATAGAGAAGGCTCACAGAGAGGTGCACAGTGTTTTGCTTCAGATCATGGATGACGGACGTCTTACTGATGGAAAAGGAAAGACAGTTTCTTTCTCAAATACAATAATTATAATGACCAGTAATATTGCATCTGAAGAATTGGCGAGTACCTCGGAACTGAGCCGAGCAATGGATCTTGCTGAAGAAAGCCTGCGGAAAGCCTTCAGGCCAGAGTTCATTAACAGGCTTGATTCCATCGTCCTTTTCAGACCTTTAGATAGCGAAGCAATGGAGGGAATTGTTAAGATGAGAATAGCGGAAATGGAAAAAAGACTATCTGATCAGCGCATTTCCGTTGAGATCAGCCAGAAAGCGGTCGAGTATCTTGCTAAGGAGGGTTACGACAGAGAATATGGTGCTAGACCGGTTAGGAGATTAATTGAGAAGTTGGTGGAAGGGCCTATAGCAGATTTGATCATTGATGGAGCCCTGGCAGAAGGAATGAAAGTTATTATTGATTCAGACGCGTCCGGAATCTTGGTGAAGGCACAAGAGGCTTAGTAGAGTACCGTTTCTTGGCCTAATGATACAGAAGTAATGATATCATTTTTCTAGGAGGTGCTTAATGGACAAGATCTTCTTCACTTATAAGATTCCCGACGAAGGTTTGCTTCTTCTGAAAGGATACGACATCATGATCAACACTGAGGATAGGTTCCTCTCAAAAGAAGAGATTATTCAGAAAGCCAAGGATGCGGTAGCACTGGTAACACTGCTATCGGATAAGATTGATGCAGAGCTTATCAAATCACTTCCGAAATTAAAGGTGATTGCAAATTACGCGGTCGGCTATAACAACATCGACGTTGAAGAAGCCAGAAAAAGAGGTGTAAGAGTTACCAATACTCCCGATGTTCTAACAGACGCCACGGCAGACTTAACGTTAGCTTTGATTCTCGCTACAAGCAGAAGAATCGTTGAGGGCGACAGATTCGTTAGAGAGCATAGGTTTGCTGGATGGAAGCCAGACCTGTTAACAGGTCCCTCTCTCAAAGAAAAGAATTTGGGCATTATCGGCCTCGGAAGAATAGGGAGGGCCGTTGCAAAAAGAGCTCAAGCTTTCGGGATGAAAGTAATTTATCACAACAGGAAACCTCTTCTAACTGAAGAAGAAGAGAGACTTGGCGTGAATTATAGGAGCCTCGAGGAACTGCTTAAAGAATCTGATTTTGTGTCTATTCACGTCCCCCTTACAAGAGAGACACACCATTTGCTTAATGAGAAGCGACTTTCTATGATGAAACCTGGTGCGATTCTGGTGAACACTGCCAGGGGATCCATTATCGATGAAGCAGCACTGATAAAGACTCTTAAGAATGGTAGATTAGCTGCCGCCGGTCTTGATGTCTATGAAGAAGAACCAACTGTACCACAGTCTTTGATAGATATGGATAACGTGGTCCTTCTTCCACACGTAGGGTCTGCAACAAGAGAAGCAAGGACAGAAATGGCAATTATGGTGGGGCGCAACGTGGCCGCAGTTCTAGAAGGAAAGGAACCTCCCAATGCTGTGGTCTGATTATCTCGTTTCAAAATACCAAATCGGTCCATAATATCTATTTCCATTTTTGTCAATGGCAACTATTTGCCAGTAATAAACAGTATCATTTGAAAGTCTATCGACGAAGTAACTATTCGATCCAGTAGATGCATAAAGCTTTGGCGTCGAAGATGTTCCCAGATAAAGATTGTAGCTGGCTATTTCGATGAGAGGGGAAGATTCTAGGCCGACCCTGGCTCCTGAATCTCTGTTTGAAACCCATATGTCCAAGTTGCTCAATATGATAGAGTTGTTTCTGACAACGACGTCCCAGCTAAGCATCACACTACCGCCATAAACAAGCGTCCCATCTTGAAGATGACTGGCGAAGATCACCTGTGGTTCCTGGTAAAGGGTACCTGCGGCGGCAACAATGAATATAGTGAAAAGAACGGCGAAAAAGACTCTTTCCATTGTCAGCACCTCCAATCCATTTGACTGTGGAAACAGTAACTAAGTTTACTATCAAAAAAAGGAGAGTGAGATCATGAAGGTAAAGAACGTTGGAGAAGTCTACAGATGTGAGATATGTGGAAACATAGTTGAAGTGAAAGAAGCTGGTGGAGGAGAACTGGTCTGCTGTGGAGAGCCAATGAAGCTTGTGCAGAAATAAAAGATGCCCCGATTCTTGGGCTTCTTTTTTAGAAATACATGTCGAAACCCAAAAGGACGGGAAGCGGCCAGAAAAAGAGGGAGAAGTTGAACCTGTCCGTCATTTTGGTTTCATTTACGAAGCTGATCTCAGGAGAGAGTCTTGTTTTGAAATTATCGGTTGTTTCGAAGAAAGAGTACATAGCTTGTCCTCTCAGTCCGAGCGCAAACATGAATCTTCTTCCAAACAAGTTAAAAGAAAGATTCTCGATTCCCGTCAGCAATCGTGCATAAGCCCTGCTTCTAGTCCGGAAACCTCACCAAATGCACCCGAATATGAGCCGAAGGCCCAGTATAAAGCGTGGTAGGAGTGAAACTCAAACTACCGCTTTTGGAAGCGCCAAAGACTTGAAAGCCCAGTCTGTAGTATCCATTCACCGAGAATATTCCAAGAAGAAAAGGGAAATAAACAACCGAACCGCCGATATTGTTCGCGTTGAAATAGCTTCCAAAAGACGCCGTAGAGATTAAGAGAAATGTTATAATATTACTAGTATCTTCCGCTTCATAAGAAACCTTCCGCTTTAGTTACGTAGCTCAATTATACATTTTCACTATCAAATGAAAAAAGACTTTTTGGTAGATTTAATCGCGATGAATCGGGGCATTTTGAATGATTGGTATCACCGGGAGTAAACTAGATCTCTCGAAAAAAATCACACTAGGTGATTCCGAGCGTCTTGATTTTGAATTCCTGTGCAATTTCGATCTGTTTTGAGAACATACCTTACATAAAAGGAATTTCTCCTTCAAGAAAAGGATACAGAAATAGTCGATCATTGTACCATATACCTTTTGGAGGTTAATCGATGGACGAAGTTGTTCTTTCCAGGCAAGAGATATTTTCTTCCTTTGAGGAAGCTGTAAGAAACAAGGGCTCCGTTCTGGGCAATGGCATTCTTCGAGTAGATTCCTTTCTTAACCATCAGATTGATCCACAACTAATGAAAAATGCTGGTGAACTAATCGCTGACTACTTCAGAACTTATGGAGTAACAAAAGTCTTGACTGCAGAGAGTTCTGGGATTGCTCCCGCATTGATGGCAGCTAGCAGCCTTGGTGCACAGCTCGTTTTTGCTCGTAAGAGTAGACCAATAACAATGCAAAGGTATCTGAGTGAATCCGCTCCTTCGCACACAAAAGGAGGGATAGTGGAACTCAACGTTTCCCTGGACTATATTGATGAGAAGGACAGAGTCATTATCGTGGATGACTTTCTGGCAAGCGGTAAGACCATAGAGGCCCTGGCCCGGCTTGTATTGAAAACGGGAGCATCGCTTCACGGCTTTGCGGCAATCATTGAAAAAACCTTCGAAGAAGGTCGAACTTTGCTGGCGAAGTTTGGCGTTCCTGTCCTGGGGATTGTAAGAATCTCTTCACTCGACCCGCTCTCATTTGTGAAAAATGGAGTCTAGAAAACTGCGCAGAACTGCACTCCCAGATTCACAAAAGACAGGAAGAAGCGATCGTTATCAAAGGAGTTCGTTACGGACCAATATCTTGTGCCCGCTCTAACATAGTAGAATGGCCCTTCAAAGTGAAGTCCAGCGAACATATCTATGAATCCGTTCCCTTTTCCCAGTCCAGTAGAGACATCTAATCCAATGAAGACCTTATCGTTCATCTGCAGCCTCAAATCTGCAGCAGGGCCAAAGGACAAATCAGAAACCTTGCGGTCAAATGTTTTCGAGCCAATGAGCGTCAGTTGTTTGAACCACAACCTACCTTGAACACCCAGTTGAAGAGAGAAGCGATCAAGCTCAGGAAGTATATACATATAAGTGAGCGAAAGTACATCCTGCTTAAACATTGATTCGTATGAAGCCAAAGGTTCAGTGTCCGTCGCCTCGAATGTACTTTTAACGGTGAAGTGAAAAAAACTCAACTCTATCAGATGTTCACCGCTGATCTCATACCCCACAGTTGGTAAGAAATAAGCGCGGAAGTCGTTTTTCATCAGGAGCTGGGTTCTCTCAGAATCACTGACTTCAAGGAACCCACTCCACGGCATTGATACACCACTATCTACCTTCATCTCCAAATTTGCAAAACAGGACGCTGTTAAGATAAGAAAGATAATTAAACAAAATCCCCTGATGTTCATGATCTCAGCAAACCTTTCTCGATCATCCAGCCGGTAAGTACCCTAACCTTCCCGATCTCGACTCCGTAGTGAATACTTGCCAATAGTTCTACGGCTTCCCTACCTCCAACAACAGCCGCACCTCCCACCACGAAATCGGCGATACTTGCGAAATCAATTTCGAGCTCGTCTTTAAGTTCCTGAGGGAATGTCCTGATCCATTCCAGACCTAAAGAGCTATCGAAGGTTGGCTCCAGTGGGCTTAGTGAAGGAAGATTCCCAGAATTATTGAAAACCTTTCTGAGTACTTCTCCCTCGTAATTAGAAATCAGAAGATCGAAAACATCATCGCTTCCTTCTCTCCCTGAAATTCTGTTTAGTATACCGAATAGCTCTCCTATCATCTTGCTTCTGACACTTATGAGCAAGTCCTGATCGGGCTTGACTAGCTGATCCAAAGTATTGAGAGCCGACAGACCTACCCACTCCAGTTCTTTTTCATCCATCATCTGGGGTGTGTCTAAATCCGAGTGGTAGTATCTATCTGGAAGATGGCCCATGAACGGAGAGGGAATTCCAAGAGTTGTGAAGACACAGTGATCTGAACCGGCCATGAAGGGAATCTCTCCAAATCTCTTCAGAGGATAACCGGCATTTGAAGGCATAAGAGTCTTGATATAGAATTCCAGGATATTTCCCCACCTCTGTGGCAAATAAGGTGGGACCTTTGAAAGAATAAATGTAGAACCCGTTTTGTTCTGATCTGCACCAACCATATCAAGGTTTATAGTATATATCGGAAGGTTATTCTCGCTCTTGAGTTGGAGAGCATAAGGTACGCTTCCCAAATATTCGGGAACAAGTGCAATTTTCACGGAATATGGGAAGTTCTCATCATTCAACACCCTTGCTATCTCAACGGCGAGAGCGGCTCCACTCCCGTTATCATCGGCCCCAGGCGAAGGATGACACAAATGCGCAGTTATGAGAACCTGAGGGCCATCATTGAAACCAGTCGCGTCTATTTGCAGAACATCAAAACTACCTTTCGACATATTTGTTTCAGCCCTGAACCCAACGATCGCACTTCCTTTTTTCGAGTAATTGAAGAGAAGATCGTACTTCTCTTTTGTAACCGAAAAAGCAACAGCGTTTCTATCGGCCGAATCTCTGTCGTGGGGGATCGTCAAGAAGTTTGTCATTTGAGGTAAATCATTGAGACTGCGACCAATTTCCTCAAAGACCTTTCTCATATGGCACAGAATTAGACACCTCGCCCCGCCCTCAACTACCGCATGCTGAAAAACCTTGACAGGATCTTCACTAGCAAGAACTGCTTTTCCGGAGTAATCTCCTTTACCGTCATATACAACTAGAGGTAACGATTCCCAGCCTTTGCTGCTTCCACTACCGGAAACCAGGGAGACTTTTGTGACTTTTGTTGAAGTGACGAAAACCCTCTCTGGATTCTCAAGCCACAGCTCCCCATACACTGGTTCCCATGCAAGTGTAGAGACGATGTTTCCCGTCTTTGTGACCCCATCGGCTGGATACTTCAATACCCGGAATCTATTTTCCGGAAGACCGGAACGGATAAGATAGTCCGTTATCGAGTTCATAGATTCCTTATAGTCACGACTTCCCCGCATTCTGTGATATCCCGAAAGCATTTCTATAAGAGATTTAACCTTTTTTCCATCCAGCCTTTGACTCAACTCTGATCACTCCTATTCTAGATAAATCATCTTGCGTGTCATTTCACCGTCAACAACTAGATTTGCACCTGTGATAAAAGAGGCTTCATCACCGCTAAGAAAAAAACAGGCATCTGCAACGTCTTCCGGTCTACCAACTCGCCCGGCCGGGTGTTGATTATGTGCAACATCGCTTCGTTCGGATGGCTTACTGGGCTGGCTTTCAGTTATGTCGATCTATCCCGAGCATATCGCATTGACTCTGACTTTTAGCCCAAGAATAATGGCAAGTAAATGTGTGTGAGCCAGCAGACCACCTTTCGAAGTAGAGCATGGTTCCGAACTGCTTACCGACATCAAAGCCCGAGTCGAAACTATGTTTATTATGCTTGAGCCTTTCGAAGTGGCTAAATAAGGAGAGCAGTATTTCGCCATCAAATAAGGGCCGGTGAGATTGACCTCGGTTACTTTCCTCCAATCATCTGTTGACCTCTCTAGAAGTGTTCCGGTCCATCCTATCCCCACATTGTTTATGAGAACGTCTATCGATCCGAATAGTCCCACCGTACCAGTAACAACTCTCATTAAATCATCTTCAGAAGAAACATCTCCATAAGTAAACGTCACTCGGCCTCCGTCGGAAATCATCTGGCTCACCAAGCGATTCCCAGCTTCCACATGATATCCATAATCAACACAAATGCACCACATCTCGCGAAACCAATGAATATGGCTTTCCCGATTCCTTTGGCTCCACCAGTAACAAGTACGGTTTTGTTCAAGAATCTCAAAACGCACCCCCAAAGGATCCCAAAAGAACCATCTCAACAAAGCTAAACTCCGGTCAACCTCTCTGCCTGAATCGTTGCACACTTCTCGATCGCCGTAAGCTTTACTTCCTGCTCCTCAAAAGTCTCCGCAATCGCATGATAATGATTGTAAGTCCTTTTCCAACATATCGAAGCCTTAACTGGATCACTTTCATTACGTGCTATTTTCTCCAGGGTCATTCCTTTGACAAGCCACAGAGATATGTCATCAGCCTTCAATCGCAACCCCTCTTCGAAGACTTCAAGTGCTTTGTAGGGTTCTTCAAGACGATCCCGAAGCAAGGCTCCCAGCTTCCTAATGTATAACAGTTTCTCCTCAGGAGACTCAAGAATGTCAATAATTCTCTCGTAATCACTGGCGAGTTTTCTTAGAATCTCCTCGCCCGAATCTCTTTTCCTTGCTTTAAACTCGTAGTTAGCAATGCTTTTCTTAAGAAATTCAAGGTAATCTGATTCACCAGAAAAATCGGAATCATATCTTTTATCCGATATCGACTGTCCCAATATTCGAAGCTTTTCTATCAAAGCTCTTTTGATTTCTTCTTCTTCTATCTTCGGAAGAATGAGATCTAGTTTGTCAAGAAGAGTCACTTCATTTCCTTTGAAATAAACTACAAAGCGGTCAAAACTACCCGATAATTTCTTTGCGATTCCATCTAAATCTTCGCCGGAAAGCATAAGATCAATATACTTCACCGCAAGGTTGGAAAGTAATTGTTCGTCTTGAATCAGCGATTTGGAAGAGTCCAAGGCTCTCTCGAGAAGGCGAAGCTGTTCTACTCTAGAGATCTCTCCGACTTCCGAAATTGTTGAAATGTACATCTCTCGTAGCCGCACAAGTCTATCGGGCTCTTCGTTATAAACAGCATTCTCAAGCTTCTTAAGAGCAATCTCGGCAAATAATGCTTTCGAAGAGATCCTGTAGCAGCTTAAAGCAAATTTGATCGCAGCCTCAGGTTGGTCCTCAAAGAAGACTGATATGAATTCTTCCCAAAGGCCTCTATCAAATTCGCAGGCAAACTTCTCGATTTCTCGGGCAAAAGAGTTTTTCGAGGACCCGTCAATCTTCTCAAAGGTTGAGATAAGGTCTTCAAATGACTCAGGATCTTTGAGAAATGCGAGCCTTTCTAGTGCAGCCTTCATAGCGCCTTCATTATCTCCTTTTCCTCTCTTCAAATTCCAGAGTTCATATAGCAACCTACCTTTTTCCTCTTCTCGAGATTTCGAAATCCTTCTTTCTATCTTAGTAATCCTATTCTCTCTTCTTCTATCATTAATCTTCTTAAAGAACATCATATCCTCCGGCAACAAGGGAATGAATAGCTTCGATAAAAGGATACCAGAAAACCTCGTCTGGAGAACGTTGGCTTATCCTGAGGAGCGTTTACCCAAAAGCGAGTCGGCCTTCTGTGAAAAAACAAAAGATTACACCGAGACAGACGAGGAATCTACATCCAGAATCAAATCGATCAGGGATCTGCTCCATTCAATCTTGTAACCCCAAATTGTCTTCTGAAGGAAGTAAATCCGCGCTCCTCTGAACTCTCTGAAGACACTCTCTTCGGAAACTTCAGGGACAAATATCAGGCAGTAACTTTCAGGATCATCCTTCAATTCGTAGAGAGCGAGAAAAGTATCATACTCTGGATCGTCTTGAGTATATATCGATCCCGACAATCCATCTGTGAACCAGATGCCTGAACTTTGGGCATACTGTAGATAATACTTCTCAATAATTGACCAATATTTAGGGAAGTCAAATATCAGATTCCTCATGTCTCCTTCAAGCTCGACAATGGCTACCTTTCTCAGCGACACAATTTCATCTTCACTTAATCCGGCTTCAAGGCCGGAATCTTGCTGAAGACGAATTTGATTTGCATAGTCGATCATTGCCCTCTCATATTGCAGGAAGACTTGATCTGGACTCCTGAAGAAGTTGAATCCCCAGATGTATGAGACCGCTAGAAATCCTGTAAGAACTATAAGAAAAGGCAACCAGAGTTTCAAAGAAATTCACCACCCGGTTTCACCACATAATCAAAGATATCACATGTCATCGAACCACGAATGCATGAAGACCCCTTCCCACAAAAGAAACTGTTATGTTGTATTATTATCACTGACCGGCAGATTGGAAGGGAAATGTATGCTGATTACTCTGAGCAAAGTTGGACACGATTATGGTCAAGACTTCCTCTTTGACGAAGTCTCAACCTCGATAGATAGGAAAGATAAGACAATACTTCTTGGAAAGAACGGAAGCGGAAAATCAACCCTCATGAGAATAATTTCCGGTGATCTTTTGCCGTCTGAGGGGGAGATTTTCCTCTCCACAAACGTGAGAATTGGTTATCAAATACAGAATAGAATACCCAACTCTGAGTTGACTCTTATGGATTACTACATGCAGGACAAATCGAGTGTCCTTCCCGACACCGAAGAATACTATTCCTTCGACAGAAGAGTAAGGAGTATCCTCGTAGGGCTCGAATTCGGCGAGGAAGATTGGGAAAGACGTCTCGAAACCTTCAGTGGTGGCGAACTAACCAGGATCTCTCTTGGAAAGCTTTTTCTGGTTGATTACGATCTACTGCTCTTGGATGAACCTACAAATCATCTCGATCTCGAATCGACTGAATGGTTAGTAAGCTTCTTAAAGAATTACAAAGGAGCTCTGCTTGTCGTTACTCACGACAGATACTTGATTAGAAACGTTGGCAATCGCTTCTGGGAGCTGAACGGCGGCTCGCTTTGGGATTTCCCCGGACCTTATGACAGATACCAGGCAGACAGAGAGATTATGTTAAAGAGCGGCCTGAGAACACGGGATAATCTTTCAAAAGAAATCGAAAGACTTGACTCTGTCGCAAAACGCTACAGATTGTGGGGGCAGGAAAAATTCATCAAGCAGGCGATCAACAAAGAAAAACAAAGGGACAGACTAATCGAGCAGCTCGAATCGATAGATCTCCCAGATGAAGAAATCAGAGGGACAAAATTCCGCCTGCCACAGCCAGATAGAACCGGCTACTCAGTTTTGAAGATCGAAAAACTGTCATTCGGCTTTGGCAGCAAGAATCTCTTCAGCAGCGCCACCACAGAAATACACAGGAGAGATAAGATCGGCCTTCTCGGCCCAAATGGCAGCGGGAAGACAACACTCTTGAAGATAATTACTGGGAATTTAAAGGGATACTCGGGAGAAGTTACCTGGGGCCACAACGTCCGTTGGGGCTATCTTTCTCAGCTGACCGAGGATCTAAATTCGTCAAACGATGTGCTCACGGAAATCTGGCAATTGATGAGGGGGCAACCTGATTACGAAGTAAGAAAGTACTTAGGAAGGTTTGGCTTTCCCGGCGACGATGTCTTTAAGCCAATACACACCTTGAGTGGTGGAGAAAAAACGAAACTCGCGCTTGCGAAACTGATATTATCGCGTCCAAACGTTTTGGTCATGGATGAACCGACGAACAATCTCGACATCTGGTCCATTGAAAGCCTTGAACAGGTACTGAAAGAATACGAAGGCTGCATAATTCTTGTTTCTCACGACAGAGAATTCGTACAGAATATTTGTGATCGTTTCTTGATGATCGATAGGCATAAGTTGAAGAGTGTATCCACTGTTGATGAGTATTTGAGTAGAAATCAAAGCTATACCGGTTCGGTGGGTAATGATGACGGGCGAGTCAGCTTTCAAGAAAGAAGGAGATTATCCAACAAGAAGAAGTCGATCATTGAAAAGTTGCAACAATTGGATGCTGAAGAAGAAGCTCTGTCCAATAGTCTGGAAGAGATTCACGCAAGAATGGGGCTTTACGCTAGTGATTACGAGAGGCTCCAAGAATTTCTGAACACTTTGGATCAGGCTGAAGAGAGGATTCTTGAGATTCTTGAAGAAAGAGAGATCCTGGAACACGACCTAGAGGAACTTTCTACAATGATGGGAGATCAATCATAACAGCATAAACGCAACTGAAAGCATTGAAAGAAAGATCGAAATATCTGCTATAACCAGATAAGCGTGGAAGCTTCTCTTATGGACCTCGACCATTGATCTTGGATCGCTTCCTCCTGATTTCATAAACCTGTCCGCCATAAGCCAGAACAAGAAAGTGAGAAACCATGACAAAGAGAAAAGTGAGCTCCAAAGCAAGGAAGCTGAAACGATTATTGCCATTGTAATTGCTGTTCCCAAAACAACGAAAGAAAGAGCCGCTGCCGGTATTCTTATGGTTTGCCAGAAAGCGTGAAGGTAACCCTGAACCTGAGGTTCAGTTCTGGGATCCTTCATAGGTATCATCAAGAGCGAAACCGTGAGCCCCCCTCCAGCCCATAAAACGTAGGAGATCACAAATACTATCTTGCTAAACCCTTCGAAAAAACCCATAACATCACTCCAAAATAACTCTTCGTCACTGTCCTGCTAAGCGCCAGAAGAGCACTTACGTCTGGGCAAATCTCTCTTTCAACGATCCCTTCAGGATAGATTATATCAGATAATTGTCTTCGTACCCTTTGACCTCGCTTCTGAAGAAAACTAGATAAACCGGAGAAATCGCCTGTATTTCTCGCAAAGTCACGCTTTTTGTCATTCGAAGATCTTGCATTCACGTAGTTTCTTGAGCAGTATCATTGTTCCATTATAGAGATAATCGCGAAGACCGTTGTTTCCGCTCTAGGCGGGCAATTTTCGGCGTTTATAAGATCTACAAACTATCGGCGTCGTGGGTGTCAACACTGCTGCACACACTGTGACTCTGGGAGTCAATGCTAAGGAGTAGACGGTTTCGAAAATGTCGGTTACAGGTCAAATGCAGTGGACCTTCCGAAATTCGAGCTCAAGCGTAAAAGAGATAACGGCATAGAATCGACCGGATAAAAGAGCGATCCATGTACTCCGCCAAAAAGATGAAAATAACGAAGAGATCTCTTTTGGTTAGTCGAAATCTCGCATATGGAGTCCAGATAACCACAAAGGACCACCTTCAATTAAAGACGTTGATATTCTGAATGTCTCGAAGCGTTGCTCGGTGGTCTTCACAATAACAACTCCAGACGATAAGTTGGCAAACAAACTCGAACCAGGAGTACCCTGGCATTCAAGAGGAATCGAAGTATTCAAGGCTTTATCTAGAGCAGGCATTGATGTCGAAATCGTGTTGATGCCGATCCTGCCATTCACAGAAGATAGTACGGAAGACATCTTGCCCATACTTACTAGAGGAAAAGAAGCTGGAGCCAACTTTATCTATCCTTCAATGAGAATGACTTTGAGGGATAGGCAGAAAGAATATTACTATCTAAAACTCGACGAGCTCTTTCCGGGAATGAGTAATCAATACAAAAGAACCTACGGAAATTCGTACTTCTGTAGCTCTTCAAACGACAATATATGACAAACCACGTCCGTCATGAGGCAAAGCTGCTGAACCTGGATTTGCTTCAATTTGGAAGACCCTTCGGCGAGCCCAATCTTAATACTCAAATGATCTCATTCTAGCTTTCGAAACAATTGTTCGGGACTATTGATTCAGTCTCTCGAAACCAGGTTTCAATAGACTTTTCGTGCGTCATATGAATCAACAGTCTAACATTGTCTTGGACCATTTGAAAATTTCCATTGTGAGGTAGAACTTCTATTAGCTAACTCTAAGACCGTTTTACTATCCATAGCAGTGTTTTTTACGACCATGGTTTGATTTCTACACAGCTTTTTTCTTCTTGATTAACTCGTCCTCGGAACCTAGACTTTCTGTATCACAGGTTGCTCCGAGAGAAAAACTCTTCGTCTGGCCACCTCTGAGAGGTCCAAAGACAGCAGTGTTCAACATGGACAGAAGCATCACAAAAAAAGGAATCGGATCGCGAACATCCCATGAATCATCCTTTAGCTTCTTCCTGCTCTTGAAAAAGCCCTTCAGGTTCTTAAACTTGCCTTTAAACAACGTACTGAAGAACCAACCGATCTCCATTGCCGTTGTAAAAGTACCATAACCGGTTTTCGGCGATCTAGCCACGCTGACTTCACTTCCATTCGCTAATTCAAGATACGCCTTTACCATGTCAACACCAGAGTTATAAGCAATGAGCAGCCCGGGGCTCATCCTGGGATTTACATCAACCAGATAGTATTCACCATTGATTCTGTCATGTAGGAAATCCATCGAAATGAATCCAGAGTAGTTGAGATCGCTGACGATTTTCTTAACTTCCCCAAGCGCTTTTTCGCAATCTATAGAAACTCTGCAGGTACCAATTCCTCCAGATTCAGGGTATTCTCTTATGTTGTGATAAATGACGTTTCCAATTAACCGACCATTGTGAGCCAACCCTGTTGTACAAATCTGGTAGGGCTCTTTCCACTCTTGAACCAGATATCTGTCTTCTTCAAGATTCCTGCATCTTTTCTCGAACTCACCTATGGAATTAACCTTGAAAATCCCTTCAGCAGATCGCTGATTTCTGGGTTTAATTATTACCGGGAATTCACACCCCTCTAAGCTGAAATCCTTCAACAGCGCCGTCTTCGGAACACTTATACCAAGTGATCTTGCGTAAGTGGTCATTGAGTACTTGTCGTGAAGGAGAGTAATATGATCGTAAGAAGGAACCAGTACATTTACACGACCTTCCAACCTACCAATATATTTGCTGAACACAAAACCCTCTTCAAAGGTTGGACACAGAACATCGATCTTCAGTTCTTCTATCTTTTCAATGACGCTTTCGACAAAAGCACTGCTATTCTCACCGACTGAAGGATAAATGAATTTCCCTTTGAGATATCTGGAGTAAAGACCCCCGCTAAGTCTACTGCTGTCCGCTGCGAAAACCTCATGACCGCTTCTAGCCAAAAGCCTTATTGTATTAATTGCATACCACATTCTAGCGCCCGTAACCAATACCCTCAAACTCAAAACCTCCCGAAAGAGAATGAATAACGAAGATTATCAAATAAAATCTTATACCATCGAAGTAACAAATTGATTTTTTACCACCGTTCTATGAGCCCAGTATTTCCCGGGCTTGTTAGCCAACTGCGCAATACGTTAAATTAAGGCTAACTGAGACACCGACTGATGAACCATGCAATTGTCGCCTCCATTTACATAATAGAGACGATTTGATTTCTTTGAGAATAAATTGTATAATAAGTTTGAAAGGTTAACGGTTAACTTCGGTTACAGTGTATTCACAATGCACTCGTTTATACGGTAAAGTTAGCCGCAATCCGGACAACTCCTCGTTTCGTAGCAATTCCCCCTTCGATTCCTGACGCCAGTCAGGAATCCTTTTTTATTGTAAACTAAGATTGAATAAACAAATGAAAAGGCCGCCAAAGGCGGCCCCATGATAAAACCAAAACTACTCTACGATTTTCATCAAGGACGAAATCGATTCGACTGCCTCCTGGGGAAGTCTATCGAAGCCACCTCTTTCAACTTCTCTAGACCGAAGGAAGTTGTACCTGTCAACGAGTCTCTCCCTCAGAAGCTTCTTGTAGCTCTCATCAGAAAGATCAGGCAAAAAACCTTCAATAAACATTATCTCGAGTTCCTCGAATGGTTCCCACGGCAAGAACTCTGCTCGGTTCTCTACTATAGACTCGAGGATTTGAAGGGTGAGTTCCTTGGGAACCTTCTTCTCGCCAAAATGCCCGGTATTGAAAATATAACAGTTAATCCCTCTGTGAGTAAACAATTCAAGAAAACGATTAAAATCGTCAGAAAGCGGATAGGTTCTGAATGGATTCGCGTAGGGCTCTATTACCAGCGCATTGGGATCAACTCCTGGTGCCAGGCGTTCAGCCGAGGTCCTTTTTGTAGCAAGAGTCGCGCCCATAACAGATGCGAGAACAGGATCGTTGACTTTCACTACCGGAGGAATTGATGGGTCTTTCATCAACCAGATGATGGCTTCTACTGGTTCATCGAATTTGTCTACTCTATTTGGAGACCAGATTTTTGACTTGATTGCCCTTCCGTTTCCGTTTCTAATGTCCTCCGTCACAATAACAATTCGTCCTTCGTCGTCCTGGGTCGCACCAACGTTCTGAACAGAAAGAAGGAACTTGTTGTCTTCACTATTTAGAGGATAGTCGGACGTCTTGTCGAAATACGAGGGTTCCAGTGCTACGGAAGATCCATCGGAAGATGAAATCACGAAGGCATCATCGTGCAACACTGTAACATCATACTTTCCGTTGTGCTTAGCATGAGTAAGCGTTGACTTTCCGGAACCGGAGAGTCCAAAGAAACCCACAACAAATTTTCTGTCCTGGAGATTGTACCTTTTCTGACCACCATGACAAGCAGCAAAACCATGCCTGTTGGCACATCCCCACGCAAGGGTAAGCGTTCCTTTTTTGAATTCACCGAAGTATCTCATTCCGAGAATTGCGGCGCAATTGTGTTCCGGATCGAAGAATGAAAGCCCCAATGGATGATCTGGATGATGCCATTCCGGGTCGGAAAACACAAAAATATCGCCCTCGTTTTCACACCTTTCTGAGGACTCATACATTTCGTTGTAGAATTCGTTTATCGGCTGGAAATTTAACAACCAATTATAAATCAGGTTCTCGTGGGTTTCAGGAACCAGAAGATGTGCCTTTACCATGAAATCTCTATCGAGCCCTATATACGCCTGGGCATGGTACATCTTCCTGTTTCTTGTTTTGTAGACTGCTTCTCGCAACTTCGCTCCGTATTCTGTTTCGTTTACTCCTGGCTCTCCCACTATTCGCCTCGCCGAGGCACATCTTCCAGTCACGGCGCCGTCATTGAAGAGAAGAACTTTTGAATCTGAATCAAGACCGGCTTTTTCGGGTTTATAAACTGGAAGGTCAGTGACTATCGTACCTGCCGAGTTCTTCGCGAGCTTGTAGGCCTCACTGGGCGAAACGACCGGTACTACGTTATTTCCGTAGAAAGCTGTTTCTATCGTTACACGGCTCATTGAAAAGAGAGGGTTATCTCTTCCAATTCTTTCTCTCACAAATCTGGAACTAGTAGACATCTTTCACCTCCAAGAGATCCCAGAAAATCTGTAGAGCCTTACTTACAAGACTCCTTGAACTAAGAACCACGAATGTTCGCATAATCTACAAAGATCGTGCGAATCAAAGCAAATCTAACGTCTTTGAACATAAATCTCTATATTGGGGTGTGACTCTTACCGAAAAAAGCTGTAGAGTTATACTGGGTTAAGGTGATCGTTCTTTAACTTCAAATCTTCGTCTCCAGACTTTGAACTTCCATAAAAGAGTCCTAACTTTCAAAGGTCGCCTCCTCAGAGAACAACTCTACTATCTTCGTAATTACCTGAACCGACTTTTCCATAGATCTTATTGGTATGTACTCGAATCTTCCGTGAAAATTGTGCCCTCCTGTGAAGAGATTGGGTGTAGGAAGTCCCACAAAAGAAAGACGCACACCATCAGTTCCCCCTCGCACAGGTTCTATTTTCGGTTCAATTGAAAGACTCTCCATTGCCCTTTTCGCGGTCTCAACAACAAAATACACTTCCTCTATCTTCTCTTTCATATTGTAATAAGAGTCTTCAGTACAAAACGTGACCGTATTTTCTCCATATTTGTAGTTCAATAAAGCCGCTACTTCGGAAATCATCGTCTTTTTTCTTGAAAACTTCTCCCTAGAATGATCTCTAATGATGTATTTTAGTATTGTTTCTTCTACAGAACCTTGAACACTGATTAAGTGGAAGAATCCCTCTCTCCCACAAGTAGTGGCCGGTATTTCATTTGAGGGCAGCATTCCGTTGAATTCACATGCAATGAGCATTGAGTTTTTCATCTTGTCTTTCGCGCTTCCAGGATGGATATTCAGTCCTTTAATCACAACCTCAGTGTTGGCAGCGTTGAAAGTCTCGTACTGCAGTTCTCCAATGCCTCCCCCATCTACTGTGTACGCGTAATCGGCTCCGAATTCTTCTATGCTGAAATGATTAGTTCCTCTCCCGATCTCCTCGTCCGGTGTAAAGGCTACTCTTATCTTGCCGTGTTTAATCCGGGGATTCGAAATTATAAATTCCATCGCGGTTAAAATCTCTGCAATTCCAGCCTTGTCATCCGCTCCAAGCAAAGTAGTTCCGTCAGTAACAATCAGATCTTCTCCAACATATCTTTCAATTTCTGGATACAGATGAGGATCAATATAGAGGTTATCTTTCTTGTTAAGGAGCAACTTCCCTCCCTGATATTTAACAATTGAAGGTCTTACATCTTTTCCGCTCATTTCTGGGCTCGTATCCATATGGGAGATAAATCCAATCACGGGTAGTTTCGTTTCAAGGTTTGAGGGCAGGGTCCCCATCACATAACCAAAATCGTCAATAGTAACTTCAGACAATCCTATAGATTCCATGTCCTCCTTGAGAGTTCTGGCAAGATCTAGCTGACCAGTTGTAGACGGGAAAGTCTTAGATTCAAAGCTTGAAGTGGTTTCAATCGATATATATCTCAGAAATCGCTCAATCAATTTCTCAATCACTATTATCACTCCTTCTTCTTGATTTGTTCTTCTCTATCATCACTTCAATAAACTCTCTCGGCCTCGCTGCAAGTCGATTAGCTATGACAACTGCCGAATTGAAAACCATTCCAGGTACTGATACGACTTTCTTCGTCTTTACTCTCTTCAATAGCAGAAAAGAAACACCTCTCAACACCAGAGTAACTAGGAACAAAATCTGAATGCCAAAAAACGTATGTCCACCGAGTGTCCAGGTAAACTTGTTAAGATAAAAAGCAAGAACCCCTCCAACGAGTGAACCAGCAAGAGCGGAAGCCCCATTCGAAAAAGAAAGCAACGCATAGTAAGTTTCCGCATCTACCCCATTTAGTAATTCGAGCATTGTTGTGAAAAGACAAAGATTTATTGCGCTCCACGAAGCGGTACCAATAAAAGTATCTATGTAAAGTAAATAGACCGTTCCCCTGTCCATGAACAACCAGAGAAATGTCTTTAAAAATGCACCGAGGATGCCGAATTCCAATACCGCCTGTCCTCCAATTCTATCAGCTATCCTCCCCCACAAAAGATAAAACACCATCGTAAGAGTTGAGCTGAAGATGTTAAGTAAACTGAGAAACGAATAATCCAGTTCCATATTCACTAGCTCATGATAGGCAAAGAAGGGTGAAGCAATCGCAATTGAAAAGCTCCAGAAGGAATAGAAACGGAGATAGGTCATGAATTTCTTATCTCTTGTAACAGCCTTAAAAAGGCCACTTCCATAGCTTATCTCGTGTGGAGGATCGTTGTGAAGACCCAGTAGAACAAGGCTGACCAACGCACTGACTGCCCCCATAGTGGTTATTATCACAAAACCCGTTTTTCCAGATGAATGGTCAAGAATGAAAGAATAAAGAAGCGTTATCAACATATTTGTTATTGTGAATATAACGTTTCTCAGGCTGAAGAACCTTGCCGATTTATCTGGCGGAACAACATCCCTGATAATTGATACCCAGAAATTCCCTGCCAAACTTGCTGCAAATGAAAAGAATGCAAGAATTACCAGTAAAAGTGACTGTTTGTTTATTCCTAATGCGAGTGTTACTGGAATAAACGCCGTCGATAATCTCCCCGCAGACGCACATATCATCATTGCTTTCTTTCTGTTTCCAACCAGTCTTAATATAAAAGGAGCAATGAGTTGAATTAATTGTGAAACTGAAGGGAGAACTCCAATCAAAGCAATAACTGGTTCGGACGCCCCAAATTCAAGAGCAAGCCCCGTCCCAAGGAATCCCTGAGTAATTAAGAAGAACCCATTGTAAATGGCACCCTCAAAAACCGATAGAATTCTAGTTTGACTGTTCCTGTCCAATAGATACATCTCCGGCTGAGTAGAGCACTAAATGTCTCTACCACCAATAATTGCAATCTTCAAGGAAAGCTAAACAAAATATATAACTAAATCATCGGATCACAGTTCGTCCTACACAATATGGATTTTGACTTTACCGAATGTTTACAAAGAAAAACCGATAATTATGATCCGGTATATTGACAAACCCGATAGTTTTGGGTAGAATTATAACAAATAGATAAGAAACCCTTGCACCCCAAAGCTCAACCGGTCATTAAAAAAGGCAAAACAACTTAGCAACAATATGCTTGTTCACCATTACCCCCCATGTTATGGATGACGGACAAGGCATGAGAAACCCCCTGGAATATCCCGATTTTTAAGCCGCCACTCCGGCGGCTTTTTTTTACTCCAAGATCGCAGCAACTCCGATCAGACCGGGACCTGTATGACAAACAAGAGATTGAGATATCTGTCCGGTTATTATATGGCTAAGTCCAGCGGCTTTAATCTCTGAAACCGCCATCCTGAAAAGCTCCATGGTTTTCTCACTCTTGTCAGAAGTATAAGCCGCAATGTTCAGCACCCTATTGCCGTCGATGAAATGAATCAGTTTCTCGACGGAGCTTTTCACAGCTCTCTTCATACCTCTTTCTTTAGAAACGCTGTGATAAACACCGTCTTCTCCGACAGTAATTACGGGCTTCAGATCAAGAATATCACCGATGGTGGCGGTAACCTTTCCTATTCGCCCTCCTGCTCTTAGATATTTCAGTACGGGTATGCAGAAGAAAACCTTCGCTTTCCTGACAGAACCCAGAATGTCTTTGACGACTCCTTCAAAAGACTCCCCACTTTTGATCAGCTCAATTGCTTTCATTGCCAGAAGACCAGATCCAATTGAAATATTCTTTGAATCCACTACTTCAATTTTCGAATCGCCATGTTTTTCTGAAAAATCGCGAACATAAGACTTAACCTGATCAAGTGTGCCACTCAGGCCACTTGAAATCCCTATGAAGAGGATCTCGTTGTATCCCTTTTCATAAAGGCTTTCGAAAGCTTCCCCGATTTCGGGCGGTCTTGGAAGTGATGTCTTCGGAAACTTGTTTTCCATGTACTCAAGAAGATCAGAAGTGGAAATATCAATATTGTCCCGATATTCCTTACCATCCAGGACTATCTTCAGTGGCACTTCCCTTACATTGTCTTTTGCTTTAACCTCATCAGGAAGATCACATCCTGAATCCACGACAACTCCGATCATTTCAAAACCTCCTATCAAACAAACTCTTTCACAGTTCTTTATAAGACCTTTGGTATCTTTTCTTCGTTCAGCAGGGCTCACAATGAAAACCACAAATGGAACCCGGCAGTATTTTTCTTAGAAGAGAGCTTTCTCAATCCCGTTCGAGGAAGTCTCTGTAATAGTAATAGCTGCGCTTGGGGATACGTTTAAGACCTTTTTCGTAGTCAACATACACTAATCCGAACCTTTTCGAATAGCCATAAGACCATTCGAAATTATCCAGCAGCGACCAGACATAAAAACCCCTCAGATCTACTCCTGCCTTCAAAGCACTGAGAGCGGAAGAGAAATGCCTCTTCATATAGTCAACCCTTTCAAAATCTTCAACAAAGCCATCAGTCAACTTGTCCTTGCACGCCATGCCATTCTCGGTAATGTATATTGGTTTTTTTCCGTATTCCTTGAATGTCTTGTAAAGAAAAGCTTCAAGCCCCTCGGGGTAGACTTCCCATCCCATTTCTGTCTTAGCAAGTTCACCTTGAACAACCTCACTACCTAGAATACTTGATTCTTCCTTTCTTATCACGTTTCTTGTGTAGTAGTTTACACCCCAAAAATCAAATGGCGTCGATATTAAATCCATGTCACCGTCTTCGATGAGCGGTTGTACTCCTGCATCGTTGAATCTCTTGAAGAGTTCAGAAGGATACTCACCTGTTATGGGTGTCTCAAAGAACCATCCGTTAATGAACTGATCTCGAATTCTTGCAGCCCATCTGTCTTCTTTGCTATCGGTGGCCGGTTCGACGAAAGTGGAGACATTAGCAAGACCAATAGTCCCATCTTTGACGACTTCCCTAAAACGTCTCACAGCCTCTCCATGAGAGAGTAACAGGTTGTGAGCCACGGTAAGTGAAGTTTTCAGATCTCTCTTGCCCGGGGCATGTTCACCCCAGAGATAGCTTACATGAGAGGAACAATAAGGTTCGTTCAGCGTGATCCAGTGTTTTACCCTGTCCCCAAATTCGCTGAACACCAAGCTGGAGTAATCGCCGAAATAATGTCTCATATCTCGGCTCTCCCAGCCATCTATTTTCCTATGCAACTCAAGAGGAAGATCCCAGTGATACAGTGTGACCATGGGTTGTATCCCAACTTCCAGAAGTCTATCGATAAGTTTGTTGTAAAAATCCGAACCCTTACGGTTTATCTTTCCTCGACCTTCGGGGAGCACCCTCGACCAGGATATTGAGAATCGATATGAATTAACACCAAGTTGCTTCATTAGCTCAATATCTTCGGAGAACCGGTGATAATGATCGCAAGCAACGTCACCATTGTCTCCGGAATTTACTTTGCCGGGTCTGTGAGAGAAATCAGTCCAAATCGATGGCCCCTTTCCATCCTCGAAATCAGCTCCTTCAATTTGATAGGAAGCCGTTGCTACACCCCAGAGAAAACCCTCAGGAAATACCGCCCTCAAAGCGACCGCCTCCTTGAGATCAACCTCAACTGACAAATCCTACCACAACTCAAAGAATTGAGCAGTGATTGTTTGCTTTTCAGAAAATTAGTCACAAAGACTTTTCGACCCGATCAAAAGCTTTCCGTATGTATTAATATTGTATTTGAAAAAGGGGCAATCCGCTTCCTTTCACACAAAAGTCGAATGTGAAACTTTGAAATACAATTCGGGAGGCATCACCAGTGAATCTACTATCGAACTTTTCTATTCCTGTAGGGAATCTAGTAATGTTTGCAATAGGAGCAATCCTGATCTACTTAGCAATAAAGAAGGAATATGAGCCAATGTTGCTTCTTCCTATCGGGTTTGGAGCTATTCTTACAAATATTCCTGGGTCATCGGCTATTGGAGAGCATGGTGTGCTCACTATTCTTTACGAGGCCGGGATTGCGAATGAACTTTTCCCAGCCCTAATATTCATCGGGATCGGAGCCATGATAGACTTTGGACCTCTATTACAGAAACCCGTTATGTTCTTTTACGGAGCGGCTGCTCAGCTTGGGATCTTCTTGACCATTATTGTGGCAGCGTTACTGGGATTTGACATAAGGGAAGCGATTTCTATAGGGATAATAGGTACAGCCGATGGTCCAACGTCTATTTATGTCGCAAGTAGACTGGCAATCCACATGTTGGGACCGATTTCAGTCGCCGCCTATTCATATATGGCTCTCGTTCCAGTTGTGCAACCACCAATAATAAAACTGCTGACCACTAAGGAAGAGAGAAGGATCCGAATGGACAACAGGACCGAGAAGGTTCCCAAATACGTGAGGGTACTTTTCCCGATCCTAGTGACTCTGTTAGCGGGAATTATTGCACCTGTAAGTGTAGCGCTGATAGGGATGCTGATGTTTGGTAATCTTATAAGAGAGTCCGGCGTACTAAACAAGTTGAGTAATGCCGCTCAAAACGAACTGTCAAACATTATCACTCTCTTTCTTGGGATTACCATTGGCTCAACTATGACTGCAGAAGCATTTCTTAATTCAAGAACCTTGTTGATTCTCTTTATGGGGCTTGTCGCTTTTGTACTGGATACGATGGGCGGAGTTGTTTTCGCCAAGATCTTGAACGTTTTCAGAAAGCAGAAGATAAACCCCATGATAGGTGCTGCAGGAATTTCTGCTTTCCCGATGTCTGCCAGAGTTGTTCACCGTATGGGACTGGATGAAGATCCGAACAACTTTCTCATAATGTATGCAACCGGAGCAAACGTTGCAGGTCAGATAGGTTCTGTACTGGCCGGTAGCATTGTTCTGGCACTTTTTCTTGGATGAAAGGAGTTAAGTGATGAATGAAGCCGTTTCCAAAAGCATAATGATCTTTGTTGAGGGCTATCCGACAATGTTTCTTGCTACTGTTGCCTTCTTTATAATGATAAAACTGCTGATGAAGTCTGCATCAAGAAAAGATGCAGGCTAGTCTGTTTCTGACTACCGGTACTATGAAACTCGTTTCAGAGAGTTTTAAATGTTGCAAAAGGAGCAAGACACGATGATTGATGGAAAAAGTGGAAGTTATCCCGTGCTTTCCGAAATCCTCAGAGAATACAACTCTGCGCTCGACAGGGTCGAAAACTATGTTAATTCAAAGCAAGGTTTCTTCTTCATATTCAGTGCAAAGAGGATAGAGGGAAGCAGAGGCCCATACTATGACTGCCTCGTAGGGGATTCTAAGTGTAGAACTGAAGCAAAGGCATGGATCAGTGAACAGGGCTGTTTGGAACCGGTTGAGGGCTGGATAGGTCTTGCAGACTACCTTATAGATAACAGGTTTGGATTGAGCATAAAAATCAGGAAGCTCTTCTCAATAAGTGAAATGGAAAGCTACAGCTCAGGCTCGATAACCCAGCTGCTTCCAATTGTTGAAGACTTAGAAAAGATAAAATCCGAAGTTCTGGAACTTGTAGAGTCGATCAAAGATAAGTATCTGAACACTCTTGTAAAGCGGATGGTTTCTGATGATGGGGTTTGCCCTGACTTCTTTGAAGCGCCTGCAGCAAAAGTCTATCATCATGCCAGAATCGGTGGTTTGGCGGAACACAGTCTCTCTGTTGTTAGATATGCACTAGCTTTAAGAGAAGCGTCAAACTCCAGACCAAACATTGACAGAGATCTAATCATTGCAGGAGGTTTTCTGCACGACATTGGAAAGACAAGGACCTACATAACGGAATCTTTCAAGTTTGATTACTCCGATGATGGTTATCTAGAAGAACATATAGCTATTGGCGCCAGGTTGATCGAATTAGAAGTCTCCAAAATTAGCGGCTTTCCGGAGGAAACCAGAAGAAAGCTAATGCACATAGTGTTGAGCCATCACGGGGAACTGCAGTTCGGTTCACCGGTAACACCGAAAACCCGAGAAGCAATACTGATATGGCTTTGTGACAATATTGATTCAAGGCTTGACAATTTTGAAAGCCATGCTTTTTCTGCTTCAAAAGAAAGCAGATGGACAGACTTCTCAAAGATGCTTCAAAGCAGGTTATACTTAGGTAAAATCGAAAACGAAGAAGAGATTGGAGACTGATATCCTATCTAGATAGGAAAAACAAGATGTGTTGATTCTCCTGAGCTTCAGTGATCTTACATAAAAAACGTTGATTGTGAAAGGGTGATTTGATGAAAAGGTTTGTATTGGTGGCGCTGCTTCTCCTATCATCTGTCGCCTCAGTTGGCGGCAATCTCAACCTTTACTTCGGGAACCCCCACTCCCATACTTCTTACTCGGATGGCTCAGGTATTCCGGAAGAGGCTTATTCCTACGCCAAGGAAGTCCCGGACCTCGACTTTCTAGCAATAACCGATCATGCCTATTATTTCGCTCAAGATCTTCCTGATGGCAGGAACAAACTAGCTGCAACAATAGAGGCGGCCATTGAAGCAACATCTGAAGACTTCCTATCATTTGTGGGGTTCGAATGGACGGCGACAGGAACAGGACACATCAACGTTTACGGCACAAGTGATTGGACCGATAGAGTCAAATCCGATCTCTGGCAGCTCTATGACTGGATAATCGAGCATGATGCCGTCGGTCAATTCAATCATCCAGTGAGAGATTTCGGTGACAACTTCAAGGAATTTCAGTATTCCCCGGAAGCCGATCTCTATATGAATCTTATAGAAGTAGGCAATGGAAGCTGGTGGGAAAACGATACGATTGTCGAAGAGATGTTCAGTGCATATCGGGAAGCACTTCGTAAAGGATGGCATCTTGGTACGACCCTTGGTCAGGATAACCACAAACCTAATTGGGGAGGTGCAAATGACTCCAGAACAGCCGTCTTCGCAACCGATCTGAGCGAAATATCGATACTGGAAGCATTTAAGAAGAGAAGAACATACGCGACGGAAGACAGGAACATTGAGATTCATTTTTCAACCGAGGAAGCATTCATGGGAGACATAGTACGTGATGCCGATAGAGTTGAACTTAGAATACTTATACGTGATACCGCGGATGATCCTTTGGAAATTGTCCAAATCTACTCGAATGACGGGGTTATTGCAAATTTTCTTGTAGACAGTCATGAGTTCTATATTGAGATGACAACAAATATTGAAGTTGGATTTCAGTACTTTTTCGTATACGCAAGAGGCCATGACGGCGAGGAAGCAGTTTCTTCTCCGATTTGGGTAGAAAGATCTTGCCCTATTCACCTCTATAATTCAGCCGCATTTCCGGAAAGTGTCAAGCCCGGAGAAAGAGTGACTCTTTCATTCCAGATCTCAAACCTTTCCTCTGAAGAAGCTTCTTCTTTGCTTCAGATAGAGAATCTAGAAGGGATTATCCACGAAGAGATTGTGACGCTGGAGGGATTCGAATCGAAGATAGTTCATCTCGAAAGGACCGCAGAAGAACATGATGCAAGGATACTTTTCCTTCTTGATTCAGTTCCGTACTCTAGCACCTGGTTAGAGATAAGAAGTTCTGCCTCTCTCAATGTTCTGGTGGATAGGAGTCACATCAATTACGCAAGTGACGAGCGAGAAAAACTGAAGATGCTACTCGAGGAAATGGGCAACAGGGTTTCCACTGCAGATAGGATCTTCAAAGTTGGTGAACTCGATACTATAGATGTCCTTCTACTTCCACTTCCTGGAGTAGGTGGGAGTTTTGATCGTCTGAAAATACTAATGCCTCAGCAATCGAATATCATAAAGGAATTTGTTATGAACGGTGGGAGACTGATTATAACAGGCACAGGAGATGAAATCAGCAATGAAATTATCTCTTCCTACAACAGGCTCTTGGAAGAGATGGAAATTTATGCAACCTATGAAAAAGCCATTACTAGTGATGCAGTTGAACTCGACGGGATCGTGTTCGATGGACTTTCCGTTCTTCGGGGAGAGTCAGGCAGGCATGTTTACGGGAAGGGCGAGATTCTTCTCTTTCCCGGTGATCCATTCACAGACAATGTGATCGAAAACAACAAAGAGCTTCTTGACCAGTCATTTAGATGATCGAGACCTTTTTGATTAGACCAACCTGAACAGAATTGTCTATACAGTCATCGGAAACGTTTGATAACCGCCTTGATCTTTGGATTACTTTAGACATAAATTCATCGACAAGAGACGAATTATTTAGTCATCGTGTGAATAAGGTTATCAAATTTAAGAACCACTTTAGGAAATCTTAGAGTTTGATATTTGAATTTCTCCCCCATTATGCTATAATTCCTTAGCAACAGGTACATTTACTACGAAGGAGGCACAGTTTGATGACCATGAGAGCTTACGTTCCGGCAACCGTTTCCCTTAACCGGGTATCCGGGGATGCCGTACTGTGCCACGCCTTCTTCCGTCGTGTGAGGTATAAGATCGTATAACGACAATTGGATTATGAAGGACCGTGGCTTGCAACAGCCGCGGTCTTTTTTTTTTGACACTAAGGAGGTGCAGAAATGTTTGAGAAAAGCCTTTTGAAGGAAACCGAGAAACGAAAGCAGATTAGCAGCAGAAACAGAAAGAACCAAAACGGAGAATCCGGCCAATATCGATAGTGTTCTTTGGATACTTAGACGGGCCATTCTCTCCTAATATCAAGGGGGTAAATATGTTCATCGTTATTGGATCGTCAAGAAAGAAGAGGGAAATCGAAACGACGGCCCTCCCGCCTTTTATCGAAAAACCGAAAAGCTTGGCAACACTGGCCAAGACAAGGTAGAAAACAGGAGGAGATATCAATGAAAAATAAGATCAGAGGCTCAAAGAGCGTTTTTATAGATGGCTTGGTTGATAAGCAGAAGATAGAAATCGAGAGCAGGTTCAGCAGACCTCATTACCTTTAGGAAGGTGAGAACATGGCAGACGCTTTGCTTGCCAACAATATAGTGAAAGCATTTAAGAAGAGTAGAAAGGAAATCAAAGCACTAAAAGGGATAAATTTGAGAATAAAGGAAGGAGAGATTTTCGGTCTTCTAGGTCCAAACGGTTCGGGAAAATCAACCTTTATCAGAATTGCCTCAACACTCTTGATTCCAGATAGAGGAAGCATATCCATTTTCGGGTACGATTCCGTTAGTAATTCTGCATCGGTTCAAAGAATGATAAACAGAGTTTCAGTCGAGGCAAGTTTCTTCAGGAAGCTTTCCGCAGTGGAGAATCTCTGTTTTTCAGCAGGACTATATGGAATTCCACGGCGTGAGGCTCTCAAAAAGATAAACGGTCTCGCCGAGAGATTCGGACTGGATCTCAAGAGATTGAAAGATCCGCTAGAAGACTTTTCCAGAGGTATGCAACAGAAGGTAGCCATTGTTAGGGCCTTCATGACTGAACCCAAAATGCTACTCTTGGACGAGCCGACCACGGGACTTGATCCAAGGGCAAAGAGGGATGTTCAGAGTCTTATTAGCGATGTGAAGAACACCATGAATACAACCATGCTCTTGACAACGCATGACATGGATGAAGCGGAGAAACTCTGTGATTACGTTGCGATAATTCACTTAGGAAGAATCGTTGCTTCTGGACGACCGTCAGAACTGAAGAAGCAGTTGCTCGGTAAAGTTGACAATCCAAGCTTTGAAGATGTCTTTCTCGAATTCACTGGAATGAGTATCGAAGAGGCCGAATATCAGGAGGTTGAGTCAGCATGAATTCACAGGCAATAGCCCGGGAGCTTCGCGCCTCCTGGGCCTTTATTGAGCGGAATTTCAACTTCACCAAGAGATACTGGAAGTGGGAACTGGTTTTCTTCGTTTACACCATGGCAAACTCTGTGACAATGGGTTTCATCGGAAAGGGAGTCGAAGCCTTTTCAGGGACGAAGCTCGATACAAGCTATCTGATCCTTTACATGTTGCTTGGATCGATACTGTGGGGCTATCTTTCAATTCTCTTCGAGATAGTAGCTGAGACCGTTGCCTGGGAAAGATGGGAAGAGACTATCGAATACACCTTCATGGCACCGGTTAGAAGAGCTACTCATCTATTGAGTACGTGCGGATATGCCATTCTATATGGAATACTTAGAAGTGGTCTCATTTTAGTAGTCGTTTCAGTCTTCTTCGATCTAGATCTTGGAAGAGCCAATTTTCTGTCGGCGGCTGGAATACTGGCGGTTTCAAGTTTTTCATTCGTTGGACTGGGAATTGTCGCTGCCGTGTTGCCCCTGATCTCACCTGAAAAAGGCGTTCAAGTAGTTCATATCTTTCAGGCCTTGCTTCTGATGTTCTCAGGTGTGTACTACGAAATCGATGTGCTTCCGGTGTGGATGCAACAGGTTGGAAAGCTCTCTCCCGCTACTTATGCTTTAAGAGGAATGCGATCATCGATACTTGAAGGCAGAACCATGGCGGAGATGTGGAATGATGTTTGGCCTCTGATTCTTCTTGGAGCACTTCTACTTCCATTCGGCCTCGTGTTTTTCAAGAGAATGGAGGTTTGGGCGAAAAAAAGAGGGGTGCTGAAAAGAAGTGGCTAGAGGATTCGGAAACAATTTTTTCGGAATCTTATGTTAGAGGGCATCCAGGAAACTAGGGATGCCCTTTTTTCACATACATGTAAGAGATAAACTGCTAAAGAGGAACGGAAGAATCCCCTCAGCAACAATATCCAGTCCTCTAATGATTGAACAGCACAGGTTCTCATTTACTTTTTTCCTTCAGCTTAAGCTCCCCAACAACTTCTAGGCCGGAATTTGTCCCGGTACCTTCAAACAAGACCGCATCGTTTCGGAAGAGTCTCACCGTTATTTCAGACGTAAGCGATTCATCAATTTTCCCACTCATACTACCTTCTACAGGCGAGATTAAACGCGCTCCAGAAGTCTTTTTTGCACTGACATTCAAGGAAAACCCTGCCTGTCTAAGTTGGAGGAATACTTCGTTGTCCAAAGCCTCTACTCTATCGATCTTTGCTCCCCTGTAGGTAGCGAATTTATAGAGCTTTTCTTTAAACAGAAATGCGCAGAGGCAACCGGTGAAACTCCTTCCCAACCATGGAATCGTTGCAATCGACAGCATAAATGAGGTTCTCTCGAGATCAAAGCTGTTGCTCTGCATCCAGACCCACGCCTTTGGAAATGATCTTCCCCAATCCTTTTCTATATATCCTCTGCCTCCGGAAAGATCTATCAGTTCATCATCGATTCTTACTTCTCCCTCAAGTTTGTGGTCCATGCTGACGACCCCGTGGTAACATTCCATGAAAGGCACAAAGGAAAAAGGCCCCATGATCCCAGGGGAATAGAACTTTCTAGGCCAAAGGTACGGCTCCAAGATCCTTATGTTCCCAGCAATTCTGTGATTCTCATTGCACATTTCCAGAATCACCGCTCCGGCCGAAAAATGATTTTTCGAGATCTCAACAGAGAAGTGTTTCTTACCAGAATGGAACTCTCCCAAGGGATAGTTGAAGTTGCCGGATTCATTCTTCCCACCCGAGAGGAATTGAACAAAAGCGTGAGCATCTTCTCTCGACGAATTCAAGGACACTCCCGGTATGACTGCAAATGACTTTTCCTTCTTCCTGTCAACAAACTTGAAGTACCAGCCTTCAAAAAAACCTTTTCTCGAAGAAGTTCCATGATAAAGAGATGAATTGAACAACGCGTATAGATTCACATCGCACCTCCTAATATATTCTACTTTTCACTCACGAGAGACTTCTAGGCAATCTCGTATTCTGGTTCTTCTTGACATCTGAATGTTAATATTGATTATTGATATGATCTAAACTGTACAACCTGTAGTTGTCGCGAACCATGAGTTTCGTTTCTTTCTAGCAACGCTGCCCGTTTGATCTTCGTGACATCTAATTCAGATAATCCTTTCCAGTCAAAATGCAGAGGAGGTAAGAAATGGGAAGTACAGTGCATGCAAAGGTAGATTTCAAAGATGGCTTCTCCGGTTCTGGAATTACCGATTCCGGTTACTAGGTAAGAATTGGAAAAGAAGGATCAGCTCCTTGCAATCTACTCCTAATGGGTCTGGCATAATGCCTTCGCGATACATTTCTCGATATTCTGAAAAAGAAGAGAATTGAGATTGTCTCGACTGAAATCGAATTATCCGGAGAAAAGAGGGACGAGATTCCAACTACTTTGAAGCTTTGTCAAATAAAGGTTAGAGTTTAGTGAGTGAATGCATCTAACAGAGGTTTGAGAAATCTTTCGAACTAAAAAATGAGTAATGTTCAGTATATAAAACAATATCCAGTGTAAAGGTGGGAGCCTATGAAGAGGATTGGCGAAATACTCCTCTCCCAGGAAAGTGGTTCGGAGATTATGATGGGGAACTAGCTTCTTGTTGAACGGGCTGTCGAAGAAGAAGGCTTCAAGGTGATTATCGTGAAGCATTCGTGTATGCTGGAGTTCACTAGAGAACTGAAAAGGAGCCATAAACCATTGCCAAATCCTGTTAAAACTGGAATGATATGTAACAGAAAGTATGTATTGCTGACTTTGCCTGTCCGAGTTATCAAGCTGCCTAAGACGGTTCAATTTGGTTTCAACACGATCTCTGTATCGGAGATAGATCCTGAGTTCAAACCTGCCCCTCAGAGTCAAATGAATCCGATGATCAGTGAAGGGGTGAAAGCATGAGGAGGTTTGACGTTTGTATAATTAAAGTTGGTGGACAGTGCATAGGACTGCTCAACGAAATTCTTCTTGGGACCGTCGACCACTCCGGTCAGTGGGCTATCGGAACCGATACCCATGGACTGGCTCAGAGAGGGGGTACGGTTTTATCTCAGCTAAGAATTGGTAATAATGTTCATTCGGTATTGATCAAGAAGCACCCTGCTCAAATGGTGATAACCTTTGAGCGTCATGAAGCATTGAGAGGGATGGTGAACTAACTTAGAGACGGGGGAATACTGGTTATACTATGACACGGTTTGGCAACCATTGGATGTCCTTTTGAGAAGGACAAAAGAAGTAAATAAGGATGACATCGAACGGGAGGCAAGGAATCGAAATTCAAAGGTGATTTCAGTATTGAGAGAAGATTTGAGGATCCCCAGATGCAGAATGTAGTTCTTGTGGGAACTATTGCTCACAAAAATGTGATTCCAGGAATTTCGGTTGAGCATTACGAAAAGGCTCTCTCCGGTCTTCTGGGAGGAGAATTGCTCAAGGAGAAACTTGAGCTTTTCAGAAGCGTTGTTAAACAGGAGTGATTCTTTATGGGCTTCGAAGTAGCTGTAATTGGCGCCATCGGGATTGATACAAACGTCTATTTATCGGGCAGCGAGATAGACTTTTCGGTAGAGGCGACATTTACTGAAGTTGTGGATTGCATCGGCCAGGCAGGTGGATATGTCTGTCAGTCTCTGAAAAGGCTTGGCCACGAGGTCTGTTTTATCGGATACGTTGGATCGGACTATTTTGGAGACCACATCCGGGAAACTCTATCAGCACAGGGCATCGACATCGCTTTCCTTGGAGTCGATCCACTGGGAACTAAGAGAAGCGTAAACATTATGTACAAGAACGGTGAGCGAAAGAACTTCTATGACGGTAGAGGAGCAATGGCCTTGAAGCCGGATGCTGAAGCCATAAAGAAATACCTATTTGGAACCAAACTTGCCCACGTCAATATTGTGAACTGGTCCAGATTTCTTCTAAAACCTTTAAGAGAAGCAGGGCTTGTAATTTCTGTAGATATCCAGGATGTAACGGATCCCGATGACCTGTACAGAGAAGACTATGTTAGAGAGGCTGACGTTCTCTTCTTTTCATCAACAAACTTTCGAGATCCCACCCCCATAATATCAAAATACCTGAGGGTTCGAAACGATAGAATTGTGATCTGTGGAATGGGAAAGAGAGGATGTGCATTAGGCACGGAGCACGGAATCAACTTCTTCGGCCCGGTTGAGCTTGATGAACCTGTAGTCGACACAAACGGAGCAGGTGATAGTCTTGCTGCGGGGTTTCTTTCGAGCTACTTCCTTGAAGGATATACTTTAGAGGAATCAATTCTGAGAGGCCAGATAGCTGCCAGGTACTGTTGCTCAAAGAAAGGGGTCTCTTCCGATCTAATAACAAAGGAACAGTTGGATGAAGCTTTTGCAGGAAAGAAATAGAACTCTAAGAGATCTCTGTCATAATTCATTATTTACTCTTCACTACAAAAAGAGAAAGGCCGGCTAAAGTCGGCCTTCGTTTCATCATTCAGGTCTAACGTCAGGGAAGATTATTATGTCTTCACTGGGTAGACTCTCAAATAGCACCTCATTCGTGATGTAATCCATAACAATTACCCTGTGCATTCCCAGAGCATCCTTTTCTGTGAAATAGACGAAATCTCCCTCTATCTTCACAGAAGGCACCGGCGCATCCATGAACATAACGTTATAAGCTATCACGGTGTCTTCCCCAGTGCTCAAGTCATATACGTGGAGAGAATCATAAGAGAAATCCGAGTATTCGTCGGGGTACTCGAAATAGATTATCTTGTTATTATTGCCGTAGGCAGCCCAGAAGGCTGGAGCATCTGTATCAATAAGGGATTCTTTTGTAAGATTGACAATTTCTCCATCGTAGTCTACCGCGTAAGTTTCATCCAAAGACAAGAAGACCAGATCATAGAAACTCTCGATTGACTCGATGACCTGACCCGATTCGACATCGATCACTGAGAAGTAATCTCCGCCAGTCGATACAACTACCTTGGATCCATCCGGTGACCACGCAACAGGTACCATACTGTATTCTTCAGACAATGTCCATATAATGTCCATGCTGCTATCTACCATTGAGATTGACTCTCCCCATGTATCCATGATCAATAATCGATCTCTGTTGGGGGAAAGAGAATAAACATCACATCCATCAAATCTGGCCTCTCTTTCTCCTTCAACTATGACTCCATCCATCTTTTCAGATATGTAGACATAAGTTCTCGCATCTAGAAACTGTCCATAAATAGCACTTGAAACTGTTCCCCGAAGCGATGCGTAAGCATCATAGAAACCAATGTTGATCTTCTCGAAATCGAGGTTCACCGTGTTGTACGATACGGCAGTCTCCTCATCTGAGAGAATCTCTGCCAGCTTCATAGGTTCAGGAACTCTTGAAATCCACGAAAAGATCCAGGACAACTCCTCGTAGTTGAGAACAAACTCCTGAATATTCGAAATCAGCGATGCTTCGTCGTTGGCCAGGACAATCGCGGTGAACAAATCGGTTACATATTCAGGGATATATATATACTCGATCAAGGACAGCGCCTCGTAAATTTCAGTACCGTCGTCTCTCGACTTGCCCTGCAGAAACCATTCTACTGCATCATCATAATAGCCTATCTCCAGATCAAGGATTCCATTTAGATAGTAGTACATCGGTGAAGAGCTAAGAAATTCTGAATTCTCACTTAGCAGACTTCTAGCGGTTGAAAAGTCGTAATCGTCTATCAACCCCACAATATAAGGAATCAAATAGTCAGTCTCTCCAAAATCCTCTACAAGGATTCTCGATACAAGCAGATGAAGATCGACTGGATAAAGGTCGACAGACTCCGCATGGAGAAACTCGTAAATCTCGATCTGATCTTCGCTAAGTCTGTTTACAGACTGTCGGATAGCCTCCTCCGACATGGCCCAGCCGCTATTCAGGGACTTAAGATAGAGTAGCATAGAGTTCTTGTCTGGCCGAAGATCAAAAAGGATCTCGGATATTTCTTCGGCGTAATCTGAATAAGCATTTTCAAGCAACTTCTCAATTCCTTCTTCAATCAACGGATACATTGCTTCGGGAATCTCATCAACAGCCATTATTACTTCTTTAAGTGTCGTTCCATAATTTTCAAGTTCGTAATTCTCATAATAGATTTCCAGCAATGCTTTGAGACTCTCAACATCCAAAGGATTTTCGGCTATCTTGGCCTTGAGTTCTTCAACCTGTCCCAATACAACGAACGGTACCATCATCAGAACTATAACAAAGACGATTTTTCTCATTCAAACACCTCCTCGCCAATTTTAACTCTGTGAGCTTCGCCGAAGCTATCCTGCTCTTGAGTAGATTTAATTATGATGGATTACGTCCTTACGAACTGTCTATTCTTTCAAAGAAGCACTCTCTTCAAAGCAAAGCTAGCTCGCTTTCAACAAATCGGACGAGTTCAAGCAGGTAATGCTCCGAAAAATCGAATTTTATACCTGCGCTTTCAAACAATTCGTCTAGCGGCCTTGAATAACCCATTGAAAGGAACTTCTTGTAATCCTTTATGGCCTTAGAGCCATTTTGCCTATAGTTTCTGTAAACAGCGAGAGCCCCAAGTTGAGCAATTCCGTATTCTATATAGTAGAAGGGATTCGTAAAAATATGTGGCTGAAGAAGCCAGCGAATCTTCTTCTCTTCTTCGAGTCCTGTCCAGTCGACTCCAGTGTTAAATCGATCAAAAACCAAAGAGAATTTCTCATCTCTTTCCGAGGAAGAATGATCGGGGTTTGTGTAGATCCACTGCTGGAAAGAATCCACAATCATACACCATGGCAGAAAACTCAAAGTTCCGGCCAGTTCCTCTTTTCTTGCAATCCTTACCTCCTCTTCTGAGTAGTATTCATCCCAGTAATCCATCGTCAAAAGTTCCATAGACATGGAAGCCAGTTCGGCAGCTTCGTGGGTTGCGTGTCTATAAGCTATCAGTTTCTCATCTGTCGTTGCAAAAGAGTGCATCGCATGTCCCGATTCATGAAGTATGGTTTTGACATTTGCGGGAGTTCCCGTGGCGTTCATAAAGATGAAAGGAGCGCCGGTTTCATCTAAGGGGTAGTTGTAGCCACCTGGAGCCTTTCCCTTTCTGTTTTCGAGATCAAGCAGACCGTTCTCCTTCATCTTTAAGAGATTAACGCCGAACTCCGGGTCAACCTTCTGAAGTACTCTGATAGCCTTCTGTATGAATTCCTCCATTGTTTCAAATGGCTTTAGCACTCTTCCCGAAGGCTCAACACTAATATCCCAGGGTCTTAGTCTATCCAACCCGAGTTCTTTCCGTCTCTTCTCATTTAGCTCCGAAACAAAAGGGACTACAACTTTTTCTACAGATTCATGAAATCTGTGTACATCCTCGACTGAATAGACAAATCTGTTCTTCTTCTGATGCATATAGTCTCTATAACTACTGAATCCAGAATTTGCCGCCTGAGGAACCCTTACAGAAAGAAGTCTATCAAATAAGTTCTCAAGGCTTTCATGTACTTCATCAAGTTTGCTCATTGAAAGCCGCCAGGCTTCTTCGCGAGTTAAGCGGTCCGGTTCCAGCTGGAACCTCGATAGCTGCGAAAGAGTGTATTCTTTTCCTCGAAACTCTGCAGTTATTGAACCGATGGTCGCCGCATATTCAGACGCCATTTTCTTCTCCTGAACCTCCAGAGAGAGATTATCCTCATTGAAAAGCTCAACCGCATTAGAAACTATCGCATCGAAGTTCTCATATCGGAAAGGATCTAACTCCCTTCTGTGAATGCTATCGTAGTATTTTTTCATAAGCCTTATTCTGTAAGGCTCTGCCTTCGAATAAACATCTTCAAAGAATTTCGAATAATCAAGTCTCTTCTTCTCGTTATCAGCAAATCTTGTCATGTCGATGTACTTCCATGCAAGCTTCTCTTGAAGAATCATGAATAGCTCACTCCAGTGAAGCAGGAAGTTCTCTAGCGAATCTCTATCAACAATTTCGTATTCCTCAAGCCTCTTGAGCTCGCTCTCCAGATTCTCCCAAAGCGATAAATCAATATCACTTCCAACATATCTTCTTTGGAGCCTTTTTAAAGATATTTCCTCCATTTACTAAACCTCCTATCTCAAATATGTGTAGCCATTGTTAACTTGATTATACACGCCTCCCACTTTGAGAATCTGGTTTCTGAAGAGCTATGTTTGAGCAGATCCCGGATCCGTGAACGGAAATAGACTCTCGAATGATAGACTAATAAGAGAAGGAGGCGTTGAATTGTCTCGAATTGCCGTCGTTGGTGAGCTCCTTATTGATCTGATATCTACCAATACTGTGAAAGATCTAGGCGAAGCGACTTCTTTTCGAAGGTTCTTTGCGGGTTCGCCTGGAAACCTTGCATCGAATCTTAACGACCTGGGTATCGAAAGTATTCTTCTATCAAGAGTTGGAAATGATCCTTTCGGAAGGGCTTACCTTGAGCATCTTCGTCTAAAAGGGATCGATACTTCCTTTGTCCAGCAAGACCAGGAAGCCCATACCTCTATGGTCTTCGTTTCGAGATCTCAGTCATCCCCACAGTTCTCGGCCTTCAGAGGCGCAGATTGCTTACTTGAGGAACCGTATGATATTGATAGCTTCATGAAGGACATAGACTTTATTCACTTCACTACATGGCCGTTATCGTGTGAGAGGTCTCGAGAGGTTTGCTGCAAGCTTGTAGATTATGCACTTCGAACGGGAGTAAGGATCACATTCGATCCCAACTACAGACAAATTCTTTGGACTCACAATCAGGATGGTTCGGAATTCATAATAGGGTTCCTCGAGAATGTCTTTCTTGTCAAACCTTCTGAAGATGATGCTAACGAAATTTTCGGCCCTGGAGAACCTCTTGATTACATCCGCAAATTCCATGAATCTGGAGCGAAAAACGTCATTCTGACTCTGGGGCAAAAAGGATCAATGATATCCGACGGAAACAGGGTAGTAACCTTGCCATCTTGTGCGAGAAGAGTAGTAGATACAACAGGAGCTGGAGATGCATTTTGGTCAGGAGTTTTATTCGGATTGCTCGGTGGAAAGGACATATTTGAATCGGCAGTGTACGGTAACTACTGCGCGGGCTTTCGCATTGAACACGAAGGAAAGGAAGTGATCTTACCTTCTATAGATGCTCTGAAGGCGATTTTCGAGGCAGGTGATTATTTGTGAGAGTTGCGTTTATAAACCCGCAGGGAAACTTCGACAGGGAAGACAGCTACTGGACGACTCATCCGGATTTTGGGGGCCAATTGGTCTATGTTAAAGAGGTCGCTTCGGCTATGTCGGAAATGGGAATCAGGTGTGACATAATCACCAGAAGAATAATCGATGAGAGATGGCCCGAATTCGCCGATGAATTCGACTACTATCCAGGAAAAGAGAATCTCAGAATCGTTCGGATTCCCTTCGGCCCCGACGGATTTCTAAGAAAAGAGGACTTATGGCCCTACCTAGGTGAGTTCTCAATAAGAATAATAGAGTTCTATCGGGCAGAGCGCACGATGCCGAATTTTCTTACAACACATTACGGAGATGGAGGTCTTACAGGCGCTATGTTATTCAAAGAAACGGGGATTCCTTACTCGTTCACCGCTCACTCCTTAGGGGCTCAGAAACTAGACAAGCTACTTCAGACGGGAGAAAACCGCATGAAAATCGAAGAGGAGTTCAAGTTCTCCTATCGAATTGCGGCAGAGCGTATCTCTATGAAGTACTCTGCAGTGAATTTTGTTTCAACTTCGATGGAAAGATTTCAGCAGTATAGCCATCCCCTTTACCGTGAGTTTTCTGACGTCGGAAACGATTCAAAATACTCTATCGTGCCTCCCGGTGTCAATACGGATATATTCACTGCAAATCCATCGGAATTGGACGAAGCAATAGAAGATAGATACAAAGAGGCTGTTGAAAGATTTTCAAATGCATCGAGGTTTCGACTTCCGATGATCGTTGTCTCAAGCAGATTCGAAGGAAAGAAGAACCACATTGGAATAGTCAGAGCCTTTGCAAATGATCGTGAACTCCATGAGTCAAGCAATCTTGTAATCGTCACGAGAGGGATTAAAAATCCATACGAAGAATTCGACTCTCTTGAGGAACCTGATCGTTCAGTTCTGAAGGAAATCATCGACCATATCCGCAGAAATGGAATTGAATACGGAGTGATTTTCCTTAACATTGAGAATCAGCACGAACTATCCGCCCTATATAGAATCTCTACAAAGAGGAAATCGATTTTCGCTTTGACATCTCTGTATGAACCGTTCGGCCTTGCACCGATTGAAGCTATGGCCTGCGGGCTGCCAGTAGTAGCAACCTCAAATGGTGGACCGGCAGAGAGTTTAAGAGAAGACAACATTGAATATGGAGTGCTAGTAGATCCTCTTGAAACAAATGATATTGTTCGCGGATTGAAAAAGGCTCTCTTCAGCAGTCCCTCTTTTTGGGAAGAATTAAGTTCAAGAGGAGTCGATCGGGTAACCGAAAAATATACATGGCGATCAAGCGCTGAAAACTATCTCAACGTGATCAAAGAAAAAATCAAGGGGGAATATCCCGAGCCGGAGATTCCAGAATGTCTTTACTCGGGTGATGGTCTTCCGTTTATTGAGTAGTCCAGAAATTCTTTCAGCTCAACCAATGATAATCTTGAATGTGAACATAGATGACATTTCTAAGAGATGGAGGAAAGCTGTGAAATACGACTTTGACAGAGTTATCGAGAGAAGAGGAACAAATTGCATTAAGTGGGATCACGCAGATCTCTTTTTTGGAAGGAATGATCTGCTTCCGATGTGGGTAGCCGATATGGATTTTGAGTCGCCCCCTGAAGTTGTCGAGGCAATAGTCTCAAGAGCAAAGCATGGAATCTACGGATATACCGCAAGATCAAAAGCTTACTACGAGTCTATCGTGAATTGGCTTTATAGAAGACATGGCTGGAAGATAAAGGAAGAGTGGATCGCACACGCTCCTGGAGTTGTCGCGGCAGTTCACATTGCCATTATGGCGCTTTCTCATCCTGGAGACAGGGTGGTTGTGCAGACACCGGTGTATTATCCTTTCTTCAAAGCAATCAATGAAACGGGTCGACAAATGATTCTGAACCCTTTGAAGGAATCAGACGGAAGGTACTCAATGGATTTCGAAGACCTTGAAAGAAAAGTTGATTCAAGAACGAAGATTATCATTCTCTGCAGTCCCCACAATCCAGTCGGAAGGGTTTGGAGAAGAGATGAGCTCTCAAGGCTGGGAGAGATCTGTTTGAACAGAAACATCAAGATAATCTCTGACGAGATCCATTCGGATCTGGTTTTTGGCAATAACAAGCATATACCTACAGCAATGATTTCTGACGAGGTTTCTTCCATAACACTGACATGCGTTGCGCCAAGTAAGACTTTCAATCTCGCGGGCCTCTCTTCAGCAGCGGTAATTTCGTCATCCAGTGAACTTCTAGGAGAATACTCGAGTATGATGAGCACAGTTGGAGCCGGTATGTCTAACGTTTTTGGCACAGTCGCTCTTGAAACGGCTTATAACAATGGGGAACGTTGGCTCGAACAACTACTCGAATACATTAATGGGAACTTCGTGTATATGAGAGATTTCTTGAAAACCAATTTCCCGGAGCTGAGAGTTGCTGATCTCGAGGGAACCTATCTTGCATGGATCGATTTTAGAAATACAGGTATGAGTGTTGAAGAGCTCAGGAGCTTTCTGTACGAAAAGGCAAAGGTTGGCTTTGAAGACGGCTCGATATTCGGTGAAGAAGGCGAAGGGTTCATGAGGGTGAATCTTGCCTGCCCAAGGGCCATAGTTGAAGAGGCAATGAAGAGATTAATTACAGCCAGGAAATCCGAGTGATTTTCAAGTTTGCTAAGAATGTTGTAACTTACTCTGATCGGAAGAAAAGAAGTACATATAGACTTAAACAATAGTCACGCTGGGTTAATTGACAATTCCACATTTTTGACTAAAATGAATTGAAGAATCAACTCCTTCTCGACTCGATCAAACAGAGACATGCTAGACCCCACCCCTGTTCGGAAATTCCCAAATAGAAAACAGGCTCTTCACGAGAGGGCCTGTTTTGTTTCTGACCATTTCTGACCATTAAGGTGTCTTTCTCACTTCTTTCTCAATTTGAAAGAAGTGTATCTCTTTCTATCAGTGAATAACAACTCAAGTCCGACAAGATCGGAAATTACTTGCATTGTTCTGACAGTATAAAAGGATATATGACTCATATCTCTCATGTAGTACCAGTCAAGAAACTGCTGATGATCTTGTGGATGAAAAAGAGTCATGACTGAAAGCAATCCATCATCCTCAAGATAGCCCGAAAGCATTCTAAAATACTTTACGGGTTCCGCAAGGTGTTCGAAAACCTCAGTTGAGGTGATTAGATTGTATTTTTTCCCCTTAAAGACCTCATTTGGCGAGAAGTAAAGATCATAGATGTCCATTTTGAAGCCGTAATCCCTTTCAAGTATAGTTGCAAGCACAGGCGATGGACCACTTCCAAAATCAAATCCTCTTCTTCCTTTTGAGAGGAAAGGCACAACTGCAGAATCGATGAAATCTTTGAAAAACGCAACGTATCGCGGGTCCTCGATGCTATTATTGTGCCTATTATAGATCTTCAGCTCTTCTTCTTCTGAAATCCAATCGGCCGGATCCTTCGAGATGAACTCACAGTTTCCGCAGTGGTGATATTTCACCTTTAATGTGCGATTATAGATCTCTCGCGTTTCAGAACCACAAATTATGCATTCATTTAGCACGTTTAACCATTCCGCAAGTGCCCCCTGTCTTTCCTTGATTATACATTTGATGTCCATGCTTTTGCAGACTCTACCTACTGCCCTTAATCAATCTCAGTTCTCCATGTTCCAATTAGAAATTATAAAGTCTGGATCATAACTATTCCAACAATCCTCGAATCTTTGGATTCTTAACCATCTAATCAGTTGACAAATCCCCATTCAAAATTCTACATGATCTATTACATTGAACTTTTTTCTTGTTCTGGAAGAAATACTTATTAGCTTTCCAATAATAATTATATTTATCTAAGATTGTTTTAGTTTCTCTCTTGACTTTTTATTATTTTATGTGATATATTATGAATGTCGAAGCAGAGATTAACAAAAAGGAGGTGTGAGAATGAGAAAAGTGAAAGATCCAGCGTCCATAGAAAGAGCAATCAGAAAGTTCAAAGAGAAACTCGCAGGAGAGTCCTTCCCACATTACCTATGAAGGAGGTGAGGAAGATGAGAGGAAGAGAAAGAAAGGTTCATTACAGAGAAAGGGAGACTTACTCAAACATCATTGAAGATTCAATCAGATCAAGAGTAATGAACATCAGATAAGAGAGGAGTGGTTTGAATGAGATTCAGGGAGAAGAAAGACTTCAAGGCGATAGACAGATTGATCGAGAGTGAAAGAGAGACTGTTTACAGTAACTTACTTATCAATCCGAGATTTTGATTGGAGAAGAGGAGGAAAGAAGATGAAGAAGAGAAACATGAAGGAAGTAGACAGGATAGTTTTACAGGTAAGAGAGAGTGCTTTCAGTTCCTTGATGATGAATCCCAGGTTCTAACTCCGAAGAGAAGGGGGTGAGATCATGAGAAAGAGAAGAGAGAATTTAGCGGATGTGGATAGATACATTGACAAGATAAAGACAGATGCACTGAAGAGATACATGAGCTCTATCCACAACTGAAAAGAAGGAGAGGCGTTCAAATTGATAGAATCCAAAGGAATACTGGATACCAAATAACTGAAGACCCGTTCCATAACTTTCCAAAGGGTCTTCAGTTTTTATTGTAGAGTCTGTGGAAAGAGATGGCCGTTTCTCTGCTATGGCAGATCAGTTATAGAATGCAAGACGCAATATCGGCAAAGATCGTGCCGGGACGCAAGGCTGCCTCCGGCAGGAAGTGAGGCTCGCTGGCTCGAGGAAGTGATGCCCGGAAGGACATCCAGGGAAGTGATGCTGGCGCTTACGCGCCAGGAGGCTGAAAAGAAAAAAGTCAGAGAATAAGATCCAGTGCAAAATCGACAAGAGATATTTGTCTCCTCTGGTACTCACCTGACGGGATCACTGTCCCGCCTTTTCCCGTAACGTTCACTACCATGGCTCTTTACCACAGCAGCTTACGGCGGTTTGAAGCCTCCACCTGCATGGCGGCTTCGTGGGGCCCTCCCTCATCTTCAATTAAGCATGGCTTGAAGTTTACTTCTTCGCCTTCTTGGCACACTCCAACCTCGAACCTCGTCGCGTTTTGACCAAGAACGAGGAACAAATCCTCTCTCTTGAATAACAGTTCTCCTCGACGAATCTGTTTTGTCCCTATTCCTACCGCCTACTTACTACCCGCGATCATGATCTCCCCTTTATTTGGCCAAATGCTCAATCTCATGTTTGCCAAAAAAACACATCTCCTCTTGACAGACGAGCTTTCTCAACACAGAAATTGTATTGAAGAAGAATAGGTGTAATAATTGAGTTGTGAAGGGAGATGACCTTGAATGGAACTGGAAAGAATTCTCGTAGTTGATCCAATAGATGGTGAATACACAGCAGATGTAAGGATTTCTGGAAGCAAAATCGAATCAATCAAGAAGACCGGAGGAGATTTCAGATCGATAGCTATGCCCGGCTTCGTTGATACTCATTCGCATGGCGCCCTTGGAATAAATTGCATGACAATGAACCATGAAGGGTTGGAAAAGTGGGAGGAATTTGCTCAATCTCATGGTGTGACTTACCTTCTCCCAACCACAGTATCTGCTAGCGAGGAAGGAATGAAGAGAGTTGCAGATCTTGTATCTAAATACATTTCCGACAGGTCAAGAACGGTGGTTCACGGAGTGCATTTCGAAGGTCCATATATTAACCCCAAGAAGAAAGGTGCTCAAAATCCGGAAGCAATTAGGCAGCCAACACTATCAGAGATAAATTCTGTGCTTTCAGATGTAGTTATGATAATTACGATGGCCCCCGAGGTTGGAGGATTTTTGGAGGTCCTTCCCGAGATAATAAAGCGAGAAATCACTGTCTCGATCGGACATACAGACGCCACTTATAACCAGATCAAGGCTGCTTATAAATTAGGTGCCAGGAGGATGACTCACTTCCCCAACGGTATGAACACCCTTCACCATAGAGAGATTGGTTGTGTTGGAGCGGGATTCCTGCTTCCTTTGAATCTCGAAATGATTGTCGACGGAGTTCATACCACGCCTGAATTCGTAGAAATGGTCTACAAAATCCGTGGAAGCGAAGCGATAATTCTTGTTACCGATTCTCTTGATGCAACGGGTTTGGATAATGGGATTTACGATCTCGGTGGTCTAAGGGTAGAAGTAAAAGACAATGTTGCAACACTTGAAGACGGGACTCTAGCCGGAAGTACTCTGACAATGGACAAAGCAATAAGAAATTTCAAGAGGTGGACTGGCTGCAATTTTCAAGAACTGGCGAAAGTATCTTCCTACAACGCTCTTAAGAATCTTGGCATCTCCAACAGGGGAAGATTCAAAGAGGGCATGATTGCCGATATTGTGTTGCTTAGCAAAGAACTGGAGGTCGAAGAAACGATTCTAGCTGGCAAATCTGTGTTCATTTCCAAGTAGCTATGAGATCGCGAAAGCCAGAGTGGGTAGCTTTTCCCAAAAGAAAGGCTCTCTGATTTTTGAAGATTTTTAAGAAGAAGATTATAGTGACTTTTCTCGTCGAACGTGCATTGTATTGAGTAGATTTAATTAAGATTCATTACGCATTTCCAAACTATTCCACTAGGATCTGGTGCTGTATTGACAGAGCCACTTCACCAGAATTTACGAGCTTGACCCTATTCATTAATCCGGACTGGCCAGAGTAACTCTCCTACTGTCTGCAAGCTTTTTCTAAGATAAGTTAACAACGATCACTGTGGCAAGAATGATACATATCCTCTTATTTGGGAGAATGGACTGATTTCTTCAAGAAGACTCACGACTATTGTTTATGCAGAGAATTCTCTGTCGATAATGATATGCTGTAGGTTGAAGTCTGATAAGGAGGTGCCAAAAATGGAGCTTCATAAATCAACCATCGCTTATTCACTCAAAAGGAAGCTGGACTACCTTCTCTCACTCCCCTTACAATACAACGAAGAAGATACTGAATGGCCGCTTATTCTATTTCTTCATGGAGCGGGTGAGAGGGGAGACAATTTGGAGCTACTGAAGAAGCACGGAATTCCACGAGTGGTTAGCGAAATGAGCGATTTTCCTTTCATAACCGTCTCGCCACAATGTCCGGAAAATGATTGGTGGCTGAACAGACTTCAGGACCTCAGATTTCTCCTAGAATCGATCATTAAGCAGTACAGAGTCGATCACTCAGCAATCTATCTCACAGGCCTTTCTATGGGAGGTTTCGGAACCTGGCATATGGCAGTTGAGTACCCAGATTTATTTTCCGCCATAGCTCCAATTTGTGGCGGAGGATTAGGGATTTTGGGATTCCCGGAAAGAGTGATCGATATCAAGGATTTGCCGGTTTGGGCCTTTCACGGTGAAAAAGACAATATTGTCTCTGTTGAAGAGAGCAGAATTCTTGTGAAAACTTTGAAGGAAGCCGGAGGAAACGCAATGCTAAAGATCTATCCCGATGCAGGCCATGATTCATGGACAGAGACTTACTCGGATCCGGAACTTTATGAATGGTTCATGAGCAAGCGTAAACTAGGTTGACTTCGTTCTTATGGAACTTACCTGAGATCTGTTGAGAATCATTCTGGTTGGTTTGAGATTTCCAGTTCTAAAACCTCTCCTGCTCCTGACAATCTGTTTACGAGCCTCAAAATAGACTCTTAGTGAAAGAACCCAGATCACTGCTACCAATATCCAAACCGCTATCAACATTATCAGGAGCCACCCAAACCCTTCAAGTCTTTCTCTTGCTCCAAAGAATCTCGTGATTCCATAAATCGATACGGGAGATACTATTCCGAGTAAAACCGATGCTCTTATGAAGTTGTTTCTTATGAGTCCTATTTTGGGCCTTCTGCTTCTCCTTACTGCAAAACCCATTAAATCACCACCTCAAGTTACTTCTTGTCTGAGTAATGTAATTATACACTCATTGTTTTGCCTGCCCTTTAATAGAGAAATACTTTCGCCGAAAACTTCCAACATAAGACATATGAGATCCATTTCTCATAAGCAACAACGAATCTCTCTTTCTTCCAGAAGAATTTGGCAGTCGCTCTTTTAATTTCTCGCCTCTCCTCACTTGTAATAGAGTACTCTGTGAATTCAAATTGTGGAGGCTCAAATGGTCAAGTTAACAGATGAATCATCGAAAGAGGCTTTTATCGATTACTGCAGGAAATTCATCCGGAGCATGGCGATTCTTTTTTTTTGCTATCGGAGACATTTGTCGCCGCTGAAGATCATCCTTCAGTAATTCTCTTGGATAGAAATGATGAAGTTATTGGAGCTGCCTCTCTAATTCTTGAGGGAAGATATAGGAGTTTAAGAAGGGGAAGATTCATGATTCTTCATTCCAAATCATCGATGACGGACGCCTATAGATCACTACTTACGCCATTACTAAGTAAAATCTCTGGAATAGACGAGGTCTATCTCTTTGTTTCATTAGGAAAACCAGTCGAATCCATTCTAAAGGAAATCGGTTTCAAAGTTGAGGGATATTCCTTCGTCCTTAAGAGAAGGCTAATTAGCAGCTCTCTAGAAACCCCCGAGGAAATCGATTTCACCACATTTGACTTGGAGAAACACGGAGAGACTTTCTGCAAAATAATCAACTCTGCTTTCGCCAAACTAGCGGGCCATTTCGACATTGACCCGAACTGGTTAAAAAGCAATCTGTCAATTAGCACAGTTCCAGATTCAGGGATTCAACTGCTATATAAAGAAAATGAACCAGTAGGCCTCTTCTTTTCGGAAATCAATAGTGAAAGACTCCTTGAAATAGGTCCTCTGGCGTTACTGCCAGGCTTTTAAGGGCAGGATTTTAGAAAGCTCTTGTTAAGAAAAACATTGGCTCTTTCTTATGAATTGGGCCTTGGAAGTGTCCTCTCGGAGAATACATGAAACGAGATCACCCTTTCTCTTTATCTTGAAGATGGATTTGAGAAAGTCCAGGCAAAAACCTGTTACAACCTCATTGTCTAGATCACTCTAAACTCCTGATGAACTCCAACACTTCTACGGCATGACCCTTTGCTTTAACGTTTCGATATTCTTTTGCGAGAATTCTGTTTTCATTAATTACAAAAGTCGATCTTTCTGTTCCCATATATTCACGACCGTACATCTTTTTCGGTTTGATCACGTCGAACATCTCGTGAATCCTTCCATTCTCATCACTCAGAATAGAAAAATTCAAATCAAGCTTCAACGAGAAGCTCTGATGGGATTTCAGACTATCTTTGCTAACACCAATTATGACTGTATTTAAAGCCTCGAACTCGCTCGCCAAATCTCTAAAGCCTTCTGCTTCGAGCGTACAACCGGAAGTGTTATCTTTTGGGTAAAAATAGAGCACAATCTTCTTCCCGGAAAAGTGGGACAACGATATCTCATTGCCGTTTTGATCAAGTAATGAAAAGTCCGGTACGTTCTTGCCCAGAGAAATCTCGGCCATTATTTCACCTCCACCTTTTTCGGATGTCAAGAACGCCCCATCAGGATCAAGAAAGGAGCCCCGTTTCACTCATCTTAATTATAGGACAAATTACTCTAAGCACTTAGAATTCTCAGCCCTGTCTTCTTTGCTTGCAGAATGACGTGCTGTACCCATTAGAAATTAGACTCTCGGAAAATTGCAGGTACAATCTACTCCAAGCGTATCGAAGTCTTTTTCTCTTCTGGTGTTGTCAGATTATCTTCTGAAGAAAGATTCATGGCATGGATTTGCAAATATTCTAGCAGTGGAGAAAATTCCACCCCTTATATCTTAAGAGAATAGCGGCTTCCAGGCGGAGGCCGCCTTTTTTTTTCGTAGTCCTTCTTGCTGATATAATCATTTTGAGATCTTTGATTATGAAGATAAGGGGTGAAGGCAATGGATTTTTTAGCGGCTCAACTTCCTGAGAAGATCGGCTTGCTTGAGAGCAATGGAGACTACAAAGGGGCTATAAAAGAAATCGATAGTGAGCTTGAAAGCTATCTTCCTTCTATTATGACAAGAAGACTGTTATGGGAAAAGGAAAGAATTCTCAGACTGAAGGACAATTATCCATACACTAATTCACAGGCATTTGAGATTCTATCGAATTCTATAGACAACTTCACCAGAGAGGAATTTGAAGGTTTATGTGAAGCGAAGCAACTAGACTCAATGACTCTCGACGGTGAGGAAAGATTCGAAAGAAGATTCGATAAGAATCTTCTATTCGTTATGCCGGAATATGGTAGTCGACTGAAGCAAAAAGATAACGAACGAGACGAAATAAGGGCGCTCCTCCACAGAGAAATAGACAGGCTTATCAGCACTAGAGAACCCTCAAAATTCAAAGTGAATGCTAGATCGTCAATCAATGTTCAAAGCTCTGAGGAAAATGTTTTCCGCTGTTGGTTGCCAGTATCCAGAAATGGAGAACAAGTTTCCTCAACGAAGATCCTCAACACAAGTCACGATTATTTCCTGTCTCCGGCAGATTACTCCCAACGCACCGTATACATGGAGTCAGATGCAAAAAAAGATACCGTTTTCAGTGTCGAATTTGAGTACGAAATCTCCGAAATATCGACTTCCCTCGATCCTTCCAGATGCACACATCCCGATGAAAAGAGATTTGAAAGCTATTTGATTGAACGAGCGCCCCATATCGTATTTTCACCATTTATGAGATCTCTAGCCGATGAGATCTCTGGCAAGGAGACCAATCCCTACTACATCGCTAAGAGTTTCTATGACTGGATATGCGAGCATGTCAAATATACATTCATGAGTGAATATGCCCTTTATCCAAATCTTTCGGAATTTGCCGCTACCAATCTCAGGGGGGATTGTGGTGTAAAAGCTCTGCTGTTTATAACACTTTGCAGAATAAAGGGAATACCCGCTAGATGGCAATCAGGATGGTTCGCATCTCCAAAAGGTGCGAGCCCCCACGACTGGGCTTTGTTCTGGCTCGAACCTTTCGGGTGGGTTCCAGCCGACTGTTCCTTCGGAGGATCGAGGAAGGATATCCCTGCTTATAGAGAGTTCTACTTCGGGAATCTAGATGCGTACAGAATGATCTCGAATTCAGAATTTATGGCACCCCTGTTGCCGGCTAAGAGATTTTTCAGATCTGATCCATATGACAATCAGGTGGGAGAAATCGAGACAGAAAAGAGAGCCTTGAGATCGTACGAGAGGGAGTGCTCTATTGAAATACTCTCTTTTGAAAGGTTAACGTAACAAAAGCTGAAAACGGAGATCACTCTGAAAGATCTTTTTTCCTCTCGCTGTTATCAGTTTATGAAATCGCCAAAACAATCTTTTCGTCAGCCCTTAAAAGGATAAAAATGCTGCGATTATTCGATAGCTATCGAAAACCGATCATTTTGAACTGGAGCAAATCTGTTTTTCTGTCCATATAGTTTCAGCATGAGAGAAAATGCCTTGAATACTGATAGACTTATTTAAATAGATTACTACAAAGGAGGCATTCCATGAAGAAAAAATTCGTCCTGCTTTCTTTGTTGGTTATTTTTGCAGTTTCAGCATTCGCCCATGTACCGGCCTTCCTAACATCCGATGACTTTGCTAAAGGTGCATTCCTTGTAAGGGACATAGATCTGTCACAGATCTTTTATTATGTCTTCTCCGCAGCAGAGAAAATCACATTCGTATTCGAAGGTTTTGTCGGTCAGCACTTCCACATGCTTTTTGGAGTACCAAAGGAAATTGAAGGCATGGATTCCACAATGGACTTTCGTCCAGAAGTCACAGTATATGATCCTGATGGAGAAATCGTCGAAGATTTCGTTCTTGAAAGTATAGAACCCGAAATAATGTATGAGTTCTTCGGTGATACCTATTCATACCTATACGTAAGGCATGACTCGACACTAGCTAAGAAAGGGATCTATTCTATCAAAGTGAAGGCTGAAGATCCAGGAAGAGCATGGATAACGTTTGGAAAGAAGGAAAAATTTACCGCTTCCCAGATAATTGCGGTACCACGATGGATAAGAGAGATCAGATCATTTCACTATTTAAAGGGACTGGCCAAGTGGGAATTGTACGGGCTGGGTATCATAGGAGCAATATCTGCCGCTCTGGTGTTGTTAGTTTTCCTCTGAAAAAAGAAGCTCAAGATTAGTAATCGTGTAAGGTAAAAAGAAAAACGCCCATTTCGTTCGGACGTCTTAGTTAATATTCTACCACGAGATTTTGTTAAAGTCAACTACTCTGCAAATTGCAACAGTGTAAATTACTATTCAAAGATCAAATGTAAGATCAGGGTTGAAAGAGATCGATTGGCTCGAATTCAACGCTGCTCACCGAGTCGAATTGAAGAGCTGTCTTTTCTATCTGAGCTTTAAGGAGATTTACCCTGCAAGACCCGCCCGAAGTAAACCCGGCAGGATCTGAAAACTTCAAGAACAAAACTCCGTTCTCAAGTCTGGCTCCAAGAAATTGCAGTTCTCTGCCGGGGAATTCTGTCTTGAAACCCAGGTCTTCTTCGGCCTTAGTAAGCTCTCCCCTTAACAACAAACGCAGCGCATCGTTAATTGGTGACTGAGAATATGGAATCGTTCTCTGGACAGGTATTACAGCTCCTGTATCACAGATGACTTCGTCATTCATCAGTCTATCGAGAAGCTCGTTATAATAATAGAGATTGATACTCATTGTTCGCTGAACACCGGTTACCGCACTAATCTCCATCTCAAGAGCGGCCTGATGCTTTTCAAGGTTTGCTACCCTGCCCTCAAGGCTTTTCACCCTGAAAAGATGGAAAATAAGAATCACTAAAAGCAGAACTGAAATCACAAGAAAGGCAACAAGGACAACTCTGGTGATGGGGAAAGACTGTTGCTTCTTAACTCTCAAATACCTCACCTCTCAATCAGTATCGAATCAATTATACATTCTTCGCCCGAAACTCCGCTAAAATACTATTATTAGGAGGTTATGCATGAAGATAGGGTATCCTTGCATAAACACAACTCTCAGCTGCACCTCTGCGAAAACTTTCAGACTGGCATCATACAGCGAAGAGAGACTGATTAAGACTGTCTCTGCCAATCTTGATTGCCTTGAAGAGATACTAGAATACAACAGAAAAAAGGACATTCTCTTCTTTAGGATTTCATCGGACCTAATTCCATTTGCTTCTCACCCAGTGTGCAAAGCAAAGTGGGAAAATATTTTTCGAAGTAGATTCGAGAGCATAGGCGATAGGATAAAAAATTACAATATGAGAGTATCGATGCATCCCGATCAATTCGTCCTGCTCAATTCTCCCAGACCTGATGTTGTAAGCAACAGCAATGCTGAACTACTTTACCACGCAAAAGTCCTCAATCTCATGAAGCTAGACGGCAGCGCAAAAATCCAGATTCACGTTGGCGGAGTTTACGGAGATAAGAAGGAAGCCTCCAGGAGATTCATAGACAAGTATAACGCAGTTCCTGAAGCTATAAAGGAGCGACTCGTAATCGAAAACGACGAAAGATTGTACTCGCTTTCGGACTGTATGGCAATTAATTATGAGACAGGTATTCCGATTCTCCTTGATGTATTTCATCATTCAATTCTTTCAGATGGAATTTCATTTGCTGATTCCCTTAGTTTATCCGGATCAACGTGGTCAGATGAAGATGGAATTCCAATTGTTGATTACAGCACTCAACAAGAAGGCGCGAGAAAGGGAAGACATACAGATAGCATCGATCTACACAATTTCACTTCTTTTCTAGAAAAAAGTCTCCCCTTCAATTTCGACATCATGCTTGAGATAAAAGACAAGGAAAAGTCGGCAGAAGCAGCTATCCGTGTTGCGCGCAAAGACGAAAGGTTCCAGGTTAACTGAATCCAGTGCTAAAGAAAGATGGAGGCCAATTTTTACTTCGAGTCTATTGTGCTAGAATCTCCATGAGGTGAAGAGTTTGACAAAACTCAGTGATCTTTCCGGCTTCAAGAGAAATCTTTTGCTTCTAGTAGTTGATTCATTGATAGTATATTTTGCATACATACTAGGTATGTACTTCAGATACGGTATTTTCACTCTGGATGAACCGGAGTTTTTCGTTAATGGAATTTATTTCAGCGCTTTCATTGTCGTTTCTCTTATACTAAACGGTGTATATAGAATCGCCTGGAGTTACAGTTACTTCAGAGATTATTTCATAATACTCCGAGCTGTTATCGTTGGCTATGCAATCGGATTTCTTGCAGGTCGATTTCTCAACCTCTTTGAAATAAGATTTCTCACGGTGCCTTTCACAGTCTCGACGATGGCAGCGATTATCTCCGTTTTTCTCTTAATATGGTCGAGGTTTTTTTGGCTCAGTATCTTGAGTAGAAATCATCCGATTGTCTCTTCCGAAGAAAGGGTCTTCATAGTAGGGGCAGGAGATGCCGGTACCTCAATTGCGGAGGAACTGTCGCGCCATCCTGAAAATGGATTGGTAGTGGGTTTTATAGATGACTCTCCGAAAAAGCTTCGAAAACGAATTCGTGGAATTCCCGTTTTGGGGAATACTGATGAGATTATGCCGCTCGTAGAGAAAATGGGAGTCCGAAAGGTAATCATTGCAATCCCCTCTGCCGATGCAAGCACATTGAGAAGAATCTTTTCGAAGATCGATGTAAGTAAGGTCAAGGCTCAGACTCTTCCAAGCATTACGGAGATAATGGACGGAAAGGCGAAACTTGGATATCTGAGAGAGATAAACATCGAAGACCTGCTTGGAAGAGAAAGCGTTCAGATAGATCTGAACTCACTCAAGGATTATGTTGTTGGAAGAACTGTGCTCATAACCGGTGCTGGAGGAAGCATTGGGAGTGAGTTGTGCCGTCAGATAGCCCCTCTTGGACCCGGCAGGCTCTTGCTCGCCGGAAAGGGGGAAAACAGCATCTATGAAATCAGCCAGGAGATTGGCTCTCTGTTTCCTGATCTCAAGGTCAGTCAACTAATTGGCGACGTGGCCGATCGGTCGAGAATGAGATACATTTTCAATAAGATGAGGCCACAGGTCGTCTTCCATGCCGCTGCCCACAAGCACGTTCCCATAATGGAAGAGAACCCAACAGAAGCATTTAGAGTCAACTCACTTGGCACTTACAATATTGCAAGTCTGGCCGATGAATTTGGAGTCGAAACAATGGTCGTTATTTCGACAGACAAGGCAGTAAGGCCAAGTTCTGTCATGGGTGTTTCAAAGAGAATCGCAGAGGAATTCGTGAGATCCATTTCATCGAGAAGCAATACGAAATTTGGAATTGTCAGGTTTGGGAACGTTCTTGGAAGCCGTGGAAGTGTGATACCTCTTTTCAAGAAACAGATCCAGTCCGGTGGGCCCGTTACAGTTACAGATCCCAGAATGACAAGATACTTCATGACAATTCCAGAAGCGGTGACGTTAGTTCTTCAAGCGGGGGCATTTTCCGGAGATGGAGACGTCTTTGTGCTTGACATGGGGGAGCCTGTCAAAATCTCATCCCTCGCAAACGAGATGATTACCCTTGCCGGATATATTCCCCATCAGGAAATTGAAATAAAGTACACAGGTGTCAGACCGGGCGAGAAGCTCTTCGAAGAATTAGTCCTCACAAATGAAGAATTAATTCAGACTAAACATCCAAAGATCTTCCGTCTCAAGATGAATGAAGCGATGGATGAAGAGGCTCTGCTTAAGACAGTTTCCAGACTGAGGACCGCAGTTGAAGAGAGCGACTTTGAGGAATTGAACAGAATAACTTCTGAAATAGTCGATGATTCAACTGCCAGAATAGATGATGGATGTGATTCAAAGTGAACTGGTATGTCGATTTCGTTAGAGATTTCCCTTTCTTATCAGCAATCATTCAGTTCTCTATTCTTGGAACTCTTGGCGATTTTGTCAGTGCGAAGATTGCCCGCTTCAAGACACCGTTTCCGCCAAGGATTGCTTTCATGAAGGCCCTGGAATGGGCTTTCCTAGCTATCTTCATAAAGATCGCATTCATTGGTTACCAGGGCTTCGTTTCTGCTCTTGTAATCAATGGAGTTCTACCGAGCTTTTTCGTCGAGAACCTCTTGCTCAATGCCTTTGCACGCTCACTTTCGATGAATCTTCAATTTGGTGTATTTCTTGTACTTTTTCATAGGCTGCTCGACAATTTTGTACTTCAAACAGTCAACTGGAAGAACCTGGACAAAGCGCTTATTTCTTTGATTTGGTTCTGGATTCCAGCTCACACGCTTACGTTCGCTTTGCCAAAGGATTTCCAGATAGGTCTCGCTGCACTTTGGTCATTTATGTTAGGACTTCTGCTCTCTTTATTTTCAAGATCTCCTCAGGAGGTGAAATAATGTTCGTTCCCCTTTCAAGACCTGACATTACAGAAAGAGAAATTTCGGCAGTTACGGAGTTGATGACGGGAGGCATTTTATCCATTGGCCCCAAGGTTACAGAGTTTGAAAGAATCTTCGCGGAATATATCGGTGTTGAACATGCCGTCGCAGTAAACAGCGGAACCAGCGCCCTTCACCTGGTGATTCGTTCTCTGGACCTGAAGAGGGGTCAAACAGTTATCACAAGCCCTTTCACTTTTGTGTCCTCCGCAAATGTTGCTTTATACGAAGGAGCCATCCCGATATTCGCAGATATTGAAGAGTCGACATTTAACGTATCTCCGGAAACTCTGGAAGAGGCCCTGGCCAACTACTCAAGAGATGGTCTGGATACAGGTGCTATCAAACTAGACCCATTTGTTCCGGACATATTTATGGCAGTAGACATCTTTGGCCATCCACTTGAGTGGGACAGAATCGAGGGGATCTGCAACAAACACGGGATAAGAATCGTTGAAGACTCGTGTGAGGCACTGGGGAGCTCTTTCATGGGACGAAAGACAGGGAGTTTCGGTCTTGCCGGCACATTTGCGTTTTATCCAAACAAACAGATTACAACTGGAGAAGGCGGAATGATTGTTACCGATGACAGCAATATTGCGGAACTTTCTAAGAGCATGAGAAATCAAGGAAGAGGAGTCTCCGAAAACTGGCTTGAACATGTAAGACTTGGCTATAATTACAGGATGGATGAAATGTCAGCCGCACTTGGCGTGGAACAAATGAAAAGAATTGATGAGATTCTTGAAAAACGCCAGAGAGTTGCTGACCGTTATGAAAGGCTTTTGTCAAACATCAGTGGAATAGAAACTCCTTTCATTGCAAATTATGCTACGAGCATAGGCTGGTTTGTGTATGTTATAAAGTTAGACGAGAAGATAGATAGAGAAAGCTTCATGAGATATCTCACAGAGAATGGAGTCCAGTGCCGGGATTACTTCAGACCTATACATCTTCAGCCATTTTATATGCAAGACTTCGGATACAGAGAGGGTATGTTTCCGGTAACTGAAAGGTTAGCCAAGAGAACGGTCGCAATTCCTTTCTTCAACAATCTTAGTGAAGAAGAGATGCAGTTTGTCTCTTACACTATTGAAAAAGCCGTGGAGATCGCTGGATGATGTCGTACCTCTATGCCATGATTCTTTCCGCACTACTGTGTTTCATTTTTGGAAAGATCGGTATGAGGCTTGGGCTCGTGGATAAGCCTTCTGGTGTTCTAAAACCTCATGAAAGGCCAATTACTTTCATGGGAGGAACGGGGATATTTCTTGCCATGATTCCTTGGTTTTTTCGGAATCCAGAGTTCTTTCTGCCAATACTGATAATGTGGGCTCTGGGCTTTGTTGACGACATAAGAGGTGTTTCCCCGAAAATCAGATTAATATTGGAGATTCTTGTGGGATTTGCAGTGTCTTTCATCATCTTTGGGTTTTCTACATTAGATTCGATCGTTCTCTCGGTGGTTTTTGCAGGCATGGTTAATGCTTACAACATGGTAGATGGTCTTGATGGAATTTCTTCGGCAAATGTTATCGTATTTGCAGTGTTTGCGTATTTCACGGGATTCGTTCCTGAGATAGCCCTCGCAATTGCGGGCGTTTACTCCGGATATCTAATTTTTAACTTTCCACCTGCAAGACTTTTCATGGGAGATCAGGGATCGTATATCGCAGGTTCCTTTGTCGGAATATTGCTCATTCAATCTTGGGGGACTCAGAATTTCATCAGAATTGCGGCGATTTGCTGGCCGGTTTTTCTCGATCTCTTCGTTGGATTCCTGAGAAGATCTCTCGCAAAAAAATCGCCTTTTGCAGGTGATCGTGACCACTATTACGATAAGATATTCAGACTTACCAAAAACAAGAAGAGAGTCACACTCCTTATTTCAACAGGCATTGCGCTCTCTTACGCATTTGTGGGGGTCTTTATTCCCGTAATATTCATCCCCCCTGTTCTTTTGGCGGCTTCACTAGTTCAGATTTTTTCCCTGGGATCACTTCATTCTACTACTTGAACCATCTTATCTTGAATAGTACAAAACCAACCAGGAAGGCAGCAAGTCCCGACAAACCCATAGACCAGTAGAAAATCGTACTGCTCTCCATAAAGGGGAGTTTAACATTCATTCCATAGATCGACGCTACCAGCGTCGGAATCTGAAGAGAGAGCGTCACTATCGTTAATATCTTCATTACTACGTTGAGATTATTGGAGATCACAGAAGCAAAGGCATCCATCATTCCCGTCAGAATGTCGCTGTAAATGTTTGCCATCTCGATTGCCTGTCTATTCTCGATAGAGATGTCTTCAAATAGCTCTTCATCTTCTTCATAGAGCGTCAGTATGTTTGCTCTCTTGAGCTTCTCAAACATTAACTCGTTTGATCTAAGAGATGTCGTGAAGAAAACTAAAGATTTTTCGAGATTCAACATCGCCACAAGCTCTTGATTCCTGGTAGATCTGTGTAGTTCGGACTCGATCTCATTTGACAGTCTCCTGATTTCCTTGAGATACCTCAGGTAATAAACAGTTGCTCTGTCAAAAATTCTAAGAAGAAAGCGGTTTCGTTTCTTTGTGGAAATATCCTTAACCCGTCCTTCGACTATGTCCGATACAATTGCGTTTTCCGAACTGCTTATCGTGACAAAATAACCGGATTTCATTGCAATTCCGAGAGTCGTCGTCTTGTATGGAACGGTTTCGTCTGCAGTATCTAAATATGGCAGTTTGGTAATCACGTAGATTAAATCCTCATCCTGCTCGAATCTTGCCCTTTCTTCCTGATCTAAAGCATCGTACACAAAATCCTCGTCGATTTCTAAACTCTTAAGAAAAGCGATGTCTCCACTATCTGGCGATACAACATTGATCCAGCAACCTTCTACTGGTGAATCTATTGTATTCATTCTTCCATTCTCGGAAATCAAAATCTCGCGCACATCGGTCCCCCCTTTTTAAGTACTTCATCTTTCTTTTGTCACTTAGAAGGAGGTCTCAACGGGCGAATCAAATCAAAGTGGCGGTTCACTCTCACTACTGTATAATTCCATATCACTCACCTCCGCTCTGAGATTATATCATAACGCAGTTGAACACCGTTATTTTCACCGCTAAAAGCTATTCCAACACTTCTCTTGTATCTTGTCATCCATCAATGGACGAGATTTCAAAAACCCCCTCAATAAGAATCAAGATTCTTTTTCCGTTATAATCATTATGTGTCCATTTATTCGCAGATCCCACGACACCATAAAGGAGGTGAGCGCGTTGAAAAAATATATGCTTCTTCTGTTTCTTCTGATAATTGGTCAGGTTTTTTCAGTCTATTTGAACGATATTTCGCGCGATGGAGTTACCGTAAGCTGGTTCACTGAGGAACCCTCAACTTCTTATTTAATAGTCTACGATGGCTCCAATGAATCTATTCATTCAGATGAGGAAGTGACTCTTCACAGATTCCGGGTATCTGGACTCCTTCCTGGAATGAGCTATGCTTACACTGTTAAGAGTGAAAAGGATGGAGAAGTCATTTACAAAGGCAACGGGATACTGACAACCGCACCTAACAGAAACACACCATTCAGTTTTGCTGCTTACGGGGATAGCAGAAACAACTATGTCGTTCATTCTGAGATAGTCCATGGAATAGCTAGTGAAAACGTTCCTCTAGTAATTCACACGGGTGATATCGTCTCGACCGACGATGCTATTGAAGAATGGATAGACTTCTTCGAAGTTACCGAGGTACTATCTGACAGTGTACTCTACAGTGTTATTGGAAACCACGAGTCTGAAGCCATAAACTATTTGAAATTCTTTGCTTTCCCAGGAAATGAAAGATATTATAGCCTATGGTACGGCGATATCTTCTTCATATTTTTGAACACAAATGAAGCCTTCGATAAGTATTCACAGCAATACGTTTGGCTTCTAACACAGCTGGAGGAGGCGGAAGAAGAAGATCCTGCACATATAGTAGTTTGCTTGCACCACCCTCCGTACAGTTACGGCTCTCATGGAGACCATCTGTATCTAAAGGAATACCTGGTTCCTGTCTTCGAAAACTACAACGTCGATCTTGTTCTTAGCGGCCATGATCATGGCTATCAGAGAATTGAGAGAAACGGCGTAACCTATGTTATTACGGCTGGCGGCGGTGCTCCGCTTTACGATATCACCCGGGGCGAGAGTCTAGTCGCTTCCGCCAAAGCCTTCCACTATATGTTGTTCAACTATACTCTAGAAGGTCTGTACGGCTATTCAAAAACCCCGGAGGGCCTTATTCTGGACAGTTTCTATATTCCAAAACATAATTAACTGATCTTTATAGCAGTTCATCGAATTTAAAATACTTGATCTTCGGGAAATATTCATTTTCATCCTATAGAATCCTCTCTCAATAAGGATCTTATGTGCTCATCATTCACTGAATACTTCAGCATTTTCATGCCGGCCTTCACCAGTCGTCTGTAATCTTCTTCTGATCAGAATGTCAAAAAGCTGAACTTTTAGCAAACTCAAATAATCCCCCAATAACACCCTACATGTATAAACTAATCGTGGAAATAAATTCAGGAGGTGTGTGTATGAAGAATTTTGGTGTACTTATCGTGATCCTGTTACTGGCTGGTACTATGTTAGGTTCTACACTTGTCATTAAAGGCTCCAACACTGTCTATCCAGTTGCGCAGCTCTGGGCAGAAGGTTTCAAGGCAATGAACCCTGATGTTGAGATATCTATCGAAGGCGCCGGGTCTTCGACGGGTATCAAGGCCTTATTCAATGGACAGACCGACATTGCAAATTCCAGTAGATGGATCAAGGCCTCGGAAATTGAACAGATGAACAGTGATGGAAAGTACTTCATACCATATGTTGTCGCCTATGACGGGATAGCGATTATCGTAAACAAGTCCCTCGGGATTAGCAACATAACCATTCAACAGCTTTTTGATATCTACTCGGGAAAGATAACTTCGTGGAATCAGATTGACTCTTCTCTGCCAAAGGCTAGAATTGTTCCTCTGTCAAGAGACAATGCATCTGGAACATTCGAGTACTTCGTCGAACACGTAATGAAGGGTGAGAAATTCGCTCCTCAGGTTCAACAGCTGGCATCAACAAGAGCCGAAGTTGAGCAGGTTATGCAGAATCAGTATGCTATCGGCTACATTGGAATGGGATACATCACGGAAGAGGTTAAGGCCCTGACAGTTGAAGGCGTTGAACCCACTGTAGCAAACGTGAATGCAGGATCATACCCGATATCGAGACCATTGTTCATGTTCGTCGATGCAACCAATGGACTCCCTACAGGAGTTATTGGTGAATTCCTGAGATATGCACTATCACCGGAAGGGCAGGCAGCTGTTCTAAGTGTGGGTTATGTAAACGCTTACGGAACGAAATAGATTGGATGAGGCGAGTTGAGAAGAAGGAGACTTGAACTTTCGTCGAGAGTACTGGTAACGACTGCAGCTTTGATTACATCAGCAATTCTTTTCGGAATATTCTTCTTTCTCATATCAGATGGGGTAAGAGTTTTCGGAAAGATATCATTCGAGGAGTTCTTTTTCAGCGCTCGCTGGTACCCAACTTACGAGGATGCCGAATATGGCATCCTCGCTCTGTTATCGGGCACTCTGGCTGTAACAGGGTTGACCTTAGCAATATCTATCCCGTTGGGATTTGTTTCGGCCATATTTCTTGCCGAGTTCAGCCACAGGAAGGCGCACGACTTTCTAAAACTCATATTTGAACTCATGGCAGGAATTCCATCTGTGGTACTTGGAAGTTTCGGGCTCAAGTATGTCTCAAGGTGGTTAATGGAGCTCTTCCCGATGAAAGTGTGGACGGGACTGAATATTTTCAACGCTTCTCTCATGCTCTCTATACTTGCTATGCCATATTTCGTAACTCTTATCGAAGATGCATTGAAAGCTGTTCCTGTAGATCAAAAAGAGGCCTCATTAGCACTGGGAGCCAACACAACTTCAACAGTATTCCGCATTATTGTTCCACAAGCTAGAAGCGGGATCCTAAATGCGATCATACTTGGAGCAAATAGAATAATAGGAGAAACAATGGTTGTTCTGATGGTCGCAGGCGGCGCTTCCATGATTCCCCAGTCGATCTTTGATCCAGTTAGACCTCTAACCGCAGCAATCGCCGGCGAAATGGGAGAAGTTGAACTTGGAAGCACTCATTATTACGCTCTCTTCATGATTGGGATTGTTCTTTTAGGGATTTCCCTGATCTTCACAGTTATAGCAATGCGTCTTAAGAGGGGAATGAGAAGATGCTGATCGACCGAATAACCAAATTGATTTTCGGAATTATATCGTACACACTGGTTGCAGTTATACTAGCTATAATTGGTTTCCTTGTTATAAATGGACTTGATGACATTAGCCTGGAATTTCTGGTCTCCTTCCCGAGAAATTCGATGACGGAAGGAGGAATTTGGCCTTCAATACTGGGAACGTTTTATTTTCTATCGATAGCACTGCTCTTTTCGGTGCCGGTTGGTATTTTATCAGCCGTCTATTTGAGTGAGTACAGCAAAGAGAATCGTTTTCAGCGTCTAGTTTTAACTGCTAACAACATTCTTGCGGGAATTCCTTCGGTTGTTTTTGGAATGTTTGGCCTGTCGCTTTTTTCGATCACTTTTGGATTCGGAACCTCAATCATCTCGGGGGGTCTTACTTTAGGAATAATGTCACTTCCTTACATCATTTCAAATACCCATGAAAGCCTGGCTGCAGTTCCGAAATCTTACAGAGAAGCATCGATGGCACTTGGTGCGAATAAGGCTGAGACAACTTTCAGAATCGTTGTTCCAGCCTCCTTCTCGAGGATACTAACTGGAGTTATGATAGCTGTAGGAAGAATAATTGGGGAGACGGCTCCTTTGCTGTTTACAGGGGCCGCATTTTATATTACCAGAAACCCTTCAGGTCTCTTTGAGCCGGCTATGTCATTGCCAACACACATTTTCGTGCTTTCGGCAATCTATCCCGAGAATGTGACTCCGAAGCTTGAGGGAAGTATTTCCGTTCTGCTGATAATCGTCATAACTTTGTTCGTCAGCGTCGCAATCAGAAGGAGAATAGAATCGAAGAAACTGGAGGAGTGAAATGGACGAACCAATTTTCAAAATAGAAAAGCTCAACGTGTATTATGGTGATAAACATGCACTTAAGGACGTGACCTGTGAAATCCCAAAAAAGAAGGTAACAGCGGTTGTGGGCCCTTCCGGTTGCGGAAAATCTACCTTTCTTAGAGTTCTAAACCGCATGAATGATCTGATACCTTCCTACAGACATACGGGATCGGTAAAACTTCTCGGCAACGAGATTCTCGATATGGACCCGGTCATTCTAAGAAAACACGTGGGAATGGTCTTTCAGAAGCCAAACCCATTTCCAAAAACGATCCAGGAAAACGTCACTTATGGGCCGAGAATTCACGGAATCAAGAACCGCAAGACACTTAGGGAGATAACCGAAAAGTCACTAAAGCAGGCAGCCCTATGGGATGAGGTCAAAGATGAGCTGAAGAAAAACGCAACAAATCTATCGGGAGGTCAACAGCAAAGACTTTGCATAGCGAGGGCTCTGTCCGTTGAACCGGATGTTCTGCTTCTCGATGAGCCTACGAGTGCTCTTGATCCAATTGCTACACAGAGAATGGAAACTCTTATAGAAGAGCTCTCGGATAAGTATACTATTATTATAGTAACCCATAACCTTCAGCAGGCACTGAGGATCTCGGATTATGTGATGTTCTTCTACGTGGGTGATCTCGTTGAGTTTGACACTACCGAGAAGATAACCTCTAACCCTAGAGATCAAAGAACAAGCGAGTACCTGAGAGGAATCTTCAGTTAACGGGAGTTGGTTGAGATGACACCAGAAAGGCAGAGGCATCTGGAAGCAGGCTTTAACAGATTGAAATCTATGTTGTCAGATATGATGGAGAACGTGAGATCGAGTCTTTTGAAAGCGATAGACTCTCTTGATCGATTAGATGGCGACCTCGCAAGAGTAGTCATTGAAAATGATGAAGTGATTGATAAGCTTCAGAGAAAAATGGATACAGAAATATGCAACTATATCGGACGATTTCAACCCCTTGCCGAGGACTTAAGGTATGTTCTTACAATGATGAAGCTGGCAACCGATCTGGAAAGAATCGGCGACCTCGCCGTAAACATTGCTGAAGTCGCAGTCAGGTATGAGAATCAGACTCTCGTCAAGCCACTTATACATATTAAGAAGATGACAGCGGTTGTCGAAAAGATGTTGGAAGAGATAATAGATGCCTACTACAACAAGGATACGGAGACTGCAAAAAGAGTATGGAACGAGGACAACAACGTAGATGAATACTACCTGTACATAAAGAGAGAAGTGAGAGAGAAACTGGTTAGCATGACCGACCCAAATGCGATCGGACAGCTCCTAGATTTGATGCTAGTGTCAAGATTTCTCGAAAGAGCCGGCGATCATGCGACTAACATTGCAGAAGAGATCTATTACATAGAAAAGGGCGAGAGCCTCAAGGAGGAAATGCGACGTTGAAAGTATTGATTGTTGATGACGATCTCGATATCCTGAATATTGTCAGAACTGCATGTGAGAATGAATCGATGCAGACTTCAACTGCCGCAAATGCAGAAGAGTTATGGTCATCCCTGCGTTCAGAAAAGCCCGACGTGATATTACTTGATATCATGCTACCTGACGCAAATGGTCTCGATCTCGTGAAGAAGATTCGAACAATGTATTCGAGAATTCCGATAATATTTTTGACCGCAAGAAAGTCCGACCTTGACATGATTCTTGGGCTTGAACTTGGCGCAGATGATTACGTTACAAAACCCTTCAATCCAAGGGCTCTTGTGGCAAGAATCAAGGCTGTCATGAGAAGAACAGAGATATCCGGTACTTTGGAAGATAAACTTACGATTGGTGACGCCGTAGTTAACCTCAAATCGTACACAGTAACTAAAAATGGAAAGTCAGAAGAGCTGACAAGAAGAGAATTCGAATTGTTGAAACTGCTCGCGGAAAACCCCGGGAGAGTTTTTACTCGCGAAGAGCTACTGGACAAGGTTTGGGGAATGGATTTCTTCGGCGATTTCAGAACCGTTGACGTCCACATAAGCAAACTCAGAGAAAAGGTTGGAGAGGGATTCATTAAGACAGTTCGGGGAGTCGGTTACAAATTCGTCATTGGAGAGCAGAGATGAACGAATCTCTGCTCGATGAACTTAACGAAGCAATCATAATGGTAGATGAAGGTCTGGTCGTAACAAGGGCCAACCTATCGGCTAGAAAGATGCTTGGAGATGTGGAAGGATTAGCCTTACCTGACGCTCTCCACGTTCAGGGCATTTCAAAGATAGTAGATAATCTCATTTCGGGTACTAATTACACCATCGACACGATCTTCGTTAAGGATGACACGACTCACTATCTCAAAATAAGGGTTTCTGCACCATATATAATAGCGAGAAACATAACGAGTGAAAAACTCTTTGAAAGCGCTAAGATGGACTTTGTCAATTCGATTGTCCACGAGTTTTCTACACCGTTGGCTGTTATAAACGGTTATGTACAGCTTCTAATAGAAAAGAAAATGGAGTTACCTGCAGATGTTTCCGAGACTATCGAAAGGATAGCGAGATCGACTGGACGGCTTTCGAGATTGGTTGAAGAACTTGGAATACTGTCTAATCTCGAGCTACAGAACTACAGAGTCAAGATTGAAACCGTCAATTTGAAGGAACTAATTGATGAGTCCGTAAGTGACCTCGAAAGCAAATGGAAAAGAAAGAAATTGAAGATAACCACAACAGTCTCCCCTAACACATATGCCGCCGTAGATTCGCTTCTTCTCTTCAGAGTGATATCGAACCTGATTTCGAATGCGGTTAAGTACTCAAGTGTTGGCGATACAATTGAAATCGTCTCTAGGGAAGTCGAATCCAGAATATACATCTCCGTGAAAGACAACGGAATAGGTATTAAAAGTGAAGAACTACCGAGAATCTTCGAAAGATTCTACAGAGGAAGCAATGCAAGAACTTCGGGATCTTCTGGATTGGGGCTGGGACTGTCTCTCGTTAAGCACGCTCTCAACCTTATAAACGGATCTATAGAGGTACGATCGAGGTACATGATGGGAACGACCGTGACCATCAGTTTTCCCAAGAACATGTAGAGACATCTTCTGAATTTACTTCCAGATAAAGCTAGTAATAAGACTCTGACACTTTTTGGTCGCCACCATTTAACTAACAGTGCATATTCGTTTATGGCAAAGTGTGAAATTACTTATGCAATAATTTTTTTGATATGACCTCCTGAAGAAAGTTCGTCATATATTAATGGAGTTGTTGTTTAATGAAATCAGATACTCATAGTGTTTGTCTTTATGGTTCGGCTCACGATCTAAGAAAAGCAATAAACACCTTCCTTAAAGAAGGTCTTTCCAAAAATTACAAACTTCTTTATTTTGGACCAGAAAGGGATGTCATTCCTTCTAAAGAGACAACTGACGGGCTCCCCTATAACCTGGATGATCTTCTAGGTTCGAAGACATTAGAGATAATCGATTTCGAAAAGTCATATGTGAAGAACGGCGTTTTCGATCCCGTAAGACAGATTAGTTTTCTGCAAGAAGCCGCAGTAAGGGCTATAAAGGAAGGCTATAATGGCCTCGGTGTGGCCGGGGAAGGTACTGCGATCCTGGAATCTGGGACGAAAATGGAAGAGCTTCTAAAGTACGAGGCATCTGTGAACGATCTCGTTGAAGAGTCTCCAGTAACGGCATATTGCCTTTATGACTCTTCAAGAATTGACCAAAGCAGTGCTCTGGAAATCTCCAGACTCCATCCGTACACTCTCAGAGAAAGTGGGTTTAGCGTAAATGAAGATTATTATCGTGCACCCAGAAGAACTCTGGAATATGATACCGCAAGTCGGCTCGACATTTGCAGGGGTACCGCAAACTCCCTTTTACAGATGTTCAGAATGAAGAGCATATATGTAGAAGAACATGAGGAAAACGTTTCGAAGCTTGCGTCAGCAATCGCTAAGGAAATGGCATTGGACTCTTTTACCATGGCCTGTCTTGAAATGGCCGGAAAGATACACGACTTAGGAATGAACTCGATGTTTTTGGACATGCTCACTAGACCCGGGCCACTGCATGCTCTTGAGGCCAGACTTCTTAGAAGACATCCCATTACGGGATTCGAGATAAGTAGAGGAGTTCCATTTCCCGATAAAGTCTCGTACGCAGTCTTTCAGCATCATGAGAGAATTGACGGTTCCGGTTATCCGAACGGCCTAAAGGATTCGGAAATTAGCCTTGAGGGTAGCATACTTGCCGTTTCTGAAGTAGTCGCGGCAATGAGTTTTTACAGGCCATACAGAAAGCCGTATGGACAGGAGTACTCGCTGGATCAGATAGTAAAATACAAAGGTTCACTTTACAGAACAGAAGTTGTCGAAGCCTGCCTCACTGCTTTCGAAAATGGTTTTTCCTTTGAAAGCAGCTTGAAAACTTCTGCTTCCCAGCCCTAGTACCAAAGCAGCTATTCGGTAATTCTCTTGTCAAAGTGGACGTTTTTGCTACAGACATTGAGAAAACCTTTGGCTGTGTTCAACGGTTGAACTAGAAACCTACCGGAGAGAGTGTATTTAGACCTTCAGACTAAAGATATCTTTTCTTATCAAGTGTTCTATCGACCTTTTCAAGAGTCTGCAGCGTTCCGTTTCTTAGTTTTATGGACTTCTCCAGAAGAAGTTGTATTACCGTAAGCTGGCAGACTCTGGGTTGAAGAAGTGGTATCCCGGTTTCATGACCCCCTTGAGCTACGTAGATGGTCTCGGTGGAAACACTCACTATTCTCGATCCTATCCCACCCGTAACTGCTACAGTGTACGCCCCAGAGTCTGAAGCCACTTCAATGGATTTCACAGTGTCCCTAATATTCCCGCTGGCGGAGATACCGAAAACTATATCTCCCCTGTTAAGCGAGACGGCAGTCATTATCTGCAAATGGGGGTCTGTGTAGAACGCGGTCGAAAAACCGGCTCTCATGAAGAGGGTTGCCCCAAATTCGGCAACTATTCCGCTTGAGGCCACTCCAAAGAAAATCAGTCTATTCGCTCTAACGATTTTACCTGCAATTCTGTCTAATTGAACATCATCAATAAGTTGGTTCTGCTGATTAAGTGCCTCAATGAGATCGGAAATCAGCTTATTCTTGTCGGCTGAAATTGGCGGTGATTCTCGCGAGAGTTCTCTGGCTAGCTGTATTTTGAGGGCCTGGTATCCATTGAAGTTCAGCTTTTTTGACAGCCTGAAAATTGTGGTCTCGCTTGTTCCCGCAAGTACTGAGAGTTCGCTTATTGAATGATGGATAACATCATCTGGAAAATCGATAATGTATCTGGCTGCCTTCTTCTCTGCAGGGTTTAAACCCTTTATCATCGCCTTCAGTTTTTCAGTTATTCTGAACTCTTCTCCCATATAGATATCAACTCATCCTTCGTTTCTACAAACTTCTTCAGAAGTTTATCGATTTCTTCTTCGGCACCTTCCTGGGTCATCTTTTCTGTTCTCGAGACAAAGCTGGCAACCCTTCCAAAATAAAGCGGAACTAGAAGCTCTATGAGTCTGTCTCTAAGAGCTAACTTTCTATAGCCTGAAGCTATTCTGTAAATAATTCTAACCCAAAGATCATCATCGATCATCGCGTCTGATTTTCCAAGAAGTAAGAGATTTCGAGCAATCTTCGCACCAAGAATGTCTTTAATGAAATCTTCCTGACTGTGTATGCCTTCGTAGCACTTGGAAATCATGTTTTCGAGATCGACCTCCAGCGGCTCCGGTATACCTGTCACAACGTCACCATAGATAGGTGAATCGGAATAGTCACCCACTGTTTTCCAATTATCCTCATATTTCTGCATCAGGGAAAACAGGGTGCCTACAACTTCTTTGAACATGTTCCCCAATTGCTTTCCAGGATCTTTGACATCATGAATCTTCGTGCCGAGAGCGGCTTGATAAATGCTTCCTTTGACTTCATTGACAGCGGAGGTCGTCATCCATATATCTATTCCAAATCTTGAAATGTCCGATCTCCACGTATTCTCGGGTACCGTCGTGTAGTATTCGAGGAGCTCCCTTCCAACTCCGAAATCTCCCCCGATGGGTTGCCTGATCTTTTTTCCATAAAGAGCTGTGGTGAGGGGATAACATATGCTGTTCGTTATTGTCCCATCGTACTTGTGTCTTATATAGTAAGGGGTGACATAGGCTGCCCCTTCCTCCAGAATCGGACTTGCAAGCCTTTCTATCCAGAATGGCTCCACACTTCTGAGATCGGAATCAAGAAATAGGACTGCTTGCGCTCCATATGATTTTGATTTCTCCATTATTGATCTCATTGCGCTACCTTTTCCCGAAATTCCCTCATATACAAAGGACAGCAAATCTACCCCATTACTTGAAGCCGAATAAAACATCTCCTTTGTCCTGTCGGTTGAGCCCCCGTCAGCATTGACAATGCAACCTCTCATAGATGGAAAATACTGCTTTAAGCCTATGGCCGCCGTCTCGACAACATATTTAATCGTAGTCTCGTTGTTGAAACTAGGTATTCCCACCACTATATCGTATGAATCATGACTCAGTCCGGGCATATAGACACCTCCTATTCTTTCACGCCTCCAGCAGTGAATCCGCTGGTCAGGTATTTCTGCATGAGACTGAAGATGATAATTATTGGAACTGCGGAAACCACAGAAGCCGCCATCAACCTACCCCAAACAGCATGGGCGGAACCTGAGAACGCGTTCAACCCAATTGGAAGGGTGAAGAGATCTTTGTATGACTTCAAACCAAGGAAGGCCGATGCGAATAGGTATTCATTCCAACCAATCATAAATGCGTAGATATATACAGTCACTATCGCTGGAAGAGAAAGAGGAATTACGATCTTGAAGATCGCCTGAATTCTTGAGCAACCATCAATGATAGCGGCTTCTTCTATCGAAAACGGTATCGTTCTGAAATAGTTGCCCAGCATGTACAAAGAAACCGGCAATGTTTGAATAACATAAACCATGATCAAGTAGATTCCCGTTCCCAATGGCGTTGCAAGGATCCCGAGCTTCACCGCCATTTGATAAAGCGGAACCATTATTACCGTCCCTCCAAAGAGATAAACGAATAGAACGGATCGCTGAACAGAACTTCTCCCCTTGAATCTAAGCCTCGAAAAGGCGTAGGCACCGAAAATGGCAACAATGAGGCTTATTAAAGCTGAAATTCCTGCGAAGACTAATGAGTTACTAAGATATCTCAGGAAGGGGAATTCACTTGCTCTCTCCTCGATTATCTTTTTTTTCTGAGCTTCATAGGATTTGAGCTGGGCCTTTGCATTCTCTAGACCAGCCAGGAGAGACTCCTCGGTTAGAGCGCTGTCCACTTCTTCCCTAAGATCGATAAACTTCTTTACATCGTTGGCACTGAAAATCGATTTCATATTCTCCTCAACAATTTCCGTCTCTTCGGTACCTGGAGTTATCGCGCGTTCGATAAATTCCTCTCTGTTTTGAACTTCTATTCCACTGAAATCAATTACAAGATCTACAATATCCCTAAGTTCTTTCTCTTTTGCCTCCAACTGGATCTCGTGAACATATCGAGTGTACGATTCCAGTGAGGCCGTCCTTTCTTCCAGCTCTTCGATTCTTTTCAGTACCGGCTCAAGATTTGCCCTAATAATTTCATCTCCGAAAAACTCTGTCTCGCTACTCTGAATCAAACCGAATATCTCGAGGTAATTTCTTACCGTGAAGTTCGAAAATGTCAGCTTGTTTGGATCATAATCGGCTTTTAATGATACATGAATCATGAAATAAAACGGAATTAGAATAAAAAAGCACAAAAGAAGGATCCCAAAAATAAACATTCCTCTCTTGAAGGGTGATTTTCTCTTTACCATTTCAACACCTTCTTGACGTACACGGTTATCAAGAAAAGCATTATTACCATCAGAATCGTTGCTATCGCAGCGGCTACTCCGTACTCCGGCGAAGTAGTGCCTATTACCCTTTCATAGATGAAGATTGGTAGTGTTCCCGCCCTCTTGCTTATCAGATAGACTTCATCGAATTTGTAGAAATTCCAGATCCCTCTCATTAGTGCTACCGCTCCCATCACAAAGTAGAGCTCTGGAAGTGTTATATTAGTGAACTGCTTCCAAGACGTTGCCCCATCAATTTCAGCAGCTTCATAGTAATCGTCAGGTATCGACTGAAGCCTTGATAGGAGCATCAAATAGACAAAAGGAAAGTTTCGCCAAATATTGAAGACAGAGGCCACCAAGAACGCGTTATTCGAATTGTTCAGAAGATCGAGTTGAGGGGAGACCCACCCAAGAGTTTGACCGAACAGCTGCATAAATGGCCCATAGCTGGGATCGAAGATATACTTCCAGGAGAAGACAATTGAAATGAGCGGCGTTATATACGGCAGCAGCACAATCGTCCTAACAATAGCTCTCCCCTTGAACTCCTTGTTGAGCATTAATGCTACAACGAGTCCCAGGATAATGCTTCCAACAACAGTCATAAGGGTAAAACCTACAGTAATGAAGAATGACTTCCAGAAGGCGCTGTCTTTGAAGACGCGAACATAATTTTCCAGTCCTACAAATGTGGAGCTGGTTATTCCATAATCGAAGAACGAGATATAGATATTGTAGCCGACTGGATAGAGTATAAGTATCATCAACAGTATTACAGTTGGTGAAACCAGTTTCCAACCCAGACTGTTTTCTTTCTTCAACATGGAAGAGGCTGCTCTCTGCATGAGATCTCCCTCCAAAAAATGAAGGCCCCGGCTCCGGGGCCTCCACTGCTAGTTGACTATCTTCCTATAAGCTTTCTAATATCCTCTCTCCAGAAAGTGAGAACTTGATCTGGAGTTGCGTCGTTATCGAACATCATGACAATTCCATTTCCTATTGTGAAAGCTCCGGATATCTTGCCCATTTCTGGGAAGACCCTTCCTTCAACGTAACCGAACTTCTCAATGTTCTCCATTCCATAGATGATTGCCTTGATCTTGTCAGCACCGTACCTCCTGTAAATCCCTTTTGGATCGTTCAGGAATTCTTCGCTTTCGGCGATAGAGGAGCGTGTTGGAAGCATACCACCTGGAGCCATGTGGATGTACTTAATGTAGTTGTCCGGTTCAAAGACAAAATCCAGGAATTTGAGAACGTCAAGCTTATTTTCGGACGACTTCACTACGGCAAGCGACAAAACCTGTCCAAAAGATGAAGATCTGCTGTGAGTCATCATTGGAGCAAACTCAGTGTTCTCAACCAGTTCAGGATCAAAATCGCTGATGTATTGAGTCTGAATCTCAGCAAGGGCAAGGTCATCCATAACATAAGTAGAGTAGAACATCATCGGTGTTTTACCTGCAAGGAAGAGCTCTCTTGCTTGCTGCCAGTAGGTATGCCCGGGGGCCGAGTACTCTCCAAGATCTTTATAGTATTGGAGTACTTCCTTCATCTCTGGAGAATTTACGATCACGTTTCCTTCCTTATCAAATATCCTGGCTCCATTTGACAAAGCGAAAATCGTGAACACCTGTTCTGCATAAGCATCGTTTGCCTTTCCCAGAACGATCCCGTACATTCCGTTCTGAGGATCATGGAAATACTTCGCAGCTTCCATGATCGCTTCCCATGTGGTCGGCTCGGCCAATCCGGCTTTTTCAAACCAATCTTTTCTGTACCAGATACCCTGAACCCATCCATGGTATGGGACCGCAAAGTATTCGTCCCCGGTTGGCGTAATAACGAATCTCGTGGCGCCGTTGTAGAAATCCCCTCCATTCTTAATGAATCTCGTTGGAATTGCAGTGTCAAGCAAACCATCCGCGCCAAGACCCAGAATGGTTTCCGCGCCAGCTTCAATCAGATCCGGAAGCGTTTCGGCAGCGGAAGCGGCCGCCAGCCGTGAAAACATCTCATTCTCTTCGATCGCGACTACGTCGACTTCGATTCCCGTTTCAATCGTGAACGACTCGATTATCTGTGCAATTACCTGCTGTCTTGATTCCTCCTCTTGAGTATGCCAGTAGACAAGTTTTGCAGTCACTGTCACTGAAAGCATCAATACGAGGAATACCACAAAGAAAATTTTTTTCACTGTCATCACCTCCGAAGGAAATTTTTTTCATCTCTATAATACCAAACTTTACATCTTTGAAAAAGAACAATCAAGATCAACCACGTGCGATCAGGCTCATTCTAGATTGTCTATAGTTAATTACGCGCAGAAAACATCGAATACCTAGAGACAATTATTCTGCCCGTCTTTCAAAAGATTTGTGGTTTAAGCTCGGGATTCTATGTTTGAGGCGGCAAGCAAAAAAAGAAGAGGTCGGTTGTCCCGACCTCTATCCGTTAAATTTATTTCATGATCGCTGTGTCAAAGGCTCTTGTGGCAGAACCACCAGTCGTAGCAACCTTCCTTGCCCTTTCTCTCTGCTGCAGTCTTGACGTCTGCTGCAGGGGGAATAATTACGTGATCGCCGATGATTTCGTTGTTTGGCCAATCGGCAGGAATCGCGACTCCGTTCTTGTCGGCAACCTGGAAGCCCTTGACCATTCTAAGTATTTCGTCCATGTTTCTTCCAAGCTCCTGCGGATAATAGAGTATTGCCCTTATTTTTCCCTTCGGATCAACAATGAATACGGCCCTGACCGTGTTTGTACCCTTCGCAGGATGGATCAAACCGAGAGTCATACCAACTTCACCCATTTCATCGGCGATTATTGGGAACTCAATCTTCACTCCCAGAGTTTCTTCTATCCATTCGGCCCACTTTATGTGAGAGAAGACTTGATCGACGCTGAGACCTATGAGTTCACAGTTGAGCTCTCTGAACTTCTGGTATCTCTTCTGAAATCCCACAAACTCAGTTGTACAAACCGGTGTAAAATCGCCCGGATGGCTGAACAAAACAAACCACTTGCCCTTATATTCTTCTGGAAGGCTGAGTACACCATGAGTTGTCTTCACTTTCATTTCAGGGAAATCTTCACCGATCAAAGGAATTCTTTTCTCCATAAAACACCTCCTTATTTAGAACCATTCTAATTATCAACATTATGATTATAGTGGAGCGTTTTTATCCTGTCAACCGTAAGAAAAAAAAAAGAGGGCCCGCGGCCCTCTTTTTATGGCTTCAACAGAGTAGATAGGGTGTTTCTTCTCCATCTAGATAGATGTATGAACTAACTACTCTGTAATCTGGAAAACTCGTTTCCAGCGCTCTTGAGATCAATGATAGGTACTCGTTGATCCTTGGCACTACTTCTTCGAAAGAACACGAACCTTTGAGAGCCATGATCTGAACTTCAATCGTGTCTTCCGTCTCGGCTCTCATATTAAGCGTGTCACCTTGGGCTCCCAGAAGCAACTTTTTTGAGAGCGTCTCAAGTATCATTTTCAAAGCCTCCGTGGATCTACTTTCAGAAACAGCATACGTCAAATCACACACAATATACATGGCGCTCCCTCCTTCGTTTGGTGTCTTTGATTTTGTTCATAACTAACATAGGAAGGTACCAGATGTAGATCCTGATTTCTGGAAAAGCCGTTTTTGAAAGACCATTTGTAACTGCAACTGCAAAGTGATCAGCCCGTTCAAACAATTATACCTCAAGGACTGTCAACCTTAATTAGATCCGATATAGCATATTCTCGAGAATCACTGGTTGACATACAGAGAATGAAATGTAAATCTAACTCAAAGGGAGGTGTTCTTAATCTCCTTCATCTTGACTTCGAGTAGATTGTTTTGATGCATTAATAACATTCTCATGAGAAGATTTAATTATGATGATGAATTACGTGCTCATGGAAGTTTGCAATGTTTTACTAGCTACTTTCTTTCGAATCATTAATGTAAAATGTAAAGAACAGGGGTGAATAAGATGATTTACAGAACTTTGGGAAAGAATATGGGAGAAATTCCAGCCATAGGGCTTGGTACGTGGGAAATAGGTGGAAGAGATTTTCCCGATCTATCTAGAGACAAAGAGCACATCGATACAATATCCAGAGCAATTGAGATGGGTTATACGCACATAGACACGGCGGAATACTATGGTGGAGGCCATACCGAAGAAATAATAGGAGAGGCTATTTCGGTCTTCAGCAGAGAAGAGCTGTTCATTACTTCTAAGGTTTGGCCCATCCATCTGCGGAAGGAAGAACTTCACAGAGCTCTAGAAGGAACTCTGAGAAGACTCAGGACGGACTATCTTGATCTCTACCTTATACATTGGCCAAATCCCGATGTTCCTCTCGAAGAGACCCTGAACGCTATGAGTGAAGAAGTAGTGAATGGAAGAGTCAAGTTTATTGGCGTTTCTAACTTTGACACACCTTTATTGAAGAAGGCAGTTGCCGTTTCGAAACAACCAATAGTAAACAATCAAGTTCTCTTCAATATTGACGATAGACAGCCAATGGAAGAGCTTCTTCCTTACTGTCAGAGTCATGAAATAACTCTGACTGCCTATTCGCCGCTTAAAAGAAACTCTTTGAAACCCTCGACCGAGAAGCTGCTAAAGGATTTCGCCGTGAAGTACTCCGCAACTGTACAGCAAATAATGCTTGCTTGGTTGTTGGGCAAAGAAGGAGTTGTGGTAATTCCGAAGGCATCGAAGCTAGATCACCTGCGCCTAAATCTCGAAGCGGGGAGTATAGTCCTGGATGACGATGATACGAGGAGACTAGATTCTCTGGAATAAGGAGGTTACCTTGAACGAAATCAGAAGTAGTTTCATAGAGGCTCTAGATTCTCAGGACAAAAAGAGAGCCGTAGAAATCTGCATCGACGCCCTGGATTCTGGTAGCATTGAAGTGGTAGATCTATATCTGGAAATTCTCGGCCCTGCTCTCGGAAACTGGGAGTGCGACTATGAAAGTGACAGGATGTGCATCTGGAACGAACATATAAGAAGCTCAATCGTCAGGACCGTAATGGAATGTTGCTATCCCTACATCATAGGGAAAAGAGGCGGCAAAAGATCTGCCGAGAAAGAGGTTACCGTTGCAGTTCTCTGTCCACCGGAAGAGTATCATGAAATAGGTGCCAGGATGATCTCAGACATCTTCACGATTGCAGGATATAACTCGACGTTTGTAGGTGCAAATACCCCTCTCGACACCTTCCTCGAAGCGATGAAAGAGCTTAATCCATCCTATATTGCTATTAGTGTTTCTAATTACTACAACCTCATAAATACACGTAGGATGATTACCAAAATAAGGGAACACGGTGGAAAATCAAGAATAGTGGTTGGCGGAAAGGCCTTCGAGAAGAACCCCAATTACTGGAAGGAAGTGGGAGCCGATATTTTCCTGAAAGATCCGAGAGAAATCTTCTCATTCGGGGAGGGTGATAAGAAATGAAACTGGCATTTTCAATCGCAATGCGTTTCCTATCATCCAGCAAGGTACAGACTCTTCTCATAGTTCTAGGGATTGCAATAGGGGTATCCGTCCAGGTATTTATCGGCTCGCTCATTCAGGGACTGCAAAAGGACCTGGTCGACACCACAATCGGAAGTTCTTCACAAGTTACCATTACTTCATCGGAAGAAGACAATAGAGTAGCAGACTGGGAGAGTATAATTTCGGAGATCGATTCTCTAGATCTTCCAACGGAACTAACGGCTCTTTCGGCGAGCGCGGATCTTCCAGTATTTATCGACAGCGGCAACAGAACCTTATCGGTTCTTCTTCGGGGTCTTCAGTTTCCCGAATCAAATGCAATATATAAGATCGATACACGTCTAGTAGATGGTAAAATCCCGGAGAATTATAGAGAGATCTTGATCGGCAAGGGTTTAAAAGAGGATCTGGAAGTGAAAATCGGTGAAAAAATAACGATATTCACTCCAGACAGAACAGTCGAAACCCTCGAAGTCGTCGGCATTTTTGATCTGGGAGTTGCAAGTCTCAATAGGAACTGGCTGATCTCAACGATCGATACTGCTCAATCCGTGGGGGATCTGGGCGATGCGGTCACTTCGATCGAAATGCAGGTGAGCGAGGTTTTCAGAGCCGATGAAAACGCTTCACTAATTTCGGAAGCTCTTCGGAATCCTAGTCTACAAGTTACAGATTGGAAGTCCCAGAATGAGGACCTCCTTTCCGGGCTGAACGGACAGAGTATTTCAAGTATAATGATTCAAGTCTTCGTAATTATTGCCGTTTCGCTTGGAATAGCAAGTGTCCTGGCAGTAACTGTAGTCCAGAAATCGAGACAGATAGGAATACTAAAAGCAATGGGTTTGAGAGATTCTACAACAAGCTTCGTCTTCCTATTTCAGGGGCTCGCACTGGGAGTTGTGGGTGCTGTTGTTGGAATAGCCTTTGGCTTATTGCTTATAATAATGTTTTCTACCTTTGCCGTTGGACCAGACGGAGAACCAATATTAAGCATCTCTCTTAACTACGGATTTGTAATGCTTTCTGCGATCATAGCCATAAGTGCTTCGACCATTGCAGCCATGGTTCCTGCAAGAAGATCCTCCAAACTCAGTCCGGTTGAGGTGATAAGAAATGGCTGATATCATAAAGCTTGAAGAGATAAAGAAAGAATACGGAACCGTTGTCAAAACCGAAGTGCTGCATGGAATAAATCTTGCGATCGAAGAATCTTCTTTCATCTCGATAGTCGGCCAATCTGGAAGCGGAAAGTCTACACTGATGAATATTATTGGAACTCTTGATAAGCCATCTAGCGGAGAAGTAACGATTTCCGGCAGGAAGACAAACAAAATGAATAAGAATGAACTCGCAAAAGTAAGAAACGAAACAATAGGATTTATCTTCCAGTTTCATTACCTCCTTCCGGAATTCACTGCTTTTGAGAACGTAATTCTCCCGTACAGAATAAAGGGTCTCAAACCAACGAAAGAAGTAGTAGAAAGAGCGAGAGAGCTTATGGATATTGTTGAAATCAGCATGGTCAGAGACAATCTTGCGCCAAATATGTCCGGAGGTCAACAGCAGAGAACGGCAATCGCGAGGGCACTCATAAATAATCCGAAAATCATCCTCGCGGACGAGCCGACAGGTAATCTCGATTCAGATACTTCGTCAAAGGTCTTCAATCTCATGCGCAGCCTTAACAAGAAATACGGAACAACCTTCGTGATCATCACTCATGACAGAAGGATCGCAGAAGAAACTGACAGAATAATCGAAATAAAAGACGGTAACATCGTTAACGACATAACGAGATGAGGGCCGAACCCTCATCTCTTTCACTTCCGATTCTGAGAAATTGATCACTTCGACTTTCTGAGGGGAGACTCTTTTCGGAGGCGTAGCGTATCCCTGGGCAAGAAGATGCCTTCTCTCACTTTGCGAATATCTTCAACAGACATAAACGCCTTTGGCACGCATTCTTGAGCTATTCTTTCAAACTCTGAGACTTCCTTCCTGTTTATTATACTGTAGATTATGTAAGCCTTTCCGCGAGAGCCTTGCGCATCTATCTTTGTCACCCCAAATCCCGCCTGGCAGAGTTTATTAATCAGTTCAGTCGGTTCAACTGATGTGATTAACCTTATAGAGACAGTACCCATTGCCAGTCTCTCATCTATCAAGATCCCTATGTAGCTACCGGCAGCGAAACCGCCTGCATAAGCAAGAATGTAAAGTACGTTGTCAACACTCTGGATAACCTTGCTGGCAACGAGCAACCATACAATAACTTCAAAGAAACCGATCAGGCTGGCAATTTCCTTCTTCCCTCTAGAAACCATTATGATTCTCGTTGTCCCTAGAGAGACATCAACGATTCTTGCGAAGAAGATTATGAGGGGCATTATCACCCATTTAAAGAGATCTCCACTGAGAAATTCTTCCATTAGTAACCCTCCTACCGCATTTCATAATAATTATCTGCCCGTCCGTGCCGATTATAAGATATTAGTCGAGATGTGGGGTGATTGAGAGATTGCCAAAGTTACGGTTAACCTCCATTAACTCTCATTATTACACGTAAGTCAGGAAATTAAATCCCGCTAACTGGCTTTTTCTTGCTCGAATTTGCTTTTGCGTACTAATGATCCTGTTTCTTAAATCCTCACATGAGGGAGCTCATCATTACCCATGAGTCTGGGAGTTGAATTCCACTAATTAGCTGTTTCTTGCATGAGTTTGTTTTTTGCTCCGAATGATCCCCATCTTAAATCCACCTTTGAGGGAGGAGGGCCACGTAGTGGCGGAGGGTGTGAGTCCAGCTAAATCTGGCCAACTACATAGTTTGGAAGAAGCGCTTCCGAAGGCGGAAGTTACTTCCGGCATCGGAAGTATTTTCCAGGACCTTCGTGGTCTTTCTGGACTCCGTACTATTGCGTTGATGTTCGATCCTGTTAACTTCTTGGCTTTGTAGACCGGTTGCAAGTTGTCAGTTCTAAGTTGCTGGCTACGGCCATGAAACCGACACAATCCGTCATTCTGAACTTGTTTCAGAATCAAGTTCCTAAGAGACGCTATACGCTGAAAGACCAGTTGCAAGTTCTCGGTTCCAAGTTGCAGGTTAAAGACCCGTAGGCAAAAACGCCACAGCCCGTCATTCTGAACTTGTTTCAGAATCTAGTTCCTAAGTGCCGCTGAGCACTGTGAAGAACCGTCTTTGGATAAGATCAAAACCAAGATCCCGAAACAAGTTCGGGATGACAAAGTGAGAGAAACGCGAGAAGGCAAGACTGAAAAGACGCGAGATTTTAGCTGATTCTGCAACGAAGGGACAAGATCACTGAGCTCCAGAAAAGATGATGTGGCTAATAATGAACCCATTAAAGGCAAAAAGACACTAAATCTAGATCTTGGAACCTAGAACGCCTTCAGGAATCGGCTACTCTTTTCTTTCTGTTATGGTGTCTCCTGCGTCTAGACGACTGCAGAGAATTGGAGACTTTGAATCGTACCTCCCGTAATTTCTATAGATCATCTTCTGGCTGAAGTTCGCGTAGCAGTAACTGCAGCGATGAAGACAGGTATTATATGAACCGATGTCAACGCTTTCAACGCATCTACATGCAGATCTTTGATATCTGTCTTTTGAGTACTGTTTGTTTCTGCCCGTAAGCCTGTTTATAAGATTGCCGTCAATACAACTGCCATGGGTTATTCCGAATTCGTCGAGGTCTTCCTCTTCAGAACACGTCTCGATACGAATCCCCGCGTCCTTTGCTTTCCCGGCAAAAAACCGAACAACATCTCTGATTTCATCTCTTTCCGGTCTTCTTAAACCTAATCTCCTCAGACCTGAAGAGATTTTCTTGTAGTAATCTAGAAAACTAATTACACACTTCTCCGTGTGCCCTTGAAGCAGATCGACCATCTTCTCGAAGGCTCTAAAATGGTAAGCTAAATTGAACTGCTCCGAAACTATAATCGGATCATATCGCCAGATTACTCTTTCCCTACCGATTCTATCCGCCAGCTTCTTGAAAGTCTCAATGATGTTTCCCTTGTCGCGTAGTCCGGGCTCTACAGATCTATCATAGGGTGTGATTGTGAACTGGAAATAGTAGCAGTAGTCTTTCAAGTAAGACAGTTTGTCGAGCATGTTCTTAGGGTCTTTGGTCCAGAAAACAAGAGAATCTACTGCCTCCGGATTCAAAGTTACCTTACTTACCTGTCTGGGATTGAAAGGATTCCTGACCAGAGCGAAACCGCTTCTGATTCTTTCAATAATCCAATCGGAATAGAATGCCGGGATATCCGTCCTCCTGCTTGCGCTGATTATCAATGTTGTCTCCTTTCGGGCAAAAGCTCATTTAGACTTCCGTGAAAACCCCCACCTTAATAGTTACGGCAAACTCGGCTTCATACTCGTTCGGCACTTCTATAATATAAGAAAGTAGATTGACTTGCCAAAGAAGCAAAAAAACGGAGCGAGAGAAAATGAGCCGTTACTGGGAAACAATGAGAGCTTTCTTCGATAGAGGAGCCGATTCATGCGAATCCCACATGAAAAACAATGTCAAGGAATCCGCTGCATTCTACGGAGAAATGGCAAGGCTAGTTCCAGTTACTACAGGAATCAGGATACTTTATCTCGGTTGCGGGACGGGCCTGGAAATTGACGAGATATTCAAATTGAATTCCACGGCCAGGGTAACCGGCATCGACCTATCAGAGAAGATGCTCGAAATTCTTAGAAGCAAATACGAAGGCAAGAAGGGAACCACGAATTTGTTGCCGGTTCCTACTTCGAAGTCGAATTGCCGGTGGAGGGATTCGACGTTGCCATTTCGGTTCAATCGATGCACCACTTCGGACAAGAACAAAAGCTATCGCTCTACAGGAAGGTTTTCCGCAGTCCGGGGGGTAATAGAACATATATCGAAGCCGATTACGTTGTCGGTACTGCGATTGAGGAGATGGAGTTGCTCAACAGATACGGGTCTCTGAAAAGCGAGAGTAATTTACCTGACGGTTTCTATCACTTCGATCTGCCACTTTCCATAGATAATCAACAAGCAGTTCTAGAAAAGGCTGGGTTCAGGCTCGTAAGACACCATGCAGATACGGGAATACCAGTATTTTTGTTTCGCGAAAGCCTTTATCAAAATGAAGATGAATCTATGGAAGACAATGGAGAGCAACTGGCTCTCCATTTTTGTATTCAGAACAGAATATTGTTTACTGCGTTCAAATAATTATGTTGATTATCTTGTCTTGAACGTAGATGATCTTTCTTATTGACTTTCCTTCAAGCATTTTTGAGAGCTTTTCATCAGCCATTACTGCTTCCATCGCCTCTTCCTGGGATGCGTTCTGAGGAAGCACGACTTTCCCCCTCATCTTTCCAGTGATTTGGACAGGCAATTCCGTCTTGGCCATAGATGCGTACTTCTCATAACCATATGGGAATCCATCGTCAAGAATTGTCTTCTTCTTTCCACCCTTCATACTGTAAATCTCTTCACAGACAAACGGTGCAAATGGAGAAAGAAGCTTTGCCATATCTATGACAAGCTGTCTTTCAATAGAAACCTCTTTCGAAGCTTCATTAACAAACTCCATGATAGCGGCAATTGCCGTGTTCGGCTTGATGTTCTTGACTGAATAATCTACTTTCTCTACAGTCTCTGACATCTTTATCTTCAACTCGGTAGAACTTCTCCCTTCGGGCATAGTAGCGATGTCCCATACACGATTGAGAAACCTCCTCATAGCGTCCATCCCGCTGTCCCTGAAGTCTCCTCCTTCAAGAAACGTACCCATGAACATCAGATATGTCCTGAGGGTATCTACTCCATGGCTCTCAAAATATTCGTTTGGATTGACAATGTTGCCCTTGGACTTCGACATCTTCTCGCCGTCCTTAATTATGAGTCCGTGACCTCTGAATGAGGTGAACGGCTCTTCAAAAGGAAGAAAACCCATATCGTGAAGTGCCATTGAAAGAAATCTCGAGTACATGAGGTGCAGGGTAGCGTGTTCATTTCCCCCTATATACATATCGACCGGGCACCACTTTTCAACCAGCCCATCATCAAAAGGTGCACTGTTATCGTTCGGTGAGAGGTATCTCAGATAGTACCAAGCCGAATCAAGGAAATTGTCGGATACATCGGTCTCTCGTCTAGCCGGTCCACCGCAAACAGGGCAAATCGTGTTGACAAACTCTTCATTCTTTGCCAAAGGAGACTTCCCACTTCCGTCCGGTATGTAATCATCGGTATTTGGTAGCGTTACCGGCAACTGATCTTCAGGCACCGGAATCGTTCCACACTTATCACAGTACACAATCGGAATTGGCGGACCCCAATAGCGTTGCCTCGAGATGCACCAATCATGAAGGTGGTAGTTTACCGAACCCTTTATACTCTCGCTCACTTCATCTATCCTCTCGATGAAGTCAGCGCTGAGCATGTCCGAATACTTTCCGCTGTTGATCATCTTTCCCTTCTCAGTATAGGGCAACTGTGAGGGATCACATTCGATAACCTGTTTTATCTCCAGTCCATACTTCTTCGCAAAGACATAATCTCTCTCGTCGTGTGCCGGGACGGCCATAACAGCGCCCGTTCCGTATTCTGCCAGAACGTAATCTCCTATCCATATTGGAAGCTCCTCACCTGTAAGAGGGTGAACGGCGTAAGATCCGGTGAATATTCCATTCTTGGGGCGCGAAATAGATGTTCTCGTGGCAAGATCCATGTTCTTGACTTCTTCTTTGAAGTTTTCAAAGGCCTGTAGTGTTGAGGGCGTGATTAGCTTACTGACCAGACCATATTCAGGAGCAACAACTATGTAAGTTACTCCAAATATCGTATCTGGACGGGTTGTAAAAACATCTATCTTCTCATTCATTCCGGATACTTCAAAAGAGATCGTAGCTCCGGAGGATTTGCCTATCCAGGCCCGCTGAAGATTTTTGGTCGTATCGGTCCAGTCAAGCTTCTCCAGGTTAGACAGCAGCTTCTCTGCGTATTCTGTGATCTTGAAGAACCACTGACTCATCTCACGCTTCTCAACTTCGCTGTTGCACCGTTCACAACGGCCATCGATAACCTGTTCATCAGCAAGCACCGTTTTGCACGATGGACACCAGTTCACATTTGAAGAGCGCTTTTCTGCAAGTCCATTCTTGAATAACTGTATGAATATCCACTGCGTCCACTTGTAGTACTCTGGAGAGGAGGTAATCGCTTCGCTGTTCCAATCGAAGATATTTCCAATCTTTTTCAGCTGCTCTTCTCTGAAATACTCTATGCTCTTTGGGGTGAGTTCTGCGGGATGTTTCCCAACTTTCAAAGCGTAGTTCTCGCTGTGAATTCCAAAGGCATCGAAGCCGATCGGTTCAAATACATCATAGCCCTTCAGTTTCATGAACCTTCCATATACATCCGAACCTATGAAGGAAAACATATTTCCTATGTGAAGCCCCGCTGCGGAGGGATAGGGAAACATCATGAGGTTGTAGAATGGTCGTTCGGCCTTTTCAAGGTCTATATTGAATGGTTTCTCCTTAGCGTAATATTCCTGCCATTTCTTTTCGATCGCCCTGAAATCGTACATGTGCTACCTCCACAATTGAATATGAAGCCTGAGAAAAGCAATTTAGATGGATTATAACATGGGAGTGTTACTGAATTTGGGATGAAGAACCCGGTTGAAAGTGAAGCAAATCTCTTCATTGAAAAGCATGTTGACGAGTCGTTTATCGGAGTTTTTCAGAGATTCTCCGACGGTGTCAGGTAGGATCTAGACAAAGCGAAAAATTATGTTTTCAAGCCATGAAAGCAGAATTGTTCAGAAACGGGGGTTTTCAGAATCGGCGCCTGTGAATGTATAATTGTCTTTGAACGCGAAATCTTTGAAAAGGGGGTAAGAGAATGAAGAAAACGTTGTTGATTACTCTTCTGCTGGGATTCATGCTATTTGTCTCCGGCTGCTTTAAGATCAACAATCCACCGGTAATATCGTTGACAGGCTCCGTTTCGGAAGGGCAGGAAATTGCTCCGATGACGCTTGTCACTTTCGAGTGGGAAATAACTGACTTTGATGACACAGAAGTAACTTCTGAGTTCAAGCTCTACAGAAATGGGGCTGAAGTTCTTTCTGTAGTCGACACCGGTGAAGCGATGTACGCTCTCGACGAAGAGGGGAAGTACGTCGCAGAGGTTGTAGCAACCGATTCGATGGGTGCTCAATCGAAGGAGACGATTTCTTTCAAAGCCACGAATCTTAAGAGAGAGCTCTTCCAGTCTGGAGCTGGATTAATGTACTTTGACTACAGCGACTATTTCCAGTATATCGAAGATGAGGCTTTCGGTATCAGGTTTTACAAGACTGCTTCAGAGGAAATTCTACCTGCCGAAGAGGTAACGGTAAGGAAGCGGCTCAACCTGCTCGACACCGATGATGATGGCATGTATGACACATGGGAAGAAATACCAAATGACAGGCCCGATCTTCAGACATATGTGTATCTACCTGGTTATTTGATAGATTATGATACGCTATGGGTGCCTTATGGATTCGAGTATGGCGAGAAATCGATAAGGGCATACTATGCCGGTGTTGAAGGTCCTTACAGCGGATATGTCTTGTTCTACAAGTTTGCTGAAGTGGGATTTGATCTTAACACAGTTTACGCGAGATGGGTAGAAGCTCACGTTTTCGGAAACACGCTTAACGACTACGGAGAAGCTTACAAAGCCTTCGCGTTGAGAGAGAGGTATGACTCAGATGAAAAACCAATAATAAGCCTTTCTACTCCCGACGGTGATATAGGACCTGGTGATTCGTTTACAGTAAGTGTCTTGACAGAAAATGTTGCGAGTTTTGCCGATCTGTATGATGTCAGATATGTTCAACTCTCTCTGTGGAATAGCGAGGGTTTGGTTCTCGAAGGCGTCGAATTTGGAAACTTCATGGCAGGTCTGAAGGATGTTGGAACATTCAAGAGTAGTGATGAGGCCGTTACTCTTTACAAAGCCTTCCTAAACGGAGTAGATGAAGCCGAAGCGGCCGACGATGTCTTCGCAACTCTCACTTTCTCGGTTCCTGAAGATTTCGAAGGTGAACTCATTGCCGTGGGACTGGCGTATGAAGGTTACTGGGATACGTACGGCACTTATCCCGATTTACCAAATCCCGCTTTCAGAGATGTAGACAATGGTTCGGTTGACGGGTTCATAGTTGATCACGAACCGATTGTCTTCTTGGAGTAAAGGGGGGATGACCATGAAGAAAATATTGGTAGTATTACTTTCGGTTTTGTTCTTATACACGTTTGCAACTGCTAACGTTGCAACTCAGGTAGCATCCATAGAGGCGGAAATCAACTCGGCGATATCAAGCATGAATCTTAGCTGGAAAGCAGATCTAGAAGAGAGCTTCGTTGCAAAGCTGGAGACAGCTAACATTGGTGACGTAGAAGTGATTTTCGAGAAACTCAATAGCTACATAGACCTTCCAGATGAAGTGCGTGAGAGATTCATCGAGTATTTGAGGTTGGCATACATAGAAGAGATGGATGAATTCTCTATACAGGGAATGACAACTACTGATGATCTTATGATGTCGACTTTCGTGCTTCTGGAACCTCGCGTAGTAGCCGAGAGCAGTTTTGTAAGACTCGAACCTATAAGAGATCAGTTCATTCATGGAAGCTGCTGGTCTTTTGCCACTGTGGGCTCTTTTGAGAGCGCTTTGGCGGTGCAGTCTTTCGGAATGAACGGCAACGTTGATAACACCTTCGATTATTCGGAACGATGGGGAACTTATCACAACATAGACTGGGATATCTACAGTTTTTCACCAGACAGTTATGTTCAGGATAAGAACAGTCTTGAGGGTGGAAACAGTTACTTTGCAATGTACAATCTCATAAGGTATGGGATGATGGAAGAACAGTATGCTCCATTCTCAGAAGTCTATATTGATGCTAGGGAGGAGATTCCTCTGCCTCCATCTGCCTACGATGCTCCACTGTTGAAGTCGTCCCGAACCGTTATGATCCCTCCATCCACATCGGCAGCTGAGCTAGGGTACAGCTATGAAGACTATTTGAACATGATCAAGACAGCGCTTTCAGATTATGGATCTCTTGCCGTCTCTTTCTCAGTTCCGTATAGTTTCAACTACTATTCAAAGGGTATATATTCTCCAGTAGAAGGAGATTATAGTACGGGCGGACATGCAGTTACTCTAGTCGGATGGGCAAGTGCCACAGATCTCGACGATATTATTCTAGCTGGCAAGACAAATCCAGATGCAACTCCTATTCTGGACGAAGAGATTGAAAGCTACACATATGTCGATCCAACACAGGCGGCCTCACCGATTTTCACAACCACCACGTTCTGGATAATAAAGAACTCCTGGGCCTATGACTGGGGAGATGGTGGTTACTTCGTGATTCCGGCTATCAGTGAAGAACAATATGAAAGTGGGCAGCTGGGCTTCTGGGAAATTGAAAAAAGAGAGATGTACCTGCCAATATTCGATGATCTCGCTCATCACGAAGGTGACGATCTTGACGTCAATAGCGATGGCGTTGTTGATACGAAGGATTTCGAATATCTAGTTGAAAAGATCGGTTCTACGGAAGCAGACGACATAACCGCTTGCGACATTTCCTTCCCCAAGGACGGGAAGATCAACGGCGAAGACGCTGCTGCCTGGGTATTCTTATTTAACAACAGGTAAGACTGTTTTTGAAATCGGTCTAGAAGAACCCCATAAGGGGTTCTTCTTTTATGATAATCATGAGACTGTGGTCTTTCTGGCATAATTGTTGTGGAGGTGACAGCTTTGCAGGAAGAAATAGTACTGGACATAATGATAGAGATTCCGAAAGGGAGCAGGAACAAGTACGAATACGACAAGAAGTTTCAAAGAATAAGATTCGACAGGACGCTGTTTTCTGCGGTCCATTATCCAATGGATTATGGCTTCATCCTCAATACGCTTGCCGAGGATGAGGACCCGCTCGATGCGATGGTTTTGCTGTGGGAGCCAACCTTTCCTGGCTGTCTAATAGAAGCGAAGCCCATAGGCGCATTCAAGATGTGGGACGAGAAGGGACCCGATGAAAAGGTCCTTTGTGTTCCGATTCATGATCCGGTCTGGAATTACATTGAGACTCTCGATGATGTTCCACCTCATCTGCTGAAAGAGATAGAGCATTTCTTCTCCGTATACAAGGATCTCGAAAAGAAGAAAACGGGTATCGAAGGCTGGGTAAGAAGGGAAGAAACGTTGGAAATAATCGCTGCATCAAGGGTAAGATATCTTGAAGAAACCCAGGATTCTTAAGATACCCGACAGGACGAAATCCCCAAAAGCGTTTATTATTGATTTAGATCCAAGAAAGGGGAAGTACTATGTATGATTACGTGATTTGGGATTTCGGAGGTACACTTTTCGATACTTACCCAGCTGCAGCAAAGGTATTTCAGGAAGTTCTCGAGAAGTATGATGTCAAAGCCTCAATAGATGAAATTCTTGAAAAGCTCAAGGAGTCGACATCGAAAGCTGCAAGCTATTTTGTCAACAAATATAAGCTGAAGAATGGCTTCCTTGAGGATTTCTACCGCATAGAAAACCTTCTGCAACCCGAGAAACAGCCGCCATTTGATAACGCGAAGGAGATTTGTGTGAAGATCAACAGGAACGGCGGCAGCAATTTCCTTTTCAGTCATAGAAGCAACTACTCCATGACCAAACTTCTCAATTACTACAATATGCTCGATCTCTTCTCCGAAATCGTATCTGCGGATAGCGGCTTTGCGAGAAAGCCTGATCCTCAAGCAATAATGTACATAATTGACAAATACGGCCTTGAGAGAGAGAGAGTCTTGACGATAGGTGACAGAGAGATCGATATAGAGGCTGGAAAGAGAGCGGGAATAGCAACGTGCCTTTTCAATCCAGATAAGGATTTCGTAAAGACCAGCGCGGACTTCGTCTTAACCTCTTTAAGTCAGGTTCCTTCTGTCCTCCAGGTTTGCAACAGATTCAGCGGCTGTGAAGGCGATGATTGAAAATTTAATATGGGATTTCGATGGTTCCTTGTTTAACACCTATCCCGCCATGGTAAGACTATTCAAGCAGTCTCTGGCAATTCACGGATACGGTGCTTCTGAAGATGAGATACTCTCGCTGATGAAAGAAACGCTGGGAAAGGCCGTAGATTTTTATCTAGATCGTGGAGTTGATTACGCTTTCTACAAAGACTTCCAAAGAATGGAGGAAGAATTGGATCCAGTCGAACAGCCTCCATTCAGTGGTGCCCGTGAGGTATGCTCGAGAATTAAGAGAGATGGTGGAGTGAATCTAATAATTACTCATCGAGCTAGAAGGACAGCCTTCAAACTGCTAGATTACTTCGAGATGACCTCCTTGTTCAGTGAAATTGTCACAAAAGAAAGCGGATTCAAAAGAAAGCCCGATCCAGAAGCTTTCATAAGCACGATTAGAAGACACAGATTAAAACCGGAATCAACCCTCTCCATTGGCGACAGAGATCTCGATGTGATGGCCGCAAGGGATGCGGGAACAAAAACCTGCTTCTTTTCGCAAGATGGGTCGAAACCTTCGATAGACGTCGACTATATAGTCGACGATCTGCTGCAGCTGGGGCGGATTATTCAAGAAGATTAATAACGGAACCGTGACGAAAACTAAAAAAGTGCATGCGTCCTCGATAACGCATGCACTCATTCAGCCTAGACAAAACCCTACTGGAGAAAGACCTTATCTTCATCCGCCTCAGAAGGATCTTTGAAATAAAACCCGAGACCATTTTCAACAATGTCCGCATGTTTCGGAGCCGAGACTTTGAAGCCGCGATCTGGATTCTTCTTCGTCCACTGAGACAAAATCTCCTGTATGACAGAAGAATGCTGCCCAACTCTTCTGTCCATAGAGAATCCGTTTTCGTCATATGGAACGAAAAGCAGTCCCTTTTCGCCGGCCTTCAGTACAAACGGGTCTATTCCGTCTATGATCAGCTCAGGAGTTTTCGCTGCCGTAATCTGATCTAAGTGCACACCAGGAGATTCCAGTAAGAAGGGGTATGCGTCTGACCAATCTCCGATCTCTCTATGAGAAAGACCCCTGTAACCAGCCGGTGAAGATTCCACATGGTTTTCGAATTTCTCCCTTCCCTTTACATAGAACGCAGCTCCTATCGCGTAGGGCATTGACTTCTCGGGAGCAACTATACAGTTTGTTACTGGATACATTGCCTCTGCCTCATGAAGATCGATAACCACGTCAATTCCTTCATTACGGATCATCTCCATTGCTGCAAAGGAAACCTTTTCCGCAAGGTAGCCATCGGGTCTTCCCGGCCAAGATCTGTTTGTGTTTCTTGCATCGATATAGGACAACAACTGGCCGTCTGGATAGTGAACATATACATCTGGATCGGGCCACTGGTCGAGTGCCTGGAAGCCTCGATCGCCCATTCTGAATTTCTTTTCACCCCAGGGAGTATCAACGAAGTAATAGAGCGGGAAACCGCCACCGGGCTGCGGCCCGAGAGAACCGCTTCGGTTGAAATGGGGGATTACGTAAATTGTTCCCTTTTCGACTTCCAGATTTTCTATGAAGAAATAGGCGAGTAAGGCAGCAGAGGGTTCATTTGCATGGGTTCCCGCGATTATCAGCGTCTTTCCACCCTCTTCTGCTCCTTTAAGCTCAAAGACGTCGGTATCGGCAATGGTTCCTTTGATTCCGTCGAAATACTTGCTTAGCTTGAAGACGTCTGTCACGCTCGGCCCGGCGACTACTTCTTCCTTGTAACTCCTCTGTATGTACAAAGGAATTCCGCCCGCCAAGACAATAAGTGTCAGAACAACCAGTATCAATAGTTTTCTCATCATAATATCCCTCCTACCTCATTATAAGCAATCTGAGAATGAGGGGCAAGAGAGCCAGTGCATATAAGATTTCGCTGTTTATATCCTTCGTCTTTATGAAGTTCCAGATAAGCATGCCTACCACATAGGCTGTCATCACATAATACAGAAACATTATCAAAGTCATGACGACACCTCCTCCTCAACCTACCATCATCAGGAAGTTGAATTTATTTGCAAAGATAACCAGTATCATTGCAACGACAGTTATGGCTATCCAGGGCACCACGCATTCTTTCAAGAATGAGCCATATGAGCCTTTGTAACCTACTGTGCTAACCGTCAAGCGCCCAATAAGCGCAGTCGGGGGCAATCCATCCCCAAGAGGCCACAGTAAACTCAGTCCTGCCAGAACGATTACCGGGTTGATCCCGTTCGAGTTCAACATCCATATAAGAGGTATGCCAATTACCGTAGCACCACCATACGTCAGGAGACCTTCCGATATTGGTATTATGAAAGGAAGGAGAATCCAGACGATCGCGAGAGGAGCAGTCACAATCCACATGGAAATCAAGCCTTTGACACCGTTAAAACTCATCACCTGTATCAGCATACCGACGACAGCGGTAGTCGCTATGAGCGGCGTCAATTGAGCGACCGTTTCTCTGCTGACCTTCAATATATCAACTCTCTTGAAGTTCATAAGCCATGCTACCAAAGCACAGATTGCAAATACCAGAGGCAATCCGAGGACCGGGAAATCAAATGGCCAGATTCTAGGAGCTCCAAGCAGGAAGATCAAGACAAGGAAAGGTACTCCAACACTCCATCCGGAGAGTCCTTTTGGATCGGGAATCTCTTTGAGAGCCTTTTCTTTGTCGATATTTCCTGCCCCGCGTCCAAAAAACAGCACGGTGAAAAGCCCAAGAATCAGGACCGGTATGAGAAGAGGCATCGTAAATCCAACGTAAGGAATGGCCGTTCCGGCACAGGTCATCATCGCCCAGATGTTAACTGGCGGAGCAGCGGCACTCAAACCGGCGACAATGAAAATCAACGCCGAGATTCTCACCTTCGAAAGTCCCATTGCGTTGAGAGCGGCCGCAACCGTTCCTCCAACAACCAGGACCGAGATGCTTCCGGCACCTGTTAGGGCACCGGGAACAAGAATCACAAGCATGAGAAGTATCAGCATCAGTATTCTCTTGTTGTGGAAGGCACCTATTATCTTTCTTACTATGTAATTCGTTCCACCCGATTCCTTGATGATGTTCATAAATATCGTTGCAAACACGAAAATTAGTCCAATGTCGAGGTAGGTTACCGATCCTTCGGCAATATGCCTGAAAGTATCAAATCCCGCTCCCCCGGCAATGGCACCACCGATTACTGCGACAAACATACATAGTTCGGTTGAAAATTTCAGAAACTTCCCGACGGCATAGGCTCCAACCATAACTATTCCTGCTATGATCGTTTGCATGTATATTGCATCAGCTGACAATCTGATTACCCCCTTTAATTGGAGCCGGCGCGGTAGATAAAACTATTGCGCCGGCCACCAAGAAACTACAAGCCAAATACCTGTGTAAAAGTATCGAGAAGATCAAATGCAGAATCGATCTCTACTATTGGAACGTTTCTGGCTTCCGCCGCCTTCGTGAACTTCCCATCGCCATTTGAATCCTTTGTAACTATGAATACGTCAGCATGGGGAACGACGGTGTCGATAATAACTTCGATCGGACTTCCTGGAAGACCTCTTTGAATCTCTCCTCCAATAGCAACTGCAACAATCTTTATTTTGTTTGCCTTCGCATATTCTATAAGGTCCTTGAGTCTGTCAACTTCCGTGTCAACTGAGAGACCGGAAGCGCCCATGCCTTTAAGGCTGGCGCCAAGAACGAGTAACAGAGACTGGAACTTAGTACCTTCGGGATCGGGAGAAAGCGTCGTGACGTGCTTTCCTATTGCTGACTTGGCTCCACCGAGTCCAACTCCAGCCGCAAGCTCATCCTTGGAAAGAACGTCACAGTAGTCGTACTTCAGGCCGACTTCATCGGCAACATAGTTGACTGTTTCAACCTCTGCGCTCTGACCGGCAGAAGTGATTACGACAGGCAAACCGAGTTTTACCTCGGGTTCGGCAAACGCAAAAACACTGACAAGAGAAACTACAATCAGAACTAACAGAAATCTTCTCATGTAAGTAACCTCCTCATTCGAAATCTTAAACACTATATATGAATCAAGAATCGTCTACAAGGTTTGAAATACAAAAAAGAGCAAAACCCGCCCCACTTTGGGGGCGGGTAAGTCAATTACTTAGCTTTGTAGCCGTCTTCGCCGAAAATATGGCCTTCGTCGTATCCTACTGCATCAAGCCACCAGTCGGGGTATCCAGCAGACGAACCAACGTTCGGAATGTTTATGTATCCGTCTCTGTACTTCGTAATAAGATATTCGTTGAAATCCCACACTTCTGCCATCACTCTGTCAGTCACGTCAGCAACGTAATCTGTAAGGAATTCCTTACACAGTTCTGGATCTGTCTCATAAAGCTGTGCAGCAGCTGCCTCGATAGCTGGCTGTACTGCAAAGAGCTTTCCTTCGATCTTCTTCTGCAGTTCCTGAATCTCCGGGTACATGTAGCTCCACTTCAACTCTGCCCAGTTACCCATGAAGTTGAATGCCCATGATGCGACATCGTAGTCGAATTCCTGAAGGCTACCACTGTCATAAGCATATGGAACGTCCGTTATTCCACAGTACATGGGCACTAGAATTGTCTCGTGAGGAGCAGCCGCGCCCCACCATACTACGCCGCCGACAGGATCCGGAAGCCAATCTCTGACCTGAGACACAAATACGTATTCACATCTGAAGATAGAAAGAGCTCTTTCCCAGCTCCCCTTTATTAGTTTGCTTGAACCTGCATAGCGATTGGGATTGCCGAAAGGTCCTGCGGCAAGTCCTTCGGTAAGATCGAATTCCGTTCCTTCGTAGTGGTCTCTGAAAAGATCAATAACATCTGCTACCGACAGTTTCTTGTCAGGCACTATAGAGAACGGGTAGTCCTTTGTAAAACTGTCTTCTACCCATGGAGAAAGTCCAAGAGAAGGGGAGACCCTGTCGAAAACTCTCCACGTTCTTCTCAGACTATAGTAAGGCATAGAGTACTCGCCTGTACTAACAGTAGCCATCCAGTCGATAGGACCGGTACTGGGATCGTACCAGCCGGCCTCCGTTGCAACTTCGATAAGATTCGGGGAGAACATATTGTCAGGGCTTTCAGGATCGAGTTCTCTAATCCTGAATAGGTTTGACTCAACAAAGACCGTTCCATCGGGAACCTTCTTTGCCGCCCAAAGTGCGCTCTTCTTGTCAGGCGTTGCACAGATTTCGAAGACCCATGCTTCATTAGGGTCTGTTACTGTGAGTGTTTCTCCCCAACCGTAGTAACCGTACTCAACGGCAAGTGCGCCCATCAGTTCAACGGCTTCTCTTGCGGTTGTACATCTCTCCATAGCAACTCTGGAAAGAGCGGCTACGTCAAATATGCATTCTCCGGCCTTTGGCTGAGCATAGACCTTTGCGGAACAAGTACATTCGCCAATGGCAAGCTGGTGCTCGTTGATTACACCATAAACTGCATCAAAGTAGCCATATGTGTGCTCGACCTGATCGATGTAACCCAGAGGCTCAGTAGCCGGAAGGTCCGGATCGTTGTAGGTCGGACCCATATCCGCACCGACATAACGTGGATATGGCTCAACGAATGGATAAACTGCTCTCTTTGCTCCCGCTTCATAGTCTGCGGGTGGAACATAGACGTACCTGAAATCACAGAGGCCGCAGTCAGCTGAATGACTCGTCATTACCGAACCGTCAACAGACGCACCCTTAGTTACGATGATCGTGGTACATGCAAAGCCGATGCTAACTATTGCTGCAGCCACAATCAGGACCAACAGGATCTTACGCAATTGAAACCCCTCCCAACTTGATTTTATTGGGGATTAACCCCAGTTTAAGGTCGCTAGACCTTATCTATTTTCCTAACGTAATCAACCAGATGTCTTTTTTACCCTTGTTGCTTTCCAGGTCTCCGTCAGATGACGTTGAACAACCACATAAAATGTACTTTTCACCGTAATTGACACCCGAAAGAATGAAATCGTCAGCCGAGCCACCTACCGACAACGATTCGACAAGCTCACCGTTTTCATTAACAACGATTATCCACCCATCTGTCATCCCGAGCGGATCTTCAATGTCAATATCCTGCGAAGTTGTATGACCGGCAACTAGAAGATCACTAGCTCCAAACGGTTTTACTACACGGGCTATATCCGTGAAGGTTCCACCGTAATTCTCTGACCACAATTCCTGCCCCTTTTCACCTATCGCGACTACATAGAAGTCCTTTCCGCCAAGACCGGTCGAAAACATAGAGATTCCAGCATCCTGTTCACCGACTATGACTATTGTTTCTTCAGAAGCAAGCACGTCGTAGCCATCCTCAAGATACATGCCTCCAAAAGCGTAATAAGAAGAAATACCCTCAGCATGAATAATGGCAAGAGCCGCCTGTTCATTCACGTAGTTGCAGCTGATCCCTACATCCTTATATGCGGTGTATCCCGTAATCAAAATATCTCCCATATCATTTACGAAAAGCTTTCTTGCAAGATCTTCGTTGTTGTTTCCTCCATCAAGAACCCATTGCTTCAATACCTGACCGGATGGTGAAATCTCAACTATCCAGAAATCTTCGCCCCATACGTGTCCTTCGATGTCCCCGTCGGGAGACCTGGTGTAGCCGGCGACCAGAATATTCCCCGAAGGGCTTTCCACTACGTCATAAGCATGATCCTGGCTGCTTCCCCCGAAGGTTTTCTCCCAAAGGAGTTCTCCGGTGGGCGAGAGCTTAACGACCCAAAAATCGCCAAGCTTATCACTTTCAGAAACATCTCCATCTGACGACTCTGTCAATCCCACAACCACTATTTCTCCGTCTGATGTTTCGAGAACTGCTTCAGCAATGTCACGCCCGCTTCCTCCATATGTCTTTGACCAGATTATGCGTAGCCTTTCATCTAGCTTAAGAATCAGGAAATCCTCTTCTCCTTTAGAACTTCCAAGCTCTCCAGAAAACGAAGTTGTATACCCTACCAGTAGTAATTTTCCGTCGCTCAACACTACTAGATCATTGGCCACATCGTCACCTTCGCTCCCAAAAGTAACTGAGTCTTCCAAATGAATCTGAGATAGTGCGAATGTGCCAATCAAAATCATCGTAATCAAGAGAACTCTCTTCATATTTCCTCCAATCAATCGCAGCATCTGCCGCCCCCAAAGTCCCTTTCGAAAATCGAAACGAGGTCTACAACCACGGGTAACTCAACAACTATAGGAGTCTCTCCTTCCAAGAAAGACAGATACTCTCCAACTGGCCTTTCAGCTACAATCAGAACATCTAGATACCGCACCAATCTTTGATCAAATTCCTGCTTCAGCGGATCATCTCCCGATCCTTCAACATCTATATCGATTACCATCACTAATCCATTTGAAGACTTCACTGAGGAAGCAAGCTCTTCAATTCTCTCTATGTCTGCTCTCGACTCTGGCAAAGAACTCCCGGCAATTATCACAAGTGTGCGGTAAGGTGTCCCTGAAACATAAAATGGATGGAAAGATTCTCCTGAAAGCTCTTCTTCAATCCTGAATCCGGCGCCTTCACACAGATCTTCGATACTTGCACCCGGTGAATAATCACGTGCAACTTGAAGACTATCACAGAAATAGTTTATGTTTTGAAGCTCTATGCTCTCACCCCAAACTGTAAAAAGCACTGGATCTTCAATTACGGGGAGCGGTTCGATAGACAGCGAGCAAAGAACTGAACTCGCAATAAGAATCAAAAAGATCGTAGCAATTTTCAAAAGTGACATCCCCAAGCAATAAACTCTGTAGATACTAAAAAAATCAACATAAGTAAGGTTCGAGAACTTTCTATATTCATTATAGCAAAGGGTCCCGAGAATATGCCTCCTTCCTTCAATCGATACACAAGTGTTAAATAGGAGGAAAAAGCTCCAGTTAGCTTCGGAAAGACTCAAACCCTTTCAGGGATTCGAAAATCAATCCAGGAAGAGTAGGTTTTATCTTTCGAATATGCAACGCATTGCGAATTAGCTGATTTGAGCACACTTGCACTCACTGGATGTTTTTCGCGGATCACTCCATCTATAGCTTTAAAAAAGGGCGGAATAATATCCGCCCTTACAAATAAACGATCAGTATCTATCTTGCAGTTGTATCTCCATAACCAACAGCTTCGAGCCACCACGTCGGATAACCCACAGTCTTACCATCAACATACCCATCGTTCAGGGTGTAAATTAGCTCATCGGCCAGCTTCCACCATCTATCGACAACTCTGTTTGCTAGCCCGTTGCTGTAATTAGTAATGAAATCGATAGCCGCTTCGGGATTCTCTGCATAGAGATCCAGCGCAACCTTTTCGATCAGCGGCTGATTTGCGAGGAACTCAGTCTCAAACTTCGTGTATTCCTCTTTGATTATCTCTATTGCGACATTATATCTCAGATCGGCTAGGTTTGACACGTGGTTGAATGCCCACCAAGCAGAGCTTCTGTCGAAGAAATCCCTTGCTCCTTGACTGAACGACTCGGGAACACTGGTCGCACCTGCGTAGAATGGAATATAAACTGTCGAGTGAGGTGCATCCTCTCCGAACCACACAACTCCACCGATCGCATCTGGCATCCAGTTTCTTGCCTGCCCAACTATGACATATGAGCATCTGAACATAGATATAGCTCTTTCCCAACCGTCATAGTTTATGCCTTCCGGTCTTGCACTGGCGGGAGTAGCATACCTATTGGGATTACCAAAAGGACCTGCGGCAAGGCCAACAGTGAGATCGAATTCGGTTCCTTCATAGTGGTCACGCTTAATCATCATAAGATCCTGCGCAGACACTTTCTTATCTGGCTTGACAGACAACGGATATCTTTCTGCCCATGGATCGAGCTCTAGAGACGGGGCAAGAAGGTCCAGAACCCTCCATTCACGTCTCGTGTTATAAAAGGCATTCTTTGGCCCGTAAGCTGCATAGAAAAGGAATGGTTCCTGTCCGTCCCACAGCTCGAGTTCCTGTGCCGTTGAGTATACATTGGGTGATGCCATGAAATAATCTGTGTTCTCAAGATCGATTTCGCCAATTCTAGATCTATTTGCATGGACAAGGACGTGGTCATCGGGAATTCTCTGCGCAACCCATACTGCTCCGGGTTCTTCGCTTCCAGGAGACCAGAAAGGACCGGGGCCACAGATCTCAAACAACCAGGCTTCGTCTCCATCAATTACTGTAAGCCCCTCGCCGCCGTCACCATAACCATATTTCTCAGCAAGTTCACCCATTATCTGAATGACTTCTCTGGCTGTCTTTCCTCTCTGCAAACCCAGCACCTGGAGCTGCTCGATTGTCATCCAACCCTGGGAGTTTCTGAGCGCTCTTTCTCCACTCCAGGTTGTTTCTCCGATAATTACCTGATGTTCGTTCATAAACGGGTAGCCGGTGTGGAAGTAGGTGTAAGTTTCGGGAACCTGTGGAATCTCTCCAACATACTGAACCGTTCTACCTGGAATACCCGCCTGGCACAAACCCTTGTAGATACTTACCGTCTCGCCTTCTTCATGTACTCCACCGGGAATCACCTGTAACCTGGCGTCGTAACTGCCGTCGCAAGTATGTGTCACCATAGTAGAACCGTCGACAGATGCGTCTTTTCCGACAAGTATCGAAGTACATGCCATTGCTACTACTCCATAACCGACAATGAGGACTAGCATAACAATAAGTGCACGTCTCATTTCTTTCACTCCCCTTTCAAAGTAATGGACCGGCATCAACCGGCCCAAAGTCAATTACTTAGTCGATCTTAGTTAACAAGACCTCTGAAAGATCATACCAGAGTTCTTCTGCTTCTCTCATCTTTCTCGCCGTATAGGATGAGAGGAGTCTAAGAACAAGCTCGGGATTATCTTCGTAAAGGGTCATTGCCATTTCGTCGAGATCCCTCTGTTCTTCGAACATCTCCGTTTGGAAAGGTACTCTTACTTCCTCTATCAAAGGCATAAGAGCCCCAAGCCTCTGATTTGAAATCTTATCGACAAGATCAAAAGCCCAATAAGAGCAGCTCCTGTCAAGCTCATCTCTGTTTAAGGTCACCCAAGACTCCGGGAGCGTATTGGGAAGAGTCCCTACATAAACAGGAATCCAAGCTCCCTTTCTCGGGTTGTCAAGTCCGAACCAGAGAAGTCCGCCTATCTTGTCGGGCATCCAGTCCCTTGCCTGCGAAACAAAATAGTACGAACAACCGTTCTTTGCTATTGTTCTTGTGTAAGGAATGCCAAGAAGATTTCTCATAGGAGTGTTGGGCTCAGAACTTGCCAGCGGACTCTTAACCATCTCGCCTCCACTTTCATAGTACCATGCCTCGTTATCGCCCATGTCGTAAGGTGTACCTTCGGAAACGTCCCTATAAAGCTCGATTATGTCGTACACGGATACCTTCTCATCCGGCTTAACTGAGAATGGATATTCCCATGTGTTGTCCAACGACCAGTTCCCCGAAGGATTGAGAACAGAGAAGACTCTCCAGAGTCTGTCGCTCTTCGTCCCCTCAATGTCTCCAAATATGTACTTCCAGACAAAGGGTTCTCCACTAGCCGGATCATACAGACCAAGATCCGTAGCCACCTGAACATAGTCTTCACTGATCATGAAGTCCCCTGCAGATACGTTCGGGGGCCTGTTTGTCTCAAGATCGATCTCCCCAATCATGCTGTAATTCACGACGGTAGTAATATGATCATCGGGCACGCGCTGGGCAGCCCACACAGCGCCAGGTCCCATACCTGGTTCCCATAGGGGACCGGTCCCGTAAACTTCGAAGACCCAAACTTCGTTCGGATCGGAAATTGTAATGCATTCGCCTAACCAGCACGATTCTCGGTAACCATACTCTTCTGCAAGAGCGCCTATAAGTTTTATAGCGTCTCTGGCGTTAGTTGTTCTCTGTAGAGCGAAGATCTCCAGCTGTTCGATTGTCATTATCGCCTTATCGCTGTTGGCAGTCTCTCTGGCTCCACCAAGTGTCGTCTCTCCTATTATCAGCTGGTGTTCATTTGCCATAGGATAAGCAACGTTGAAGTACTGGTAGGTATGTGCTACCTGTGGAATCTCTCCAAGCTTCACCAGATCCATTCGATCGGCGTAGACTATCCACTCGTAAACTGGGGCCATAGCCCCCTCTTCATGATCCATAGCCGGTACGACAACCAGTCTGGAGTCATAACGACCATCACATGTATGAGATGTAATAACTGAACCATCTAAGGTGGCTTGTTTTGCCGCTAAGATATCCGTACATGCTACAGCACTCACATAAAACAGTGAGACTATCAGTATTGCAGTCAATAACAGTTTCTTCACCCTCACTCCCCTCCTTTGTGATTATCAATCACAAATGTTCTTGGTTACTCGTAATAAATGTCCTGTGTTCTAGCTTTTGAAGGATCATGGAAATAATAGCCTGTTCCATTGCTTACTACCTCGTCATACCTTGGAACTCCTTCGATCACAACCTCCTTTCCAGGATTGAAATCACCCCATAGTTCAATAACCATAAGAGTTGAAGAACAGTGTCTGCCAACCCTTACGTCGATCGGCCAACCATTTTCGTCAATCTTCTCGTAGAGCAAACCGAACTTACCTGCTGTCATAACGAATTCATCCTTACCCGTTAAGAGAAGAGCCTCATCGGTGATTCCCCTGACTCTGTCAAGAAAAGGTTCCGGCGTTTCAAACAACAGAGATATGGCGTCGGAATGGTCACCGACCTCTCTGTGAGAAAGTCCGTGCAGGCTAGGAGGTGAGAACTCCATACCAATTCTGAATTCAGATGAGGTAAGTATCATAGAAGCCAATCCGGCAATATCGGCCGCCTTTTGATGGGCAACTATAGTGCTTATAACAGGGTACTCCAGCTCGGCTTCGTGTAAATCGATAAATATGTCCACATTCTCTTCTCTTATCAAGTTCATAAAGGCATAGTTTGTCTGTTCGGTGATCATCCCATTTTCTCTCCCGGGCCACGTTCTGTTGAAATTACGAATATCCATATAAGCCAGGAGTTGACCACTAGGATAGTGAACATATGCTTCGGGATCCGGCCATGAGTCAAGCGGGTTGGACCATCGATCTCCCATCCTGAACTTGCTTTCTCCCCATGGAGTCTCTATTGTGTAGTACATAGGATATGCATCCCCAGGTCTGGTAACCCTTGAAGCGCTCTGATTGGCTGTAATAACAACTATGAGTCTTCCCTTGGTAAGTTTCGCGTTTTCGACGAAGATCTTGGCAGCCAGATTCGTTGCGGGTTCTTCGGGATGCGACCTGCCTATCAACATAGCCGTCCCACCCGGTACACCGCTGTCAATTATGTAGATGTTCGTATCGTTTATCGTTCCTTTCAACGGAGCGAAGTAGTCACCTAACGTTTTGACTTCAGTAACTCCCGATCCAACAACGACGGGTTCCTTGAAATTCCTGTGATTGTAGAACTCTACACCGGAGATAATTAGGGCAATTCCAACTAAAACACATGATACTATTTTGACTATCGCCAGATTTCTGTCAGTCATCGCAGCACCCCCTACTTGATTCTCAAAAGTCGCAGGATGAACGGCATGAGCATGACAGAAAACAGGATTGCTTCTTGGAAATTCTTCGTCTTCACCAAGCTTCTAGCTATAACAAAGATGATAAAAGCCGTTATCAAGTAGTAGCAGACACTGATTATCGTGTACAAAATAGCCATCAAAAACACTTCCTTTCACTCATGACATCACCCGCCAACTAAAAAGGAGAGTTCATTACTGAAAATCAGGAACAAAGTAGCAATTAGAAGAATGAACCCCATCGGTATGAGCGAAGTCTTCAAGAAATCCCTGTAATAATGGCCTTTGAATTTCAATTCCATCACTGTCGCTCTTCCAACAACCGCCGTGGGAGGAAGTATATCTCCCACAGGCCACATAACAGCCATTGCAGAGAGTGCTATTATGGCATCCATTCCCTTCATGTTGAAAAGAAGAATTAGGGGCACTCCTAGAAGCGGTGCAACCGCATATTGGAGTAATCCCTCTGACACTGGAAGAATTAGCCACAGCGCTGCAAATAAAACCCACATGGGCAACGTTACTACCGCAAGAGAGATCAATCCCCTTGCGCCGCTCAAAGCCATAATCTGAATCAGGATACCTACAACGATCATGATGCCTACAAGAGGGATCAATGTATTGATGGTATCCGATGCGATTCTAAGGATCTCTAGCTTCTTTGGGCTAAGTATAATTGCAAATATTGATGCGACAACAAACATGAACGGAAGTCCCAGAGTGGGGATTGAGTGAGGCCAAATCCTTCCGGCCATTATCAGGAAAATGAGAACGACAAATGGCATTCCTACCCTTATCCAGTTCATCTTAGCAGGTGGTTCAGGAAGCTCTTTCAGAGCTTCATCGAGCTCTACTTTCTTACCCTTTCCCCCAAGGAAGAACATTGCAAATAGAGAACCGGCTAGCGACAATACCAGCAGTGGAATGAAGAAACCCACGTAAGGCATGTTAGATCCGGCCGCAGCCATCATTGCCCAGAGGTTTACTGGCGGTGCAGCGGCACTCATCGCAGCGCAAACAAAGATTATCGCCGCCACCCGCTTCTCAGATATTCCCATATAGGTGAGGACCGTTCCCACCAGTGTACCAACCGTGAGAACTGTGGTGGCACCCGATCCAGTAAGGGCCCCAGGAATCAACAACAGCAAAGTAAGAAAGAAGAGACACAGTACTCTGCTCTTGTGAAAGGCCTTGACAATACCTCTTACAAGAAAAGCGACTCCACCGGACTCTTTAATCAGGTTCATGAAAAACGTTGCGGTAATAAAGATCAGACAGACATCAAGATAAGTGAAGGAGCCTTCCACAAGATGACGTACCGGAATCGCTCCACCCGAGTGGACAATAGCGGCTGCAAGCGCGGCAACAAGCATCGACAGTTCGACACTTAGCTTAAGTGCCTTTGCAACTCCAAACGATACTGCTATAACGAAAAGTATCAGACCAGCATGGAAGTACACCAGGACACTCCCCCTTTAGAATCGACCTAAAGGTCGACAGATAAGAAGATCATTGTTATGCTCTACTCTTGGAACAGTTTTTTGAGAGCCGGCCCGATTTCCAAGGATTCTTTCACCTTTACAAGAGGAATTCCAGTCTCATTCGAAAAGTTTGTGAAGAATCCATCTGAATCGCTGTCTTCTATTACGAGAATCAAATCAGACTTAGGCATCACTGTGCTGATGGACTTCTCATCTGTTGCATCTACCCTTCGTGCCATGCCCTCGATGTGAGCCCCAATTATTGTCATACCAAGCTCCTTGGCTTTGGCAATCAGTCCTTCGACACGCTTCACTTCAAAATTCATGTCAATACCGGCAGCCCCCATTCCCTTCAAACTGGTTCCGGTAGTTATGACCAGTGTCTTGGGTGGGTTTTCTCCTTCAACCAATTGGACCAATTTCTCAACGGTAAGTAGGTCTTCCTGAACACAGGCAATTTGATTTCTGACACAGACCAGTCTGAACATCAAAGCACCCGGACTCTGACCCAGAGTAGTGACAACCATTGGAGGCTGGACAACAGGCATCTCAATCTCTTCCGAGAAGAGCATGGTGCAAGGAACAGCTAGAATGAGCAGTAAAAGAAATCCCAAAGCTATCTTTCTCATAAAACACCCTCCCTTATTAACCAATAAGCTGGCTTATAGACCAATTTACAATTGTCTACAATGAATAATGCTGATGATAACTTAGTTCAAATGCTTCTCTTGCAGGCTACCGAAGGAAATAAGATACAAACTATTAAATAAGTACGTAATCCTTATTGTTTACAAACTCATTTTACCATCTACTATGTTTCTGACAAACTATTGTCTGCCGACATGGTACCCGATAAGATCCAACTATTGGCAATTATCAACTCATAGTTAATTGAGATGCGATTGATTGAGTGCCCCTATTCATCAATTAACTCTTTGCTTTCATTTCCTTTCGATTCAGTTAACTACAATCGGTTTTATCAAGTCTTCTTCTCCACATTCTTTGTCTATGCGTGTTACGATGGAGACTGCAAATCTCTCTCGGCAGGCATTTGATGAAGAGATGGAAGGCCTAAGAAGGTTATGAATATATGTCCCTGAAGCCAAACGGTTAGAAGGACCTCAGAAACACCAAAAGATACTACGACACTAAGGAGAAATATGTTGAGGTCAGGTTTTGAAAAAGAAGAACGAACTTGGACAACTCAAGCTTACATGATTACCTAAGGGCACATGTGTTCATATTCACGTTCTGGACTATTATTAGGTCTGTTGAGTACATTATCATGAACAGAAGGAAATAGAGGCCGAGCGGGATCAAAACTCTTAGAAAACGGTTCGACGTTCTTCCGTTTAGTTTTACGATAAGGGTGTTCACTGCGAGTAAGATTACTACAACAACTATATACTCCATACCAAAAAGAAAGAACGGCAAGTCGTTGATCTGATTTACGCTGAAGTAAGCTTGGCCAACGTTTTCCCAGAACGGCCAAGGAGTGAAGATAACGTGACTAACAAGATATATCGCCCACGTGCCTAGGACAACGGGAAGACTCTTTGAAGTCTTCAGGTAGTACTTCGAAAAGAGGTACGCTCCCATTACTAACCCTGAAAGATGCACTATATCATACACCACTTGAAGCAAGTACACGTGGTCGGAGAGGTTTAGCGTCGAGAGAGCCGCAACGAAAGAAATTCCCATGGTAGCCATCGCTCCCTGTTTAGCCCACTCAAGGTCAAAAAGCAAACCCAGCCAACCGATCAAGAAGACGAGATAACAGAGATATATCAAGTTGTGAAGATTGTTCGTAGACAAGTAAGTGATCTCATTATCTGGGGAGCGCGAATATTCCATGTCGGTAATGTCAAGATCGAAGTGCTGACTAGGACCGTTGTAGCCACAGTCGCACCACTCGTACAGCCATCCATCCCAGGTGAGGTAGAAGAACAGGATTAAGATCCACAATACCATGAAGAAGACTCCCAGCCTTCTCTCGAATAAATCTTTGTTAAGCCTCATATAAGTCTCCCATCTACGATACTGAAGATAATCCCGATTTTATCATGCTACTATCCATATTAGCTTTTGCTCTGGGGGTGATGTTTTTGTCTCTCGACTGGATAGATGTGGACAATTTAAATATTAGACCCCTGCTTCTTCTTGAAAAGCACAACGCTAGTCATCTTGCAAGAGAGTTCAAAGGGCGCCGGTAGACTGCCATTTGCAGCTACTAAGCGCGAAGCCTCCATTGACTTTGCTGATGAACCCATAGATCCTTAAAGAATATCTGAAGAAGAAAGTACATGATAGAGAAGTCAGGAATCTCTTCATTTTCGACGGCCTAATCAGGGACATTCTCTTCGAAGACGGATTCGGCGATGTTCCATTTCCGATCATGTCTTTGGGGATTTCGTTAAGACGAGTTTAGCGAAATGCTCAGAGTTGTCAAGAACGACGGCACTATGCTTCTCTTTCCAACGAAATGTGACTCTGCTAACAATATACACAGGTCTCTAACGGGAAAGGGATTTGAACGGATAAGGTTTGAACAGCCGGGAGCCGGCTTTGTTAGGTGAGATCTACCGAAAGCGAACAAAGCATCAATCTAGATGCTTGTCTTTCATAAACTCCCATATCAACTCACTTGCCTTGATGTTCGCCTGTGAAGAGCTGCTGAGAGCATCTATTCCCTTCTCTCTTCCAGGCCAGGTATGATCTCCATCGGTTATCGCGTAGAAATGAACTAGGCTTCTCTCGTCTTCTCCAGTGTATTCTCTGAGCAAAACCAAACCGTTCTCGAGCGATTTCTCGCTCATATTGACTGCGCCCATTTTCTCCGCCCAAAGTTTCACAGACTCCTCTATCGAGGGAAAATAGATACCATTTGCTTCAGAACTACTGGAAAAACCCCCATCAAAAGGAATAATAGGATCTTCCATACCGTGAAACACTATGAGCGGAATGGCGGTATCTGGAGGTTCTATCATTACAACGTTGTCCTCACTGGCTCCGCCGGCTGGAGAAGATGAAACAATCGCACAGGCAGCGAAGAGATCGGGATAACTTGACATGAGCCTATATACCAGCATCCCTCCGTTGGAAAGTCCAATGAGATAGACTCTCTTTTCGTCAATGGGATAAACACTTTCTAATCTTCCAAGGAGCTCCGCTATGTATGAGACATCATCGACATCATTTTCCATTGCGTAACCACAACAGAAACCTGAATTCCAGCTCAAAAGAACGCTGTTCAATGTACCGGTTCCCTCGGGATACACGGTAATAAACCCTTCTCTGTCTCCCACTTCAGTCATTCCGTACGTATTCTTAGTGTAGTTACTGTTGCCAAAAAGACCGTGAAATACCAGCACTACAGGTAGCTTATCATCTTGAATCATCGGAGGCAGGTGAACGATACTCTGTCTTATTCTGCCATCGTGTTCAATCGTCACGATCTCATCTATTCCTTTCTTTGTTCCACTAATGAAATAGAAACCCATGGCTAAAAGAGTCCCGATTACCACCATCGTCTTCAGCAACTAGAATTCCTCCATTCGAAACCGCTTGTCTCAATACTTCCACACAATCAATACTATCATTCGCGCAAACTATACTGACCTTTTAACTCGATCTAGATAGTTAAACACATTGTCTGAATGAACTCTAGTCTTAACTCCGACTGAAACGCAACTGGAATTAGCGAGAATTATTTTTGCATAATTTAGTGATCGGATCTCCATGGCGCGGAAAACTACTTCTGAAGCTGTACTTGGTTTGTCAGTAGAGAGATCCCTTAGATTCAGAATTACAGTGTCACCTTCTGAAAGGAACGAAACAGGAATTTGGCTCAGATAAGTCGTAGTAACATAAACATCATTGTAAGGAGCGAAAAGTCCCGGGATGGAAATACAGGCGGCTGCAACTTCTCTCATGTCGTCGCGGATGAGCTCAACCTTCCTAGTTTCAAGATTGAATACTTCAGCACTAAGCTCTGTCTTCCCTGCAATTCCATCGAGATAAGAATCCCTTGCAGCTATCCCGTAGATATGATTACTTTTGGACCAAATACGACAGTGGCGAATTCGTTCTAATTTGCCGCTCACTCTCTTTTTTGAAGAAAGCGCGCCACCATCCATCACTTCCAACGTGACGAAAAACTCATCCACAAACTTTGAAAGCCGATACAAGGCTTCCTTCTTACCCATGGCTCTCTCAGCCGCTACATAATAGCCCGCCAGTCCGTTCAAAACCATTCTGCTTTCGCTCTCGAAATCTCCAAGGTACTCGATAGAGGCAAGTCCCTGGAAACCATAACCACCAACATGTATCTTCACTGGCTAACTCCAATTAGATCGAACTTCAATGTTTCTTCATAAGATTCATTCATGAGTTCAATACAGGATGAGAAGTCAAGCAAACCAATATTTCTTTTGTTCAATGGTGAAATGACAACATCTGCAACAGCCAGTTCCTTCCGTTGAAACTCTTCGACTTTGTACCCATCGATTGTTTCCAGTATCGAATTTGAAGTATCGATCCCGACCTTTCTATTATTTGAAGAAAGATCCACGGCCACCACTAGAGTACAGCCCTCTTCCTTAGCTATGCTGGCAGGAATATTATTCACAATCCCTCCATCGGCAAGAGAGAAGCCTTTGTGACTAAAAGGCGAGATAATTCCAGGAATCGCCATGGAAGCTCTAAGCGCTTCGAAAATACTTCCTTCTTCATGAACGAATAACTCACCTGAATCCATTATGGTTGAAACGCACTTGAAGGGAATTCTTGTGTCAGAGAATCTGTACCCTTTCAGACCCTTCTTGAGCGCGTTAAAGTACAATCCGAAAGGCAGCGCTCTAAAAGTGTTTATGTGAATACAAGTGGCTGCATTGAATAACAAGCCTCTATTTTCTCTTGCAGCTGAATTTGCAAAGCGAATTAGCTTCTTACTTTTTCTACAGATTTCAAGAGAGATCTCCCACAGCCTCTTTGAATCTGACAGTAAAGCGTACCCCGCCCCTACAAGCGCACCGGCACTAACTCCTATGATCAGATCCGGTACAAAACCCTTTTCTTCTAGCGCTCGAATAACTCCGACGTGAGCAAAACCTTTTGCCCCGCCTCCACCAAGAACTAGCACCTTAATCATCTAAACACCTCGAAATAATGTCCCTGCGGTCCCTATTCTTATAGATGAAACGCTATCTGAAGAAATCTCTTCAGTAATAATCGTGAGGATCTGATTCTTAAGATCCCTGCTGGTTGCATGATTCTTCCTTTGACTGATTTCACCCGAGCACGCCACAACCGCAGTCTTTATCATAGTACCACTGATGACCACTCCTAGAGCTTTCATCTACTTACCTGTTAAACTGACATTTGACACAAGCAGCGAAATCTGTTTCATAAACCCTCCTGCGGAGATTAATTTTACCGGAATCGAGCGAAACGCGAGCACGACTCCAGCCTTTTTGAGTTTCTCCAGATAGATCATCTTCAAAATCTCCAAATCGAATGAATCCCTCAGAAGTCCACCACGCCTGTGCAGATCGAAGAGTACTTCTTCGAGAATACCCGAGACAAGGGACTCATTTCCAAGCCAGAATCTCATGAAGGGACTGCATAAACCGACGGTAGAAATAACGCCAACGGAGCCGTTCCTTTCAACAAGCATAACATCAAGCCCTCTTCTTGATGCGGTAATAGCGGCATGGATTCCTGCTGTTCCTGCACCAACAACGATCAGGTCTTTATCTAGAAATTTCAAGGCCATCACTCTCTCTGAAATCACTGTTCTTCTTCAATGTTTCCAGGCAATCATTGAATCTCTTGGTGATGAGCTGAGGTCTAGTGATTACACTCCCTAGACTAACTGAAGAAGCTCCTGCCTCAAACGCCATGATCATCCGGTTTGGCTCCCAGTAGTTCCCTTCGGCATCACCGGGAAGTCGAATTCTTTGACAAGCATAGTGACAAGGTCAATATCTGGCTTCAGTCTTTGTGAAGTATCTGTGGTGTACCACGAAAGTGTAGTCGCAATATTGCCCGGCTTGAGCCTCGCAATCACGCGTACATTTTCCACACTAGAAATGTCTGCCATTATCAGTCTGTCCGGAAAACTTCTTCTCACTGTTTCGAAAATCATGATGAATAGGCTCTGGTCTATCTCTTAGAGTACAGTCAATCGCCGCGCCAACGGCTCCGGATTGGGACAAAGTACTACAATAGCGAGATCCTCTTTGAGCAAACAACGCGAATGGATATGAAGCCATTCGTATGGTCAAATGGCACTTCAACTCCCAACGGTGTGATGACTGTTACCAACGGCGGGTTGGCAGGTCATTCTGGAAAGGACGTCAACCTGAACAACATCACCGTTTCCTTCAAGTTCCCGGTAAACTCATCCGCTGTGATTCTCTACTACGGTGAATATGGAGGCAACATCAATGTGGAGATAAATGGCATTCTCGAAAATGTCCAGGACTTCTTAGACATCAACGGTAAGGTAATCGGCGGGGTCACCGTAACCCTAACAATCGTAAGCGGTCCTGGAGGAGTACTTAATCTCCAGGGAACGATTACATCTTTTCGATAGGAGGTAAGGAACTCTGGATAGACCATATCTGTCGAAGAAAATAGAAGTCATCGAAGCTCTGCGCTCTTGACACCCTTCAGTGTGGAAAGACCCACCATAATGTTTTTTACCTTTAAGGCATCTCCTCTGCTTAACTCAATTAGAAGACTAAGGACTTCATCGTCCTCTTCAATTTCCATTGACTCAACCGTCAATCCATTGTCCTTGAACCATTCGGAGACCTTCGTAGACGTTTCCTGACTGTTTTCAGCAACTATCAAAACTCTGGGAAGATTTCTCCCTCCGATAAACAACTCAATCCTTTTAAGGAAAAGAACTATAAGCAACGCGAAGACCGTCACTACTGCCGAGAGCAAGTATTCCCCGCTGCCGAAACCCATCCCGACAGCAGCCGTTACCCAGAGTGTCGCGGCCGTGGTCAAGCCTTTGACTGAAAAACCTTTTTTCAGGATTGTTCCAGCTCCTAGGAATCCTATGCCCGAGACAATCTGTGCCGCTACTCTTCCCGGATCACCATGCTCGGCGGTGACAAACACAGTTGTGGAGAGGACAGTTATAAAGGCGGCTCCAACACATATCAACGAGTGAGTTCTGAGACCGGCAGGTTTATAGATCCTTTCCCTTGTGGCACCTATAAGCGCTCCTGCAACGAGAGCACAAAACAATCTTAAGGACAAATCCAGATACTCCACCAAACCTCAACCTCCCTTAAGTTAAGATTATAACCTTTCCTAATTAGTAATGGATCGCCTAAGTCCGCCACTTTTTTCAGTGATGTCATCATTGAATTAATAGAATCTCTTTCATAGAATTAATGCAAGGCCGACTCAAAGAGAATTCTAGACATAACACATGGCAAAACCCTTAAAAAGAAAAAGGACGCAAATATTCATCACAAGATGGAAGTGTTATCATAATTAGGAAGGAGGGATTATAGTGTTAGTTCCCGTGATTCTCGCCGCCGGAAAAGGCAAGAGATTGAAGTCTGAGGTTCCCAAGCCATTAGTAAAAATAAAGGGAAAACCCATGATAATTCACGTCTTGAACAAGGTTTCGGCTTTTTGTGAAAGCAAATGCTCAATTGTTGTAATTAATCCGGACTTTGAAAAGGAATTCAGAGAAGTGCTCGATGAAAATACTCTTTTAGCTTATCAGAACTCACCCAAAGGAACCGCCGACGCTTTGAAGAGGAGCCTTCACCTGATCCCAGACAACTCAGACATTCTAGTGATGTACTCTGATCTTGTTCTTATCGCAAAGGGATCTTTGAAATCTCTGGTAGAGCTTCACAGGAACGGTGACTGTGATATTACTTTTCTCTCTGGAATCACCCAGGAAAAGTTTCCCTATGCACTGGTCGAGAGAAATGAAAATGGTAAAGTCGTTTCCTTCGAAGAAAGAAAGATCCCTGACTTCCCACCTCCCTGGGAGTTTTACATCGGTCCGATAATCATCAAAAAAGAGATTGTTCAGGAGTACATCGGTCAGCTTGTGCCAAACAAGGAAACTGGAGAAATTTACATTGCAGATATTGTTGCTTTGGCATTGTCGGACAACAAGTCTGTATGCGGATTTTCAACAAGCCACAAAGAGGAATTTCTGGGGATCAACACTCCTGAGGATCTTCAAACAGCTGAAAAACTTCTTACCGACTGAACCTTTTTCTCGGGTATCAAGTCTGATTATCAGAGACCAGAGAAACCACAGGCACAACCCCTTTAAAATGTAAGACAAACGAAGGCGACATGGATTACCCCTGAGTTAAGGAGACCGGGACGATGTCCCGGTCTTTCCTTATATTTGAAGTAAAACCAAATCAGTACTTGTCTAGGTCCGTAAACTTATCCCATTCTTCCAAATGGCTGAATTCAGGGGATTCGGTCCAATCGAGGCCCTTTCTAACAAAATCCATGAGATTCTCTAGAATTATCTGGTGTTTGTTTTCCTCCGCAGCCAGCTTCAATAATATCTCTTTTTCGGATGGTTCACTTGTTTGCTTTGCCTGATCAAGATAAAGCTTAACACTTTCTTTTTCCATTTCAACTGCGTGCTCATAAGCTTCAAGATTCGTAGCATCAATCTCAAAGCATTTCTTATCAATGAGCATTTCGGAAAACATATTTCTAGTGGTCTTGAAAGTATATGTGCCTTTGTACTTGTAATTCTTGTCTTTGAATCCACTTATGATCTCATAATGCCTCTGTTCATCATTTGCGAGCATTTCAAACAATTTCTTAAGCTGAATGTCCTCCGAACACTGGGCCTGTTTAGTGTAGTAAGCCTTACCGTCTTTTTCTAGTTTCAATGCATAATCAATTGCGTTCATTTGAAACCTCCTTCAGTAAATCTGAGCACACATGGCTAGTGCGTTTTGCAAGAAACGGGTGGCTTATCACCACCCGCCCATTTAGAATCCTCTATTCAGAGGCAAGCTTTCTATAAATCTCGTATCTCTCCTTAGCATCACTTTCGGCCTTTTTGAACAACTCATCGGCGATGTCCGGGAAGGTTGATTTCAGAGCGCTGTATCTAACCTCGCTCATCAAGAAATCGATAAATGATTCTTTCGGTTCCTTTGAATCGAGAATGAAGGGATTCTTGCCCTGTTCTTTCAAGAGAGGATTGTATCTGTAAAGATGCCAGTAACCTGAAGCTACCGCTCTCTTCTCCTGCTCTTGAGTCTTACCCATTCCAATCTTGATACCGTGGTTTATACAGGGAGAATATGCAATGATCAGAGATGGCCCAGGATATTTCTCAGCTTCTATAATGGCCTTGACAACTTGATTCTTGTCTGCACCCATAGCAACTTGTGCTACATAGATGTATCCATAGGTCATTGCCATTCTACCAAGATCCTTCTTCTTAGTCTTCTTTCCCGAAGCAGCAAACTTCGCTACCGCACCTGTCGGAGTGGACTTCGAAGACTGACCACCGGTATTGGAGTAGACTTCGGTATCAAAGAGGAGAACGTTTACATCCTCTCCGGACGCAAGTACGTGATCGAGACCGCCGTAACCTATGTCGTAGCCCCATCCATCTCCACCAAAGATCCATACAGATTTCTTAATCAAGAGATCCTTTCTCTCCTCAATTTCCTTCAAGAGCGTACTTGCCCTTTCATTTTTACAACCCTTTGAAATTGCATTGAGGATGCCCATTGTGGCCGCCTTTGAAGCCTTAGCATCATCCTTACCTTTCAGCCAGGCCTCGAATGGTTCCTTCATATCTTCCGGAATGTCTTGTTCTAAGAGCTCTTCCATAATCTTTGCAAGCTTGTTTCTACCGTGGTTGACTGCCATAGCCATACCGAATCCGTACTCAGCGTTGTCTTCAAACAGTGAATTCGCCCATGCAGGTCCCTTGCCTTCGCCGTTCATACAATAAGGAGTCGAAGGAGCCGAGGCTCCCCAGATAGAAGAACATCCCGTCGCGTTGGCTATAAGCATTCTGTCACCGAAGAGTTGTGTTACTAACTGTGCATAAGGGGTCTCGCCACATCCCGCACATGCCCCGGAAAATTCCAGGAGAGGTTTGGAGAATTGACTACCCTTCAATGTTTCGACGTTCATGACATCCTTTTTCTCAGAAATGGTAGTAGAGAATTCCCAATTTGGGACCTCTTTCTCAACCTGCGATTCAAGTGGTTTCATTAAGAGAGCATTTTTCGGAGCCGGACAAATATCTGCGCAGTTTCCACAACCTGTACAGTCAAGAGGGGAAACCTGAATCCTGTACTTCAGTCCTTCGAAAGACTTCCCTCCGAGTGCTTTAATTGATTCAAAGGCAACGGGAGCCTTCTTTTCTTCTTCTTCGTTTATGAGGAAGGGCCTGATCGCTGCGTGTGGACAGACAAGAGAACACTGATTGCACTGAATGCAGTTGTCGGGCTGCCATTCAGGTATCAGTACAGCAATACCGCGTTTTTCGAATGCAGCCGTTCCATTGGGAAATTCTCCGTTCTCCCTTCCCAAGAAAGCAGAAACAGGAAGTTTGTCTCCCTGCTGTCTGTTCATAACATCTGCAACTTTCCTCACAAATTCAGGTCTTTCGGAGTCTTCTTCCTTTTTCTCATCTTGTGCCTTTGCCCATGATTCCGGAATATCTATTTTCTTCAACGCATCTATTCCACTATCAACTGCTTTGTAGTTCATCTGTACCACTTTTTCGCCTTTGGTACCATAAGACTTGACTATTGCTTCTTTCAGATACTTGATAGCTTCTTCTATAGGTATTACATTAGCCAGCTTGAAGAAGGCAGATTGCATTATCGTATTGATTCTCGTTCCAAGACCGATCTCCATGGCAATTTTCGTGGCATCGATCGTGTAGAAATTAATATTGTTGTCTGCAAGGTACTTTTTCATGTTACCGGGAAGATTCCTGTCAAGCTCTTCAGAATCCCAGCTGGTGTTAAGGACAAACGTTCCACCCTTCTTAAGTCCTTCCAACAACTCGTACTGATTCACATATGACTGCTTGTGGCAGGCAACATAATCGGCTTCATCGATCAGGTAGGTCGACTTTATCGGCTTCTTGCCGAATCTAAGATGCGATATGGTTACTCCACCGGACTTCTTTGAATCATAAGCGAAATATCCCTGGGCATACATGTCGGTGTGATCACCGATTATCTTTATCGCGTCCTTGTTAGCTCCCACCGTACCGTCGGAACCAAGTCCCCAGAACTTGCAACGAATAGTACCTTCTGGAGCGGTATTGATCTTCTCCTTTATCTCGAGAGAAGTATTGGTGACATCATCGACTATACCTATCGTAAAGTGGTCCTTTGGTGTCGAAAGCTTAAGATTGTCATAGACAGCTTTAATCTGAGAAGGTGTGGTATCCTTTGAACCCAGTCCGTATCTGCCGCCATAGACTTCTGGAGCATTCTTATCCCCATAGAAGAGAGTCTTCACATCTTCGTATAGAGGTTCCCCAAGAGAGCCCGGCTCTTTTGTTCTGTCTAGAGTAGAAATCCTCTTGACTGAATTTGGAAGAACCTCAAAGAAGTGTTTTGCAGAGAATGGTCTGTAGAGGTGTACCTTTATTACACCGACCTTCTCACCCTTTTTCATTAGGTAGTCGACTGTCTCCTCGATTGTATCGGTAACTGAACCCATCGCGACAATTACGTGTTCCGCTTCTGGATCACCATAGTAGACGAAAGGCTTGTACTCCCTGCCTGTTATCTTCGAAATCTCCTTCATGTAATCGGCTACGATTTCTGGAACTGCATCATAGAATCTGTTCGAAGCTTCCTTCGCCTGGAAGAAGATATCGGGATTCTGGGCCGTTCCCATTGTTTTGGGATGCTCTGGATTGAGGGCCCTGTCTCTGAATTCCTTAAGCGCCTTATAATCGACAAGTTCTTTGAGATCATCATAGTCCATAACTTCGATCTTCTGAATTTCGCTCGAAGTTCTGAATCCATCGAAGAAATGAAGGAATGGGATTCTGGATTTGATTGCCGACAGGTGAGCAACGGATCCGAGATCCATTACTTCCTGGACACTTCCAGAAGCAAGCAACGCAAATCCCGTCTGTCTTGTCGCCATCACATCTGAATGGTCACCAAAAATCGAAAGGGCGTGAGCCGCTATAGCCCTTGCGCTGACGTGAAAAACCCCTGGCAAAAGCTCTCCTGCAATTTTATACATGTTGGGAATCATCAGCAACAACCCCTGTGATGCAGTAAATGTAGTTGTTAGGGCCCCTGCTACAAGTGATCCGTGGACCGCTCCGGCTGCTCCGCCTTCCGATTGCATTTCTATTACATCAACTGGTCGCCCGAAAATGTTTTTCCTTCCATTTGCCGCCCAAGCGTCTGCAAGCTCGGCCATGGATGATGAAGGAGTAATGGGATAAATCGCCGCAACCTCCGTGAATGCGTAAGCAACATGGGCGGCAGCAGTATTACCGTCCATAGTTTTCATTACTCGTGCCATTCTAAACCTCCTGTAGTCCTCGAATTATTTTTGATCTATCTAGTAAAACATAGAAAAAGAGGAAATTTTGCTTGTCATCAGTTACATTATAGAACATCTTTTCCCTGCTTTCACAGAGATTTCTCTCAGTTCGCAAAAATGAAAACGATTATTATCGGCTTATGAAGATTTTTCAGATTATTGCTGCTGGCAGTCAATAGTAAATGAGTTGAATAGATCATTTGAAGTCATCTATCTCGAACAAAATACTTATTTTTCTTCGCACTGGGTTATAAAACCCACGTGCAGAAAACCGACCGATTCTAATAGTTTGCAGTGTTCTAGAACACAAATTTGGTCATAAATAGACTCCAGATGATTATTTTGATCGGATGAGATATGTGGTCTCTAAGCTGACGGATTAAATGAAGTCAGTTATCCCAAGCCAGTTAATGATGTCATCCCGTTCGATGTATCTAGGAAGGTTGTTAAGAGCTTTTAAAATACTTGATCTGGAGAATTCAATATTCTTAAGCCCACGTCTCAGTTCCTCAATGAAATCTACATCCATTGAATCAGAATATACTGTCACATCCACGATTTTTCCCTTTCTGGATGTAAACAGGAGTTCAATACCTCCCCACTGAAACCTTTTGCTTGCTCTGAAATTGAATTCAGGATTTCTCCCCAAAAGCCATTCCTTTGAAGAATATTTCTCATAAAGGTCTCCAATATCTTCCGACTCAATTACCCTTTCAAAGTCTAGAACACTGACTATCTGGCCGTACTCCTCAATGAAACCTCTATACATTGCCTTTTTCATTGTGTCAATGGTTAAATCCGGTTTCATTTCCTTGAGATTGACAACTCTCGACACAACTGATTTAACTCCCTTGGATTCGATCTTTTCCTTTGAGACATTTAGATATTCGGAAAGCTTTCCGGTGTCTACGTCTATCAAAATTGTTCCATGGTGATAGGAGGCAAATTGCCCATGATAGAAAGCATTTCCTGAGAACTTCTTTCCGCCCGCCAAAATATCGTTTCTACCACTGAAATGTGCTTCAATTCCTAGTTCCTTTACAGCATCTACAATTACAGAAAGTTGCCTGTGGAGGTTGTATTCCTTTCTCGGCATGAGAAACGTAAAGTTGAGGTTTCCAAGATCATGATAGACAGCCCCACCGCCAGACAATCTTCTTGCCAGTCTTCCACCATCCCTTTCAAGATTGTCGAGTCTGCATTCCTGCCATGCATTCTGATTTCTGCCGATTACCACCGTTTTTTCGTTCTGCCACAGATACAGCACGCTGCTATCGCGGGCGTACGAATTCAAAAGGTACTCTTCAATGGCAAGATTCAACCAGGGATCAAAAGAGTTTGATTCAACGTATACTGTGTTTGTAATTCTATCTACCCCCAACGCCAAGGCTATCTGCTTCTCTTCTAACGTACATGTAGTTTATACCTGTAAGATAACTTCTTGGATTCCTGCATTGATCATTGGAATCGATAATCTCGAAATGCAGATGAGGTCCCGTAGCTCTCCCGGTTTCTCCCACTCTACCGATTAACTCTCCCCTTAGCACTCTCTGACCAACATATACACTGATATGATTCAGGTGTGAATATCTTGTTTTGCTGCCGTCATAATGTTGGATTATTATGTTCAGTCCATACCCACCGCTTTCCTGCGCCTCCATTACCATTCCATCCTTGGAGGCAAAAACGGGCGCATCTTTTTGAACTGCGATATCTATACCGGAATGAAAGGTAGAAACTCCGGTAAAGGGATCCTTTCGCCAACCAAATTCCGAAGAGATCTTTCCATATACCGGCCAGGTAAACTGCGTACCAGGATTAATACTTCCGCAGACATTTATTGATTCAAGCGGGATAAACAGCCTTTGTCCAGGATAAATTACCGAGGTACATTTCAAACCATTTGCAGCCATGATTTCTTCGGCAAGAGCAAAGAAAAGCTTCGCGATGAAGTCAATTGAATCACCATACTGAACTTCATAAAAGAAACCGTCTCCAGTAGGAAGATTTATGAATTCCCCAGGTTCAAGCTGACGAGGATTGGCGATGCAGTTCAGGTCGAGTACTGTACTGATTCTCAGATTATAGTCTCTGATGATGTTGAACAATCTGTCGCCCGGCCTAACCAGGTATCTTATAGAACCTACTCCGCAAGCGTTCGCAAAAATAAACAAAACATAAAGAATCAAAGCAAACTTGGCTTTCATGAGAACCCCCAAACCGTATTTTTGTCCGCAACTAAGAAATCAATTAATATAAGATGTTGTAATAATCTTAATAATATCACAGTGTGTATCGTCAGAAGAAGCTGCAAAGGAACCTCTTTTATTTGGAGAAATATCGACCACTTCTGACCAACATAAAACTGAACATATTTGGATCTTCTTAATGGCTCAAGTTAGGATCAGACCTAATTCAAGAGAGTCATTCAATCTCCTCAATAAAAGGAATGTCTCCAAGATAATCCCCCGTTTTTTCCAAACCGTCGACTCTTATGAAAACTCCCTTGTCAGTTTCAATCTTTCTAAGTTGCCCTCCTCTTTTCCAGTTCCCCTTCGCGTCTTTTGTTATAAGACAAAACACAAATACGTCGCACTTATCGATTATTTCTTCTCGCGTCCATTCTTCCCCATAGTCGTGAGACTCTCCAATATTCGGATGAATCAGCGCTGCCTCGAGTAGCCATGTACCATTTCTATCCGAATAGCTCGCAGCTGAAACCCAATAGTCTATTTTCTCGAACATGGCAAAATACCTCCTTACCTAAGGATACAAAAGTGTGACCGTTTTCTGCTACTCTTGACAAGAGAGGATCTTCTTTGGAGGTGAGAACAGTGACATTCGTGAATGACACGTCACGGTCACCAAGAGCGCAAGTAAGGCCCCTGGCTATCGAGAAAGTGGAACTACAGGGGTTTGTCGGAAGATATCAGGGACTCATGAAGTCTACCAGTTTGCCTATGCAATACGAGTATCTGGAGTCAACTGGAAGAATAGACAACTTTCGAAAGGCAGCAGGGAACATGGAAGGGAGCTTCACCGGCTGGTTTTTCAATGATTCCGATGTTTATAAGTGGATAGAGGCGGCGTCTTACTCTCTTTCATATAACGAGGACCCCGAAATTCGTGCCAGAATTGAGTCTTTGATAACTCTTATAGAAAAGGCACAGGAGATAAGCGGTGACGGTTATATCAACACTTACTTTGTTGGCCAGAAGGCGGGGGAAAGATGGAAAGATTTGAAGAACATGCACGAACTCTACTGTGCGGGCCATCTTATCCAGGCAGGTATAGCCAACAAGAGAGCCTCTGGTGACGAGACGCTGTTCAAGGTTTGCGTAAGTGCTGCCGACAATATTCTTGACAGCTTTAGAGATGACGACTGCAAAGTGACCACAGGCCATCCCGAGTTAGAGATGGCAATGATCGAACTACACAGAGAAACAGGCAATCGCGACTATTTGAAATTTGCTCAGATGCTTATCGACAATCGCGGTAGAGGTTATGTTGGCGGCGATGAGTATCACATAGATCATGTACCGTTCAGAGAACTAAAAGAGCTTACCGGTCATGCGGTTAGGATGCTGTACTTACTGGCGGGCGCGGCAGACATATTTCTTGAAACTGGAGACGAGACCCTGCTGGCAGTCCTTGAAAGACTATGGATCGATCTCACAGCAAGGAAGATGTACGTTACTGGTGGCGCCGGCTCAAGATACGAGGGAGAATCCTTCGGAGAAGAGTTCGAATTACCCAGCAGAAGAGCTTATGCGGAAACATGTGCTGCAGTTGGAAATGTCTTCTGGAACTGGCGCATGTATATGATATCTGGTGATGCCAAGTACCTGGACCTATTCGAGCAGTCTTTCTATAATGGAGTGTTGTCGGGAATTTCGCTTGATGGTAAACGCTACTTCTATGTCAATCCTCTGGAAGACGCAGGTAAACGCGAGCGAGAGGAATGGTTTGAATGCGCGTGCTGTCCTCCAAACATCGCTAGATTGCTGACCTCTTTCGGAGGTTATATCTATGGAACAACTCTGAACGAAATCAGGGTCAATTTCTACGAAGAGAGCAAAGCCACAATTCCTTTTAGAGACGGAGAAGTTTCCATTATTCAGAAAACTTCTTATCCACACTCTGAAGAAGTGCAGTTAACTGTTGCTACTGATCTGGATACTGAGCTCTCTATTCTCCTAAGAATTCCTGAATGGACCGAAGGAGAATTCGAAGTGCAGGTCGATGGCATAAAACAAAAACTTCGTCCAGAGAAGGGATTTGTGCGGCTGGAAGGCAACTGGAAGGGAAAGACTGAAGTATATCTGGCCCTTCCGATGCGCATTCGATTGATGACCGCCAACCCTCTTCTTAGGGAAAACACTGACAAAGTCTCGGTCCAAAGGGGGCCTCTCGTTTACTGCGCAGAAGGTGTTGACAACCCGGATTTCGATGTAAGAACCTTGTCAGTGCCTTCAAGAAAGAACTTCGAAGTCACACAGAGTGATGCACTGCCAGGAAACCCAGTAATTCTTAGTGGGAAGGGAGTCGCCTTTGATCTGGATGGATGGGAAAAGAAGCTATACAACCCCCTTGGATCAGTGAAGAGCAAGGGCAACAATGTTAGATTTTCTCTTGTTCCATACTACGCCTGGAATAACAGGGGAAAATCGACAATGTGTGTATGGTTGCATGTCCACTAGGGAAAGCTCCATCTATTATTCTTTGGGAACTCAATGCTGTGAATTCAAGCAACCAATAAGATCCATAGACGGACTTTTCGAAATCGCGAGTTCATTGAAAGGAGCGTTCTTACATCTGTTTTGTGGCAGGAGAGTGTCTTATTTGCGTACTTTCTTTGTGATCATAATATTAGCTTTTTCAGCGAGCTGTCTAGCTTATGAAGGGCAGATTCTATTTAGCGGAAACGAGATCCATTATGAAGTCGAAGAAGCCGATGGAGAAGTGGTTATCCTGATTGGCGACGGTCCAGGCTTCAGCAGTTCTTATATGAAAGGAATACTCAGTGGAAGGAAGACTTTGAGATACGATCAGCTTGAAAGTGGGAGTTCAAAGAATCACTCGGATGTAGCTATTGATTTTCAATACTTTGTTGCTGAACTCGCTTCACTTATTTTTTCGCTCGAAATAAACTCTTTTCATCTTCTTGGCCATGGATTTGGATCAGCAATCGCCGTTGGATTTGCCCTTACAAATCCTGAAGGACTGCTCAGTCTTGTAATGATAAATCCAAGATTGAACCTCCCTGCAATCGATTCCGCATTATCCGATCTAGCCGATGGTGAATCGTCTCAGAGTTTCGACAAGTTCTATTATTTGTTTGGGGATGGTCCCACATCTGAACTGAAGCCGGTACTTTCCAGAGATATTATAAACGAGGAAATCTATAACCTGTTTTGGGGAGAAACCCCTACCTTCATTAGTGGAATTCTTAGAGGACATGATTTTTCCTCAGGACTTTTAGACATTAACCTACCGATTCTTATCTGCTCTGGATTAAACAGCTTTCCCGGCGCCAAGAATCTCTTAACGTTTCAAGAGGGGTCTCCAAATATAGAATTTGTAACGTTCATGAACAGCGGACATCTACCTATGTTTGAAGAGAAGAAAGCCTTCAAAACCATTGTGGAAGATTTCCTTCAAAGAGCCGAAGAAAACTTTGGTCATCAAGGACAACAGGAAATGAATCTTGATGACATGTCGGAAGTTCCAGGAGATATGGTATTCGGATGGGAAGATCTTGAGAAAGTTCACGAACTTCACGTTGGAGATGATTTTTCCGTGAAGCTTCCTTCAAATCGAGGTGCAGGCTACTTCTGGAAAGTCAAGAGTTTAGACGAAAACTCTATAAGACTGATTTCGGATCCATACTACGAAGAGCTTAAGGAATCAGGCGGTGGACGCGACGTCTTCGATTTCCGGGTAGTTGGATCTGGGAAGTCTTCCATTGAGTTTTCCTTTGGTTCATTGTGGGAGGAAACTTCAATAAGGACGTCTTCATTTTCTATTAATGTAGAAAAACCCAACATAGATCCGATAATTATTGATTCTTCAGATGTGGGAAAAACTATTGTAGTCGGTCTCAATGAACCTATAGAGGTTATTCTCGATTCCCCTATTGATTCCGGATTAAGATGGCGTATCTCTGCCACCACTCCTGAAGTACTCCGACAGCCAAGAGAAAATGAAGTGAAAATTACGGAGCCATCGCCGTATTCAGCCGGGAAAGTTGCACAAACCTTCTACTTTGAAGGCATGAATTACGGGCAGGCTAGGCTTAGGTTTGATTATGGCAGTCTGTGGGAAGATGTCGCTCCCGAGAGAACTTTTGAGGCTACAATAGTCGTTGCAGAACCCGTTAGGGAATATGTTTTTGTTCAGGATTCCGACTATGGAAGAACGATTTCAATAAGGATCGATCAAACGGTCTTGGTTAGATTGAAGAAAGGCAACGAAGAAGATTGCGAATGGCAACTTTCTTCATATTCGGCAGTAGAACCTGTTGGTGACATCACTGAAGTAGAGTATATGGGTGTAAGGTATTCAGTGTTTCGATTAAAACCCACAGACTCAGGAGATTCTATGCTTGAATTTCTCTATTTTGAAGGCGAAAAAAGAAGGGAACAGGTTGATGCCTTCAAAATAGGCTTGGTAATAACTGAAGAATCTGGTCAAGAAATGTCGCCCGATCAAAAATAGATAACCTCACTTCCGGCGGAGAAGGCTAAATTACCGGATCAGTCTCGGATCTCCTTGATATCCTTCGAGAGGGCTATCTGCAGTTCAAGGAGATTTCATCGAAGACTACTCTGTAGCCACTTCCTCTTGGACTACAGCAATAAGCCCCCACCATAACTGGAAGTTTGCAGTCGTCTTCTATTAGTCTTGCCAGCCGGAGTTGAACCCACTCATCCTGCCAAGCAAAAACTGAGTAGTCAGATCCCTTTCTGTCGACTTTAACTCTTAGGCTCCTTGTTTCGCAAGATACATCTTGAGTCGACCAGTCTGAATAGCCAGAGTTAGTAACAACGGCACCTAGTTTGGATGGGGCACTTCCTTCAAACTCAATAGAGCTCTTCAACCAGCAGGAAGGTGAGACCCTCACCATGACTCCGGCCTGATCGTATTGATTGACCGGGAAGAACTTCGCGCCAAGGACAAACGAGAAATCTTCCATTAATGGGACAAAAAGAAAATGGCCGTTGTCGTTTCTAAATCCGTAATGCGTTCTTTGCCAGAAATCGGTAGATTCTTCTGATTCCACTATCAGGTTACCATCCTGCAATTCCCAGCGCTTCGGTTCATTCAGCCATGTGAAATGCTTAATTGTTCCCTCGCCAAATGAAGAAAGCTGCATGACATTTCCTCCCTTAGTCTCTTGAACTATACCGTGCAACACAACTGATTATTTAACAGTGAGTATATAATTGTTATGTACCGTAACCCATCATATCTATTTGCATTTGTCGGCAGAACTATTTGTTATCATTGTTTATGTTGTGTTGTGGGTGTGATTTACCTCTGACCACTGTGTTTTCAATCGATTCACAACACCAATGAACTTTTCTCATAGGCGAGATCTTTTCGGCTATGAAAGCTCGTAGACTTAATAAGGATAACATATTCTTTCTACTTGTCATTTGTTTTTGGGAAATACACGTTTTTGAATCCCAATAGAGATCGAACAGAATTTTGCTTGTTGATCGAGGTGAATTATGTACTGGAAGTATGCAATTAAGAGAGTGCTCTATGGGATACTTATGTACGCGATCTTGGTTTTCATTTTCTCTGCTCTGTTCAATACGGTAATGGAACAGACCCTAAGAGCGCAAATTGAAGAACAGATCAGAGGAGAGACTATGCGGATGACCAGTCTGAACGAGAGTCAGCTGGAAGACTACGTTATTAATCGAAGAAACGATCTGTACTCACTGTACCGCCTAACAAGACCAGTAGCCGAAAGAATTCTCTGGCGAACCTGGGACACCCTCACTTTGAATCTTGGTAATTCGACAATCATTAGATCCTCCAATGGAAGCAGAAGCGTATGGGATGTCGTTTCAGAAGCTATACCGAAGACCATTCTTCTCTTCTCTGTTGCAATGCTGGTGGACATTGTTCTCGGCCTTCTTCTGGGACTGAAAAAGGCACAAAAGGCCGGAGGACTACTGGACAAAAGCACTTCAGTTGGAACCATGGTGGTCTTCGGTATGCCGTCGTGGTGGCTGGGAATGATTATGATCATGTTCTTCGCCTATGGAGTAAAGATCTTTCCCTCCGGTGGACTACACTCGACTCCACCGCCAGAGGGAATTTCGTACTTCTTCGATCTTCTGTATCACCTCGCGCTCCCAGTACTTACGCTTGTTGTTATCGGTTTCTGGGGAAGGGCCTTTCTTACCAGAAACATCGTTCTCGGAGTACTTCAGGAAGACTACATAATGGCGGCAAGAGCAAGAGGTATCCCTGAAAGGAAGGTTCTCTACGGACACACTATGAGAACTTCTGCACCGCCGATTGTTACAATGTCTCTGCTGGCATTGCTAGCTTCTGTTGGAGGAAACATTGTCTACGAGGGAATTTTCTCCTGGCCAGGAATGGGAAACCTTTACTGGATAGCTTTGCAGCAGAATGATGTTCCAGTTCTTATGGGAAACCTCGCGATAACTACCGGCTTATATATCTGTGGTCTAGTCCTTCTAGATCTCATTTATGGCCTACTTGATCCAAGAATCAAGGTAGGTGGTAAACAATGACTATGAGTGATTTAAGAAGATCGGCAAGCGATTTCTGGAAGGAATTCAGAAAGGTTAGGTCGGGAATGATTGGTCTCATATTTCTCGTAGTATTTATCTGCATCCTAATCTTTGAACCTATCATCGTACCATATCCCGAAGTCAACGAGAAGTGGAGAGATATTACCTATTGGCAGGATCTTCCTTCCAGTGCACCTCCTTCGTGGATTAATCTCTTTACCTCAAAGAAGCGCGCGGTATCGGAGACTATCGAGAAGTATACCTTTTCCGAAACCCTTGCCGGTGCAATGAGAATACAGGAGTATGTTTTTGAATATGATTACTCCGCGTCTGTTGCTCCCTCGGATGTCGTGTTTCATGCTTCTGGAGTCGGCAAGCCAACTGTGGTTATCTCTATCGAAAGACCGGACGGCCTTTCAGTTGATTTGTACAGAAAACAGCTTGAAACCTCTCCAAGTCAAGATGCCAGGGTCTCAATCGATAGATCGGCCCAAACATCGGCGATGAATTTCGGCAAGAAATACTCCCCTTCTGAAGGAGTCCCTCTCCAAACAATCAAGACTACCGATGTGTTATTCTCGAAAGCCCAGGAGGGAATATTCAGAAATCCTGAGCCGCTCGTTGGAACATACAGACTCAAAGTAACACTTCTACTGCAAAAGCCAGACGAGAGGATCGACAATGTCTTTATCAGCATTGCGGGCAGAGTACATGGGATTCTGGGGACGGACAACTCGAAGAGAGATATCTGGAGTGGAGTAATAGCCGGAGTGAAATGGGCCATGCTCATCGGGCTCCTCACGGCTCTTGTTTCGGTTTCCATAGGTGTCGTTTACGGTGTCATCAGTGCTTATGTTGGAGGCTGGAAGGATTCTTTAATGCAACGTATATTCGAGATATTCATAAGCGTTCCCATGCTTCCCGTACTCATTGTCATGAGCGCTGTCTTTAAGCCTAATATCTGGGTGATGATTGGAATAATGTGCATCTTCTACTGGGTAGGACCGGTGAAGACCGTCAGGAGCATGGGACTCCAGATCAAGGAAGAGACTTATATTGAGGCCTCCAGGGCTCTTGGAGCCTCCAATACGAGAATAATCTTCAAACATATGGTTCCTCTGCTTATCCCCTACGCCTTCGCTTCAATGGCCCTCAACGTACCGGGCGCAATTGTCGTAGAAGCCACGATAAGTCTTTTGGGCCTTGGAGATGCGACGATCGTAACCTGGGGGCAGATATTACAGGCTGCTAACAGCGGAGGCGCGATGTTGAGCGGAATGTGGTGGTGGGTAGTACCGCCGGGACTGGCGATAGCCTTCATGGGGATGACATTCGCATTTGTCGGGTTCGCAATGGACAAGATACTTAACCCGAAACTGAAGACGAGGTAATGAATATGGATAACATATTGACTGTAGAAAACCTCAAGCTTTACTACTACACGAGCAAAGGTGTCGTGAAGGCAGTTGACGATATCTCCTTCACACTGAAGAAGGGTGAAACTCTTGGCCTCGTTGGAGAATCAGGCTGTGGAAAGACAACTACAGGTTTCGCCCTTCTCAAGATGCCCACTCCCCCGGGTAAGATTGTCGGAGGAAGGATAGAGGTAGACGGTATCGACATTACTCCCCTGCGTGAGAATGAAATGAGAAGGAATATACGCTGGGAGAAGATTTCCATGGTATTCCAGGGCGCAATGAATACCCTCACTCCCGTATACACAATAGGCAAACAGATGATGGAGACCCTCCAGGAACACAGAGAGATGGAAAGAGACGAGGCGAGAAAGAGAATAGAGAAGTATCTCAACCTCGTTGGACTCTCAGGCGATATAGTGAAGAGATATCCCCATGAACTCTCGGGAGGAATGAAACAGAGAATCGCTATTGCTACCGCCCTCTTTCTGGAACCTAAGGTTATAATCTGTGATGAACCCACGACCGCTCTGGATGTTATTGTACAGGCCCAGATAATAAACCTTCTCAAAGACTTAAAGGAAAAACTCGACCTTTCATTCATCTTCATAACTCACGACCTTGCAACAGAGGCAGAGGTTTCAGACAGGATAGCGGTGATGTATGCAGGAAAGATAGTGGAGATAGGAACAAATCAACAGATATACGGAGAACAGGGTCCCTGTCATCCATATACGAGAAACTTGCTCGCCGCCACTCCAAGACTACATGAAAGGGTGAGTGAACTCTCGTTCATCCCGGGTGCTCCTCCGGACTTGCTAGAGCCTCCTTCTGGCTGTAGATTCCATCCCAGATGTTCCCTGGCCATGGATAAGTGCAAAGAAGAAGAACCACCCCTAATAGAGATAGAAGATGAACACATGGTGGCCTGCTGGAGGTGTGAGAAGAGATGAACGAAAACATAATTGAAGTCAAAGACCTTCAGAAATGGTTCCCCATAAGAAGAAACATATCCCAGTTCTTCAAGGGAGAACACAACTACGTCAAGGCAGTTGACGGAGTAACCTTCTCGATAAAGAGGGGCGAGATATTCGGTCTAGTTGGAGAGTCCGGTTGTGGAAAGACCACTACGGGAAAACTAATCATGAAACTCCTAGAACCCACAGGCGGGACAATGTTCCTAAACGGAAAGGATGTAACTCATATAGAGAAAGATGAACTGAAGATTTACAGAAGGAACGTACAGATGATCTTTCAGGACCCATACGCTTCAATGAACCCTCGATTCAAGATAAGGGATGTCATGGAGGAGCCTCTAATAATACACAAACTCGGAGAAGACAGGGATGAGAGAATGAAGATGATCGAGAAGGCTTTAAGGGAAGTCAAGCTCAATCCTCCAGATGAATTCCTTGTGAGATATCCCCATATGTTATCCGGGGGTCAGAGACAGAGGGCAGCTACCGCGAGGACTCTTCTTCTAAACCCCGAGCTTCTCGTTGCGGATGAACCGGTATCCATGATAGATCTCTCAACTAGGGCCGAGATACTTCACATGATGAAGGAAGTGCAGAGAGACCTTGGTCTTACCTATCTCTACATAACACACGATCTCTCCACTGCGAGATACTTCACCGACAGGATAGCCGTGATGTACCTTGGAAAGATAATAGAGATAGGAGATCCAGATGATGTTATAGACAATCCAGTTCATCCATACACAAGGGCTCTCATCGCTGCCGTATGCGAACCGGTAGCGGGAAAGGTAAACAAACCGAAGATAGTACCGATAAAGGGAGAGATCCCCTCTGCCGCCAATATTCCAAAGGGCTGCAGATTCCATCCCAGATGTCCTTATGCAAAAGAAGAATGCTGGGAGAAGGAAGAACCTCAGCTTCAGGAGATTGAAGATGGTCACTTCCACGCCTGCAGAAGATGGAAGGAAGTAGCTGATGAAAACCGAGGGTAGAGGTTGGTGGTTGGGGGTCGGAAAGAGCAAAGGAATTGGTTGGCCGTTGAATGGTTGTCCGTTCACCGAGAAGAGCCGCTTCCCGCTAGCTAAGACACGCTGAACGCTGAAAAGAGCATCGTGATTCTGAATCAAGTTCAGAATGACGCGATGTGAGGTTTTCGCAATCAAGTAATACTGTCATCCCGAACTTGTTTCGGGATCTGGTTTTAAGAACGAACAACCTGGACGCGTAGCGTTGGAACGAAGAACCGTTCTTCTCGAAGGACGGGTCCTTGCTCTTGGGCTTCTACTATGTCAACAGTTATAAAAAAGGCAGACTGAAAGGATCAAGCAGTAGACCGGCAGGTAGCTACTGAAGATACTTTCAGCGAGTATTCAGGCTTCTGTTTTCCCTCCTTTTTAGAAGGAGTATAATCAGAAAGAGGATTCCTCTTGAAGAATTTCTCTTCTGAGTAGGGAGTCAAATCCCTAAGCATGGCGAAGGCGATTTTGAGGATGGTGTTCGCCAATGCACGGAGGGCATGAGCAGAGCTCTTGCCCTCGCTCTTTTTGTTGTCGTAGAATCTTTTCATCCATTTAGAGCTATTTGTTGCAGCAAGACTGGCTATATGAAGAGTCCCTCTGAGATAGTGATTGCAGTTACTTCTCATCTTGGTGGTGTTCTTGTTACCGCTTCCATAGTAAGTCGGAGTAGTTCCCGCGTACCTTTGAAGGTCTCTGTAGGAACTGAACTTGTGTGTTAGGTAGGCAACTATGAGCTGGCTGGCGATTATTACTCCCACTCCAGGTAAGGTGAGAAGCACACTGAATTCGCTTTTCTCAATGATTTCTTTCATCTGCTTGCCTATCTCTTCCTTCATCACTTTCTTCTCCATAGCGTACCTTGAGAAAGCGACTATCAATGTCCTTATGGAAGCTGGCACATATCTTTCAAGCGCGATTTTTCTGAGCTCCTTCAGCTTGCTTTTGAGATTGCTATTTATCAGGAAACCCATCTCTTTAAGCTTCAGGAGTATCTCTTTATCAGACATTGAGAGAAAGTCTTTTGCAGTAGGACAGATGGATATAAACGCCAGTTTTCTGGCGGAAGTGCCACTGAAAACTTCTTTCACCTCCGGCCAGTACCTTTCAAGGTATGCATCCAGCCTTCCTATATCCTGCATCATAGATACATTTATCACAGCGTTCTCTTCAACCAGTACATCCAGCTCAAAAGCTATCCCTTCCCTCTTCACTTGCAAACACCATTCGGGGTTATGCTCATAGGTCATCGCTATTACCTTCGAATCAATGAAATCGCTCTTGCCTTCTATCACGAAGAATGACCTGGCTTCGCTCGATCTCCTGCTTGGAAGTATGTACACCTGCCTGTTGTTCCTTAGAAGATAATCGACGATCCTGTTATTGCCATCCTCAATAACATAGACCGCCTCCTTTATCTTCAGAAGCTTCGCGAAATCTTCTTCCTTGTTCCTTAAAACTAACTTCTTACCCTGGTGCAAAAGATAACAGTAATGCTTCTTTCTTCCCCAATCAATTCCAACTATCTCCATAACTGCACCTCCGTTGCTTGTTTGGCAGTTTGTTGAGTGTTTCGTTTACCGCTGTTTTGGTCCTGAAGCATTCCTGCTCCGGATATTCTACTATCGTTCCTGAACACTCTTGGATGCAAGATGTTCTTGCCCCACTGGGCCTCGCAGGCTATAACGAAGGACTGGACTTATCTTGCATCCCCTGCCTCTCTTATTCTAACAAACAACGAAGGACCAAGGACGGCTCTTCACAGCGCTCAAAGTCTCTCATGCTTTCAACTTGGAACTGAGAACTTGCAACTGATCTTTTAGCGTACAGCGGTTCTTAGGATAGAGATGCTGAAACAAGTTCAGCATGACGCCGAGAACGGGGTTCGATTACAGGGTCGGGGTCGTTAACAGAAACGGCAATCATTTCAGGGGCTCACTGGAACTGAAAAAATTATCCAGACAGCGGCTTCAAGAAGCCCCTCACTCTGTCATCCCGAACTTGTTTCGGGATCTGCTCTTGAACCAATTGAAGATGCGAGTTCGATGTTGCTGGTTGAAAAAACTTGAGGCCGAGATTCTGAATCAAGTTCAGAATGACGTGATGTGACGTTCTCAGAATTATCAAACACTGTCATCCCGAACTTGTTTCGGGATCTGGGTTTTGGAGAAACCGTGGTTGGAGGTGACAGGTAGGGGGTTTGTAAGACCAAGAGAAACTGGTTGAGCAGTTCTCCGTTCGTCGAGGAGAAGTTGTTCGTTCCAGAGAGAGGATCTGTTCTTCATGCTCTTTCGAAGGACGGGTTCTTGCTCATGAAGGACCAAGGACTGCTTTTCACAGCGCTCAGAGTCTCTCATGCTTTCAACTTGGAACTGAGAACTTGCAACTGATCTTTTAGCGTACAGCGGTTCTTAGGATAGAGATGCTGAAACAAGTTCAGCATGACGCCGAGAACGGGGTTCGATTACAGGGTCGGGGTCTCGTTAACAGAAACGGCAATCATTTCAGGGGCTCACTGGAACTGAAAAAATTATCCAGACAGCGGCTTCAAGAAGCCCCTCACTCTGTCATCCCGAACTTGTTTCGGGATCTGGTTTTAAGAACGAACAACCTGGACGCGTAGCGTCGAAACGAAGAACCGTTCTTCTCGAAGGACGGGTTTCATGATCTCGAAGGACCAAGGACGGCTCTTCACAGCGCTTAGAGTCTCTCATACTTTCAACTTGGAACCGAGAACTTGCAACTGATCTTCCCGAAGAACCAAGGACGTTTTCTTCTTCATTATCCTTACCGCTCTGATTCTGGAAATGTTCTAAACGGTCCTCGTAAGGAAGAAAAAACGAGGGGCAGACTGATTCAATCCCCCCGTTCTTCGGTATTTAGCGAGAGATCCTAAAAGATCAATGTTCTCTCCAATCTGGATTCCATTTGGCAGCTACAAATCAATAAGACATTTCCAATATCCTTTCCAGATCTTTGGTTTTCAGGTTACCAGGTGTCACTTCGACAAGAGCTCCCATTGTTCTCATAGCATCCTCAGCAAGTCTACCAAGCATAGACTTCTCGACTCCAAGATCCTTAAGCGTAATGTCTATATCCACGCTTTTCTGAAGCCTGTGAATTAGTTCTATTGACATTTTCGAGAGCTTATCGATATCTACTTCACTTTCAGGAGCTCCCATAATTTGAGCTACTCTGGCCAATCTCTCTTTTGTATGAGGCCTTATGTAATCAAAGAATGCAGGGCCGGTTGCGCAAAGTCCAGCTCCATGGGTAGCGTTATAATGGGCGCTTATAGGATGCTCAATGGAATGATTTGCGATGCAGCCCGAAAGTGTTTCGCAAATTCCTGCGGCTGTACTTGCCCATGCGAGGGCTGTTCTAGCTTCGATGTTGTTGCCATCCCTGTAAGCTATGGGTAGATAATGATTTATGAGCGACATGGCTTCCAGAGCAAGAAGGTCTGACGTTGGTTGATGATTTGTATTTATGTAGGACTCGATTGCATGATAGAAAGCATCCATTCCGGTTGCCGCTGTTTGATAGGGCGGAAGAGTCTTCATAACCTCGGGATCGACAATAGAGACAGTAGGAAAAGTTTGGTCAAATCCGACACCTATCTTCTCGTCAGTTTCAGTATTGGTTACCACTGCAAAGGGGTCTGACTCGGTTCCGGTACCGTGAGTAGTGGGAATAGCGATAACAGGTAGCGCCGATTTGGGAATTCTTCCTCCCCCAGATCCAGTGTAATCCCAGCATTTACCGCCATCCTTAGCGACCACGGCTATTAGTTTTGCCGAGTCTACGGGGCTTCCCCCACCGAGACCGATGATCAGATCGCATCTTTCATTGTTTGCAAACTCAGCGCCTTTATCAACCGTAGATGAAAGGGGATTTGGGACTATCTCATCAAATACGGCCGTTTCTACTCCATTCTTCTCTAGAATAGCTATTACCTTGTCAAGAAGGCCAGTCTTTTTCGTACTGCTCTTACCCGTTACAATTAGTGCCTTCTTGCCCAAGGACTTTGCAAACTCTCCAACTCTGTTTAATGATCCAACACCGAACACTAGCCTTGTCGGCAAAAAATACTCGAAATTCGAAATCCTATCCACTTCATTAACCTCCTCAATGTCTATAAATCGAAAACAAATTGTTGATTTAACTCACATTACAGTGTTTCAACCATGAAACTCAAAACTATCGCCGGCCATAAGCTCCCGGACTTCGGCAGGAAATCTTTCTGCGATCTTCTTCACTACATTGTCACCTGTACAGTGACCAATATGGAACTTATCTATATCGAAACCCAATAGATATTCAAAGATCTCTTCAAGCTCATCTTCAGTCTTGTGCAACAAGTGCAGGCCTCCAACTACGTTCTTTACTTTTCCAAACCCCGATGCTTGTTTTACGATGTTACCAATCCCCCTGTGAGAGCAGCCGGTTATAACTGTCACAACACCATTTTGGACAACAGCAAGAGAAAGCTCGTCCTCAAAGAAATCTCGAATTCTTGTACCCCCTTTGATTCTGTTGTGCTTATCTCCAGGTCTTTCTTCGGTTACGAACGGAGCGGCAGTCATTACGTGTAGGCCGTTTGTGATCTCTCTCGAAGCGCGTACAGTTTCGATAGAAGCTCCGAGCCGCTCATATTCACTCCCAAAACCTTCTGGACTGGATTCCGTTGAACCGCTGAATTTCCTCTCAAGACATCCTTCGCCGACCATGACTTTTTTTGCGCCTGTTTTTTTCAAGACATTTCCTAGCCCACCAAGATGATCATAGTGACCATGACTGATAATAATCGACTCAACCTCGGAAAGATCTATACCCAATTTTCCGGCATTCTTAACTGCAACGTCGGTAGATCCGGTATCGAAAAGGAACTTCTTTCCATTCAGTTCGATAAAGAATGAAATTCCATGTTCAGATTCAAAACCTTCGAGACCTTTGTCATTGCAAAGAACAGTTATTTTCATGTTAATTCTCCTCTCTGCGATCGGGGGTTTAATCTCTTCCCCGAGCCACAAGTTTATCCACACTTCCGAAGTCCTAACAAGCGGAAAAAACCAATCAACACGAATCTCACTTATCAATCAAGATCCATTCTGGAATTTACCGGTTGATCAAAATCTGACTCTAAATAGTGCTTTCAAAGAGAAAGTTATCAGAAATTCCATGAATAACATTACAACAATCACGGGCCCTGGAGGCATGTCAAGCACGTATGATACAAAGATGCCCATCACGCTTGCCACTACTGCCATACCTAGTGAAATCAGAATCATACCTCTGAATGAACGGGCAATGGTCTTTGAAGTAACTGCAGGAATGACCAAAAAGGCAGTGACAAGAATTATTCCTGCAATTTTCACCGAGCCTACTACGCTCAGACTTATTCCTATTAGCACTGCATAATGTATAAATCCAATAGGTACACCGTAGTGTTTTGCCATCCCCTCATCGTAAGAGTAATAAAGCAGTTCTCGGTAAAACACCGCGAAGAAGACCCAGGCAATAACGTTAGCTACCAATAGCATCCAAACGTCTTCAGAAGTAACCATAAGTATATTACCGAAGAAAAGACCCATAACATCAGGAGTATAGCCCCGTATAAATGAGAGAGCAATTACGCCCAGCGACATCGAAAGAGGGAGAAGCATTCCAATAACACTACTCTCGGACAGTTTGTTCTTTCTCGTAAAATAACTGACGGCAACTGCAAAAATCACGGCCGTAATCGCAGCCATGAGAATATAGTTCGTTCCGAGCAGCAGACCAAATGCAATACCGCCGAACGTCGCGTGAGCTGCACCATCACCAATGAATTCAATCTTTCTAAGAACAACCACGCTTGAAAAGATACCCGTAAGTGCACTTACAAGAACTGCGGCTAAAATAGCATTACGCAAGAAACTGTATGATATGATATCACTTATAAAATCCTGAATCATAAATGATGCTCCCTTTCGAAATGATCTCTTGATCTTATGAAGAAATCAAGATCGCTAGAGAACGCGGACTGCAGTTCCTCTGGAGTAATACTATCCGCATCATTATAGCAATGTAGAGTCTTGTTAATGCACATCACAGTATCACAAGCGTCAAAAACCATTCCAATGTCATGGCTTACCATTAGTATGCCTATACTCTTTTCATTCTTGAGAGACTCGAGTAACCTGTAAAAAGAAGCTTTACCCATCTCATCGACTCCAGCTTCCGGTTCATCGAGTATAAGCAAGTCGGGATCGGAGGCCAACGCCCTTGCCAACATCAGTCTCTGATACTCACCGCCCGAAAGCGTGCCGGCCTTTCTATCTCTCAGATCTAAAATACCTACCGTCCTGAGGAGATCATCCACTCTAATCCAGTCGCTCTTTCTGAAGGGCCTCAAGATTCCACGATCACCGTATAGCCCCATCGCAGCCACTTCTCTTACCTTTATAGGGAAATCTCTCTTCCTGTCTGGATTCTGAGATAGATATCCAATCTTCCCGGAAACAACGATCTTTCCCGAATAGACTTCAAGATCTCCAACTATCGCTTTTATGAGGGTTGTTTTCCCTGCACCATTCGGCCCTATTATCCCAACGAATTCCTTTCTTGAGATACTGAAAGAAACGTCCCTCAGAATCCAATGACTTCCAATTCTATAGCTCAAATTTTCGACACTCAGAATTTTATTTTCCATCAAATACCCTCATCATTTCGTCGAGATTCCACTGTAGAAGCTCAATAATGCTTTCCATTGAGAGACCTAAACTATCCAGTTCGCCATGACCGACCGCTGTTTCGCTTTTCAGTATATCTATGGCTCTCTTTGAATGCTGGTACTCAGCAAATATTCCAATGACATCCTTTTCTCTTACAAAGTCAACGAGTTCCTTTATTTCCCCTATACTGGGCTCATCGCCAACTCCTTCAAGAACAGGCTCAAGCTCTATTCCATATCTTCTAAAGAAGTAAGTGAAACTTGGATGAGCAACTATTACAATCGACCCTCGAAATCTCTCCAAATAAGAGCTGGCCTTTTCATCGAAATCATGAAGCTCGGAAATTAGTTTTTCTGCGTTTACTTTGTAAAACACCGAGTTAACCGGATCAATATTGGACAGTTCTTCCACGATAACGGGAATCAAGTAGTCGGACAGAATTACTGGATCAAGCCAGATGTGAGGGTTGAAATGGTGTAAGTCGGTGTTCGCTTCACCAATTTCATCTTCAGATACAAGAAAGTCATCCGGCAACTGATTCCCCATGTATAACACGCGCTTTCCCTGCGCTGCCAGATCTTCAAGATAACTCTCTAGGAAACTCTCCAAATTTAAACCATTCGCAATGACTAAGTCCGCTTCATTTAGCTTTCTCACGTCCGATATCTTGGGAGAGAATATATGTGGGTTCTGACCGGGTCCAATCAGAAGATCGACCTGGCCATTCTTACCGGCTATCTCCTTAACAATCAAATAGTAAGGGTTTATGGTAGCCACAATTCTGAGAGGCAACAGGGTTGTTGAAAACAGAATCATTAGCGCTGTAATAGTTAGTAAAGTCCGTTTTTTCATAGCTTCCCATCCTCTATGTCGGAGAGCAGTTTTCTCTTGCACTCTCCACAAATTCCAATGAAGTAAAATACATGATTAGTAATCGTAAAATCACGGCTTTCCGCAACTTTCTTTGCAAAAGAATCTGCAAAACACTCATAAAATGGTTCGGTTTTGTGGCACTTTTTGCAGTGCAAAAAATGTACCGGTTCTCTTTCACTACTGAAATAAAATCTCGTCTCGCACTCGAAGGATATTGACCGTATTAGCCCCTCATCTTCCAAAAAGGCAAGGCTTCTATAAACGCTTGAAAGGTTTGGTTTCTCCTTCAGCGCTCCATAAATACCATCGGCACTCAAAGGCGATTCAGAGTTGTTTATCAGATCCAAAACTTCTCTTCTAAGTGATGTCAGTCTTTTCAATTGACACCTCCGTATTGCAATTCATTTGCGCAAACTCATTGCAATCTATTTTTGCATATACTTTTCTTCTTGTCAATTCTCTTGGATTCTAAGACTGCTTTCGCATTGGAAGTATTTCAAGCAGCTTTTGGAAGAAGAAAAGGCGAGGAATTTGCAAATTGAGATATTCCGGTGATCTCTATGGCCGGGTCTCTCAAAAGCATCAAGACCTTGCCAGAATCATCCTGCCAGATCTCACCGAAAACCCTGATTTTCTTTCTGTACAGTCTTTGCAAATCTTTGGAATCCTGACCGAAAAGTGTCGCTTCCTCAGGCCTTACTCTCACGACAATATCATCACCAACTACCGTAAGGCCATTTACGTCAATCACAGTGAACTCGACCCATACTATCTTTCCGAGAAAACCGCCCAATTGATACGGATAAAGGGCTTCACGAACCTCAGAGGCATCATAAACTTGAAAATCATTGTAGGATGAGAAGATCCCACTTCTGTTATTGAAAGCCTGTCTGTAGGCTTCTCTGATTTTCGCTGAATTATGGGAGGTATCTTCATAGGTTAGAGGTCTCGCCAGACCCTGCCTGACTAGTTCTGCATTCACAAATTCACCTTCAGAGTTGAAGAGGTAAGCAAGATGCCTTCCGTAAGAATCCTTTCCATGGAGTTCAAGGGTAACCTTTCCATTGTTCAGGACCATCTGCTTCAAGAACTCTCTTGCTTCTTCGGCAAATTGACCGGCCGGCTTGCTTCCTGAAGTGACCTCTGGTGCATCTATACCAATGAGCCTAACCGTTCCTTGAAGAGCCTTTACAGTAATAGAGTCACCATCAATCACAGAAGTTACTGTTGTCGTTAGTTTGGAACGATCGCATCCTTGAAGAAAAAAGAATGAGAAGAAAAAAACAAGGCTTAGAACTATGAAAACACTCTTTTTCACTTCTTGCCTCCTCTATATCGATTTCTACCTGTGTAAGCCCATTATACAATTGCACTCTGACCTTTGGCTTTCACAGATGGAAGAATGATCCTTTAATGAGCAAATATGTAAATTTGTACTTTACAGGTAGAATAGAAACGACTGAAAAGCAAAGGGTGGTGAAACAATGAAAGACAACATTTCCTCAGAGCAGCTCTCAGAACTTCTTACGCAGGCTTTGTCTCTTATTGAGGACGGAGTAGCTGTGCTCGATGAATTCTCGAACGTGCTTGTGGCAAACAACCGGGCCTCAAATCTGATAGAAGGGTTGCGGGAAGAGATTAAGAAGAAGATGAGAGATTTGATACGTAGAAGTGAAGAGGCTTTGGAATACCACCACATAAGAAAGAACGGGAGATGGTTGAGGTATTATTTGAAGAAATTATCGGTACCAAATGCATTGTACTTTCTCTTTGTGGTAGAAGATATCTCAGACTTGAAGCTAGCCGAACAAACAATTTCTGAACTTGCCCATTTTGACGGCGAGACTGGGCTCCCAAATTACGTGCTTTTCAGAGACAGATTGAACATGGCAATATTTAGAAGCAGAAGAAACAACCTGTTTTCGATGGTCGCTGCATTTGAACTAAGTAATAGAGAAGCAGTTCAGAGCATCCAAGAAGCAACGCTTGTAGAGATAACAGAAGAGCTTGTCAAGGGCATAAGAAAGAGCGATACGCTGTGTAGGTTTTCTAGAAGAGAATTTCTTCTGCTTGCCGAGGACCTTAAAAATCCTGATTCCGCCGCCAGGATAATTGGAAAAGTCCTTAGTTCCTTTGAGAAGTGGAAATTGGACCAAGGCGATTCAACGCTGGAACTCAAAGCGGGATCTGTCTTGCTCCCAAGGGACGGAGTGGAAGCGGAGTTGCTTGTCAACAAAGCCTTCGCTTCGATAAGATCGCAAGGAGTCGAATAGTCATGAAATTCATTGTCATTGTGGTTTCTTTGCTCTCGGTAGTCTTAATTGCTCCCTTTCTCATCCCCGTGAGAGATCTGGAGGGCACTGTGGACCCTCTTCTACTTGCAGACGAAGATAGCATGTTTGTCAACATAAAGAACATAAACATTCATTACAAGAGCGCCGGTGAAGGTTCTACTTTGGTCCTTCTTCTTCATGGGTTTGGGGCCAGCACTTTTTCGTGGCGCGAGGTAATTGGTCCTTTAGCTGAGGAGTATTTCGTAGTCGCGTTCGACAGACCTGGATTTGGTTTTACCTCAAGACCGTTGGGTAAAGATCTTGAGGTTTTCAACCCTTATTCAATGGAAGGTCAGGTAGAACTTACAGTATCACTTATCGAGCATCTGGGATATGAAGAGGCTATCCTGATCGGTAATTCTGCCGGCGGCCTTACTGCACTGGAAGTAGCGGCATCGTACCCACAAAAGGTCAAAGGACTCGTACTCGTAGATGCTGCCGTATATACGAACGATGCAGATAACCCATTTTTCAACTTACTGACAAACACACCACAGGGTAGACATCTAGGTCCTCTTGTATCGAGAATTTTTCTGGGAAACTCACGAAATCTTCTAGATCTGGCTTGGTACGATACCAGCAAGCTGACCCCAGATATTCTTGAAGGATACGAAAAACCACTGAAGGCGGAAAACTGGGACAGAGCTTTGTGGGAACTGACGCTTGCAAGAAAGCCTTACGACTATTCCAAAATTCCCGTGATTTATGTACCGTCATTAGTTATCACTGGAGATAACGACAGAATAGTACCCGTTGAGGACTCAGTAAGGCTCGCGAAAGAGCTTCCCTTAGCCCAGCTGTCAATCATTCCAGATACGGGCCACCTACCACATGAGGAAAGCCCCGGGGAATTCCTCGAAATTGTACTGCCATTCTTGAGATCGCTAGCAACAATGGACTAGAGAATTGGAATCCAAATAGAATACGGCGCAAAAATATGGAAAAGAAACAGCGCCCATGTGGCTATCATCAGGCCTTTATGTATGGGTCTCCATTTCTTCTTCATAGCCGAAACATACTTTCCTAACAAATATACTATGAACTGTGCAAATACCCCGATGAAAACAAGACTACCACTGTACAGGACAAAACCTCCTGTTGCAAGATAACCATGATAAAGGGCAGTGAACAAGAGAATTGAACCAGTCCAAGGATGAACAGCGGCCAGGACTACCATCAGTTTCTTAAAGCCCTTCCAGGGAAAACGCTCAAGCCTTTTATTGAATGTGCGGTAGAACCATCTTGTCAGAAAAAGAGATGTGTTTATGACAAGAAGAGTGAAGTTTATCCATCCAAGAGTTTTCATCCACGTGTACACTTTCGCACCTCCAACACAATGACATGCAAATAAGATACCAGTTTTAGTTCTCGAAAACCCCATTTATCAAGTGTCAAAACAAGAGGCAAGAACCGGATATCTTAGCTGTGAAGAGATGGAACAACTATCAGATTTGTTATCGAGTTTCGCGCAGAAGTGAACCATGAACTGTCGTAAGGCATTTGGTGAAAGTGCCTTCTTGCAAAAAGATAGACAGTGGTACTTTTTCCAATTTATAGTCTTGCCAGCCGCATACAATTTCGGAGGCCGCAATCTATTCTAGTTCGGCAGAAATCAAGTTGAAAGCTCATTACAACAGACTATTGGTTGATCTTCCTTAGCAACCAGGCCATGTTTTCACCGAGAACTCTCATCGTTCGTATTCCCTCTTTATCTTTCTCGAAATCCCCTTTTCGCCAGGCTAGAGAGAGATTCCAGTATGATGAACCGGGAATTATCATTTGAGAGATAAGGAAAAAGTGATTGATAGAATCGAATGCGTGAACAGATCCTCCTCTTCGAACCGCTACTACGGCCGCACCTACTTTTTTCTTAAACATAGCGTTGTTGGCAAGTGCCACCATCCCTGCTCTGTCAATCAGAGCCTTCACCTCGGGCGAGAGATCCGCAAAATAAGTCGGCGTCCCGAAGATAATTCCGTCTGCCTCAAGCATCTTTTCTATGCAACCGTTAACATAGTCATCAACTATTGCGCATCTCCTGTTTTTCGTCTCGAAGCAGATATTGCAGGCAGTGCACCCCATTACGGGGTTCCCGCCAATTTGTACTATCTCGGTATCTATTCCTCCATCATTTAGAACAGTGAAGACTTCTTCAATCATCTTAGAGGTGTTTCCATCAACACGCGGACTTCCATTAAAGGCTACCACTTTCATTCTTGACCTCCATCTACATGGTTGAAAAATGGAAGGGCATCCCCCTCCACTAATCTATCACCTAAACATTTCTTCTATCAACCTTTGATGAGTCTTTTCGCCTCATCTAGTGAGGGTATCTTCCCGGATATAACGATCTTTCCATCGACTGCGACAGCGGGAGTCGATACTATTCCCTTCTCCATGATCACCATCATGTCTGTTACCTTCTCCACTATCGCATCTGAATCCAACTCTTCAACGGCCATCTTCATAATCTTTTCTGTCTGTTTGCACCTCGGACAGCCCGAACCAAAGATTTCGATCTTCATTGTGCGACCTCCTTAATCCTAAAATAGACTTCCATATATGAATCCCCACAGCGTGGAGAATAACACTACCAGTCCAAAGTAAGTGAATGCTCTCTTCTTTCCCAGAAGTTTAGTTATAACTATCATGCTAGGCAAACTAAGTGAATTACCCGCCATAAAGAGCGCCAGGGCGGGACCTTTTCCCATTCCTAGAAACATTAGCGACTGGACGATAGGAACTTCAGTCAGAGTCGCGAAATACATGAAAGCTCCAAAGACTGATGCAAAGAGAGTTGAGACAAATCTGTTGCCCCCAAGAAGTGACTCGACAACGCTCTGGGGAAGCGCGCTGGATATTATTCCAGCGGCAAAGACTCCGAAGAAAAGGTAAGGAAGAATCTTCTTCGCAAAATCCCAAGTCTCACCTATCCATTGATTTCTCAGTTCTCCCTTGAAACGTATAGCCATAACAAAAACCACAATAGCGGAGATAATCAGTATTGATGCCTTAACTATCGGATCGATAGCCAGGCCGCCAACAATTAAGAAGGTCATCTGGAGACCCAGAAAACCAATCGCCTCAGGCCAGGAAACATGATCATCCGATTCCTGGGTCGCAAAACCTCCTGATCCCTTTTCTCTAAAGATGCTCTGCATCGTTAAACCAACAAAAATTGCCGAGGTCGAGGCTCCAAGAATTCTCACAAGTGCCATCTCCCATCCAATAGCACTTCCAGTCAAGAAGATTGCAGCAACGTTTATCGCCGGACCGCTAAAGAGGAAGGCAACTGCCGGTCCAAGGCCGGCGCCCCGTTTGTATATACCTCCGAAAAGAGGAAGAATTGTACAAGAACAAACTGCCAGAATTCCACCAGAAATGGCAGCGATTGGATATGAAATGATCTTTCGGGCGTCGGGACCCAGTAGTTTCAATATTGAATCCTTCCGTATAAATACAGTGATAGTGCCTGCAATGAAAAAGGCAGGCACAAGACAGAGAAGTACGTGTTCTCTTGCATATGAACCAAGCATTGTAAATCCGCTGATTATTGCATCCTGTACATATTGACTTCCAAAAGGAAGAAAATAGAAAACAAGAAAACCAGCTGCCAACAATACGAACTTCGTAACTTCTTTCTTCAAATCTTTCTCCATCTCAATTATGTCTCCTATTCACTAATGCTCGCAGCCTGTGCACATATCGCATCAATACTTTCCTTACCGGTTATTCTTTCTAGTATTATCGCCATAAGTAGTATTCCCGGAATGTTTATTGCCAATCTGAGCAGAGCAAACCCTGCACCCAGTGATCCCATTTCGAACATGAACATCGGAATCTTAGTTGTTGACCAAGCTCCAACGAAGATCAGTACGTTCGAAAACTTCACTCCTTTCTTCATGAAGACCGCTGCTATTGGAAAGGCGCCATATAAAGGTCCCGCCGCAGCCGCTCCAAGAAGAAAGGATAGTGATATTCCCTTGATACCTGATTCCTCTCCCAGATGTTTGGTAATCTTCTCTCTCGGAATCCAGACATCGAGAAGGCCCAAGAGAATAAATATCGGAGGAATAACTGATAACATTTCCAAAAAACTCGTTCCAGTAATGCTCAGTGCGTTTCGCCCGACTTGATTGTTTGCGGCAAATACTGCAGAAACGAACCCTGCCATTACTAGCGGAAAGACATACCTTTTCGCCTTCATCCCAGAATCACTCCCATAAGACCGGCAACTATAAACGAGAATCCAAATGCCATCACGTTTCTCATAATCGTCAGTCTACTTCCAAAATATTTCTTCTCAACCGGAAAAGTAACAACTCCAACCATCATCAGAGTGGAAATGAAAAGAGCTATCTGAGTTATCCCGGCTCCATTATCGAGCAACATGACCGCCGTGGGAAAAGCGACAAAACCGGGAATCAAAGTGATTGATCCAACAGCTGAAGCTATAAGCAACCCCCAAACTCCCGAACTTTCTCCTAGCAGCTGCGAAATTGTCTCGGGATTCAACAGCGCGATAAGCAATCCAACGAAAAGCAGAATAGCGATCAGTTCAGGCAGAATTCCCTCAAATGATCTCCACGCTTTCTCGAGCGCCATAAGTGTCTTTTTTCGACTTACAATGAGAGAGATAACTAGAAGCGATCCAGTTATGAAATAGATTACAGTGCTGTACACAGTCATCTACTCCGATTCTTGTGATGACACATCAGTGATTGACTTGGCAAGCTCGACAATCTCCAGGACTCTTCTATCTGCTATGCTGAGCTCCTTTCTCGCACCATTCCTGTTCTCTTTGACGAGGCCCGCATCTACCAATGCCTTAACGTGCCTTGAGAGAGTTGTTTTATCTATCGCAAAAAGATCATCCAGCTCGCAAATACATAGGGTACCCTTTGAAAGTTGTTCAAGAATTTTTAATCGCCAGCTACAACCCAGTGCCTTGAAAAGCATGACTGTCCTTTTGTTCATCAGACACCTCCAAACGGGATATACTAATAGAATAATCCATGTTGCATTGTTGTGCAACAATGAAAGAATACTGAGACAATATTTATCGAGTAATATCTATCTAGTCTGGAGATCACTACTGGAGGTCAAGAAAAATGAGAATCGTATTCTTTTCGGATATACACGGAAATCTTGAGGCTCTTGAGGCAGTGCTGAAAGATATTGAGAGTCAAAACATTGAAAGAATTTACTGTCTTGGAGATCTAGTAGGGTATGGCCCTCAGCCACAAGAGGTTGTTCAAAGAATTCGCGACCTTAAAATCCCTACGATAATGGGAAATTATGATGATGCGATAGGTTATGAAAAGAAAAGCTGCGGCTGCGCATATAATCCCGGCAGAGAAACGGAAGTTGGAGACGAGTCCTTAAACTGGAGCATAACAAATACTTCAGCTGCAGCTAAGGAGTTCCTACGTTCACTTCCTCACACATTGGAATTCGAAGAAGAGGGTGTGAAATTTCTTCTTGTTCATGGAAGCCCTGTAGATCATTTACTTGAGTACATAAGGCCAGATACTTCAAGCGAAAGGCTACAGAAAGTGCTGGAGAGGGTCAAAGCCGATGTTGTCGTCAACGGTCATACGCATCTTCCCATGGTTCGCTGGGCGATGGGAAAACTCGTCTTCAACGACGGCAGCGTCGGCAGGCCTAAGGACGGAAATCCCAAGGCCTGCTATTTGATTATTGATGTTGTCCAGCAGAGTATTTCATATGAATTTCGAAGAGTTGAGTATGACGTCAAATCTACAGTTGAGAAAATTACTGAGGTCGGCCTGCCTGCAGAACTTGGTCTAGTTCTTGTGCTTGGCAAAGGATACGAAATGGGGCAGTCGAAATCAAAGAACACAATTGACTTCAAGATCTGAAGCTCTCTGGTTTGATCTTTTGCGGGTTCCATAAGAGACGCTAATTGAGCCTGATACTAACGCGCTTTGATGAAAGGATTGAGACAAGAATAACGGCTCAGAAAATCTTTGGGAAAGAAACAAGTGGAGGTTCTTGGGTACGAAAAGCCGGCGAAAGAAATCCGAAATTGCGCAATTGCTTTTTGTGGAGGCAAAACGCTAAACTGAAGAGAATCATTAGAATCTGTTTGGTACTATTTGCCTCGATCAGTATTGCTTATTTTACTTATGACGAAATAATTCTCCTACATAAATCTTCGACGACCAGGGAGTCTGTTCTTGTGGAAATGTAGGACCCCTATCTTCCGGAAGATTATTCAGTTCTTTACTATTTTCGTGGCACCATCCGTTGCAAAACATGCCCAGTAATGGGGGCAAACGCGAAGAAAGTCCGATAATGATCATCGTAAGCATGTTCCTTCTTGAGTTCCGTTGAGTTTCAGAAACAAGGTGAAAGATCTAGGCAATGAGCCTCAAGAGAAGATCAAGAGCAAAGGTCTGCTTGGTGCCCTGATTCTCGGTTCTCTCTTCGCCCTCACCTTTTGCCCTGTATTGGCTGTACTATTCTTTGGAAGCGTAATACCACTCGCCATCAATGAACAGTCCAGGCTGTTGATTCCTGCTATCTGAGGAATCGGAACCGGCCTTCCTGTTGTCGTTGTTGCCATCGGAATTGCCATAAGCACGAAGCTGGTCGCGCAGATATTCAAGAGAATCAGCAAATTCAAATTCTGGGCTCGGACAGTTATAGGAGCAGGTTTCATAGACCTGGGAATCCATAAGTATAACGAGGACTTTCTTGTGAAACACTCAGCAAGAAACCGCTTCTCGAACAGAGGTCAAGCAATTCACTCAAGTCAGAACTATTATAATCTCACTCCAAACTTTGAAAGGATGAGCGAAAAGAAGGCATAGCCTGCCATCATGACTCCACTGGACAAGGCAAGTGCAACGTAGAAATTGATGCCTCTTCTGAGAAACAATGGCATAGCGACAAAGAAAATTAGAGAAGGAAGAACAAACACTAGAATACCGGTTGAGAGTTCTGCAACTTTACTTGAATTTTTTGTATCGTTGTAGAGCCAGAAAAGCGCGAGCATGGAAGTAAGAGGTAAAGATGCTATAAGTCCTCCAATGTATCCAGACTTCTTGCTGACTTCAGAAACAAGAGCGATTATTACCGATGACACAAGGATTTTCACGATGTATCTCAGCAAACTCCTTCACCTCCGCTTTGACTATTCTTCTTGCCCGAACTGCCCCAAGTACTTTGAATGATCTCATATCATTCCTGAGATTCTAATAGATTATCATACGCCGATTTAACTCAGCCTGTAACGAATTGTTCCTTCGTAAAAGCAATTACGATTAGTCCTCCAGTTGCAATGAGTGAAGCCATCATAATGAACATGCCGAAATAAGAATATTCCGCAACAGTTCCGGCCAGCAATGGCCCAACCATAAAACCAATGGCTCTGGCCGACCTAAGAAGTCCCAGAAACTCGGCTCTTCTCCCCGGCGGTGAACAGAGAGATACCATAGTACCGGCACCGTTTATGAAGGCTCCAAAGGCAATGCCAAGGCAGAAGTACCCAATCGCAATGAGGACCCAGTTCTTTGCCACGGCAAAGAAAACCATTGTGAATACTGTTAGACCTATGCCGATCAGTGTGCTCTTTCTTGGTCCAGTTTTAGATATCACCCTTCCAAAGAATATATGAGAAAAGATCTGCATAAAGGGGTTTATCGAAGTAATGATTGCTGTAGCCGCTCCTGACAAACCAATTCTTTCAGTCATATATATTGCAATTATCGAAGTGGCTCCAGCCGTTCCAAGTTGTCTCAAGAAAGTACCAGCATAGACAGCCCATAATCCATTTTCCCAGAGAGGCGTAGAATCCTCTTTCAAGGGGAACAACCTGTTCAAGAAGCCCTTTCTACGAGAGACGAGGTGTTTCTCTTCCTTCAAGAAAAGGACAGGTATGACAGCAATCAGAGCAACGAATGCATACCAGTTTATAGCCTGGCTCACAGTGAAAAAGACTAGAAGAATCGAGAGCATAATTCTGCCAGTTAGCATTCCGATTGAATTTGCAGTATTCAATATCGACAGTTCTCTTGAAGTATTCCTGACCGAATCCCGTGAATGCTCAGTGCTCAGAGCCATTGCTATAGGTTCGAATCCAGCGGTAAAGAAAGCAATTAATGAAGAAAAGAGAATGAATACTATGGGAGTCTCAATTACTGAATAGGCAAAGTAGAGAAAGGCCGGCGTGAGTACAAGTAATATCATCAGTAGTTTTCGTTTCTTAAGTCCGTCAGATATTGCTCCCCAGGCCGGAGAACCAAAAGTCTCTACAGCGCCTCTCACTGTTGTAAGAAGCCCGACCATAAGAAGTGAAGCCCCAAGCTCTCTTAGCTTCAGCTGCAAGAGCAAACCAAAACCGAACATCACAAAGAACACTAACAGAGATGTCAGCAAGAGTGGAAGACGTTTGTTATGCAAGGGAGATTCTCCTTTAGTTTGATTGACTTATTAATTATAGCATCAGCTTCCAATCCCTCAAATTGGTCAGAATTATCGTGATGAGGACTCAAATTCGATCAGATGACCATCACGTTCATTCAGAAATCCTTCTCTCTTCTTAACTTTCCACCTTCTTCTCGAGAAGAACTGAAAATTCTTTCATACCAATGGCTCTAGACCAGAAGTGATAATCACTTTCAAATACACATTCAAAGAAGGATTCTTCAACCCCCCTAATCAATAGATACTCACTTAGGAATGAAAGTAGGTTTCTTCCTATACCCATTCGACGAAAACGTTCGCTGACAAAAACAAATTCTATAAATCCGAGAAGACTGTAAGTCATAAGATCTTCGAAGACAGAATAGATTAGAACTCCCGCCGTTTCTTCATCTTGCCGGCAAATTAGAATTCTACCTCCAGAGTCCATGATTTCATTCAGATTGAAGAACAGCTCACTTGGCGTCATTTGAAGCTGGCGTTTTACTATTGTAGGAGAAGAAGAGATCTCGACAAAGACTTTTCCAAGATCATCAGGAAGACCGCGGAAGATTTCGAAGGCATTTATCCTAGAGTGTGAAAGTCGTTTATCGGTACTGAACGTAATTCTCTTTTCATTGAAGCCCTCACTTTTCAGCATATGCCATCCAGCTCCGAATCTATAGGTATTGGCGGTAATTGTCTGAAAAATAGGCTTAACTTCCTCCAAAGCAGACCTAAGAAGAGTCCTTCCTGCTCCTTCTCCTCTGTACCCTTTCTTGACATATAGATCATAGATGTGTCCAGATAAATTGGAAGAAAACCGTTCGTCCCTCTGTGGCCCAAAGTGGATATGCCCAATTATCTCTCCTTGGCCTCTCAAAACAAGCAATTTATCGCCTCTCTTAAAAAAATCAAAGTAGACTTCCTCAATTGGCCTGAGTTCTGAAAGCGAATACCTACCATTACTCGATTCGGGAATCGAGTGATACATCTTCTCCATAATCCGTCTTGACTCCTCAAAAGAGGGCTTATCAACATAGAAATCTTTCATCATAATACCGCCTATAGGAGAGATAAATGATACCGTTTTTATCCAACTCCTGTATGATTATAGTAACTTTGCACATGGAGGTGTAGCAGTGAAAAGAATCTCTCTATTTTTGGTTTTGCTCGTTTTCTCTGTGATTGCTCTTGGACAATCGGAGTTTATGATTCCTATGAGCACCGAGGATTTCGGATTGAGGGGACCCGTTAAGTCAGCAAAAATATTATACCCGGAGAACGAAATGGATCTGGGAGTCGACGAGGAGCTCGTCCTCTCTGGATACAGTGTTCTTTTCTTCAACGAGAATGGCAGTCTTGTTTCGCAGATTGAATATGACAAAGACGGTAATGAACAGAGTGCAATACTCTTCAATTACGACAGTAATGGGAAACTTCTTTCTGTATCGGGGAGAGAGAATGGTGTTGAGGAAAACGTCGACGAAATAAAGGTCGAAAACGGAAGAATTGCTGGAATAGTTGTTGAAGACTCCGAAGGCGACTCTAATTTGATCATGGAATATGATGAGGCAGGAAGACTGATCGCCCAGAAGATATCTGGAATGAGCGAAGGCCAGAAAATTGAAATGACTATCTCGATGAAGTACGATGACAACGGAAATCTAATTGAAGAGTCATTCGGAATGATGGGCATGGTAATGACAAAAACAGTCTTCGAATATAACGCTAAGAATCAGAGCATTAGAGAACTGGAGTACATGTATATGTTCGCAGAACCCGGAAGCGAACCGGAACCTATTGAATCTATTCTTGAATACAACGAGATGGGCGATGTTGTTCTGAGAATATCCGACAGCGCGTTTGGTGAAGAGAAAGAGGCCGTTGTATACGAGTATGAATATGATTCAATGGGAAACTATATGCATAAAGTAGGCTATTATGTAATGAACGCTGCTGATCTCGAAAAAGAAACCTGGAAAGAGACTGCAACTGTTGAAGAAGAAGAAACTCGCGAGATTGAGTATTACTGATCAAAATGCATAATCATAAGAGGGTGGAAACACCCTCTTTTTCATTTTGAAATATCTGCTTTCTCTTAAAAGTACCGCTGCCGATTTACTTCTGTCTTTTTGTTGTGCCATTACTACGATACTCACATTAAACACAGAATCTTACGCTAAAAACTCTAACAATCGAATTTATAACGTAATCGATCGTTGAGTCAATATAAACTTAAATATCTTTCTTTCAATACTATAATCTGCGTGCACAATGACTTATTGACATACAGCTCGAATATGAACAGGAAAGCTCCGCATGACGGGAAGGTGATATTATGCGGCTGAAAAGAGTATCAATAGTTATTGTTGCGGCTCTCGTTGCAATGCTCATGATATCTTCCTGTATTCCAAAAGACCCTGTTGTAGCTGCCACAAGAAAGTTCATTCAGTTCATAGAGGAGGAAGGAGAACCGGAAGGCCCATTTACCGGCCTATATCTGGGAGAAGTCGATCAGGACGATATCATCGGATCCGAGTCGGCTGGAGGCCAGGAACTCCAGTATCAGTTGCAAGGCATAAATGAATCAGGTTATTTCTTCTATCTGGATGAAGCTCCCGGTGCATTCTACGATCACCCTGGGAAACTCGTCGTTGTGTCAAAGACAAACGAGATTATCTTCGAAGAAGACACCGAAGGCTGGCCAACGATTAACGGAAACATTGTTTCACCTTTGAGCGATCGGAATCTCTATGCTAAAGCAGTTATTTGGGACAAGTGGAAATATGTCAGGGAAATAATCACTGGAACTGTTGTTGACTGGACACAAGTGTTTTTCAGGATAAAGGGGGCCGTAATTACCAGTGGACTCACTCCCACACAGAATCTTTACGCGGAGGCTCGAGATGTACGGGATCTTATGTCCAACGCTTTCAAGACAATAATGGGAACTGACAGAGTGCGTGACGTGAAGTATGTTTCGGGCGCAGCTGCTCCGAACTGGATTGCCGTTCTAGCCGCAATGGATGAGCTACTGACAACTGAAAAGGTAAACTATATGACTTTGTACTTTATTGCGCATGGAAACACGAACCTCATGAATCTCGGGGGAACGACTTTCTTCGCAAATCAGTTGAGAACTTATATACTCGAACACTCTGGCGTGAAGTTCTGCATAATCATCGAATCCTGCCATTCTGGTAGCTGGCTTGAGGGTCTGAAATCCGCCGGCGTTATCCCTCCAAATGTCGAAATAATAATAACTACAACTACCGCTACCAAGGGGGCTTATCCCGACTGGGACAGCGCAGGTGGCGCGGCGGATTACAATCCTTCAGACATGTATGTTGAGTGGTCGGGTGACTTCCTGCAGAAACTCTCTTCCTTTACCGGCACAGGCTGGTCAGAAGTCACATCCTACGCCTCTAGCAAATCCATAGACACCCTGCCCGCATTGTTGTACAAGTGTTACACGGCAATAAAGGGTGGAAGTCCTTCGACTACGTCATGGACTTTGACAGAGCGTTTTGTGGCAGGCCCTGTTCAGCAACCTATGATATACACGAAGTGGACACCTTAAGGTTATTATTGAAAAGTAAGTGAAGAGCGGGTGATTCCCGCTCTTTATTTTTCTCCTAGCTTTGTTCTTCGCAAATAGCTATAATTGAAATATGGATGTTCTTTCTATGGTCAAACCGGAAAAGCAAAAGGGTTACCTTGTAAGACTGAAGGTTCTTAAAGACGAGACAGATCTTCTCAGGGTCGACATCGAGCTCTACAAAACTTCAACCCACCCCGTGATAAGGGATTCACTTTTCGATGCCTCTATAATAAGGGCGTCCAAACTGGTACGCAACAGCGGCTTCACCATGAAGACTTTTCGAGAGTATATCCGACAAGGCTGCCCAAAACACTTTCGACGCGAATTATATCGAATAATGGACGATTTTGATAGAGAGGAAGCCCTCCTTGCAGAACGAATTAAGAAACTAAAGAATCGTCGTGATCGAGTGATCGTTCACATGGATCCGCGTTTTGCCTTTCATCCCGAGCGAGAAGATGAAAACAGAGTAGATCTAGAAGACATAGAAGCAATATGCTCACATCTTGAAAGACAGGTTGCTTTCTTCAGTGGAAAGCGCTTAGATGGTAAATGAAGCCAGCGTTTAAGGACCAATAAACCATCAGGAGTATTTCAACTGAGTTCCTTCTCTAGAGACTGAAACTGATAAACTGGAATGGCTAGACATGATTTATCAGTAGAGCTACAATTTGGACGACAAGCACCTATCTGGTGTAGCCGAAAGAATATCGACTGATGAATTACTCGAAGAATTCTTCTGTGACGAAGTTAGATATAAATATCTCCAGTCCTGTTCTCCTTCGTAGCACAATCAGAAAGAGTATGTCGACCAAAAGCTCTATTCATAACCTCTTTACGCATTAGAGATTATCTATTTTCTGAAAGACAGAATTACCGAAGAAACAAACCACTCAAAAAATGTGACCCGTGTGGATTCACGAATAATTCGCCCCTCGCGACAAGAAAAGTAAAAATCCCGAGCCCTCTGCCCTGATCAATCACTTTGTCCCAATCTTCGCTGTCTATAATCCCTTTACCGTAGGTAGCCCTTCCCTTCCGGAGTTGCCGAGAGCACTTGCGAAGCATCCCTTGCACTTGAGATTACACCTGTTAGTGATACCCAGTATCATTATTGGAGGAACCACTAATCCTTCCTTAAGGAGAGAGTCTCTCAACGATTCAGATTCTTTGAATGCTTCCAAGAGCTTGGCAGAACCACGAATGTATCTTGGATTTCTCACTGTCCATGGCAGAAAGACCTTCGACAGACGAGGATTCACAGACTTGAAAGCAAGATCAATCTTTTCTAAGATTCCCGATTTCATGTATCCACCTCCCGGAACATCTCAAAAACAATCTAGTCTTTTAGTCTTATAGTGTGACTTATGCGTTATGACAAAAGAAACTCTTTACTCCTTTCTTCAAACGTTATATCTTTACTTGAGTAGGCTGAGCTACAAAAATGAAATGTTTATAATACTTGACATTATGTAAAGTATTATGTACACTTGACCCAGGTGATGGCTATGAAGAACAGAATGAAGGAATTTAGATTCAAGAATGGAGAAATGACACAGGACAATATAGCAAGAATGGCCGGAGTAAGCCGGCAGACAATAATCGCGGTCGAAAAAGGGAAATTCAAACCTTCAGTTAAACTTGCTCTTAAGCTCGCAAATATTCTTCACTGTACTGTCGAAGAACTCTTTGAACTGGAAGAGGGTGATTAGGTTGTTGCTTAAAACGGGTATCTTGATATTTGATGTCTTCATAATTATCCTATCAGTTTCTCTCATTAAGACGGCGGTAGGCTGGTATTCTCTACTCTTGCTGGGCCTCTACCTCTTTCCTTCACTGAGGATGCTCCGATTAATCCCCGGATTTGACGAAAGGGAGAAGACAATCGACAGCCTTTCATCTAATATGGCTTTAGGAATAAGCTTCGTTTTAGCCATCTTTTATATTGGTATGAGTTACACCCTTACGATCGACGCCGCGATCTCTTTCATCCTTATTCCTTTTGTTGCAAAGGCCGTCTTTTTCTCCGGATTCACTCTTGAGAGAAGGCAGTTGGTTTCAATCATTGGAAGATCGGTGGGCTTGATATTTGTAGGATTCGCTCTTTTTTCCCACGGTTTTTCTACGGTCGCTTTGATAGAAATGCTGCCCGGTATCGTTATTATTATTTGCACGGAGCTTTCTCCCAGATACAGATGGTTCGGTCTCAGTTATCTGTTCTTAATAGGTATTGCAACATGGGTCTATTTACCAAACTTTGGAAGAATCACGTCGGTGCTTGTCTACTCATTGTTCGTGATTCCGTTCAGTGTTCTTCTGGTAAGATCTCTTCGGTGCTTGTTTACTCATTGTTCGTCATTCCGTTTAGTTTTCTTCTGGTAAGATCTCTTATGAAGACCTTGAACTATGAACTCTAGGTCTTTCTTCGATACTGCAAAGCCTCTGCAATGTGCCTGGCCTCGACTTTGCTTTCTTCGAGATCGGCAACTGTAAGTGCTACTTTTAGAACTCTATCAATGGCCCTTGCGGTTAATTTCATCTTATCCATGGCCGCCGAAAGAAGTGATCTCGATGCAGTATCGAGTGGGACGTATTCTTTCAGCAAGGCATGACCGAGCTGACTATTCGAAAATATGCTCATTCCCTCATATCTCTCCGACTGTCTCTTTCTTGCCGCAATGACCCTCTTCCGAATTTCGTCCGAGCTTTCTGTCGTCGAGTTTTCCATATACTTGTCGAAATCTAGTCTTGGCATATCCACAAAGATGTCTATTCTATCTTCCATTGGACCCGAGATCTTTCTGTTGTACCTCTGTATGTCATACCAAGAGCATGTACACTCTCTAGTTTTATCTCCGTACCACCCGCAGGGACAGGGATTCTGAGCAGCAACCATCATGAACCTTGCTGGATATGTCGCAGTTAGCTTCGCCCTGGCCACTGTTATCACTCCATCCTCTAGCGGCTGTCTGAGAGCCTCGATAACATCTCTTCTGAATTCCGGAAACTCGTCCATGAACAATACTCCATTATGAGCCAGACTAATCTCGCCCGGCTTTGCGTCATTGCCTCCTCCGACAATGGACGTTGTCGATGCAGTATGATGCGGCGATCTAAAAGGCCTCTCCTTTATTAGTCCTTTCTCTCCAAGGAGGCCCGCAACACTGTAAATCATCGTTGTCTCAATAGCCTCTTCCATAGTCAGAGGAGGAAGAATTGACGGAATCCTGCGTGCAAGCATTGTCTTGCCGCATCCTGGTGAACCTCGAAGAGAGATGTTGTGACCACCTGCAGCAGCAACTTCGGAAGCTCTTTTGGCAAACTCCTGACCTTTGATCTCAGACATGTCCGGCCCACTAACATTACCAAGTTCTGGCTGCGAATAAGCGATGGGAGACTTCTCTATATACCCGTTTAGAAAACCGACCAGATCGTTCAGATTATCGGCCGTAAATATTGTCAAATTGTCTACTATTGAAGCCTCCTGTCTGTTAGGAGCAGGTAGCACTATCTTCATACCCTTTGCCCTTCTTGAAAGTGAAAGCAAAATCGGCAATACTCCCCTTACTCTTCTCAAGCTTCCATCAAGACCTAGCTCTCCAAAGAAGACAAAGTCTGATAGGTCGGCGTTAATCTTTGAAGTGGCTTTGAGAAGTCCTACAGCTATCGGGAGATCAAGATAAGAACCCTCCTTCTTCACATCGCTAGGAGCGAGGTTCACAGTTATCCTTCCATTTGGAAGCTCAATCCCAGAATTCTTGACGGCACTCTTCACCCTCTTCTTGCTCTCCTTAATAACGGTGTCTCCTAGACCTACAATATCCATTTCCTGGATGACTGCCCTGCTGTCAATATCCAGCTCAACAAGAACATCCAGAACTTTCAAACCAACAGTTGTAACCGTTCTAACTCTTGAATAGCGCATCCCATAACCTCCTATCTCATCTCACATTATATCAATCAACGAGCGGAGAGGTGATATACTTAAGTTGAGGTATGGTCGAGGTGTGCATATGAAGAATACACATCGTATTAAAGTGAGAGCTCTCATTGTTAAAGACGAATCTGTCCTTCTTGTTCGTCATGAGCATCACGACAGACCTCCCTTCTGGTGTTTCCCTGGCGGCTTTGTCGAATCAGACGAAGATCTTTTCAGTGCAATCAAGAGAGAGATAAGGGAGGAGACTGAAGTAGTGGTTTCCCCACGCTCTGTCATTGCACTTCAGGAATTCAAAAGAGAAAGCCTTCTGGAGGTGATATTCTCCTGCGATTATGTCTCAGGAAAGTTGAAGCTGGGATCAGATCCAGATAATCCGGGAATCCCAACTCTGGTCGATGCGAAGTGGGTAAGAATTGATGAACTTGACAGGTTCAAAATACTTCCAGTTCAACTCGCTTCTCTTTTCAAGAACAGCTGGGATAATCTGTGCTCAGTAGAACTGTTCCAGATCGAAACCATGAGAGAGGTTCCCTAGAAGGACCATGATCCCCATGCACTGTAACGGTCTTTGATATTGTGATAACATGTAATAACGCAACTTGAGTCACATCACGCGAGAGGAGGGTTATCATGGATTACAACATCTACTCTAAAGACGTAACTGTAACAGACTCCATGAAAGACTACATCGACAAGAGGTTCTCGAAAGTGTCGAAAGTTGTCAACGAGGAGAAGCTAATCTCGATGGATCTCAGGCTCTCGAAGGAAAGAGCTTTTTACAAGATCGAAGCGACCGCCCACCTGCCAGGTGTCATGGTTCGTGTCGAGGAGAAGGGCAGTGACTTCTATACGGTCGTTGATTCATCATCGGATGCCTTTGAGAGAAGGATTAAGAGATTCAAGGAGAGAACTCGCTACAAACACAAAAACGGCTTTAAGGAAAACCTCGATTCAATTCCCTCCAAGTTTGAGGAAGACCACTCCACAATGATAACAAGACGCAAGAAGTTCACTATTAAACCTATGACCGAGGAAGAGGCCGTGCTTCAAATGGAGATGTTAGGCCACACTTTTTTCGTTTACAGAAATATTGACACAGATGAAGTGAATGTTCTCTATACCAGAAAGAATGGATCCATAGGAATAATTGAAATGACTGAATAGCGAAAGGCCACCTGAAGGTGGCCCGCTTTTTTATTATCCGATGAGATATACTGGTTGTATAAAAACTGAAATCTAGTTCTGTCTATAGAAATGAAAGGGCGGTGGCAAGAATACAGAATAACAGAACACAGACTATAGTCTTCAGTCGAATCGAAGACGAGGTCAGAATTGCTTCGCTTGACGGTGATCAACTCGAAGAGATATTCTTTGAAGATATGGACAGCGAAAGTGTCACTGGAAATATCTATCTGGGTAAGGTAGAGAATGTTGTTCCCAGTCTGGAAGCGGCTTTTGTAAATATTGGAATTGGAAGAAATGCTTTTCTAAGATTCAAGGATGCATCGGGACAACCAAAACTTGAAAAGAACAACAAGGTTCTCGTACAGGTCAGCAAGGATCCTATCGGCTCGAAGGGACCTCAGATAACTCTGAAAGTCAGCATCCCCGGAAGGAGTCTGGTGTACACTCCCTTTTCAAAACATATCGGAATCTCTAAGAAGATTACGGACCAGCAAGAAAGACAAAGACTTACCGCAGTTGCGAAGTCCACTTTAGAAAACAAGGAAGGTGTGATATTCCGCACAGCCGCTTTCGGTGTTGGCGACGAGACAATAAAAGAAGAGCTTGAGAGTCTGCGTACCAACTGGAATCAGATCTGCGAGACGTTCAGGAGAAGCAGAAAACCAAAGATTCTATACGAGGAACCATCCTTTGTCGAGTACATTCTTAGAGAGAGACTTACAGAAAACACGAAAGAAATAGTGGTTGACTCGGAAGAGCTTTGGCACGACGTAGTGGCCGGAATCAGCAAGTTCAAATCGGGCTTCAAACCAGTCGTAAGATATGTCGAGGGCGACGCCTTCGCAAGCGAAGAAGTGTACGAGAAGATGAAGATCCTTTACACGAGAATGGTCTCTCTACCCGGCGGAGGAAACATCTACATAGACAGAACTGAAGCCATGACGGTAATCGACGTCAATTCGGCAAGCAATGTTTCCGGCAACGACGTTTCCGAAACCTCTCTAAATACAAACCTGGAGGCAGCTTCAGAAATAGCAAGACAGCTCAAGCTCCGGAACATAGGCGGAATCGTTGTAATCGACTTCATTGACATGAAAAGCGATGAAGATCGTCAAAAGATCATTTCAAGTCTAACAGGTGAATTCAAGAAAGATAAGGCCAGGACAATGATCATGGGATTCACGAGGTTGGGACTTCTAGAAATGACAAGGAAGAGATCGTCTGCAGCCATTGGATCCAAGTTATACTCTTCTTGCCCGATTTGCAAGGGAACCGGGAGAATCGAGTCCCCGAGAGCAGTTTATCAGAGGTTGCTGAAGGATCTCGCGAGAGGCTTTGAAGATGAAACTATCAGCTCGGCAACCGTTCAGGTTTATCAGAACATGTCGGGAATCCTTACTCCAGAAAACCAGAAGAATCTTGCCAAATCTCTGAAAAGAGAAGTCTCGGTGGGCTTTACGTGGCCTATTCCTACCTCATATGAGATCAAGTTCGCAAAGAAGCAAGACAAACCAAAGAGAACACGAAGGAAAACGAAAAAGGAGTCCAGTTGACTCCCTTATCTATTCTGGTGGATGCGACAGGGATTGAACCTGTGGCCTCTTCCGTGTGAAGGAAGCGCTCTTCCGCTGAGCTACGCATCCGTATAGTAGATTCTATCACTGGCCAGATACAGTGTCAAGGTTTGACACCTGGCTTCGTGGTGGCATATGGTGCTGATGGTCTGAAAGAATAAAGGATCAGTTCCAAGTTGCCAAAAAAGTCGGGGGCGGAGGTTGCTGTCAGGGCGTTGGAAAGAGCAAAGAAATTGGTTCGCCGTTCGCCGAGGGAAACCTGTTATTCGTTCAAGAGCGAGGATCTGTTCTTCGTTCTTGGTCAATTTCAAAAGCCAAGATCAAGATGCTGAAAGAAGTTCAGCATGGAATTAGGAGCAGGGTATAGAGTATAGGGTCTGGGGTCTCGATAACGAAAGCAGTTGACCCATTCACGGCTTTCAGTGCTACTGAGGATGTAATCCCTACAGTGGCCTTTGAAAGATCTCTACATATTCAACCCTCAGCGAATTTTCGAATAACCATTCGCTGTCATCCCGTGGAGTCTGCCCCAAAGCTCTCCTGTTTGAGACTTCTCTTTCGGGATCTCGTTCAGTGTCATCCCGAATTCATTTTGGGATCTAGTTTTCTAAAGGGCATATGTTCTTATCATGCAATCGGTCTTCCACATCAAAATTTATGTTCTAAAATCCGCAGTTACTCTTCCTGAGAACCGGGTTCAGCTCTAGAAAGAGAAATTGCGAAAACATGAACATTAGGCATTTGAGGTAATACTATTCCCTTCAAAGGCTTCTCAAGAAGATCGACACAACGGTAATACAACATGCATTTTATTCTCTCCGTGTTGCCTGTATTATCATATCTACCTGAAAACTCGAAGGCGATCTTCTCCCCTGTAGAGGGACCTCCACACCAGTCGGAAAAAGACAATGGAATCACTTGCTGAGAGTCGTCTTCATAAATTAGAAGAGCTTCGCCTGTGTAATCACCGTGATTCGCCGCACCAAGAATGCAGATCTTGTCGAACATTTCTGCCGAAAATGTCAGCGCCTGTCCTGTAAGCCTGAAGTTGTCGTTTCCGTCTACATTAACCATGAATTCGGTGTCTTCTACAGCAAGAGAACCGGAATCGATAGCTTTCTCAAGCTCTGAGGATATGTAGGAAGCTCCGAATAGTCCCTGAGGATTATCGAAGTTTGCTGTTTTCCTTTCGTCAGAGGTAGCAATTCCGTTGTTATCGAAATACTTGAGCAGATCTAGATGGACAAAACCATTCATCTCAATAAGGCTTACTGGAAGCACCGGTACTTGTAAAACGCTCTTTTCTCTCTCAAACACCCTGCCATCGATTACGGATACTCCCTCGTCAAATTCACTGCACCCTTTGAAATTGAAAACAATCGATACGTCATCTTCAACGAGATAAACTGCAACGATGTCTGGCACTAGAATGATCTGATCGATGTCAAAGCTTCCTTCGCTCAGTTTTCCTCCGACCGTAAGCGTTGTCTCTTTTCCATTTCCCTTGAGGACTCCTAGCTTCTGCACTGTTTTCTCTTCGATTTTTACCGTCTTTTCCGATTTTGATTCTCCGAGTCTCAAGGTGAAAACCACTTCATTCGTTCTTGCTTCATTTATAGCTGCAAAGACTGAATAGGAAGCCTCTACGAGGGTGACTGGTTGACGTAAGCTAAATGCTCCGGAAATTTTGGTCACCGCACTTCCTGAGACTCCAGTACTCTGAATAATCTCCGATTCTGAAAGGCCCGCCCTCATAGATTCAGCTTCCAAAACCACTACCGGGGTGAGAACCTCTATCGCTGCTGAGAACAGATCTCCGTACTCTTCGGGAAGTCTCTTGATTCTTTCCAGAGAAAGAAGCATGGAAATTGTTGATTCCGCTCCCGCATTTTTGTTCACATGTGAGAACTCAAGTCCGTCAAATCCCTCCCCGTTCTTTCCTACCATTGACTGATTCAATTTGTTGACCCCAAGGAACCAACTCCCAAGAAGAGCCGTTATGGCCGCAATATCCCTATCGCCGGTTAAGTGATATAGTCTGAAGCCCGCTGAAATTGCCGATTCAGCTGCATAGGCGATCTGCGGGAAGAGCTGTAAATAGCTCGAAATTGAGTAAAGGGGCCCCGCGTTTATAAGGAGCAAAGAGCTTTGCTTGAATGATTCTGTCGAGATTTCAAGAAGGCTGTCGTCTCCCAGAATCTCTCCCGCCACTGCCAACGCTTCCAGCTGTCTTGAACCCCACCCGTGCCAGAAGTATCTCGGTTCTGAAGGCGATGATTCGTCGACAAGACCATTGAAAATCGAGTCCTCATTCTGAATGACTTTGCTCTGCAGAGCGGCTGCGCATCTCTTTATGAAACCTCCCAATAGCACATCGTTGCTCATGGAATACAACTCCGCCGCTCCAAGAAGAACTACTGAGGAAAGATCAGTGTATCCCTGGATAAGACCGTCACGCTCAAAACCGATGATTTTTCGAAAACAACGTTGGGCCGCATCTGCCAAGCGCATCGAGAACTCTGGATCGAGATTCTGAGAAACCCGAGCCCCTTTCGCAAGAGCATACAGAGCTCTCGCCGCCCACCAGTTGCCTCCTTTTCTTGATGTGGGACCGTTTCTGTTGATGCTACCATCCTCGAAGACAAAATTATAGAAATCTCCATCACTGTCCTGCATGGAAAGAACAAATTCGAGAGCTTCTTTAGCGCGATCGTAGTGTTGTTCCATTCCAGAGATTTCAAAAAGCCTCAAATATAGAACTGCAGCCCTTGCTACATCGTCGACGCATGTCACTCCTTCGCCCTGAGCGTCGGCATGCCTATAATTGCCGTCAGGAAGCCTGTCTGCATAGATCCAGTAACCGATTACACTTTCTCCCTCAACGACAAAATGATCTCTGAGAAACTCAAGATGATCCAGATTAATCTGAACTTCAATTCCTAAAAGCATCAACGAAATAAGAAGTACTAGAATGATCAACGCTCTCTTCATAAGCACCTCCAAAAGAAAAGGGTGAGAGGAAGCCTCTCACCCTTCATTAAGGATCAGTTATTCTCCGATTTTGAGTGATTGAATCTCTGACTTCTTCATTTCAACGAACTCTATTGAGTCCTCTATCGAGTCGGCACTGTATATCGAGTAAACCCTCTTGAAACTGACAACATCTCCTGCCACAAAGTGCTTTACATAGTCTTCCCAATTCGATGATACGTAGTCTTTCGTACTCTCGAAGATATCGATCTCACCTGGCATCCATTCGAAGTATCCGTCTCTGAATTCTCTGCTCTCATATACCCAGGTAAGGCCACCCATCCACTCTTCATAGTCGGCGACCACGACTGGGACCTCTGGATTTATCTCTGCTACACCAGTCTTCAACGACTGCGAGTAGTTGGCTCTCCAGCTCTCCTGGGAGGCAAAAATGTATGTTGCACCCCACCAGAGAGGTCTCATCGAATCGACAGCCGGAAAAACTATGTAAGGTTTGTTTCCGGAAAACATGATCGCATTTCTATCAAGCCAATATTCTAGCGGCGTAATATTCAGCTGATCGGCCCAAAGAAGTCTTCTGAATACCGGGAGTGTATGGACCGTGTCTTCGGCTGCGTCAGTCAATACTCTTGTTGCCATTATTTGCAGTTTCATTAGTTCGGCGTATGTCGCAAATTCGAAGGTGTTATGAGAAATGATATCCCCATTGCTGAATAATGTTGTGATTATCTTTTGGGTTATTCCGAGGAACGGTTGGGCTTCAAGCGTGCTGACTACTGTTATTCCTACGGGGCCTGCCGGAAGAACTGTAGCTTCCTTTACTATGAAGTCTCCACTTGTCTTTTCCTCATGTCGCCCGTATTCACCATCTACGTAGTATGTAGATCCAACGTAGCCGGACATTCTCACAATTCCCAGTTCGTCTACTATCGTGCCCTCTACATCTCCAAAGCCTGTAACCTTTACTAGACCCTTGCTATTCGCTACTGCAGTTATTTCTCCAATCTCGATAAGCCACTGTCCTTCTTCCTCCACAACCTTTCCCACTGCATCGAACTCCGGTGGAAGAATATCGAAATCGTCGGTAACCGTGATTTCTGCCGGTCCTGTAATCAGAAAGGCCATAACATCCCCGGACGACAGTTTGCCATTAAGATCGGTATCGTCAATTTGATAAGGAAGCTCCTCCCCATCCTGAACTACTCTCAGCGAATCCCAGTTAGCGTCAAAGTCAACTCCAACAAGATCAAGGATCTCGCTCATCGATATCGTTACTGCAATGGGTTCTCCAGTGAAGGAGCTGACAGACACTGGAACTCTCACTGTTTCAGCAACAGAAAAAACTGAGAATACTATGAAGAAAAGAACCAAGAACCTTTTCATATTAACACCTCCCTAAGGTCGATATGAAATCGCTTACATATTGTTGAAATTATAGAATCTAATTGCGTTTTTGTTCTAAAAGTATCTAGAGCTGCTCTGATCATCCATATATTATAGTAAGCTCTTGTATAATTTAATCTCCCTCTAGCGAAGTTTATCTTTATCTCTTGACCAAAATTGCTACCTGGCAGCCATCAAGGCGGAAAATAAAAGCAATATTGCGAAATTTAATCTCTACAATGTCTAAAAGCTTCTAAAGGTTCCAGAAGGATCTAGAATAGACATGATTATCTAGTCGAAATAAGGGTATATTTATCCTAGAGATGTAAGCGTTTACATATACTGAGGTGATAATTTTGTCCGCTAAGCTTTCTGATGTTGCTAAATTGGCCGAAGTATCTACAGCAACCGTCTCCCGAGTGCTCAATAAAAGTGGGTATGTCTCCAAGAAGTCAAGAGAAAAGGTTATGCTGGCCGTCGAGGAACTTGAATACAAGCCTTCAAAAGTCGCGAGTTTTCTGGCAAGTCGAAAGCTCGCGTTCAATATTGGAATTGTTGCAGGAAAGAGATTATTTCGCGTCCTGTCGGATCAATCCGATCAGTTTTACACAATTGTCCTCAAAGGAATAGAAGAGTTTTTCGCGGGGAACAACATGCGAGGAAGTCTTGTTCCTTCAAATAATTTTTCGGAAGACTACGATGGATACCTGCTGATAGGTGGAGAGATTACTGAAGAGGATATAAAAAAAGCAAAGGAGACTAAGAAACCGGTTGTTCTGATTGATCAGTATCTCGCTGGCGTAAAGGTCGACTGCGTTGTATCTGACGGTTATGACGGGGCAATTTACGGAATGAAGAAACTAATTTCAAAAGGACTCAAGAAGATTGTAAATATCCACGGACCCCTTTCGCACTTTGGGTTCAAGGACCGCTTTGACGGCTACATTTCTGCAATGGAAGGCGCCGGATATCTTCCCAAAGCTTATGAATACGATGAAGATAATGATAATATGAGCGCAATCATCGATCTGTTGCTTTCTAGATACGGACTTCCCGATGCCGTATTTGGATGCAACGACACCGCCGCGATAAGAGCGATGGAAGAGCTACAAGCCAGAGGAATAAAGATACCGGAGGAGGTGTCGATCTTGGGTTTCGATGATATCGTCAACTCCTCGGCCACTACTCCCTCGCTGACTACTTTCAAGATATTCAAGCATGAGATGGGAGTAGTTGGATCTAGGAGGCTTCAAAGTCTGCTAATTGGTAATGAACCGCGTCCAACAAAGATTTCTCTATTCACTGAATTTGTCCAGAGAGAAAGCACTTTATAGAAAGGGAGGTAAATCACATGAAAAGATTGATTCTGTTAACTTTGTTTTCGTGTCTCTTTGTGGGATTGTTCGCCGTTGAACTTGTCTTCTGGACAGCGCCCAATCCTCTCCAAGAAAGCTTCTGGAAGGAAGTAGTGGCTGAGTGGAATGAAAACAACCCCGATATCCAGATCAAGTGGTCGACTATTCCCGCTGCGGGAACCTCAGAAGAGGCTATCCTTACTTCAATCGCTTCCGGAAGAATGCCAGATATCTGTACGAACATATTTTCGGGATTCGCCGCACAACTCATCGAAGCAGATATACTTATTCCCCTCAACTCTTTCCCTGATTTCTGGGAACTCATGGAGCAAAGAAAGATGACCTCCATCGTTGAAAACTGGAAGTTCGGAGATAACTATTACGTACTCCCGATCTATTCTAACCCTATAATGATGTGGTGGAGATCAGACATCTTGAAGGAACTTGGGTATGACAGACCGCCGAGAACCTACTCTGAGATCTACGAGATAAGCGAGAAGTATTCCGTGCCGTACGAGAAGTACGGAGCACTTGTGGTAATGGGAAGAAACTGGTACGACCGATGGTACGACTTCATAACCTACTACTATGCCGCGAGTGAAGGAGCTCCATATCTAGATGTTGAAAAAGCCAGAGCGCTTTTCAACAATGAGACTGGCGAGAAAGTCGTCACATTCATGGATACCATGTTCAGAAACAACTGGACGGCAGTTGATCTAGGAAGCAATCCTTTCTATTTCGGTGTTGTCCTTGGAGGGATCTTCGGCCCGTGGGAGATAAACCAGGCGAGAAATCTCTTCCCCGATGTCTTCGATCATATAACAATCGTTCCCCCTCCGGTTCCCGATGATTATCCGGAGGACAAACCGATCTACACTTTCGCAGATACCAAGGGGCTTGTAATGTTCGCCACCACAAAGCACAGAGAGGCTGCATGGAAATTCATTAAGTGGGTCTATTCGGATATTGAAAAAGACAGAAAGTGGATGGAGTTCACCAATCTTCCTCCGGCAAGGGAAGACCTGTTGACGAATCCCATCTTCCAGGAGTATATGGAGGACAATCCGAAGTTCGCTGCTTATGCGAGCCACGTTGCCTACGCCGTTCCACCGGCTTTGACTACGAAGACTGTTGAAGTTCAGGAAATTCTCACAACATTTTTGATAGAGCAAATAATGTATGGAAAATCAACTCCGCTAGATGCACTTAAAGACTCTGCTACGAGAGTAAGGAGAGAACTCTTCTAGGAGAAGGGGTGATTGAGAGTGAGGAAGAGACTGAAAACCATCGATGCAATAAAGGGCTGGTCTCTGTCTGGGGGATATTTGGTATACACGGCAATATTCTGGGGTTACCCATTTGTGTGGCTTGTTATACTTGCTTTGTCAAAATGGAACTACTTCACCCCAAGGAAGTTCATCTGGTTTGACAACTTCATAGAACTATTTCAGGACGAAATGTTCTGGAGAGTTTTCTTCAATACATTTAACTTCATGCTGTACTTCATCCCCATGGTTCTCGGTCTTTCCTTACTCTTTGCCCTTGGATTGAAGAGAGTCAAGCTATTCCGAACGTTTTTCATACTCGCATTTCTCGTAGCAAATGTCTCATCGGGAGTGGCATATTCCATAATTTTTCAGAAGCTCTTCGCGATAAACGGCCCCTTGAATGGATTAACAAGAGCAATTTTTGGAATTACGGTTCCCTGGTTCAGCAGTCCTCAACTGGCCACTCTTTCAATAGCGATCATGGTCACATGGAAATTCATAGGATACTACGGTCTAATACTCTTTTCCGGTCTTCAGGCAATCCCGGAGAGCCTTTACGAGGCCGCAGAACTTGATGGGGCCGGAAAGATGACAAAGTTCTTCAGGATAACTCTACCTTTGATAAACCCGTCGATTGTCATGGTACTGGTTCTCTCTCTTACTCTGACTTTCGGAATATTCACGGAACCTTTCTTGATTACTGGAGGGGGACCAATGAGAACTACATACACATTTCAAATGCTGATTTATACGACAGCCTTCCAGAAGATCAACCCGGGGTACGCTTCAACACTGGCTATAGTTGTTGCATTACTTAGCTATGGCTGTGTATTGCTTACAAGGAAGCTGATCGAGAGGGAGGTGGAGATTGTATGAAGAAGGTCCCGACAATAATCCTTTATGTATTTCTTTTTGCCGCCTCAATACTTTGGATTTATCCTTATGTATGGATGCTTCTCTCATCGTTCAAACCAACCAATGAGATTTATTCAGGTTTTCTTCCAAGTCAGTTTACTCTGGACAATTACAGATTCATTCTTGAGGCCGCAGACAAGATGGAGAGACCATTTATTCAGGCTCTTGGCAATTCAATCTTCATTTCGGTTACAGTTACCCTCGGTGTCCTAGTATCTTCAGCGCTTGTTGGCTTCGCCCTTTCAAGGCTTAACTTCAAGGGAAGAAACGCCGTATTCAACTTCATAATCTTTCAGATGATCTTTCCGGGATTTTTATTCATAGTTCCACTGTACGTTCTTATTAAAAATCTGGGTCTTATAGACACTAGAACGGCATTGATTCTACCTTCACTCGTCTCTGCTTGGGGAGTCTTCATGTTTACACAGTCGTTCAGAGCAGTTCCCAACGAATACCTGGAAGCGGCCAGAATGGATGGAGCCAATGATCTATGGATAATCACCAAGGTATTGGTTCCACTGACAAGCTCAACTGTATCGATCGTAGGTCTCTTCACTTTCATAGGAATATGGGATAATTTCATGTGGCCACTGATTGTGGTAAGCGACTATTCGAAGATGCCTCTCTCTGTACTACTTGCAAGTTTTAATATGCAGTACGGGAGTTATCTGGGTCCAGTCCTGGCCGGTTCTGTATTGCAAACAATGCCGATGGTAGTAATATTTCTGGTGTTCAGAAAGTACTTTCTTCAGGGAATCTCTATGTCATTGAAATGAGGAGTGAGAGTTGTGATCAAACTAGAAAGACATCCGTTAAATCCCCTATTTTCTCCGATCTCGCAACATCATTGGGAATCCAAGTATGTTTTCAACTGCGCCGTTATAAAACGCCAAGGATTGTTTCACATGATTTATAGGGCTCAGGGCGAAGATATGGTTTCGAGAATGGGATACGCCGTTTCATTAGATGGTGTTAGATTCAACCGCCTCGAAAAACCGGTCTTCACTCCAGGGAGTCAGTGGGAGCTTTATGGTGTAGAAGATCCAAGGCTTACAGAAATTGAAGGAAAAGTCTATATGCAGTACACGGCCTACTCTCCAAAAGGCGTACGAATATCTATGGCTTCGACTACCGACTTTCTCAGGTGGGAACGTCACGGAGTGATAATCCCGGATGTAAATAACAAAGATGCTGCGCTATTCCCGGCGAAAGTAAAAGGTCGATATCTCATGTTCCATAGGATCGAACCCGACATGTATCTGGCGTATTCGGAAGATCTGAGGACCTGGACGGAATTCACCCCGATAGCCGGTCCAAGATCTGGTAAGTGGGACAACCTTAAAATCGGCGTGGGGGCCCCGCCAATAGAGACTGAATATGGTTGGCTAGTCCTTTATCACGGAGTAGAAAATACTGCAAGTCCAACTTATAGACTTGGATTTATGCTCCTTGATCTGGAGAATCCCGAGAAAGTTGTAAAGAGGAGTGATGAACCGATCCTTGAACCGGAAGAAGAGTGGGAGATTTTCGGAGGTGTCCCCAACGTTGTGTTCTCCGATGCGATGGTGGAACATGAAGAAAAGTACTTTGTCTACTATGGCGCAGCCGATAACCATATCGCTCTTGCCACAATTGACAAAGAGACGGTGGTAAACTGGATAAGGAGTTGATTTGATGAAAAGATCTTTGGTAATTGTGCTGCTTTTCTCATGTGTAATTGGCGTTGCCGTTTCGATAGATTTCGAATCTCTATACACCATGGAGAGAGCTTCTGATTTTCCGCTTCTTATGCCACAGGGGATCGAATGGGAAAGCAAAGCGGTTTTTAATCCGGCCGCCATAATGGTAGACTCTACAATTTACCTTCTCTACAGATCGGAAGACTGGAGTGGCACGGGTAGATGGAACGGCACATCCAGAATCGGCCTTGCGAAGTCCACCGATGGGTTTGAATTTACAAGAGAGCCTTCCCCCCTTATATACCCAACAGAACCATATGAAATCCCAGGTGGATGCGAAGATCCCCGTATCGTTAAGATTGACGACCTGTACATCCTTACTTACACGGGATACGATGGAGGAAAGGCTAGGCTTTGCATCGCAACTTCAAAGGACTTTGCAGAATGGGAAAAGCTGGGACCGGTATTCAAAGATGACACTTGGTCAAAGTCCGGTGCTATAGTACCTGCGAAGATCGACAACAAGTACTACATGTATTTTGGTGATTCCTCAATAAAACTCGCTTACTCCACAGACCTGAAGAACTGGACAATTTTCCCCAGACCCGTCATGGAACCAAGACAGGGAAGTTTCGATAGCAGGTTGATTGAACCGGGGCCAGCGCCAATCATTACTGACGAAGGGATTCTGTTGATATATAACAGTGCTGATTTCTCCACGATTTATAGACCTGGAGCTGCTTTGTTTGATATCGAGAATCCCAGAAAGATTATCAAGAGAACCGACAAACCTCTTGCAGAACCGGAACTTTCCTGGGAGAAACAAGGGCAGGTTCCAAACGTAATATTCATAGAAGGGGCTGTGATTAAAGAAGATAGACTCATACTATACTACGGCGCGGCCGATACATATATAGGGGCTTTCGTCGTCGATCTAACCGACTAGTCTTTAACTCTAACTCCCAAAATTATTCTTTCTCTGAGCTTTCTTCGGGGCCTTGCGATGGGCCCCGTTTTCCAGTAATGCGATCTCTTTGCGGCTCAAACGTTTGATGTCGCCGGGACTGGGAACGAGAGATATGCTCAAAGGACCTATGGATACTCTAACAAGGCTCGATACAGACTTGTTTAATACCCTAAAGATCTCCCGAATCTCTCTCTTATGACCCTCATGAATGGTAATCGCATACTTCGAAAAGTCGCCGTCGCTTCTCACAAGCCTTATCTTTGCAGGCGACGTCTTGAATCCATCCCCGAGCGTCAACCCACCCTTCACAGCTTCAAGATCGCGATCGGTCAATTTTCCCTTTATTCCTACTACATAGGTTTTCTCGATCTCCGATGCCGGATGGGAAACAAGATTGGAAAGATCACCGTCATTCGTCATGAGTATCAGACCGCAGCTGTCCTGATCCAGTCTTCCGACATGAAATACCCTTTCTTTTATTCGATCTGAGACTAGATCGGAGAGCGTCTTTCTTCCGCGATCATCACTCATGGCACTCAGGTATCCTATTGGCTTATTGACGAGATAAACCACTTTCTCTTCACTAGAGAAAATCAGTCTATTTCCGTCAAGAAGAATCTCCGAACTCTCGGAAAAAACGTCAAGCCTAGGGTAAGTCTCGATCCGGCCGTTCACTTTCACTCTCCCGTCCAGAATCGCTTGAGTCGACTTTCTCCTCGACATGTTCGTTATCTGAGAGATTATCTCGTGAAGTTTCAAGATCATCTTCCTCCTTGCTGAAGGCCAAACCGTTTACTATCTCCTTAAGATCATCGACCTGGAACAACTCGTAGAAACGGGAGGTAACTTTGTAGAGATAAGGCCTTCCAGGTAGCCTAGATTTTCTCTTGCTTATGAGCCCCATTTTTGATAACTCCAGGAGCTGTCCCTGAGAGGAACGACCTCTTATAAGTTCTACATCGTTTCTTGTAAGCGGGCCCTTAACCGCGACTATCGCAAGGGACTCCATCTGGGTATCTGTGATGCTTACTAAAGGTCTTACAGATATCTGACTTACAAATGACTGAATTGAGGCTTTAGTATAGAACCTGAGTTTGCCGTTGACGGATTTGATCATAACTCCGTGTTCATGACCTCCGTATTCTCTTTCCAGCTCCTCCAGGAGAAGCATTACCTGGTTTAGTTTCATGCCCGTGATCGCAGCGATTCTCGATGGCTCGATTCCGCTTCTTGCTGAGAATATCAGCGCTTCAATTATCGCCTTTTTTGTCAGTTCCTCGCTCACGAAGCCTTCCTCCTGAGAGTTAGAGGTTCTACCGTGTCAAGATAGTATCTGTTCAATTTCAACAGCTCAAGTACTGCAAGAAAGGAGACGATGATTTCCGACCTGCTTTCGAGACTCATTAGAAATTTGTATAGCTCTATCGTCTCGTATAGCTGCTCTATCTGAAGCATTCGATCTTCGACGTTGATACTTTCCGAGACAATCGTATAGACTCTATCTCTCAGAACCGTCTCTTTGAGGATAGCCTTGAAGGCCTCCGTCAGTTCCTCGGGGAGATCTTCCTTCCTTTTCTGATCGACCGTCGGTTTTGCCGTAGCTCTTTCGTAGCTGTAAGCATCGTAGAGCTTGACCCGAAATTCTTTGGAAAGGTCCTTGAGAGCTTTATACTCTTCTACTCTCCTGTAAAGTTCCTTTCTCTGATTGTCAAATGTTTCGGCTTCGCCGCCACTCATTCTTGGGAGAAGCGCTTTAGACTTCATTTCCATAAGGGTTGAAGCCATGACGAGGAAATCAGATGTGACGACCATGTCCAGAGATTTCATCTTGTTGACGTGTGTTATGAACTCATCTGCTATGACAGTGATTGGAATTGAGCGTATATCCACCCGATGTTTTCTAACAAGAAAAACCAGTAGATCAAGCGGTCCTTCAAATTCCGGGAAACTGAAGACCAGTTCGAGTTGTTCCATCTTCACCACCCCAACTTCGTTGCTTCAATAACCCTTTTCATTGTCCCTTTTGCAACCTCTCTAGCTTTCTTATTGCCATCTTCGATTATTTCGAAAAGCTCATCTGAATTCTCTTTTAGATGAGAGAGTTTTTCCCAGACGGGAGAAAGCCTTTGAACTAGATTCTTATGAAGAAGTCTCTTGCACTCGATGCAACCGATTCCCGCCGTCTTGCAACCCTCAACAACCCATCTCTTTTCTTCATCAGAGGTAGTGAATGCTTTGTGGTAATCCCAGACCGGGCATTTTTCAGGGTCTCCCCGATCAGTCCTTCTCATTCTTGCCGGATCGGTCATCATTGGAGCTATCATTTTCCATAGCTCTTTCTCATCTGTGTCTATTAGGATATAGTTTCCGTAGCTCTTAGACATCTTCCTGCCATCCGTTCCGGGAAGCTTTGGAACCTTTGCGAGAATCGGTTCCGGCTCAGGGAAGACCTCGGCAAACTGATTGTTGAATTTTCTGGCGATCTCCCTTGTCAACTCCACGTGATATATCTGATCCTCACCGACTGGAACTCCTGTGGCAAGATACATTAGAATATCTGCGGCCTGAAGAACAGGGTACAGTAAGAATCCGCCGCTTGAAAGATCTCTGTCTGTTATCTGTTCCTTTTGATCCTTGTAAGTGGGTACTCGTTCAAGCCTTGAAACCGATACGAGCATCGAGAAATAAAGAAAGAGCTCTGCATGCTCCTTTATTGCAGACTGAATGAAGAGAACAGATTTCTCTGGGTCGAGACCTGCCGAAACGTATGTTCTCACTATATCAAGACTCCAATCGTAAAAAGAAGAGGTTTCGTCTATATGGGAAGTAAGTCCGTGCCAGTTAGCCACAAAGTAAAAGCATTCGTTCCCTTGGTCTTGCAGTTCTTTCCACTTCTCCAGAGTGATAAAATTACCGAGGTGAAGTCTGCCTGTAGACCGCATACCGCTAAGAATTCGCAATGAAATCCCTCCAAACCGGAAATTCGAAATAAAAACCTATACCGATCGTCAAAGGCAAATGAAAAGCTTTGTACAATGTATTTTAGCACAGAATGATGTTATCATATTCTCAGAATCAATCTAATAATCGTCAGGAGGTTTTAAATGAAATTCAATACCCTTCTTATCATACTTGTTGTTGTCATGGTTGGAATGACCGCAATAAATATGTTTATGGCATTCAACAACAGGCTGGACATAGATACCCTGTCATCAACCAGCAACTATTCATATGACTACGAGGGACGGGCGACACTTGACATCGAGACAGAGATAATCTTCAATAAACCAGACCAGATGACTCAGTTTCTCGAGCAGTATGATAAGCCTCAGGAAGAACAACTGGCCGACTTTCAGGAATCGATGACTCAGTTTTCGGAAAGCTTCGACAGACTGATGTTAGTAGAGAGCTTCCAGTCAACGGCAACTGTTCTGAGTTCCAACAGAGTTAAAGTAGTCGAACATGCTGTTATCGCAGGCTTTGCAGCGGTTGAAAATGGTGTTGTTAATACCGACATGGGAGACATGGAGTTCGACCTTACAGGTGATGCCTATTCCTTAACAATTTCAATACCGACCGACGCAAAGGTAATTAATCTAGATCCAGCTCCAACCGTAGCCGCAGATGGAAATGAATTCATATGGACTAATACGGGCAAGACTATCTTCCCGAAGATTCAATTCTCGAGAGGTGAGTAGACTAAGTCAAGAAGCAAGGAACTTCATTTCACTGATAAGAGAATCGACCTGCACTTCTGTACTAACGGGGGCAGGTATATCTGTCGCTAGCGGCATTCCCGACTTCAGAAGTCCGGGAGGTCTATATAGCAAGATTTCTCCGGACATCTTCGAGCTAAGCTCTTTCATTGAAGATCCGGCAAGGTACTATAGAGTAGCAAAGGAGAGAATACACACTATGTCGGACGTAAGCCCAAACGCTACTCACATTCTCCTCACCAGACTACAAACCCTGGGTCTAATTGAGACGATAATCACGCAAAATATCGATGGACTTCAACAGAAGTCTGGGGCAGAAGAAGTTGTGGAGCTACACGGGACCGTTTCCGAATTCGAATGCATGCAGTGTAAGAGACGGTTTACAAGGAAAGAAGTCGAGTTATTGCTTGAAAGATCCGATGTTCCTAGATGTGATTGCGGTGGCCTGATCAAGCCAAGCATCGTTTTCTTCGGAGAAATGCTACCCCAGGATGCAATAAGAAGAGCCGAGAATGCTGCTTTGAAGTCCGATCTCTTTATAGCTATGGGATCCTCCTTGATGGTTTACCCCGCCGCTCAGTTTCCAGTAATTGCAAAATCCTCAGGTGCCAGAGTCGCGATTGTCAACAGAGATGAAACTGGCCTTGATTACCTTGCCGACTACATATTCTCAGTTGAACTTGAAAGCTTTTCAGAGGAAGCTCTCAGACTTCTGGACGAAGAATCATGAAACGGTAATTTCCAGACAAATCCTTTTTGAATTCACAGGAATATCCATTAAGATCAGAAACTAACTCTCTTAATCCCTCGGCCTCATACTGAGATATTTCCAGATAAACTTTTTTCCCTGTTGGTAGATATTTTAAAAACTCCCTGTAGAAGTCAAGACCGTCTTTTCCTCCATCCAGAGCAACCATAGGTTCGTACTTCCTCACGTTGATGTCCAGAGAATCTAAATCCCCCGTCCTTACATACGGTGGGTTGGAAACGATGACCTCGACAGAATCTAGAAAGTCATTCAGTCCTGATATGTTGTCACCTTCAATGAATCTAATATTGAATATTCCGTTCGTTCTGGCATTCTTTTCGGCAAGCATGAGAGCATCTCTAGAGATGTCTGTTGCAAAGACCAGTGAAGAAGGAATATTGCGGGCCAAAGCACAGGCTATCGCCCCGCTTCCAGTTCCGATATCGGCGAACACTTTCGAATTCTTCTCTTCGTCGATGACTATCTCAACTAGCTCTTCCGTTTCATTTCGGGGTATCAAAACACTCCTTGTAACCTCAAGCCTGATTCCAAAGAATTCTCTGAATCCTAATACATAGTCGATCGGCTCTCCCTCAACAACTCTTTCCACGGCCTTCATATATTTTGCGCTTAACTTCGATTCGATTTCCTTCTCTCCATCGAGGATCAGATCGGCTTCATTCAAGGAAAGAACTCCCCTAAACAGGGACATCATAACGAAGCGGGAATTCTCTATTCCCGCCTCCGAAAGCTTTCTTTTCGATATATGGATTAGCTCTTGTAGATTCACATTCCCAAGATCTTTCTTACATCGTCGCTAGCCATCTCGGGTGACCATGGTGGATCAAAAGTGAGTTCCATCTTCACATCGCCGATTCCCTCAATCTCGCTGACCTTTCGCCTTGCATCTTCAAGCATCAGTCCGGCAAGAGGACACATAGGCGTCGTCAAAGTCATCTTGACCTTGACATCGTTCTCATTTTCTAGCTCCACTCCATATATCAACCCCAGAGAGACTACATCGAACCCTATTTCGAGATCATATACTTCTCCAAGGGCCTTCATAACGTCTTCTTTTGTCACACTCAACTTATTCTCCTCCACCCGTTTCGTAGTATCTTTTTATGACAGCCTCTTCCTTGAAAGGCTTGAACTCCTGTTCCTGCCAGATTCTCCAGAAAAGATCCTTTTTTTCCGAAATCAATATCCCCTGTATTTCTTCCCTAACATCTTCAATGCCCTTTGCTCCTGCAGGAGAATATGATTCGAGATAGATTACCGCGTACTTATTGTCAAGAGTCACCACGGAAGAAAGCAACTCACCTTCTGTCGGTTTGAAAAGCGATTTCACAAGTTCGGGATTCAGCGCCTCGATTTCTTCTCTCGTATAACTCCCGGACTGCACTTCCGGGAAAGTATCCAAAACCGAAGAAGGGTTAGCATCCCTGGATGCAGCTTTCCAAACCGAATAGGCTTCCGAGAAGGAATCAAAGAGAAGCACCTTCATGTCGGCCCTCTCTTCTTCTACAGCATATCTCGAAGAATTGGCCAGATAGTACTGCTCTATCTCCTCTTCAGTGACTGTCGCATTCACTGTAACGGCTTCATACAGGGAACTTAGAACCTCTTTGTAAGCGAGATCTCTGACCACCTTCGCCTCATAGGAGCTTAATCCGTCGATGTAACCTTTGAGAACGTAGAAAAGGTCCGCATCCGACTTCTCAATCTGAAGTTCGGTGAGTGTGTCCATGATTGACTTACTTACTACTTCCCTTAAAGCCTCGATATCGGCTTCGATCCCAACCTCTTTTGCATACTGAATTAGAAGAGTCTCTTCAATAAGAGCTTCCAGAGAATTTCTTTCGTATTCCTCTAGCAGTTTCTGACCCGCTTCAGTATTGAGGAGCATTTCCGAAAAAAGAGGATCTACCTCTTCTATTCTCTTCGATATCTCGGTATAGTTAGGCAAAACCTTCGAAAGGAAAGTATCCATGGTGATGATCTCACCGTTAACCTCGGCGGCTATACCTGTTTCAGAAAGGGTTTCCGTCTGCGAAAGCGCTACTGCAGTGATCAATAATAATATCAGGGCAGCGATAAACTTCTTCAATTTGTACCCTCCTTCGCTATTTCCCACAGGTGATTCAACTCATCTATGGTCATATTGTTGATATCAAGGCCATGCTTCTCAATATGACTCTCCATTTCATGGAAACGGTTCAAGAATTTCTCTGTTGATTTTCTCAAAGCCACTTCGGGATCAACATCAAGGAATCTAGATAGATTCGTGACCGTGAAGAGAACATCTCCTATCTCCTCTTCGATCTTTTTTTTGTCCTTTTCGACTATCGCGCTGTCCAGCTCTTCTATCTCTTCATTCAATTTTTCGCGGGGTCCTTCGATTTCTCCCCAATCAAAACCGACCACGGAAGCGTTCTCCTGAACTCTTCTCGCCAAGCTCAGCGCGGGAAGAGCCTTATTTATCTCACCAATCGAAGAACTCTTTCCCGAATCTTTAGCTTTTTCCTTTGCCTTTATTTCCTCCCACTGACGATATGAGTAACCCTCCGAATCTGAAAAGACGTGGGGATGCCTTCTAATTAACTTGTCCGTCAAAACCTGTAGAACATCCGTTATCGTGAAGGCCTTTCTTTCCATTGCAATCTGCGCATGAAAAACAACCTGCAAAAGGACATCGCCAAGCTCTTCGACCAGCTCCTTATCATCTCCGCCATCGATTGCATCGAGTACCTCGTAAGCTTCTTCGATCAAGTAAGGTTTTAGGGACTGATGAGTTTGCTCTATATCCCATTCACATCCTCCAGGTGACCTCAATATCTTCATTGTCTTAATTAGCCTTAACCATTCACTTCCGTCAAATTCATTCCTCATTTGTCGGCCTCCATAGTCGCCAGCCCCGCTCTGAAAAGCCTGATAAGGCTCACTTCACTCTCATTCGACCAGCGGCTTGCCCTTTCCTTTGTGATCAATTCCCTGACAGGCCTAAATGTCAGTCTGTGCCAGGTGGTCGGTCCATACTTTCTAAGTGCTCTTAGGTGCATATCGGTGCAGTAACCTTTGTGATTTCTATAACCGTACTCGGGATACAAGATGTCCAGTGAATCCATTATTCGATCTCTGAATACCTTTGCCACTATCGAGGCACTCGCAATCGCTGCACTTCTTCGATCGCCACCCACTATGCATTCACCGCTTATATCGAGTCTAAGCGACTTTCCATCAACTATTACATAGTCTGGCTTCCTCGACAAAATCCTCAATGCTCTGTTCATTGCCAACCTGGTAGCCGCAAAGACATTGAGAATATCAACCTCCTCAGGTGAGCAAAGACCGATTCCCACTATAGAATTCTCAAGTATTTGTCCAAACAACAACTCTCTCGTCTTTCTACATAGAGCCTTCGAATCGTACACGCCATCGACGGGATTCAAGACTATAACGGCAGCGGCCACAACAGGACCGGCGAGAGGGCCTCTTCCTGCTTCATCCACCCCCGCAATAACTCTGTGATCAGCTCTGTATGCAGCATCAAATCTCACAAGTTCGGATAGATCTCGTTTGGCCGATTTCATACTGAAATTATACATCACCATTCAGGAGGCTTCAGCACGTGTCTATAAAGGCATCAAAACCTTCGAATGAACAGCTTTAGGTGCAGAATCAGTCTTAACCGGTGCATGGATGATGATATAATGTTTTGAATAGTATCGTTTTCAGTAAACTAATACAAGGGGTTTGGAGGTGCTGTGATGTCCGTTGGTGAAGTCAAAAAGGAAGACGCTGCAATTCTTGAGAAGAACCTAAGAACGATTTCCACGAGAATCAGAAGGGAAGGAAGAAAGGTTTTGAGAGACTTCCCGATCACTCCTGCCCAATTCGATGTCCTTCAGGTGCTTTTTTTTAACGGAGAGAAACGGATGAGTGACATCAGTCGCTGGCTTGGAATAACCAAGAGCACGACAACTGGTCTTGTTAAGAGGCTCATCGACGCTGATCTGGTAGAGCGAAGACGTTCCGATAAAGATAGGAGATCGTACATTATCGACATCTCCGCCGCCGGAAAGACACTAATCGAGAAGGTCATCGACAGAAGGGTGGAGTACTTGAAATCTGTAATGACTGAGATCAAGTCCGATCAGGTGAAAGAACTTGAGGTTATTGTTAAGAACCTTCTCGAAATAATGGACAGCAAGAAAACGAAAGACTAATCGTCTGGAGGTAATTATGAAGAGAAGAACTACCCTGATTATCGGATTGATTGTCATTTTCCTTACCGCAACGATCTTTGCAAGTACCGTGCGAATCAAGGGAGACACAGTGCTTGGATCGCTTCAAAAAGAGGTTTTTACCTTCATCGGGAACGTTTTTATCAATAAGGACGGAGATATTTACGTCGAAACTCCCCTTGCAACGGCCACAAAGGGCGCTACTGATTGGGAGAGCTTCGTAACCGAAGGTGAGACCTTTGTTAGATTCCAGACAGGCGAAGCAACCGCTCTATCCCTCGACTACAATCTGGAGAACTCCACGGGAACTCTTTTCGGAAATGTGGAGGCAGTTATCTATTCAAAGGAAGAGGACGGAAAGGATATATTCATATACGAGACAGAGATTCTTAACTTTGATCAGAAAACGGAATACTATGAAGGTTTTGCTGAAGAAACTGCGGAAGCAACGCCCGAGCTTATCTTCATAAATTACAAGGGAGATTTGAATGTAGACACTCTTTACTTCGAATACTTCGGAGATACCGGCCTTCTGAACCTAAAGGGAAACGTCTTTGTCGATGACTTCAAGAATAGTAGGAAAATCTGGGCCTCCGAACTGATATACGATACGACGGATGATTCATTTGAAGGGAAAAACGTAGAGATAGAGCTTGTTTTTTAGCAGGAGGAAGAAATAATGATTGACGTAAGGTTGATTCGAGAAAACCCCGAAATTGTGAGGAGGGCCCTTGAGTGCAGGCAGATGACCTCGGAGCTGCTGGATGAGATAGTCTATCTGGAATCAAAGAGGAGAGAGGCGCTGCAGGTCGTTGAACAGAAAAAGGCCGAGAGAAACAGTATATCTTCGGAGATTGCCCGAGCCAAAGCTAGCAAAGACGTAAGCCTTTCGCTTTCCCTTATGGAAAGGGCAAAAGAAATCTCATCTGAAGTTAAGGAACTTGATCTCCAAACTTCTCAGATAGAAGAAGAACTGAAGAAAAAGCTTCTCTATCTACCCAATATTCCTTCGTCGACCACACCTGTTGGCAAGAGTGAGGAAGATAACGTCGTCATCAGGATGTGGGGAGAACCGAGAAAGGTCGACTTTGAAATCCGACCTCACTGGGACTACGGCCCGGAAACCGGACTTATAGACTTTGAAAGAGCCGCGAAAATATCTGGAGCGAGATTCACGATTCTTAGAAGAGACTTTGCAAGACTTGAGAGGGCAATAGCTAACTTCATGCTGGACCTCCACCACTCAAAGGGGTACGAGGAAGTAGCTCTGCCTTTCATGGTTAAGAGAGATACTATGCAGGCAACGGGCCAACTACCTAAATTTGAGGAGGAGGCCTACAGAATCGACCCGGACGATATGTTCATGATACCAACTGCAGAGGTCCCACTCGTTTCGCAGCACATGGACGAGATCCTCGAAGGTGACCTGCCCAAAAAGTACACGGCGTACAGTGCATGCTTCAGGAGAGAGGCCGGATCGTACGGAAAGGATGTTCGGGGCATGATAAGAGTTCACCAATTTGACAAGGTTGAGCTTGTCTGGTTCACCCATCCCGATGACTCTTACGATGCTCTTGAAAATCTTACGGCCGATGCTGAAGATGTTCTCAGGAAATTGGAGCTTCCTTACCGGGTAGTCTCTCTTTGTACCGGGGATATTGGGTTTGCCGCGGCAAAGACTTATGATCTTGAAGTTTGGTTGCCTTCTTACAACACTTATAGGGAGATTTCCTCCTGCTCAAACGTTGAGGACTTCCAGCCAAGACGAGCCAACATAAGGTTCAGAGATGTTGACAACAAACTGAAGTTTGTACACTGTTTAAATGGTTCTGGACTGGCCGTTGGAAGGACCCTGGTAGCAATAGTCGAGAACTACCAGAGAAGAGACGGAAAGATCGACGTGCCGAAAGCTCTCGTACCATACATGAGGCAGGAGGTAATTGGTTAATTGCCTAATGCCTTCTTCGTCCTGCCTGAAGACAACAGAGTCATTCTAGACGGCGGTGAAACCAAACATCTGAGAGTGACGAGAGCAAAACCCGGTGATGAACTGACAGGCATTGATGGGAGAGGTACCGTTTACAGATTTCTTCTCGAAGAACTCGGGAAATCATCTGCTTCGGGAACTGTAGTCGAGCGAGAGTACGTTGAGAGAGACGGGAAGAGTATTACTGTAGCCGTGGCAGCGACAAAGTGGCCACGGCTTCATATTTTGATAGAGAAAGCAACCGAACTGGGAGTCGACAGAATCGAGTTGTTCAATAGCCTTAGATCGGTTTCAAGAGTTGATGAAACTAAGCTGACTAAGTTCAATGCGGTCGCAAGGGAAGCGGCCAAGCAGAGTGTTAATCCTTACATTCCCGAGATTACTGTATCCCAGACACTTCCTCTAGAAGGATCATACAACCTGCTTCTGGAATTCGGCGGCAGACCTTTATTAGAAGTGGAAGAAAAACTCGCTTGTGAAAGAAAACTGCGACTGATAGTGGGACCCGAAGGGGGCTTCGCGCCGGAGGAGATAAAAGACATCTCGACCCGATGTACGCCCGTTTCGTTGGGAAGAAGGACTCTGAGAGTCGAGACAAGCGTGATTGTAGTACTCGGAATCATAAACTATCGTCTCGGCAGGATGTAGGAGGTGTAAATGGTGATTTTCTCACTGACTTTGAACGCAGCTCTAGATAGATTCTTATATACAGACGCTCTAATTGAGGACGATACGGTGAGGGTAGATAGAGTCAAAGATTACCCCGCAGGAAAGGGTGTAGACGTATCACGTGTGATAAATGAACTGGGAGGCCATTCGGTCGCTGTAGCTTTCCTTGGAGGTCATACCGGAAAGGTAATAGAAGAGATGCTCGACGATGAGGGAGTCGTTTATGCAACGGTAAGAAGTGAAGAAGAAACAAGGACCAACATTCTCGTACAGACTGGAAGCGGTCAATACAGAATGAGTCTTCCCGGTCCGGTAATATCCGTCAAGGAAGTCTATAAACTGTACAAGACAATCGACGTACTTTTGAGAAAGGACGACTACCTTCTTTTGTGCGGAAGCATACCGGAAGGAGTAAGCAGCGATATCTACGCTCAGCTTTGTTCAAGGATGAGGAAAATTGGAGTCAACGTTTATATCGATTCCGACAAGGAGCCTTTCTCCAAGGGGGTCGAGGCCAAGCCAAGAGGAATAAAGCCAAATATTCACGAACTTCAGAGACTGCTCAATCGCGAGCTAATCGGAGAGATAGATTTTAGAAAGGCCATTTCCGAAGTGTCGAACAAGTATTCAATCGAAGAAATTCTACTGACTATGGGAGCCGAGGGAGCGATTGCATCAGTGAGTGGGGAGTTCTATCGTATTCGGGTACCTAAAGTACCTGTCAAGAGCGGGGTTGGTGCAGGGGATTCTTTCCTGGCGGCATACTGCATGTACAGAGAACTTGGCGAGACGGTGAAAACTGCCTTGAAAATGGCTGGTGCCGCCAGTTCAGCTGCCGTCATGACACCCGGCACAGAGCTTTGTAGATTCGATGATGTAATGAGTCTTGCTTCGAAGATAGCTGTAGAAGCGCTGTAATCGAGACGTTGTATGACCATATACATTCAGTAGCTAAAGAGGGTTTTCTCCAGATCGATTCGGTGTTTTCTCTTCGCAAGAGAGATGAATGGATGATAAAAAACGAAGATTTCATAGCCTTCTTGAAGAGTAAAGGTAAGAGCTAGAATGTTATCAACACAACGTTGTCTGGGGTTGCATCCCTCGAGAAATTCCTTCTTGATTCGAATGAGAAATCAGTTGAAGAGGCAGAAAAAGAGGATATTGAAAGTTTCGCAAAATCGAACCGCAATGACAAGGCCCGTCTGAAGCAAAACTCCGTAGGATAGGCCAGTATTTCAGTTTTCTTTCTGAACCTTCACTCGCAAAATTCGCCCCAGAGCTTCGTGAGAAAGGAATCGCGGCAAAGAGGGAAAGAATGAGAATACACAAATTCCCTGGTACGACACGATAGTAATGGAAAAACTCGCGAAAGCGGGCATATTTGCCACCTATCAAATGATCGAAGTGCCCTTTCACCTGAGCTAAGAGAAAGCCTGGCTGCACGCATCGGGACTGAAATGGAGAAAATACTTGAGTACCTTAAACTCTCGGATCTTTCAAGACTTGGTGGAATGAAAGGAGTTAGGGTGAGGCTATACTGCAATGCAGGATTAGATACCTTGGACAAACTTTCTAACTGGAACCCTGAGGAACTTTGGGCGATGCTGGTCGACTTCGTCAGAAAAACGGGTTTCGAGGGAATACCTCCTCTGCCGAAAGAAGTAAGTAGCACAATAGAAGCGGCTAAGAAGCTTGAAAGGCTTATTGGGTACTGATGTTGGCGTGATTAACGGTTTCGTTCAGCCGAATTGTTTTTGGATTGACTCAGCTTAGAGAAGAAACTCCATCATGATTCTTTCGATCAAAAACAAGCCCTTCCATACTTGTATAATCTTTAAGACGATTATTGCGGAGATGGAGGTGGAAGATGTCCAGAGACACTCCTTTGAAATAGGATTACATCGATTGCGTGAACTCCGTCATAGATTACATTGAGGAGCACCTTTCATCCCCGATAACTCTCGACGATCTCTGCTAAGAAAGCTTCTACTCATCAGTTCATCTTCAGCGGATCTTCTTTCACACTGTGGACAAGATGATAGGCCAGTATCGCAAGGGTAGAAGGTTGAGCGTGGCTGCCGAAAAACTTGCTACAACCTCGATAAGTATTTTGGAGATCGCCTTGCAGTTAGGCTATGATTCGCAGGAATCACTTACCAGAGCATTCAAAAGCAGATACTACGTGAAGCCTGGCAAGTATCGCAGGCTTTGACTCCACTTCGCCGTCACTCAGAAAAAGAGACTGTGCAAAAAAGACCCGATTGGTCTCAAGGGAGGAATAAGAATGGAACCAAAGATCATCCACAAATCGGCGTTCAAAGTCATTGGTCTGAAGTACTACGGAAATGATCCGGCGAACAACTGCCCGAAACTCTGGAGAGATTTAATGGAGAGGCATACCGAGATCGAGAATGTCATATCGGCGAAGGAAAGCTACGGATTGATGTGCACTGGAGAAGAAGACTTCATAGACGGCAAGTTCGACTACATAGCCTCTTTGGCCGTCTCGACTCTGAGAATAATCCCGGAGGGAATGGTTGGGGCAGAAGTGCCTGAGGCAACCTATGCCGTTTTCACTCATACGGGAAAGCTTGACTCACTGCAAAATACCTATGAGTACATCCATGCAAAGTGGTTTCAGAACTTCGAGTATGAACCGATTGTTTTGAACGAGTTTGAACTATATGACAAAAGATTCACAGGGGAAGAAGATTCGGAGTTTGACATCTACATACCGATAGAGAAGAAGCAATAAAAAAGGGGGACTGGATAATCCAGTCCCCGTTTTGCAGATCTACTATATATTGTGCTCCTTAAGGAAGTCTTCTATTATCTCTTCTAGATCGGGCTTCCCTATCTCCTGAAGCTCATAACCGATTCTTACGGCAGGTTTCTTTATGTCGATTACCCTTCTCAGGTCAATCGGAGTTCCAATTATAACAAGATCTACGTCGGCCTTGTTAATGGTCTCCTCTAGCTCTTTCATCTGTTTCTCACCGTATCCCATCGCTGGAAGGATCTGATCCAGGTGGTTGTACTTTTCATATGTTGAAACGAGTGATCCTACTGCATAAGGCCTTGGATCAACTATCTCGGATGCACCAAACTTCTTAGCCGCTACCCATCCCGCACCGTACTTCATTCCACCGTGGGTCAGGGTCGGGCCATCCTCTACGACGAGAACTCTCTTGCCCTTTATTTCGGACGACTTGCCTCCCTCAATGGTTATCGGTGAAGCACCGTCAACTACAATGGCATCGGGATTGAATTTCGCAATATTCCTTCGGACGATGTCGATATCTTCTGGAGAAGCCGTCTCCTCCTTGTTTATAACAACTACATCGGCCATCATAAGATTCGTGAATCCCGGGTAGTATGTAGTCTCGTGACCGGCTCTATGAGGATCGGTTACAGTTATATACAGATCTGTCTTATAAAATGAGAAATCATTGTTTCCGCCGTCCCATATTATTACGTCTACATCCTCTTTTTCAGCTTCTCTGAGAATCGCTTCGTAGTCGACCCCGGCATATATAACGGCATTTCGATCTATATGAGGTTCGTATTCCTCTCTCTCTTCAATAGTGCATTCGTGTTTATCTAGATCCGAATAATCGGCGAATCTCTGGACCTTCTGTTTCACGAGATCTCCATAAGGCATCGGATGTCTGATAGAGACAACCTTCTTCCCCTTGGCTCTCAGGATGTCGAGCACTCTTCTGGTTGTCTGGCTCTTTCCACAGCCCGTCCTAACTGCGCAGATAGAGATTACCGGTTTCGAGGACTTAACCATTGTCTTGCTGGGCCCAAGAAGAATGAAATCCGCACCGTGTGCGTTTGCTATTGCCGCCCTCTCCATGACATATTGATGTGGAAGATCGCTGTATGCGAGAACGACCTGATCGATCTTGTGCTCGTCGATCAATTTGCCGAATTCTTCTTCCGGAACTATCGGAATGCCATTTGGATAGAGTCTGCCTGCGAGTTCCGCAGGATACTTTTTTCCATCGATTCCAGGTATCTGAGTCGCCGTGAAAGCTACTACTTCGAACTCTTCGTTGTCTCTGTAGTAAGTGTTGAAGTTATGAAAGTCTCTTCCGGCAGCGCCGAGAATCAAAACCTTTTTTCTTTCCAATTTCTCCACCTCCATATATATTCCAACTATCCTTTAAAATTCTACATTTAAAAGAGGATCCCTACAAAAAAACCTAATTCCGCCACGAAACGATGAAGACCAAAAGAAGGGATTTTGTGAGCTTATACGTGAGTATGCGTTACTATGCGCCCGTTTGGTCTGCATTGGCTGCAACGATTATGAGAACCCTCGACTTTGCCGAGATCAGCTCATCTTCACCGACAAATCTTCCGTCTACCAGAACAAGAGGAGAGACAGACCCAAGCTGTGTTTCCTCTATCAGTTCACTGAAGGTAAGATCTCTGTCGAAACTCCATCGATTGTTTCCATAGACTACTTCCAAGCTTCGTCACCTCTTGGCTGAAGAACAGACGGGACAACCTTCACGTCGTTCAAAGGAAATGCTCTCGAATTTACCCTTTCTCAGGTCAAACCAGAAAACATCGTCTCCACACATTCCGGTATTCAGAAAAGTCAACACCATGGCCGCCTCTAACATGCCTCCAAAATAGCTTACAAAAGTCAGTATCCCCTTTTGTGCCCCCGTATCCTTTCTGTTGTCGCCCATGAAACACCTGTAGCAAGGCACTCTTTTATCTCTAAACATCGCATATCCGCCAAAATTCTCTACGGCCGAATCGACAAAGGGAACACAGTTGCGGTAGCAGGAATCATTTATCAGATACCTAGCCTCATAATTGTCAACGCAGCTGACAACTACGTCGGGTTTTTCAGTCTTGATGAGGGTTGGATCGAAACTTTCTTTACGGATCTTGACCCGAACGCCACTGTACCGCTGTGCAATCTTTTTTTCAATTACACTCGCTTTTGAAAGACCAACATCTCCATAATCGTACAATATTTGTCGGTGTAAATTGTTAAGTTTAATTTCACCCGGTTCGATGATACATATGTCATCAATTCCGTTATCCAGCAAGATTTTTATCAATGGGCAGCCCAATCCGCCGGCTCCAACAACCATCACTCTTCCCTTTCTGGACGCCTTCTGCAAATCTAACGGGAGATCACAAATGGGACCGATCTCGTTGCTTCCATTCATGAGCCAGGAAAAAACCTTTCCGGCTATCAAAGGTGAGAACATAATCGACAGAGTGTGTGGAAAGCTTACAATTCTCTTTCCACAATCTTCCTCGATTTTGAAATCGTCTCCATCTCTGAATTCCATGGTCTCTTTCTGCCTGTAAATCAGAGGCGAATAAAAGGGGAGAATTCTGTGCCTTGGAAAATCTCTAGTGATTCCGGAAAGACCACTTCTTATTAGGAGTTCGGCGGTAAGTTCCTCAGTCGCGCCCCATAGATGACCAAATGTCTCCTCGGCCAATCTCAGCAGGAACGACCTGGTCATTCCCTCAACAAGTAATTGCCGCTCGTACCATCTGAATAGAAAATCATTCTCTATGTCCATATGCGTCCCTCCACAGATCCAAGACCAGCCTAAGTATAACAAATAATCCTCAAGTGGATAACCCTACAGCTAAAGACTTATTCGTGTTTGAAAATGGAATACACCTCTTGGAGCCGGATCGCGAAACCTTTGATCTCAAGTGGTGGCAAACAAACGGGAGAATGAATTTTCATAATTCACTTCACGAATTGAAATTTTGCGCTCGGAAGGCGCAGGCTGACATAGAACTGAGAGACTTTCAAGAGAGTCTTCCATCTGCTAATTCAGAGTATTCCAAAGCCATTGATGAACATGCCTTTTTTTTGACCCCTCTCAACCCTCCCGATATTTACGGGAGTATCTACTGGAGAGATCACATATCCGGTATATATCCCTTGAACTGAGCCCTATAAAGCCCCGCGTAATGTCCGCCCTTCTCGAGGAGTTCGTCATGAGAGCCCCTTTCTATGATTCCATTGTTCGTTATCACAACTATCTCATCGGCGTTCTTAATTGTGGAAAGTCTGTGGGCAATTACAAGTGTTGTGCGTCCTTTCGAAAGGGCTTCTAGAGACTCCTGGATCTTCAGCTCAGTCTCATTATCCAGCGCAGAAGTGGCTTCATCTAAAATGAGAAGGGGAGGATTCTTTAGAAAGACCCTCGCGATTGATATTCTCTGCTTCTGACCTCCGGAAAGCATTACTCCTCTTTCACCAACATAAGAATCGTATCCGTTCTCGAGACTCATGATGAAATCATGAATATTCGCTCTCTTTGCAGCCTCAATTATCTCTTCGTCTGTAGCGTCGCCCTTACCGTAAGCAATATTATCCCTAATTGTTCCTGCAAAGAGAAAGACATCCTGTTGAACAATACCGATGTGGGTTCTTAAGGAGTGAATGGTAACGTCACGAATATCCACTCCGTCAACGGTGATCCGTCCACTTTTAACGTCATAGAATCTAGGAATAAGATGGCAAAGAGTTGTTTTTCCACCACCAGAGGGGCCGACTAGAGCCACCATCTTACCGGCAGGAATATGGAGATTTATATCGGTGAGTACGTTTTCACCTCCGTCGTAGGCGAAAGAGACCTTCTCAACTCTTATATCTCCCCTGACACCATTTAGTTCAACTGCATCCGGCGAATCTGTGATGCTTGACTTCGTTTCCATTATTTCAACGAACCTTTCAAAACCTGACATTCCGTCTTCATATTGCTGAGCAAACTGCATAAGCCTTCTTATCGGCTGGAGAAATAGATCAACGTAAAGAAAGTAAGCTACAAAGGCTCCGACGGTTATCTCGCCTGAGTAAGTAAGATATCCCCCGAAAGCCAGAACGGTAACTTTCAACATGTTCATCATCAGGTCGACACCGGTCGTCATCTCGGCCATCGACTTGAAGGCGAACTGCCTGGATTCCTTGAATTCCTGGTTGCCAAGATCGAATTTACTTTTTTCGAATTCTTCATTGGTGAATGACTGAGCGACTCTAATACCAGAAATACTGTTCTCAAGCTGTGCATTGACGTTCGCTATCTTCTTTCTCACCAATCTAAATGCCTTTGCCATCTTCTGTCTCTTTCTCACTCCATACCAGACCATAAAAGGTATATAGGCAAAGACAACGAGAGTGAGTCTCCAGTCGTTCTGCATTAAGATTATGAAGGCTCCGATCAACGTTACAGTAGAAATGAAGACATCTTCGGGGCCGTGATGTGCAAGCTCCGTGATTTCTCGAAGATCGTTCACTATTCTCGACATGATCTTCCCGGTTCTCACCTTGTCGAAATAACTAAAAGATAGCGTCTGCAGGTGGGAGAAAATATCCTTTCTCATGTTGTACTCCATCCTTACCCCGACAACGTGACCCCAGTAACTGACAACGTAATTGAAGACGGCTCTCAAGACAAAGAGAAACGCCATTATTGCGGCGATAATCACAATACCTCTCATGTTACCCGAAGGGATATAATCATCCAGGGCCAATGTAGTGAATCTAGGAAAAACCAGATCGATTCCAGCAATCATGAAAGCACATGCCATATCCAGTAAAAATAGCCCTAGATGTGGCCGATAATAGGCCATGAATTTTCGAATCATAGCAAGCCTCCCGCATAGTTAGGTAAGAGTCTCAATTTTACATTAGAATACTCTGGATAACAAGTTCATGCATTTAAATCCAAATAGAGAAATTGACTCCTTGTCCTGTCGAACGAGCTTTATGATCTTTACGCAGTAATCCCAAAATACTGTTAAAATAGCTGTGGAGTCTTCAGTTCAGGAGAAGGAAAAGAAGAGCTTGTCGAAAACAGTAGTCCTTTACAAAACTAGATATGGAAGTTCGAAGAAATATGCAGAATGGATTGCAGAAGAGCTCCACGGCGATCTCTTTGATATTGAAGATGTCGATCCTGAAAGACTTAAGGATTACGACTGCATCGTATTCGGCGGATCACTCTACGCCACTGGCATCAGTGGATTGTCTACAATAAAAGAGAATTTCAAATCTTTCGAGAATAAGAAGGTAATTATCTTCTCCGTGGGAGCTTCTCCAGCGAGATCAGAGGTTATCGAAGACATAAAGGCAAAGAACTTCTCGCCTGAAATTGTCGAGAAGATTGAGTTCTTCCATTTGAGGGGCGGATTTGACTTCAAGAGATTGAGACTCGTAGATAAGATTTTGATGATTCTATTGAAGAGTAAACTCAAAGGAAAGAAGAGACGCGGAGAAGAGCTTTCCGACGATGAAAGAGGGATGCTGGCGGCTTACAGTACGGCAGTAGATTTCACAAGCAGGAAAGCTATTGAACCGATACTGGAAAGCATCAGTAAGTTTACTCACGGGAATGCTTAAGACAGATTCTGGATCGAAGCGTTGCTTGCAATGAGAAGTATTTTGAAAGAGTCACACCTCTCAAGCACTTCCCCGATTGAATTTGCTCTCGCTCTTTCGTACGGTTCTGCGTAGGAGGATTTTGCTTTTTCATATGCGCCACTAAAATCAGGATGTTCGTTTTTGTACAGCAAGAGAGTTTGCTTTCTGCCCCGGAATCGGTGGGTAAGAATTATGATCGGAGGTAATATGTCCAGAATTCGTAGGCTTGAAGAGATCTCCTTAAACTCCTGGCCAGCCGGTTACACAAAGTTCCTTGATGGCTGGGTATTGAGATACGCAGGCGGATATACAAACAGGTCAAACTCCGTCTATCCTATCTACGATGGGTTCGAACCTCTAGAACAAAAGATCGAAGAGGCTAGCAGGTTCTATAAGTCAAAGGGGTTAAGGACGATGTTCAAGCTCACCGCGGACTCAAAGCCTGCAGGACTGAACAGTGTCCTCAAAGAGATGGGGTTTGAAGAAAGGGATAGAGCACTGGTAATGACGAGAGCGATAGGCAGTGAACCCCACGATCTTTCAGACGCCGATGTCGCTTCAAGGCCCGAGGAGGAATGGCTCGAACTCTTCTTCTCTCTGAATAGCAGGGCAAGAGAAAATCAAGCCTGGGCAAGAAAACTACTTTCTATGCTTCTTCCTGGCAGCCCCTTCATCATCCTTAGAAAGAGAGGAATCGCAGTTGGTTGCGGGTTTGCAGTAATAGAAAGCAATCACGTGGGACTCTTCGGAATAGCGGTGCGAGAATCGGAACGGCGAAAAGGATACGGGAGAGAGATAACCGAAAAACTCTTGGAGCTTGGTAGGCAACGGGGAGCAGAGACAGCCTATCTGCAGGTTGACAAACCCAACGAGAGCGCGATAAGTCTCTATTCTAAGATCGGCTTTCGAGAAGAATATCAGTACTGGTACAGGGTTGGCGAATAGATGTTAGACACAGTAGATCTCTTCAACGATTTGAGCAGTGATGAAAAAAGCGAAGTTCTTTCGGCTTCGCGAACTGTCAGGTTCCAGCCCGATCAGGTGATCTACACTCCAGATGATCTTTGCGATTCACTTTGTATAGTTCTCAAGGGCAGGTTAAGAATTGCAAAGGTATTGCCCTCTGGTCGTGAACAGACTATCAATTACATTGAAAAGAACCAGATTTTTGGAGAAGCGCTTGCGTTCGCTGGAAGAAAGTGCGCCTCACATGTCTTCGCGGAAGAGGATTCGGAAATACTAAGCATTCCGAAGAGAGCTCTCCTATATGCTTTCAAAAACAAGCGTTTTCTGTTCTCTTACCTAAAGAGCATTTCCGAAAAGACACTGAATCTCTCATATATCATTGAATTGCTTTCATTATCAACCGTCAAGAAGAAACTGGCAAGCTACCTTCTGGAACTATCTCTTGAAAAGGGAAGCAATTCATTTGAACTTCCTCATACCAAGAAGACACTCGCAAACCTTTTTGGATCAACAAGAGAAGCCGTTTCTCGAAACTTTTCTGAACTGCGGAAGGATGGAATCATCTTCATGCCAGATAGAAATTCCGTGGAAATAAAAAGCTCAAAACAACTCGAGAAAATTCTCTTCGATTAAATTAAACTATCGAACCTCTTTTCCAAATACTCTCTAACCCCGTTCAGATTATCGAACACATGTTTTGAAAGCGACAAATCAAGGTCTATGTTCTCCTCGTGCCTTACCCCAAGAACCTCCATTCCGGCCATGAAACCGCTTCTAATGCCGTTTGGCGAGTCTTCAATAACAATGCAATCCTCCGGGGCAATTCCCAAAAGCCGCGAAGCTCTTTGATAGATCATCGGCGATGGCTTAGATTCCCTAACTTCATCTCCCCCGACGATTACCGAGAAGTATTCGAGCACGTTTATTTTCTTCATCAACTCTTCAACAGCGGACTTCTCCGTCGACGATGCAATCGCCAGTTCTACCTTTCCATAAAGAAAATCAAGAAGCTCAATCAATCCGATATTTGGAACCACGGTCTCTCTGGCAAGTTCGAGATACCTTTCCATGTACCTTCTGCCAAATTCCTCAGGCTCCATATCCAGACCGGCAGTCTGAACAATTACTCTCTGAGTTTGAGACATTTTAAGACCCATCTGCTTCTCGAAGAGCTCATCACTTATCTTTCCACCAAGCTCCGAAACCAGTTCGGTACAGGCCCTTCTATAGAGCTTTTCGGAATCGATTATCACGCCATCCATATCGAATATTACTGCTCTAATCATTTCATATCCCTCAAATTCAAAAGATTTCTGATATCGGCTGCTGCCCTCCGTACAGTCTCTTTTCTCACACAGATTATGCTGCTGAATGGATCAACGTCGATCAACGATGACTTGAACAGAAGTCCCATATGATAGGAAATGGTAGACTTGGCGAGGCCTGTGAATTCAACGAGGTCCTTCTGTAAAGCCGGTTCCTTGCTGAGTCTCTTCAGGATCTTGAATCTGGTCTCGTCGGAAAGCACCTTAAGAAGACTCCGTAGCCTGACTTCCTGCGGGATTCTGCCCGAGAAATCTTCGGTAACCTCTTCAAGACCCATTATCAGAAGATGAAAGGTCGGATATGTCATTAGGCCAGAGTTTGTATGAGGTACCGAGTTTTGAAGAGTTATGTATACAGGTTTCGTCTCGTCGAGTACGATATCGTAATAGTCGAGATAGTTCGAGAAGGCGTCTTTGATCTTCTGTGACGAACTACTCTCTATGTATCCTTTTACGAGCCGAGTGTTGAGGTCTCTTAAACCGCTTCCTTCATAATAGTTTAAGATTTTCATCGTCTTGGAGGAAAGGAAATCCATCGCCGTCTTCGGAAAGAAGAGTAGCTGGTGCACAAACCAGACAGTATCCGGGCTTACACCGCCTATTGCCTCTATGGCCTTTGAGACCTTCTGCGGTTCCTCGCTTATCATACGATTCAGCTCATCATGGGAAATCTTGAGCCTTCTATCTGCAAATACCTGGATGAAACGGTCTCTTATCAACTCGATTCCCTCTTCCGTTACATTAAGGCTTTCCTCAATTGTCACCTGCATACCGTCTTGAAGCTTCTGCCTTATTGGGAAGAGGATGGGAGCCATAACACCCAGTTCGTTCATAAAGGTTATATACATCCTCGTTGACCACTCTTCATCCTTAAGAAGTGTTTCCCTGAATTCCAAGAGCTGAGAAGAGGGTTCATAATCAACCCCGAGCGTCTTGAGTACCTTCTCAACAGGACCAGTGTTCAGCGAAAACTGAATGGCCATTGTCAGATCGTATATTTCGAAATAGCCGGTGATTATTTCCATTAGTTCTCACCTTCATCGTATAGCGTCTCAAGTCCTTTCAGAATTTTTTCGAGACGCTCTTTATTCAAAGAGAAGTACACTCTTCTGTGATCTTTTCGGCTCTTAACCAGGGCAAGTTCGGACAGAGTCGAAAGGTGGTAGGATACTGTCGCTTTGGATAGCCCTACGAGCTTTGCAAGCTCATCCACGTATTTTGGTTCCTCGGATATCGACTTCAAAATCTGCATCTTGGTTTGATCGGCTAGATTTCTGAGAAACAGTCTGAGAGTATTGTCCGTAACCGATGGATTCATAATCTCTTCAATCTGCTTGAAGTGCTCGCTGAATACTATCAGCTGGGTATTGCAGGAGCTTGCAAACTTAAGCCCTGAATACTTCAGTGTATTCTGAAACAAGAGATGAAGCGGCAAGTCTTCTCTTGCCTTAATGCCATAAAAATCAAGAAATCCCTCGGCAATTTGATTATACTGATCATTTTCGAAGAGCTTTAGTTTTTCGGCTATCTGATCGCGATTCTTTTTTCTCAGACCGGATTCTTCGTAGTACTTCTTCATTTCGTTAAGAGCAAAGAGCAGGATCTCTTTCGACTGCCTGGGAAAGTTTATCAGCTGAGTAATGAACCATGTCGTGTTTTCAGAGAGATCTTCGGCCTTGTTTACAGCTTCGGGCACAATGCTTAGATCCCCTTCAAGTATCTTATCTACTTCCTCTTGAGAGAAATTAAGATTGTTCGAAAGAATGCTGTTTACTACACATCTAGATTTCTCTTCGAAGTTATTCGCAAGGCTTTCGATTGAGTCCTCGAGGAGAATCTCCCCCCCCGGCCTTTCGGGAAAGTCGCAAAAGAAGATGACGCTGTCCTTTATTTCCGAAAATACGTCAGCGACAACTTTTATCGACCAGTTCTCATTCTCTCTGATCTTAAGAAGAAATGCCCCTAGCTCTTGACCCGGTTCGAAATCGAATCCAAGATCATGTGAAACTGCGTCGAAATAACTCTTCCTGTCAGCAAGACCACATGCCATCAAAATCTCTACGAGTTCAACGTATCCCGGGATTATATTCAAGGAATACACCTCTCAAGTTCGACTTGTATTGAATTATAGCATGGATAAGGTTCGAGAAACCTTGAACCAGGGAAATTCATCAACAACGCAACTCTATAACGTACTTAAAATGCGGAACATGTACAAGTATTCTTCGGTGTCGAATCAAATCCATTTGAAAGTGCAAGATCGTAAATCTGCTTAATCGATATATTGTTAGAAGTTTATTGTGCGTTAACAATAATAGTTTGACAACTATCTAACGTAGTGATATGATGAAAATGTAAGAGATGAATCGAACAGACGAAAAGGAGGAGTCGATATGAAGAAGGGATCTTTGAAAATCGGAAAAGATGTCCAGAAGGAAATCGATAAAGCCAGATCGGCTTCTATAAGATACGGAAACTTTTTTGCACTCTGAAGAAATAAACCAGTAGAATCGCGACATACAAGCAACCCCCCTTTTCCCCCACGGAAAGAAAGATGACTTCGGGTCTCTCGGTAGAGACCCTTTTTTGTTTCTTTCATTCAAAAAGAGAGAACCTTCAGGCTCTCTCTTTTTCTTGGGGTTTCTCTAGTCCTACTGAAAAGTAAGGAAGGGTCTGGACTTCAAGATTTCTACTCGTGCCTTTTCTATCTGTTCCGTAACTTCTCTCATCGATTTTGTAGTGCAATTTGACATTATCAATTCCTCCACCGGTTCGATATATATCTTACACTGAGATCATAACATATGGTTAGATATATGTCAAACCTAGTCCTAGAATTCTATTGCAGTCTAACTTTATTCTTGTTCTGCGTTTTGTCTCTAATTCCAGGCTGAGATGGTCTCCACATTTTTTCTGGTTAGAAGAGCAGGTTTCCTCCTTCAGGGTCCGATAAGAAAGCAGGGATACTATACTAGATCGTGGAGCATCTTACGGGCCGGACTGGAGTAGCTGGAATACCCATTTGGGATGAGTTATACTTGTGATCACTGAATGATTTCGACAGGAAATTCGAAGTATCGTCACACAGAAAACGATATTTGGTTCTCAAGGGTAGATGTTTTGCGAGGAAGGAGGGTGAACAGAGAAATGTTCTTCATAACGAAGGAGTTCACTTTTGACGCAGCACATAACCTCACCATGTATCACGGTAAGTGCGAGAAGCTGCACGGTCACACTTATAAACTTCAAGTTACCGTTGCCGGGGAGAAGCAAGAGGAAGACATGGTAATCGACTTTCTGAAAATGAAAGAAATTGTCAGAGACGAAGTCCTGAGTGTGCTGGATCACTCTTATATAAATGATGTGCTATCGCAACCAACTGCAGAGAACATAGCAGAGTGGATTTTCAATAAACTCGCAGGCAAGATTCGCGGGAATTCGTTCGAGCTCTATGAAGTAGCCTTATGGGAAACTCCCACCAGCTTTGTTCGTTACAGGGAGAGAGATGGTTGGTAGAGATTCCCTTAGGTCGCTTCTTCCCTGCCGACTCAATCATTCATAAACTGTCTCCCGTTGTCAAGACGATTTCTTTTGTGGCGCTTGCGGTGGGATCTTTGTTCTTGAGCGGCATTGTTGATTCTCTGATCCTTTTTTCCTTTTGGATTTCGCTTCTCTTGCTTTCAAAGGTTCCGCTGGGGGAGTACATCAAAACCCTCTGGACAATCAAGTTTCTTCTACTCTTAATTGTCATCTTCCAGCTCTTCTTTACGCACGGAAAAGTCCTGCTGGATATGAAGATACTGAGGATAACAGAAGAGGGCCTTTTGAACGCCACCTTATTGACTGTTAGGATGGTTTTTGCAGTCTTCTTCAGCATTACATTATCATATACAACAACCCCCATGGAGATCTCCTCCTCCATTGAAGCAATCGTCGGAAAGCTACCGATGAAAACTAAGAGGGTTTCTGAACTCGGAATGGCACTTTCACTAACCCTCACTTTCATTCCTCTTCTCTCGCTTCAGACGAATCGAATAATTATGGCCCAGAAGGCTAGAGGTGTGGAATTCAATGGCGGAAGTTTTTTCAAGAGAGTAAGAAACTCTCTCTCAGTGGTGATACCCGTGATTACGACCTCGCTAAAGAAGGCCCAGGACACCGCGTCCGCTCTGGAAATAATGGGATACGAGCCCGGCCATACATTGCGAAGCCTCGACAAAATGAGCTGGTCGATTAATGACTCGATTATCTTGATTTCGACGGCGGTTTCTATTACAGCGGTTGTTATACTGTAAAGCCAAAGAGATCGGCCAAACGTGAGGGGTTTATTCTTGCCATTGCTCTGGCAGACGATAGTCTTAGGCGACTCTCACTGGAAGCATCTACCACTATCTCTTCGAGACAAGGGAGCAAACCGTCCAGTTTGAGAAGACCCGTCACGGAAGAAGCAAGAATCCTCGTCTGAAGCTCTTCCTTCCTGTTGGAAAGAATTCTTGAAACGTGATCACCCACATCCAATGTTTTGAGTTTCTTTACTGCTCTGAGTGAAGCCTTCTTCAGTCTCGACGAAGTTGATCTCAATGATTCATCAATGACATCGGAGATAGAATTATCCATTAGGTTGGCCAAAGCTTCAATACATATCGCCCTAACCCTGTCTGAGGGATCATTAAGTCCTTCTCGAAGAATATCAACCGCGGATGGTTCAAGTAGACCTTTGACGTACTGCGCCCCGACGAATCTCATCTCTTCATCATCTGAATCCATGAACCTCTCTGCGGCCTGCAACAACGAAACATCGTATCCCTTGATTTTTCTGTAAGTCTTCAGTGCTGTTATTGCTACGTTTGAATCCTCGGACTCGACTAGCTTTCTCAGCGCCGGAACCGAGACCTCCTCCGGGAATGGTTCTAGAGATTCAACTAGAATCTGCTTTGTCTTTGAAATGCGAAAATCCTTTATAAGACCCAAAAGCTTTTCTGAAGAAGTCGAATCCAGTTTACCGAGCCTTGAATGAATAGCAAGTTTCTGGAATTTTCCCGAAAGCGAAGAGAGCACCTCTTCATCTAGCTGCAGTTCGCCATTGTAGGCAGACAATATCCTTCGAACGTCGGTGCTTGGATCTCCGTTGAACTCCTGTAAGAGTTCGCTCTCTCCGGCTTCCGCAAGGGAGATAACAAAGGTCTTCCTAACCTTTTTTGAAGGATCTGCAGCAATTTTCCTCGCCAACTCCTCGTCCTCATAACCGAACTCGACGAGTTCCTTCGCCGTTGCGCTTCTAACGAGGTCTGACGGGTCATCAAGAGCCTTCAGTATAGAATCTCGATCTTCACCGAATTTCGCCATCGAAGAAACCGCGTTTTTTCTGACATCCGGCGAAGGATCATCAAGAAAAGACTCGATATTCTCGATTTTCATATCGCGTTCCACTGCTGATTTTATTGCCCTTGCCCTTACGTATGCCGATGGAGATTCCAGCATATCCTTCACATTCATTTCGGCTCTTGAGAAAATCTCCTCCTCAATAGCCTGAAGCATCTTTCTGATATCTTTTGGATTCATTTTATCCACCTTCAATTCCAATCAGGATTTCTCCTTCATCAACAAAGAATCTTACGCTTCCTTCTTCTCCATAAAAACCGGCAGACTTTACAAATTCGGTCACCGTGTTGTAAGAGTTGCCAGATCTTCTAATAATTCTGTCGCCGGAAACGTAATATCTGATTCTCTTGTATCGACCGTCAACAATAGCGTCGAAGCTAATGAAGGAGGTCCCCCACGAAAAGTTTCCGATTGATCGGTTGAGATCTCTTTCAATAACATCGAAGGTTCTGGAAAGCGACATGTAACTCTTTGTCTCTCTCACAATGTTGAATGACATCGCAATCGACATGTTCACTATTTTGAAAACCGATATCAGAAGTATCGCAGAAACCGCAAGCGACACAACCATCTCAATCAGAGAGATTCCCTTCCTCATACTCAATCATCTCGAGAAGGTTTTCCAGTCTCTCGAGGACCCTATCCCTGCCGAGAACGGAGATCGTCTCGAAAAGTCCCGGAGTCACAAGCCTTCCCGTTACCCCCCCTCTCAAGGTCTGAAAAGTATTCTTCTTCGAAGCTATCTTTTCATCGGCAAGCTCTCTTACGGTTTTTTCTACTCCTTCAACAGACCAGTCAAGAGAATCCTCAAATTTCCTTATTGCTGCCGAGATTAAATCCTTGCTCCAGTTGTTCTGAAGATACTTGGAAACATACTCCTCTTGATAATCGAGCTCATCACTGAAAAAGGGAGCAGAGAAATCAAATAGCTGTTCAAGCGTGTTTATCTTCTCCCTGCACATCGTGAGTACCTCTCTCGAGTAGAACTGGTCGGACTCAATGATCGCGTAGTAGTCAAATCTTCCGGTGAACTTCAACCACAATCCAAACTGGATCATGAGCTCCTCGGGATCCAGCAATCTCAAATGCTTTCCGTTTATCCATTCGAGCTTCTCATAATCGAAGACAACGCCTTTGTTAGAGATATCGGAAGGAATGAAATCCTTGACCTTTTCGTGATAATCGAAAATTTCCTCATCGACCGTCCATCCGAGAAGCGCCAGATAATTCATAAGCCCCACGCTAAGATAACCTTCTTCTCTGAAATGGTCCACGCTTGTGTGGCCGTGCCTTTTTGAAAGCGGAGCCCTGTCACTCCCAAGAATCAGTGGTATATGCATGAATGTAGGCGGTTCCCAGTCGAGAGCTCTATAGATCATTATTTGCCTTGGAGTGTTCGTAAGGTGATCCTCGCCTCTGAAGACATGAGTAATATCCATCATATGATCATCGACTACCACAGCAAAATTGTAGGTGGGGAAGCCATTGGACTTTATAATTATGAAATCCGAGAAGTTCTCGTTCTCAAAACTCATCTTCCCTTTTGAGAGATCAGAAAATTCCGTTTTGCCCTCTGGAATCCTGAACTTAATTGTGTAGACTTCGTCACCTGATATATCAGGCATCTCCATTGAGATTCTCAGCACGTCTTCCTGATTCGACTTTTTGTAGACCGCATAATATGCGTGTCCTCTCTCGACGAGCTCTTGAGCATACTTATCATAAAACCCGAGAGCTACTCGCTCGCTCTGTCTATAAGGACCGTACTCCCCACCGATGTCGGGACCTTCCGACCAATTAAGACCGCACCATTTCATGGAAGAGAGAATCTGGTCCTCGAATCTCTTCTCGGAACGCTCGGTATCTGTATCTTCTATTCTCAGCACGAAACTTCCATTTTGATTTTTCGCAAAAAGCCAGTTGAACAGCGCTGTCCTTACACCGCCAACGTGAAGATTGCCTGTCGGACTTGGCGCAAATCTACACCTTACCATTCTCTGCCTCCTCAAGTAACCTCTCAAGATCTTCGATACTATTTGCTCTCATGACTTCTGCAGTTCTCCTCTCGTCTAAATACTTTCCATCTATGAGCACCGACCCTATCCTATCTGTCCAGCCACCGGTACCACCCATGAGAATGACGGGGTGTCCGTAAGAATATGAGGAGATTATCTCAAGCAGAGTTCCTGCTTGACCTCCGATTGAAATCACCACATCTGCAGATTTAGTAAGTATCAACGATCTCAAAGCAAAATCCATCCCAGTGCGAATCCTGATTTCATTGTGGGTGTTGCCCTCATCTCCGGCGGGGAGCACACCAATAACACGTCCCCCTTCTTTCGAAACAGCTCTAGAAACAAGTTCCATTACCCCGTCTCTTCCACCCGTCATAACAACGTGTCCGTGCCTGGCAAGAGTCCTCCCTACTTCTTCGCAAATTCCGTGAAGCTCCTTCACGGGGCTCGCGCTTATTGAACCGGAGTATCCTATTACCGTTACGTGAAGCATCATTCATCACTTCCAAGATACTTTTCTACCACCAGACTATCTCCAAGAACCGCCGCAGGATCGCCTGAAGAAATGACCTCTCCCTTGTACAGTACGTATAACCTGTCGACCACTTTAGCTATGGATGAAACATCATGATCCGTTACGATGACACCGATCCCCCTGCTCTTTAGCTTTCTGATCATCTTCTGAATATCCTTCACTGTCATTGGATCGATGCCGACAAAGGGCTCGTCCAGAAGAATGAACGAGGGTGAAAGAGTCATAGTCCTGGCAAATTCAAGCCTTCTCTTTTCTCCCCCAGATATGAGAGAGGCAGTTTGATCTTTCAGAGAAAGAATACCAAATTCGTCAAGAATTTCACTTGCCTTTTCCAGGCATTTGTCTTCCTGACCCGTTAGCTTCATCACCATTGTAAGGTTTTCGATTACTTTGAGGCCTCTGAAGATCGACGTTTCCTGAGGCAAATAGGCAATCCCTCTCTTGGCTCTTTCGTGAATAGGAAGGTGTGTAATGTTCTCACCATCAAGGAAAATGCTTCCCGAATTAGGAATCACAATTCCCAGGATAGACTTGAAGGCGGTGGTCTTTCCTGCACCATTTGGTCCAAGGAGTCCCACAACCTCAAGAGAGGATGCCTCCAGCGAGACATCCTTTAATACTCTTCTTTTTCCGTAGCGTTTGTCAAGATGTTCGCATTTCAGATAAGAAGGATCACTCAATTCTGAAAACCTTTCATATATTCAATGATCGCGTCGGTAACATCGTACGCGGAAGAACCATAAACGACAACCTCACTGGAGAGCACCATATCTATTCCGACAAACGTAGCATAATCCTTTATTCTCTTGTTGACCTGTTCCATTATTACCTGAAGCTTTGCATTGTAAGTCGTTTCAAGTGTTTGTTCGTACTGGCTCTTCTTCGTAAGGATCTCTTGCTGTTTCTGTAGAAGGGCGTCTTGACTCGCTCCAGAATTTGCCAGATCTTGATATTCTTGGCTAAGAGTATCTAACTGGCCCTGATAAAACTTCGTGTCTTTCTGATAATCGATGTTCAAAGTTACCCAGTCTTTTGTCGCTTCTAGCACCTTCTGCATATTGGCAAATGCAATCTTTGCAGGCTCCGATGGACCAGCACCGCCTTCAGAAACAACTATCGCTCCGACAGCCGATACCATTATCACAATAAGAATGAATCTCAAGGATCTTTTCACAAGAACACCTCCTAAAATACTCTCTTTGAATCCAATAAAATTGTAACGGGCCCACTGTTAACAAGTTCTACGTCCATGTGAGCCTGGAATATTCCTGTCTCGACTCTCACAGTCTTAGACGCCATCTGGAGAAAATCGTTGAACAGCCCCCTGGCCACTTCAGGTTCGGCAGCATCGGTAAACGAAGGTCGCCTGCCCTTTCTCGCATCACCCATTACTGTGAACTGCGATATGGCAAGAAGCGATCCCGAAACATCTATAAGGGAAAGATTCATTTTGTCATTTTCATCTTCAAAGATACGGAGATTAACCGTCTTGTCTACCAGCCACTCCACATCTCTCTCATCATCTTCCCTGCCAATTCCAACAAGAACAAGAAGCCCCTTATCTATCTTGCCCGTGACCTTTCCGTCCACAACTACACTCGCACTACTTACTCTTTGAACTACAGCTCTCACGAAACTCCTCCGTATCTCTTAACATTTTGAACGCCCTTCATACCCCTGAGGTTCTCCATAACTGAAGTAAGATGGGCTACATCCTTGACAAGGATATTCGCAATCAGTGTATCATATCCCCACCTGCCTGCTTCAACGGAGTACTTCATTACTTTTGCGTTCTTGTTTTCAAGTCTCTCAAGAGACTTGTTTACAATGGTTCTATCAGCACTATCAAACTCCACAACGATCCAGGAACTGAATTTGCCGCCAGTGTCAAGGTTCCAGTGTGCCTCCACAAGCTTGTCTTTGCTTATGCCTTTCAGGTTTCTACAATTGCGAGTGTGAATCGAGATCCCCCTGCTGCTCATTACAGCAACGATATCGTCCCCGGGAAGCGGAGTGCAGCACTTAGCAAAATAAACGGCAATTCCCGTTTCACCCCCTACAACAACCTCATTACCCTTTGCCTGTTTCTGTTTTATCAGTTCCGTCTCTTCGGGAAGAGTCTCGATCTCTTCTTCCTTCGGCGCAAGAAGGCTTAAAACCTCTCCCATAGTTACCGATCCATCACCAAGCTTGCTGAAAAGATCGTTTTCATTGTGCGCACCCAACCTGTTCATCAGGGCCTTTATTTGTTCTCCCTCAATGAGGTCATCCATCGAAACGGCAAGACGTTTGCTTATCTTTCTGAATATCTCTTTGCCCCTCTCTACGAGTTTCGCCGAGTATTCATTCTTGAAAAATCTCTTTATCTTAGCCTTGGTCGAGTTTGCTCTCACATATTTCAGCCAGTCGAGACTCGGACCTTCGCTTGCCTTGTTAACAATTACCTCAACCCTATCACCAAGTTGCAGTTCATAGTTGACCGGAACGAGACGATCGTTCACCTTGGCACCGGCGTAGTGATGGCCAACCTCAGTATGGATGGCATAAGCGAAGTCAATCGGTGTGGCCCCTTTCGGAAGATGAACCACCTCACCCTTTGGAGTGAAGACAAAAACCTCTTCGACCTCTAGCTCGCGAGAAATAGATTCCATATCTTTGAAGCTTTCTATGAAATCTTTCTGCCAGTCAACGAGCTGCGTAAACCATGTTCTATCCTTTACATCTATGCCTTCTTTATAAACCCAGTGAGAGGCAACACCGTATTCAGCTTCCTTGTGCATTCTCTCGCTTCTTATTTGGATCTCCAAAGGCTCCCCTCTGTGGGTGATTAAAGTTGTGTGGAGTGACTTGTATCCGTTCGATTTGGGAGCGGCTATGTAGTCTTTGAATCTACCAGGCATTGGTGGCCAAAGAGAGTGAACCGCTCCCAGTATCTTGTAGCAGTTGACTTCATCTCCGGTTACGATACGGAGAGCAATTAGGTCGAATACTTCATCGAAAGACCTATTCTTCTTAATCATCTTCTGCCATATGCTGTACAGATGCTTTACTCTTCCTTCGATCAAGGCGGAGATCCTGTTCTTTCTCAACTCTCGAAGCACAATTTCTTTGTATTCGTCCATTATGTCCTGACGTTCCTTAAGCTTTCTGTTGACCTTGAATTTTAGTTCCTTGAACTCTTCGGGATACTCATACTTGAAAGAGAGATCCTCGAGTTCGGCCTGTATTTTGTGCATACCTATCCTGTGGGCAATCGGTGCATAGATTTGAAGTGTCTCTCTTGCCTTGTCACGCTTCTTTTCAGGATCTTTTAGAAAGTCCAGCGTTCGCATGTTGTGAAGCCGGTCCGCCAGTTTCACTATGATTATCCTAGGGTCATCTGAAAGTGCCAGAAGCATCTTTCGTAATGTCTCGACTTTCATTCTCGACTTGACTATCTTGGACTCAAGCTTCTCATTTAGCTTCAAGTTGCTTATCTTTGTCACACCGTCAACTATGAGGGCTACCGTATCTCCATATTTTTCTGCGATCTCAGATAGTGGAACATTGCAGTCTTCGACTATGTCATGAAGAATTCCGGCAATGATTGTGTCGTTGTCCGCGGAAAACTGGGCCAGTATTTTGGCGACTTCAATGGGGTGACTTATGAAGGGCTCTCCAGAGTCTCTCATCTGTTCCTGATGATGGAAGCGCGCGAACTCATAGGCGTCGAAGATCCGCTCTTTGTCTCTCCTCTTGAGGCGATATTGAAGAATGCTTTCGAGGTCACCCAGGAGAATCTGGGCATCGATTTCAGTTCTGGCCACTATCTCACCTTCTATTTGTTTATTTTAGCATGAAGCAACTGGTGAATACAGCGAGCCATGCGCAAAGATTTCCAGTCGAGGAAGTTGAGAAGTTCATTCTTCAGCCCTGGTCTAAAGCGTTGACCTAATCGAAACGGTAGAATATTAGAGTAATCATTGTCCTTAACACGGGGGTGAACATGTGAAGAAACAGTCGCTACTAAGTGCGTTGCTAATCATGTTGATGATTTCACTGTCGATAAGCTGTTTCGCTACTTCCATAGACTCAAATCATATCGTCACGGAAAGCGAAGTCCACTTCTTTGTCGAGGGAGAGAGAATAAACGGTATTCTGACACGTCCAGAATCTTCAGAAGGACCCGTGCCAGTTGTTGTGCTACTTCATGGATTCCTGGGACATATGGATGATCTCACTGTGTACGGTTCTGAAGAATCCCTCTACAGGATGACCGCAAGGCTTTTCGCCGAAAAGGGCCTGGCATCGTTGAGGTTTGACTTCAGGGGCTCCGGAACAAGTGATGGCGAATGGAAGGACACTACTTTCACGAAACAGATATCCGATGCGATATCTTCGATTGACTTTCTTTCGTTGGCGGAAGATTTAGACAGCCGAAGAGTCGGCGTAGTCGGTCTCAGTCAGGGTGGTCTCGTCGCAGCCTGTCTCGCAGCTTGCGACTCCAGAGTCAAGAGTGTTGCCCTCTGGTCGGCAGTCGCAATACCCGTTCACACGTATTCGGCACTTCTCGGTAAGGATTCCGTTGATAGAGCTATTGAAGCAGATCCACTCGAAGAAATCACCGCAGAGATTTCCTGGGGTGGAACAACTGTTCTCAGAAAGGAATTCTTTGATGAGCTGTTTCTTATAGATCCCGTTGCCGAGATCGTTTCCTACGATGGGCCACTTCTGGTTGTCTCTGGATCGAAGGACGATCTGGTCTTTCCCCAACCGGAAGTCTCAAATCTCTTCACAATGTACCACAAAGGTGTAGACAGACTGCTTCAACAGGACTCCGGTCACATTTTCGACCTTTTCGAAAGACAGGATAAAGTGCTGGAGATCATCGATGCTACTCTGGAGTGGTTTTTGATAACTCTTTAGAAAGGGGTGGATAAATATGAGATTAGAAGGTAAGAAGATAGCGGTTCTTGTTGAAGACGGCTTTGAAGATCTCGAATTCTGGGTACCGGTGATGCGGCTTCGCGAAGAAGGAGCAGAGGTGGTCATTGCTGGCAGGGAAAAGGGCATTCTTTTTCTTGGTAAGAGCGGGCTTGAAGCGTTTTCGGATTCAGACTTCAAATCGATAGACGTCTCGAAAATGGATGGGATTGTGATTCCCGGCGGGTGGGCTCCCGACAGGCTTAGACGATTCGAAGAGGTGAAGAGTCTGGTTAGAGATGCCAACGAAAGAGGAAAGGTTATCGGGATGATCTGCCATGCCGGTCTCGTTGGAATATCGGCAGGAATTGTGAGGGGTTCGAAAGCAGTAGGAAGTGAAGGAATAAAAGATGACCTAATAAATGCTGGTTCGGTTTGGGTAGACGAGCCGGCATTAGTTGATGGCAATCTAGTCTGGGGAAGAGTGGTGAAAGACATCCCTGACTTCTGCAGGAAACTGGTCGAAACTCTCGAAAATGGACTCCGTTGACTCAGTCAAATAATGACAACATGAGAAAGGGTCGGCTACAAGACCTGTGATTTTGTAGTACCTCAGAGTAGAACCGAATGCAAGCACTCTCTTCATTATTGGTTCTACTAGTGATCCTTGCACTAATACTGCTCAGTGAAATTCTTCAAGTAATGTATTGAAATCCGACAGAATTTATAGTATTATTAGAATAACCCTCCCCCCAGGGGGGGTCCAATGGAAGGGGTGATACGATGATGTTCTTTGGATTCCTAATAGTAATCTTTGCGGTAGCATTCTTTCTGAAGCCTGATATCCTGAAGAGTCGAATGACTATCTCCTCCTCATATGACAAAGAAATGAGAGTTCTCAGAGAAAGACTGGCTAATGGAGAGATCTCAATTGAGCAGTACGAGCAACTGAAAAAGGCGCTGTCTGAGGAAAAATGAGATGAGTTTTGAGAATAATCATGTAAAAGAAGAATATATTGTAGAAGGCATGACCTGCGCGGCATGTGTAAGAGCCGTTGAAAAAGCTGTCTCTAAAATCGAAGGAGTGGAGAGGCCTGTAGTAAATCTCGCTACGGAACGTCTTACATTCGAAGTGTCCCAGGAAGTCGATAAAGGCAGAGTATTTGAGGCAGTAGAGCGGGCAGGATACAGTCTTAAAGAAATTCCGGTTTTTAGGAAGGCTGTAATGGAAATTGATGGAATGACATGCGCTGCCTGCAGTGCAGCCGTAGAAAAAGCAATCGGAAGGCTGCACGGAGTTGAGAATGTCAGTGTCAATCTATCTTCGGACACCGTTTCTTTTAAGTACGATCCCAACATCTTGAAAATTGGAGAGGTGAAGAAAGTAGTTGAAAAAGCCGGATATAGGCCAGGCAACCTCGTCACTGAAGCATTTGAAGAGAGCCGACTGAAAAAAGAGGCTGCAATAGCATCCTACAAGAGGAAATTCATATTTTCTGCGGCCTTCGCTCTGCCGCTGCTGATAATTGCCATGGGCCATATGATGGGCCTTTCGCTTCCGGCAATCATCGATCCCCATCTCAATCCCCTTAACTTCGCCATAGTTCAGCTAATTCTAACGATTCCAATAGTAGTTGCGGGCAGAGATTTCTATTCCAAGGGAATACCAAATCTCTTCAGAGGAAGCCCAAATATGGACACTTTAGTAGGTCTAGGGACGGGAGCGGCATTCTCTTACGGAATCTTTGCGACGGTTCAAATAGCCCTCGGTAGACACAGCTACGTAGGAGATTTGTACTTTGAATCGGCCGGAGTGATTATCGCTCTAATATCTCTCGGCAAGTATCTTGAGAATCTTTCAAGGGGAAGAACTTCCGATGCCATAATGAAACTTATGAATCTCTCTCCCGAAACGGCTCTCGTAAAACGGCAGGACGTCTTCGAAGAAGTAGCGATTGAAGAGATAGAGGTTGGAGACGTTCTTCTTGTCAAACCTGGTATGAGAATCCCGGTGGATGGGGAAGTCTTGAATGGTGCAAGCTCAGTAGACCAGTCAATGATTACTGGGGAATCGATTCCCGTAGATATCTCAGAGAGTTCGAAAGTAATTGGCGGTACTACGAATATAAATGGAGCATTCGAAATGAGGGCAACTGTCGTTGGCAGTGACACATTACTTTCGAGAATAATCAAACTCGTCGAGGACGCACAGTCGTCAAAGGCTCCGATAGCCAGAATGGCCGATGTCGTCAGCGGTTATTTCGTGCCATTCGTTCTAGTGATTGCGGCAGTTACCTTCCTTGTCTGGATGACGCTTGGATATGGTCTCGTCTTTTCAATGTCCATGATGATAGCGGTGCTTGTAATAGCCTGTCCCTGCGCACTCGGACTTGCCACGCCTACCGCGATAATGGTGGGTACCGGTAGGGGAGCCGAAATGGGAATTCTTTTCCGGAACGGCGAAGCCCTAGAAACCACTCACAAAATTGGTGCTGTAGTTTTTGACAAGACTGGTACGATAACGGAAGGAAGGCCAAGGTTAGTAGATGTGCACACATTTGGAAAACACGAAAGAGAAAGGGTTATGCAAATATCGGCCAGTATTGCTTCAAAGAGTTCTCACCCGCTCGATGTGGCTATCTCCGGTGCATATAGTGGCCCTCTCCTGGAGGTTTCTTCATTTGAGGCTTATTCTGGCAAAGGAATTCTGGCGAGAGTCTCTGGGCAGGAAGTCAAGATGGGAAACCATCGTTTTACTTCTCTGACGCCGGAAGAAATGAAGTTTGTCGATGAGTTATCCAGTGAGGGTAAGACACCCGTTGTTGTCTCCATAGAAGGTAGAGCGGCAGCAGTGCTTCGTATCGCTGATGTTGTGAGAGAGGATTCTCTGGATGCGATTAAGTCTCTGAAGAAAATGGGAATAGATACTTACATGATGACCGGTGACAACTCCAGGACTGCAATGGCAATTGCTAACCAAGTTGGGATCGAGAATGTAATATCGGAAGTGATGCCGGAAGACAAAGCCAAAAAGGTTTCCGATCTCAAGAGGGAAGGTAAGACAGTGATGATGGTAGGCGATGGAATAAATGATTCTCCGGCTCTTGCGGAGGCCCATATTGGAATTGCCGTTGGTTCTGGAACGGACATCGCTATTGAGACGGCAGATGTGGTACTTATGAGCGACAACTTAAGCAACATCTTCAAAGCGATAAAGTTATCGAAGGAAACTATAAAGAACATAAAACAGAATCTCTTCTGGGCATTCTTCTACAACGTAATCGGCATACCTTTGGCAGCCGGTCTCTTCTACGGAGTTGCCGGAATAAGGCTTAATCCAATGGTAGCCGGAGCGGCGATGGCTTTTTCTAGCGTAAGTGTAGTAACCAACGCATTAAGATTGAAGAAAATTAAGATCTGAAAGGGAGGAAGAAAATGAGACTGACAATTGAAGGAATGAGCTGCAACCACTGCAAGATGAGGGTTGAAAAATCATTGAAGGCTCTGGAAGGAGTCAAGGACGTAGAAGTCGATCTTGGAACCGGAGTGGCAACCATTAGCACTTCAAAGGAAATAGAAGACAGGTTGCTGAAAGAAGCCGTAGAAGATGCCGGCTATTTGTTAAAGGGAATCGAAAGATAAGATGGATAATCATTCTCATCACAAACACAGCGGCGCGTTGAAGATTCTCAGGACAGCAAGGGGTCAGATAGACGGTATCATAAAGATGATAGAAGAAGAGCGATATTGCATAGATATTTCGACACAGCTCCTGGCCGTTATCTCTCTTCTCAAAAAGGCAAACACAACCGTTGTCAACAAACACATCGAAACATGCATAAGGGAAGCTATTGATTCAGGAAATGTCGATGAGAAGATAGGTGAACTGGAGACGCTTATGAAATACATCGAAAAGAGCCTCTAATCTACTGAAGGAGGCTCTTTTGGAGTTTTACCGTCATCTATTGAATGCTTCGATAATCCCTTAAGCACCTCTTCCAGCTCATCGTCTTCAACACTCCAGAGATCTTCGATTCTTTGCTTCATCAGGGCGTCTCTCTCTTCGGATGCTTTCATATAGAGCATGAAGAGCTTCTTCCTGCGCGAATCCATCGAACCGATCTCTCTTAGGACATCGATCGTTACTTTCTTGTCCTCATCTATTAGGTCTCCGATCGTAAGAACTACGTCTTCGAGTTTCCACTGAACATCGTCGGACAGCACGGCGAGCGTTTTCCTGATCTTTTTAAGCTTTTCAGTTCTCTTTTGCATCGGCTCTTCCCCCATTTTTCTCTCGTTTTTCTTCTTCGGGATGCCTGATGACCAGGCTCAGCAGAGCGCCCGCTACGCTTAGCACGGCCGAGACTATGTAGCTTATCTCATACCCACCGGTGATATCACGGGCGATTCCTCCGAGCAATGGCCCGATAACTCCGCCAACACCCCACGCCGTTATCATTACACCGTAATTCACTCCAAGATTCTTAACACCGTAAAAGTCAGCCGTCACAACCGGAAAGATTGCAAGCATTCCACCAAATGTGAACCCAACAACGCTCTTGCCTATTAATAAAGCAAGAGGATTTGTTAACGAGCTGAACAGGAAGTAAACAAGTGCCTGTATGGCAAACATAGCGAAAAGTGTGGCCGTTCTCCCAATAAAGTCGGAGATGCTTCCCCAGGTAACCCGGCCAATGAAATTGAAGATTGCATATACAACCACGAGAAGAAAGCCGTTACTAATCGATGCCTGCTCAAGACCGATCTTAGACATCTGGCCAATAATGAGTAATCCCGCAAATGTTCCAAAGAAGAACATGGTCCACAGTATGTAGAACTGTGGCGTTCTAACCATCTCCTTAAGGGTGTAATCCTTTGAGGTCAGTCTATGGACCTTTCTCGGCTTCTTTTTCAGTCTTACCTTTTCGACTCCCTCTTGGGGATTACTTATGAAGAACGAGAGAGTGAAGACTATTAGAAAGAATAGAAGACCCAGTATCATAAGGGACGTGGGCAGACCAAACAGACCAATGAGGCCTGACGTCAACGGTGCAATATACACCGGTGCCAGACCGAAGCCACTGACAACGATTCCAGATATTAGCCCTCTATGGTCGGAGTGGAACCACTTCACTGCGGCCGGCGTTGGCGATGAATAACCAAAACCCATTGCAAGACCGAAGACAAGACCGAAGAAAAACGTCAGACCTGCAACCGAAAGGTTCAGGCCGGAAAAGAAGAAACCCAGGCCGGCAAGGATCGATGAAACAAAGAGAACGGGTCTCGGGCCAAACTTGTCCTGAAGCTTTCCCCCGGGAATCATAGTGAGAGCGAAAACCGCAGAAGCCAGCATATAAGGGATTTGAGTCTGAGTTGCAGTCCATTTGAAGTCGTCTATCAGGGCCGCAGAAATAATTCCCCATGAATAGAGGACGCCGAGCGTAAGGTTGACTCCAAGACCACTGAAGACTACGAGCCAGGCCTTCTTTGTATTATCCACAGATTTGTCCTCCTGAAAATGACGTTAATTGCCGGGCAGATCTGTTCAGTCGGTTCGTAGTACTATGGTAGTATTTTACAACAACTCCACATCATTCCAAAACTGTGCGATACGATCAACCAATTCTTAGATGAAAAACCGGTGATTACTTTTCCCTTGTCCTGAATAGGCTCGCGTAAGAACCAGAAAACGCTTGCTGGAAGTGAACAAGCTGCCACTTCTTCTCAACCTTTAGTAGAAAGGCCGAACCAAAAGTCTCAACTCTCCTTAAGGCGGCTTTTCTAGCAAACTTGACGCCTCTTTTCCATGAAAAATAACAGAATGAAGGTCTTTCAACAGAGGATTCCCAGGATATCGGTTCGAAAAGAACCCCGAATGATTCGAACTCTCTTTTCAGAAGCTGGAGAAACTCATCTATGCCATTACTGGATAGTCCCTCGGGATTGATGTAGGTAATATTATCGGTGCAAAGTGACTTCAACGATTCAAAATCCTGATTCCTGTAGCTCTCGAAAAAGGCCTTTAGAACCTCTCTGGCCGACATCTCGCTTGGCTCCACTGAATAACACCTCACTCTCAGTCACTATTAAGATTCTATCATTGAACTGCCCCGTCAAATGTGTACAAAATCGTATCGTTAGTCGTTCAAACTGGAATGTAATCTCGCTGAGATGGGAGGTTTTCTTAATGAAAACGATTGTTATGATCTTTTTCTTTCTCGTTTTCTTTGTGGCAGTCCCCGGGCTAACACTGAGAGCTGGAAAAGAAGCCCAGCGATAATCGCTTTCTCTCTGGAACTGGACTCCAATATTTACTGCGGAGTGGGAGCGATACCTACAATTACGATATTTGGTTCAGGCGGTCCCTGGTCTTTCTAGCTTACAGGAAGTTACAGATCGTAATTTGAGCTTATTCGGAGAGAAGATGATAATATCAGCTGTTTGAAGAGGTTGTGCCGGAGCAATATTTTCCGACGCTTTCGATTTGGCTGCCATAGCGGGAATGCTTCTTGAGATCAAATGGAGTTTAAATACTAGCTTCAAAGCAGGATTTCAGCTGTGGATGAGTCTTGGACTGTATCAGCTAATTACGAACCCGGAAAAGAGCTTCGTTCCAATGGGTCAGATCGCGTAGCCCTTGATTTCTGAAGGTCATCGTTTTTTGAACCTGAGTGTTTTCAGCTTACCGATCTCTCTAAAACCCAGCCGATTATAGATCCTTCCCGCCTCTGGATTGTCGTATAGCAAACATGGTGTCCTTCCCTCGGCGAGTAGATCTTCACACAGCTTGGATACAACTGCCGAAGCAAGACCTCGCCCTCTGAAATCCTTGCCGGTTGCGACTCCAATAATCATTGCCATATCGGAACTCTCGGAGGTACTGGCCGCCGTGGCCAGTATTTCGCCCTGATCTTCGATTATGTATCTTCTTGTGCTCCCGTCTTTCAGTGTGGCCATGAAGGATTCTTCATCCGTTGCGTGGAACTCTTCTATTAAGAAAAGAAAGGCCAGAAGCTTCTCTGCATCCTCAGTAGTAGCCCTTCTTACCTCAAACCCGGCCGCATTAAGATTGGGTTCCCTCAAAACTGCGAAGCGGAGAGTTTCTTCCTCTTCACGTATCTCCTGCAAATACGGAGATATCCTATCTATACCCGAGATGGTTCCGCTAAGCATCATAGCCTGTTCATACCTCCTCACAACGCCTGCCGCTTCTCTGAAATTCATCCCCGCCCCGTCGGAAAGAATGAGAAATTTGTAGTATCGAAGCAGAATGCCTCTAGGACTGTCAAAGTCTCCATCTAGGTAAATCTCCATGTTGTCCGAATCAGGACTTGTATTCTCTATATCGCCGATAATGAACATGCTGAACTCCCTGTTTTTGTAAAGAAAGGGAAGAAGATTCCTCCACTCACTGCCGTCGATTTTTCTCATCGGATCACCGCCATTAGTTTGGACTGTAAAGACTATACCATCAAGAACCTATTCACAAATCGCCTCCTCTAATACGTTCGTGACTTATATCACGTACTTGACCTTACTTTTGCTATAGACTTTCATTGAAAGGAGAGATTTATATGACAAATAGAAAGGCCGCGGCTCTGAGAGTAATTGTAGAGGTTGGCTTCCTGTTCCTATTCTTTTTTCTTCTGAGGAGCAGGGATCTCCAGAAGTGGTTCTTAATTTTCGGGATCGGTCTGGTCGGAGCTCTATTTCTGGGAAGGTTTTACTGCGGGTGGATCTGCCCAATGGAAACACTTTTCAGACCCATAAATTGGCTCTATTCAAAGCTTAGAGTGAAGAGGTTAAAGACACCAGCAATCTTCAAGAACAATGTATTCAGATGGTCTATACTTGTTCTCTTCCTTTTGCTTATGGTAGCGGTAAGAATCTTTAAGATCAAGGTCAACCTTCTTCTATACATAACTGCCTTCTCTGTTCTGATAACTCTGGTATTCGAAGAAGAGTTTTGGCACAGGTATATGTGTCCCTTTGGAACCTTGCTGTCTCTCTTTTCAAGAAAACCGTTATTTGGAATGAAGGTGGAAAAACCACCGTGTGTTTCCTGCGGGATCTGTCAGAATGTTTGCCCTGTAAGTGCAATCGAAACCGAAGAAGATGGAATGAAGATTGACACTTCGGAATGTCTTGTATGTCTTAAATGCAAAGAGAGCTGCCCAAAAATTTCGATAAAGTATTCCGTATTGAAATGATCAGTAGCTCGCCTTGAAAAGGGCAGACTGAAGAGTTATCCCATTTAATCTGGGACGGCTTTCCATTGTTTGAATATTAGATTGCTACCAAGGTTTTTAATGCTAGAATCACTCTATTACTAAAGTAGAGAGAGGTATTATAGTGTCGACTGAAGAAGGCAGCGACAACCTGGCAAGATCAGTTTTCGCTCTTCAGGAGCGGATGAAGGAATTGGATTGCGTTTACAGAATATTCAATGAGCTTCATAAGTCTTCGACTGCCGATGAAGCAGTTGTATCTGCATTGGAACAGCTTCCTCGGGGATTTAGATTTCCCGAACTGACGGCGATAAGAATAGAGATCGATGGAAATGAGCATAGATCAGTCGATCAATGGTCTGATGAAAGAATGATTTCAGCGGAAATCGTTGTGAACGGAAAGAAAATAGGAACAATAAGTGTCTCCTTAACAGAAGAGCTCGACATAAAGGGAAGTCCTTTTCTTAAGGAAGAAAAGAAACTTCTTTCGGGAGTAGCTGTTGCGCTTTCAAATACCCTTGAGAGAGTAATCATTCAGCGGGAACTGAAGGAAAGTCTCGCAAGACTAACTTTCGCAGTAGATGCTTCTGGCGAAGGCATATGGGACTGGGATATTGAGACCGGCAAGGTTATTTTCTCCAAGCGATGGAAGGAGATACTTGGTTTCTCTGACGAAGAGATCTCTGATCACTTCAGCGAATGGGAGAAGAGAATTCATCCCGAAGATGTTGAAGAGGTGAAGTCTGTTCTCAATAGATGTCTCAAAGGCGATATACCCTTCTATGAAAAGGAGTACAGACTAATAGGGAAGAACGGTTCTCTTGTCTGGGTTCGTGATAGAGCACGAATTGTCTCAAGAGACAGTGAAGGAAAACCCTTGAGGATGGTCGGAATGTACACCGATCTTACCCAGCGCAGGATGGACGAAATTAAACTTCAGAAACTCAACAAATTGCTAACCCTAATGTTCAGAGCAAACGAATTTCTCGTCCATGCAAAGGATGAACATTCTTTACTGAAGGGACTTTGTGACATCGTGGTCGAAAACGGAGGGTTTCCTCTTGTCTGGATAGCCTTCAAGAAGTCCGGGGGAAAAATGCTGACACCTGTTGCGGTAAGCGGAGTGGCAAAGGGTTATCCCTACGAAGTTGCAGTCGCCTGGGATAACAGCGAATTGAGCAGAAGCGCAATAGGAAAAGCCATAAAAACCGGCAGGACATTCATTTCAAGGGATATCGACAGTTCACCAGACTATCTTCCTTGGAAGAAAACGATTCTGAAGTACGGGTTGAAGTCATCGATTGCCGTGCCCCTTGTTATTGGAAAAGAGATCATCGGCGGCTTTGTTATTTATTCCACAGAGGAAGATGCATTTGATAATGAGGAGGTTCTCCTTCTCGAAGAGCTCGGCGAAGATATCTCCTATGGAATACTGTCACTGAGACTAGAGGCTCAGCTAGAGCATCAGAGCGGTGTTCTATCATCTATTAGAAGAGTAAACCAGCTGATAGTATCGGCAACCGATGTTGAAGAGTTGATCAAAAGGGCGACGGAGCTTATGACGGGTTCCCGCGGTTTCGAAAGATGTCTTCTTGTTCTCGTTGAGAATGGAGATGTGAAGAACTGGGCCGCTTCTGGCTTCAGCAGAACGCAGCTGCTCGAAGTCGACTCCATTTTCGAGTCGGGAGAAATTCCTCCTCTTTTGAGAAGGACAATGGAAGAAGAAGGAGTGATCTCCTTAACTGGAAGAAAGTCCAGCAAACAATGCGTAACAATCAGCGATTCAGATGATCTTGCAGTCTTCGCGAAAGGGCTCAGAATCGGTGGCAATATCCTGGGTGCTATGGCCGTAGTTATGAAACAGAGCTTCTCTTTTTCGAAGGATGAAAGAGATCTCTTTTCCGAAATCGTGGATGATATTTCTTTTGCGATCCATAAGATAAGAATTGAGAAGAACGAGAGAGTTCTCCAGAAGAGGTTTTCTCTTTTCATGGATAAACTGCCCGGAGCCGTGTTCATTTCTGACAGTGACCTGAAGACTTCATACTTCAATGACTTCGCAGCCAGAGTCTTTGGTTTCAAAGAAGACTGGAAAGGAAAGAATCCCGAAGCCAACTATCCCGGAGAACTCGACAAGCTGATTCTTCAAGATGATAGAAGGACTCAAAACGGGGAGAACATCGTGAGGGAAGAGAGGGTACTCGGTACCGACGGCAAGGAAAGGATCCTCTATGTTCAGAAGTTTCCAATTGTTTCAGAAGGAGATAAACCGATGGTCGGTGCAATCGCCATGGATATTACCGAATGGAAGCTCGCAGAGATGGCCCTCACCAGATTGGGAAGAGTCATAGATCTTTCAGTGAATGAGCTATATATATTCGATTCAGAGACTCTGAGATTTCTTCAAGCGAACAAGGGTGCTCTAGAGAATTCAGGGTACTCTCTTGAAGAGTTGCGAAAGATGACTCCACTGGATCTGAAGTTGGAGATGGATAAAAGGGCCTTCGAAGATATTCTCTTTAGGCTCAAAAGAGAACCGGGAAGTTACGAAGTCTTCGAAACCGTTCACATAAGAAAGGATGGCTCCAAATATCCCGTTGAAGTAAGACTACAGCTTCACGACAATGAATACGAACGTGTCTTTGTTGCCATTGTCCTGGATATCTCCGTGAGAAAGATCGCCGAGGAATCGGTGAAAAAGAGTCTTGAGTCACTTATAAATACTTTGTCTTCGCTTGTCGAAGCGAGGGATCCCTACACTTCCGGCCATCAGAAACGTGTAAGCGAGCTTTCGACAGCAATAGCGAGAAAGCTGTTTTCTGAAGATGAGATGCATGAAGATATCGTTGAATCGATAAGAGTAGCTGCTTTGCTTCATGACATAGGGAAGAGTGCAGTGCCCACCGAAATACTGACGAAGCCGGTAAGACTGAACAATCTCGAATACGATTTAGTCAGAGAGCATTCAAAGAAGGGGTACGACATACTGAAAGAGGTTTACTTCCCATGGCCGATAGCTGACATCGTTGCTCAACACCATGAGAGACTTGATGGATCCGGATATCCAAGAGGATTAACGGGCGATGAAATCAGAATAGAGGCCCGTATTATTGCCGTTGCCGATGTAGTTGAGGCAATGTCTTCTCACAGACCTTATAGAGCATCTCTTGGAATAGAGGCGGCACTGGATGAAATACGGCAGAACTCCGGAAGGTTCTACGATCGCAGAGTCGTCGAGGCCTGCCTTGAACTTTTCGAAGAGGGGTTTCAATTCACCGAGTAATCCAGGCCGCTTTTCCAGTGATAAGGAAGTTCCAAGCGACTTTCAGTTAAGCCTTCTTTCCAGGTGATTCAGGTAAAACTTCACTCCCGAAGAGAGATTACGAAGTATCTTGCAGCTTACTTCATCCAGTCGACGGGTATCCTGGGAACTGACGAGTTTGCCATAATACTCCTTTGACAACTCTGGTGATGGATTCTCGAATGAATTGCCGCCGATAAGTCTTTTCACAGACAGTTCTACCTCGGGCAGAAGATCGAAGGCTCTCCTTCTAATTGTCTTCGCCATTTTTTCGAGCCTATCGAAGACGCCGGCCTCAGTCCCCTCTATCTCCTCCAAAAAAGGTTCGTAACCTCTCCACAATCGGTAGCCCAGGTATCTGTCGTGAAATTTGTGATAAAAGCCGATTTTCTTGAACTGCTTCCTGTACAGAAAGGGTATCTTGAATATTTCGATGGGAGTGCCCGGAGAGGCGTGATACGGTGTTCCGCAGTCCTCAAGATAGTGGAGAGCCCTGGCTGCAAATCTTAGAGCCCAATACCTATCTCCCTTTTCATTGGCCAGCATGCTCATACGGTCGAAGTGTAGAAATCTGTCTGTCACTTCGCCGAATCGGAGAATAATATGAAACTCCTCATGACGCCACGTTCCACTTCCTCCCATGAATTTCTGTAAAGGTGAAAGACTTAAGCCTTCATCCATGCCAAAGTCTGGTTCATATGAATAAACTGTCAGAATCTGCCATGCGGGAGCTCTGCCGCTTCTGGGGGCCTTATTGTCGAAAAAGGGTAAATACAGCTCTTCATCTGAGCGAGAAAGGTACGGCCTTCCAAGGTAATCTTCAAAACCATCCTTAGAGCTATTGTACGGACCCTGATCATAAGCCCGATAGCAGTACGGTTTAATCTCGACTTCCTCAGATAGAAAGGCTTTTTTCATATCCATGCATTTGTTAGTCAAGACATCGTGGCCATCCATCTCAGTTGTTTATAACCCAAGCGCTCTCCTTCGAGAAATACAGATCCGTTTCCTTTCCTACGACTGGAAACTTCCTCTCAATAGGGTTGAAAGTCACTGCGTTTAGTATCTTTCCATCGGGAAGCTCAATTTCGTACTCGACGTTCGATCCCAGAAACACGTATTTCAACACCTTTCCACTTAGAACATTGATCTTGTCTTCTTCTCTGTCAGATAAAGACTCCGGTCTTAAGACTATCCTTACACCGTCTCCAGGGGAGAGCTCTCCACCTTTTCTGCCCACAAACTTTTTTCCCAGTGAACTGGATGAAACAGTTACCGAGTCTCCATTGATAGATTCTACCTCGCCGTCAATGAAGTTAACTCTTCCTATGAAATCCGCTACGAAGCTGTTCTGAGGTCTCGCATAAATGTCGAACGGACTCCCTATCTGCATAACCTTCCCATCGTTCATTACAACAATTATGTCGGAAATACTCATCGCCTCGACCTGGTCGTGAGTAACATATACACTGGTAATATTTACCTCCTGTTGAATTCGCCGGATCTCAAGCCTCATAGACTCTCTCAGTTTCGCATCCAGATTCGAAAGCGGCTCATCGAAGAGCAGAACACTTGGTTCCATAACAAGACTTCTTGCTAGTGCCACCCTTTGTTGCTGACCTCCCGACAACTGATCCGGTCTTCTCTTTTCAAGTCCCTTGAGTCCTACGAGATCTGTCATTTCCCTTATCTTCTTCTTCATGGTGCTTCTGTCCAGTCTCTTGAGCTTCAAACCAAAAGAGATATTTTCTTCCACTGTTAGATGGGGGAAGAGAGCGTAACTCTGGAAGACCATCGAAATGTTTCTCCGGTTGGGAGGTAGGTTTGTGACGTCCTTTCCATCCAGCAAGACGCGCCCGTTTGTAGGAACTTCAAAACCCGCGATGATCCTCAATGTGGTAGTCTTTCCACAACCCGAAGGCCCCAGAAGCGTTACCAGTTGCCCTCTTCGGATCTCCTGATCGAAATCGTCTACGGCAACCGTTTCCGTTCCGTAGCTCGTGAAGACCTTTCTCACATTTTTTAATATTAGACTCATCAAATCACCCCTGTCCTGCCGTTCCACCACTGGATAGACTAATTTTGTTCTTAAGGAAGATCTTCAGAATCAGAATGAAGCCCATAATCATACCAATCAATAGCACTGAAAAGGCACATGCTTCCGATAGACGTCCGGAATCACTCTGACTCAGTATTTGAACTGTTATCAGGTTCCATCTGGCCGAAACAAGAAATATCGCCGCGCTGATTGCAGTCATAGCTCTCACAAAGGCAAAGACTAAAGCAGAGAAAAAGGCCGGCATAATCAAGGGAAGCGTGACTTTCGTGAAAACCTGCCTGTTATCTGCGCCAAGCGTGTATGCCGCCTCTTCAATCGCTGGATCTACCTGGTTTAGCAAAGCAACACCCGACTGTATTCCAACCGGTATATACCTGAAAACGAAGTTGAGAACAAGTATCGCCAGAGTTCCCGTGAGCAGCAACGGGGGTTTGTTGAATGAAAGAATATATCCTATTCCAATAACCGTTCCAGGAACTGCAAAACTCAGCATCGAGGTGAACTCCATCACCCTTCTTCCAGGAAAGACCTTCCTGACAAGGAGAAAAGCAATTATCATACCAAGGACGGCAGATATCGGCGTAGAAGTGAAAGCAATAACGAGAGTGTCCTTTATTGCCTCGAGTCCGACGTCGAAGACATACTTGAAGTTCTCCAGAGTAAGAGTATTGTTCATTCCCCACGCCTTCACAAAGGCTCCCCAGAAAATTGTGGCATAGATTGTGAGTGTGAAGACAGCGATAAGCATACACAGTGAAAAGAGAATCCATTTTACCGGTTTACTTACACTCTTAAGGACAGAAGTCGTCGGTTTACCGGTCACCGTGACATACTTCTTCTTTCCAACCCAGTATTTCTGTATAATAAATGCGGCTATCGAAGGAAACAGTAGCCATACTGCAAGCGCTGCTCCCCCTTTAGTATCAAACATTCCCGTTATTTGAAGATAAGCCTGGACGGAAAGCACAGGAAATTTGCTGCCAGCCAGAATAAGTGGATTTCCAAAGTCGGCGAGCGACTCTATGAAGAGAACAAGCATTGTGCTTGCAATACCCGGAACCGACATCGGAAGAATTACTTTCCTGAAGGCCTGCCACCGATTTGCACCGAGATTGAAGGCAGCATCCTCAAGCGTCGGACTGATAGTTCCTATAACACCATCCAGTGTGATGAACGCAACCGGAAAAAAGCAAACCACCTGGGCCATCATGAGACCCCATAAACCGTACACAGGAAAATTTCTTATCCCGAATATCCCGGCGGTAATGATCCCGTTGAACCCGAATAGCATTATGATCGAAAGTGCGCCAATAAACGGCGGGAAGACTATCGGCAGAACGGCAACGGTTCTGAAAAAGCCCTTCAGCGGAATATCCGTTCTGTTAAGCGTGTACGCAAATAGATACCCTACAAGCATTCCGAATATTGCCGTAAGGCCGGCCACCAGAAGACTGTTGAAAAAGCCCTGCCTCATGTATCGATTCGAAAAGGCATGACTGTACGCGCTCAGGTCAAACCCGCCTTCCTTGTCGGTCATACTAACCGCAAAAACCCTGAATAGGGGATAGACAATGAATATGGCCAAGGCGGCGAATATCAGAACTATTATCAAAAGCAGAACTGGATCCTTAAGAAGATTAAGAAACCTATTTTTTGCTTCTTCTCCCCTTATAGCCACAGGACGACCTCCTATTAAAGAGGGGGATTTCTCCCCCTCAAAACAAATCTAAGTGATCGTTAGTATGGAAGTACTTCGTTAATCCATCTCTCGATAAGTCTGGTCTTGTTTTCTGCGGCCCAAGCAGGATCGATGGAAAGAAGATTGATCGTTGAAAGCGGCTGTAGGCTGCCGAAATCGACATCGGGTCTTATGGGGTAGAAGTATGTCTTCTGGTCAACTATCTGCTGCTGACCGGCCTTGGAAACGACCCAATCGATAAGCTTCTGAGCATCCGCAAGGTTCTTGGCTCCCTTCAGAATCGAGACTGAAGCCACTTCGTAGGGCACTCCTTCCTTGGGGAACACAACGGATACAGGGTATCCCTGTTCCATGAACTGGAAGAAAGCCGGGGTGAACTGAATTCCAAGCGCAACCTGACCAGGGCCGACGGCCTTGGAGGGTCCAGTTCCGCTCTGCGTATAGGTCTGGATATTTGGAGCTAGATTCTTCAGGTACTGGAAGGCCCCATCTTCACCGTAAATCTTTACTAAACCAGTGATCAAGCTGTAGGCAGTTCCAGAAGACTGGGGATTTGGATACTGAATCATTCTTCTGTATTCGGAAGCGAGGAGATCTTCCCAGGATTCCGGCAAAGAGGCCTTTATCTGCTCCAGGACGGAGGTATTAACTCCAACACCGAGAGGATTCATATAAATCGGATGGTAATAACCCTCAACGTCATAGAACTCGGGTGAGACACCGTATACACTTAACGTCTTGTAGGCCTGTGTCAACCCACGTTCTTTTGCGATAATATGGTTTTCCAGTGGTGCGCCAAACCACACATCGGCCTGCGGATTGCTGGATTCGGCTTCAATCCTTGCCAGGGCAGGTCCCGAAGAAAGGAAGACAAAGTCAACTTCGATCCCCGTGTCCTCAACAAATGCATTCAATATCTTCCTCGCATTTGCCTCATCGACGCTGGAATAGACCACGAGATTTGCAAAGGCTGATGCAAAGAACACCAAAAAGATCACAGAGATAAGAACTCGCTTCATACAAACACCTCCTAATTAATGTAACTATATTCTATCATCTGCGCTGTTACGTAGAATAACTCCCTCTTGAGTAGATTTAATTATGATGCATTACGGCTCCAAACTACTCCAATGGATCTTCAACACATCAAATCAATCAAATTGAATCTCTCAAAGTGGAGGATCAAGATCCAAGCTTCCATAGTTCAGTTATCAACTTTGTTTCTAGCGAGAAGAAGTATATGCTGTTATGAAAACATAGTTTCAATATGCTATCATTATGAAAAGATAGTTTCATGAGTCAGATAATTAACTAATTTCTTGCCGAAAGGTTGATGGGAATGGTATCCGAAGAGATAACGAAAATCAAAGATGACCTATCGCCTGCATACAAAAGGATAGCAACCTTCATTCTCAAAGAATACTCGCAGGTAGGGTTCATGTCTATTGAAGAACTGAGCTCAATGGCCGGTGCGAGCAAGGCTTCTGTAGTCCGATTCTCGAGACGTCTCGGTTTCTCGGGATTCAATGAACTGAAGAAGACTATCCAGCATGAACTCAGGAAAAGACTTTTACCATATGAGAAGATCGCGACGACAGAACTTGACAGGGCCCCGGTGGAAAACCAGCTGAAATTGCTCAGACAGAATGAGATCAACAACCTTAAGAATACTTTATCCGGGATCGGAGAAGAGGAACTTCACAAATGGATCGACACTATTAGAGCAGCCAGTAACATCTATTTTGGGGGCTTCGGCGCAACAAAACACGTGGTCTCGCTGATGCGGTACACAATCTCCGTTCTTCAGCGGAAGCCAACCTGGTTGCTTTCTGGATCGGTCTCCGACTTTTCCTTCAAAATAAAGCTCATGGAAAGAAATGACGCTTTGATAGTGATGACCTTTCCTCCATATTCAAAAGAAGTGGAATACATGGTCGACTTTGCACTGGAGAGAAATGTGAGGACTCTTCTCGTTACAGATTCCGTTGACTGTCCGGTCTACTCGAAAGCCTATTCGTCGATTCTGTGTGAGAACAACTCACTTCTCTTCGGAAACTCCTTCGTTGGTCCCATAGCGGTCGCGGAAATGATAGGTAACTTCATCATCCTAAGCGAAAAGAAGACCGGTATGGAGGAGATGAAAAGGCTGTTTGAGGTAGAGGAGAGAGGATACAAAGCAATAAAGATTGACGGCAAGAACAAGTAGATTCATCGTTTGCTCGTGAATGCATCTAATTACTGAAAAGAAGATTAAGGGAATCGAAGAGGGGAATTGATTTAGCCCGCTGTGGCATCTGAGTTCTTTTTTAGATAGGAGTGTTCTAGTTTTAATCAAGGAAGATTCTTTTGCTTGAAACGAGGTGTTTGTATGAAGGCCATCATTGTGCACGGCGGTACCGGAAGTTTCAAGAGCGTAACTGACGCCGATGAACACAGAAGGGGAATCGAAGAGGCAGTCAGGCAAGGATTTCTAACTCTCGAGAAGATAAACAGCGCAGAAGAAGCCGTTGTTACCGCCGTGTCCGTGATGGAAGAGGACCCGACCTTCAACTGTGGCAGGGGATCGGTGCTTACTTATCGCGGCGATATCGAAATGGATGCTGCGATAATGGACAATAATTTAAATGCGGGAGCTGTTTCCGGTTTGAAGAGAATTCTCCATCCCATAACGGTTGCACGGGCCGTCATGGAACAGACTGATCATGTTTTACTTGCCGGCGCTGAACTGGAGGAATTTGTTACGGTTCTAGGATTTCCGAGGGAGGATAACCTGATCGTTCCGAAAAGGCTCGTACAGTGGAAAGAAGAACTTGAGAAAATTGCCAGAGGCGAGAAGACCAGATTTGGAAAGAGCGTCAAGCTGGCGAAAAAGGCCGAGGAGTATCACTCTACCTGTGGTGCAGTCGCGATAGATGACCACGGAAGAATGACAGCCGGAACCTCCACGGGCGGAATGATGATGAAAAGCTTCGGCAGGGTGGGAGACAGCCCCATTATAGGCGCGGGAACCTACGCGGATTCATTCGGCGCAGTCTCCGCAACGGGTCATGGAGAAAAGATTATGAAGCTCACCCTGAGCAGGCTGGTTGCCTTCTTCATGGAACAGTACCCCGCTCAAAAGTCCGTCGACATCGCTCTCGAGAGAGCCAGATACTTCGACTGTGAGTGCGGTTTAATTGCGCTCGACAGATACGGCAATATCGGAATAGGGCACACTTCAAAGGATATGTCATGGGCGTTCATAAAAGATGGTCATGCACCGGTGATATTCTAATAATCACTGGCTGCCTTTCTCGTAGAGAAAGCTCCCTGCTTTGAGACTTCAGTTTTTTGAAAATCGCTACGGAAAGAAAAGCTGCAACAAATAGCGCAAAGTAACTGGCAACTGTCCGAGAAAAATGATCCTCATTGAGCTCGAAGATCTTTTGCAAAAAGATAATCGCAGGTATAAGGAAGAAATCTTGTTTCGACATCGGCAGCAATCTCGCTGCGATTCCCTTTCCAAAAACCTGAAGCAGGTCCGTAGAAGTTATCACGAAGCCGAATGTGGAAAAGAAGATGTTTACCACCCTAAAGGCTCTGGAGCCCACATCGATGACTTCTGGGTCGTTACAGGAGATGCTTATAATCGAACTCGGTATAGTCAACCCGGTAATGGTAAAAACCACTGCAAAGACCGTAATCACTATCAACAAAAATCTCAGAGTTTCAAAAACCCTAGAAGACTTCTTCGCGCCTTAATTATAGCCAGCAACCGGTTGAAATGCAAGATCGTATCCGAATAGAACCATCATCCCCAACATGAGAACCCCCATTGTTGTTTCGACGGCCGAAACGACATGATCCTCGTAGTTTCCGGCAGCGTGATTCAGAAGTGCGGTGCGAAACTTGACAGAGATTGCCTCAGGAGTGTCGAAAGACGGATTTTGAAGATTTCAGAGTATATCTGAAGAGAGAGAGACTGTACAGTCTTATAGATAGATTCGTGCTACTCTTCTTTCTTATGTAGTACTCGAGAATGATCATCGTCGAAACAGACTGAGAGATGACTGACGCAACGGCCGCTCCCACGATACTCATTCCACATCCGAAGATGAAAACAGGAAAGAGCGCAACATTGAGAAGGACTCCAGAGACCATAGCAACCATGAATTTCTGGGCGTTGCCCTCCACTCTTACGAGATTGTTCATGGTCATGTTCATCATGGTAAATATCGACCCCATAATGATCATCTTTGTGTATTCTCTCGTGTACTCCATAATAGTCTCGGTAGGCCCGAAAGCGGTAAGAAGAGGGTCCAGGAATATCAGTCCAGGTACGGTGAAGGCAGTTCCCGTTGCAAAACTTGTGAAGAGAGCCGTGGATGCCGCCTAATCGGCTTGCTTCTTATCTCCGGCGTTCAGTTGACGCGAAACATTTGAAGCGGCTCCTACACCGTATGTCAGGCCAACGGCACCTGTAAGATTGAATATTGGAAAGGCAAATGAAACTGAGCCTACGGAGCTTGTTCCTATCCACCCAATGAAGAAAGTATCGACAGAATTGTAGAAAGAATTTCTCAACATTGCAATTATTGAAGGAATCGAAAGATCTATGAAAAGCTAAGGGATCTTCATCTTCCCCATCGACCCTCGCTCTTTCCTCGGAACTTCTTAATCTCAAGAAAAACCGCCATTTCAGAGACTACCTGCTATCATAGTACACTAATCGAGTCCATTTGACGGGCATGGAAGGAACGGAAAGCCAACGAATCTTGTTTGCGCGGTCTTTCCGAAGTATTCTCATTAACTTAGAAGCAAACGTAGCCCTTCAGTTCCTATTTCGGGGTTTATACTCTCGTTGCGATAGTAAAAAAACCTCTTAGCAAATCGTCGTTGCATAAAGCGATCGAACCGATAAGAGACCTAATTGGCCCGAGGAGGAGATTACTGAGAAGAAAGAAGGTATTATCAGCTTTCTCTTAGTCTCACTAATACTTTTGGCGGATCGGTCTTTTCTGAAGAACCGATAGACGAGATGTACGAACCTACTGTTGAAGAAACATTCAAAGAGATTCACTGAAAAAAGAAAGCATGGAGGCGAGAGGATTCTACAGAGAAGGAGAGGAAAGCTGAGATCCCCAATTCTACTATTTTGCATCTTCAGCAGCTTTATCTAGGGAAGGAGATGAACCCGTAGAAGAAGCCGACGGCTGCCCTTCAATCGTTTCTTACGTTTGAGGGGCAGCAGTTTAAGATGGAAGAGCAATGATGCCCGAAAATAACATTTTATGCCAATTAATCAAAAAGAAATTTCACTTGACCGAGATAAGGAAAATAAGATCTATGTTGGCTTATGAACCTCTGTCTCTCGTTTCACCTTGCAATCGTGAAGTACATAATCAGTCCCACAACCACCGTGATGCCTATAATCAAAGGAATAATCGCAAATCAAAACATCCTCTCACCTCCATCGAATTCATATGGCACTCAGTTTTCTACTCTCTTTCATTTCTAATCCTTCCTGTTCTTCAACTGCTCTTCAAATTGCGGCCAGATCTCTTCAAGTCTTTCAGAAGGAGTCTGTCGGATCAATCTCGATTCAAATTTTAGAGATTCCCTTTCCACTCCGAGCATCTGCCAAAACTCTCTCTTGAACTGCACGAAGTCAAACCTCTCGCCAAGAATTTCTCTTGCTTTGTCTTCATAATGCAGAAACTCGAGATACTTTGTGTTGAATGAATGTGTCTCTTCGCCTTCTTCAACATCTATTTCTTCACCAAGGAAAAGAGATTTCAGATACTCCAGATTCCTTCTTATAAGACTCTCAGCGACGATTCCAGAGTGTCCAGAAATTACGGTCTGACACGACATCTTAAGTACAGTCTTCAAACTCTCCGTGAAGGTTACCAGATCGCTCCAGAGAGTTAGTGGTAAAGGATCTTCCACAAGATCTCCTACGAAGATCACCGAATCTCTTCTGTCGATGCATACAGAAGAACAGAGAGTGTGCCCCGGCAAATAACGAAACTCTATTTCGTCATCTTCAAAGACTAACCTATAGCTGAAGGTGACATTGGGAAGTCTCTTCAAAACATCTCCGTCTCGAAATCTTTCCAGATTTTCGAAATCGTACTCCCATCTTTCTTCCATTCTTCTTCTTGCAAGTTCATGAGCGACGATTTCGCACCCGCCGAACGCTCCGTTTCCCCAGACATGGTCGAAGTCAGAATGTGAGTTAAAGATTACGAGATCCTTTCTGGGGCTTTCTTTAATTCGATCCTTAACAACGTTCATAAAACTACTTCCTAGAAACGTGTCACACAAATAAAAGCGATCTCCGCCTTCTATCAAATAGACGGATGTTTCCCCACCCATCACTGAATCTCCGTCTTGAAAGGTAAACAACACTCCCCTTCTGCCGACTGTCTGAATCTTCAAGGGTCTCCTCCCTGTTTGACCGCGGCAAAGACTCGGGCTATAGAGGAATCAGCATGGATCTTCAACGGAATCGCGAAGATTTCCAGTTCTTTCGAATTCGACAGGTTTTCAAGTCCGGTAAGATTCTCTGCGATGAAGCAGCCTCCATGGAAAAGAATTCTGTGGATATCGTAAGGGTATCGATCCGGAGAAGATGAGTCGAAACCAACCATTCTCGTTTTACGCTCTACCAGAAATTCGGCCAGATCGGAAGTCAGGTATGGGTTCTTCAAGAAATAGTCCTCGCTACCAAACAGGGAATCCCTTCCAGTCCAGAAAAGAACAATCGAGTCTTCGGAGATCGCTTCTTCATATTGCGGCTTAATTGTTATCTCTGTTTCGCCCCTCACATCTAGGAGAATTCCCTTGCCTATAAGTCTATCGATCTCGATCTGATCTACATAGAGATTTGATTGGGTGAGATGCAGCGGACCGTCTATATGGGTTCCCGAGTGCATACTTATTTCAAGTCTGTGGTTGTTGTATCCGTCTTTACTCAAGACTCTCGACCTGTGGAGCCTTGTCTGATCATCACCTGGATAGACCGGCTGATTGTCTTCGATTACTCTTGTAAGATCGACATATCTAGTCAAAGCATCACCTCGCTATTATTACACGAAAATACAACAACTACAGAATAGCACAGCAAAGGCCTTACAGAGCGAAACAAATCAAAGGTAGTTTTCTTTAATGAAGCAAAGATCTTTATTTGAAATCAATAGATTATATGATATGATTGATACATTCGAAAGAAAAAGGAGGAGATTTGTATGAGAAGAATTCTTGCTTATCTATTAGTACTCCTCTTCGTTGTGTCGTCTGCATCGTCTCTAATCGGTTCTTCATTGGACGTAGCGAAGGAGATAGCGGAATCGGCAAACGAGCGGATCGAATCGCTAATTGAGACCGCCATAGAGAAAGCAGAGTGCTTTACAGAGCGTTTTGAAGAAACCGGTCTTTCTCTGGAGGCCTATGAGAATCTGATCGACGATCTGGGGAACGATCTCGTGAACACGGCTCTACGCATTTCACAAAGTGCCATTGAGAAAATCGAAGAGATCGGTTACAATGCTATTTGTTACTATGTGCCGGTAAAACTCGGTTACAAGATCTTCATGGTCGATCCCATTCTGATAATCGACGACTAGAAGAGCCAAATAAACTAATCGTGCCAGAAATGCCGTAGTCATCTACGGCATTTCTGATTAGCTAAAACCTTCAGAGTATATGTGATACACTGTATTTGAGCATTAACGTATTCTATAGGCTTTATTTTTGGGGGAAGAGATGGAAGGTTTCAAAGTTTGCAAGTCAAGCGAAACCATCGAAACGGTTGCCCAGAAGAATTCTTCGCTCTCTCTGCTGGCTCACGGCGATGGCGTAGAGATTTCGATGTATGAATTGCGCTCCGGAGTTGTCACGTTCCTGGATACATTTTCGGGCGGGGACCTCCTCGAATTCTTCTACATCATAGAGGGAACTATTTCCTGCAATTACTCCGAAAAAGAAGTCAATTTAGGTCCCGGAGATTACTTTTATGCCCATAATCTCAAGTCTCCTGTCGAACTGAAGCCCCAGACTGACGTTAGGTTGCTTCATGTATCTTCAAGGCCGCTGTTCAAATACGTAAGCAATAATATGGGGGTAATGAAGGATATTCTTTCCAAAGTGGAGATTAAGGACTCATACACTCATGGCCACGGAAAGAGAGTGAGAGATGTTTCTCTGGCGATTGCAAGAAAACTTGGTGTTCCTTCAGAGAAACAGGAAGTTATTGCGATGGGAGCTTTGTTCCATGACATTGGAAAGATTGAAATAGACGATTCGATATTGAAGAAACCCTCTCGATTGAGTAGGGAGGAGTTCGAGATAATCAAGCTTCATCCAGTTACTGGTTGCGAGATGGTTAAGGGGAACTTCCTTGAAGAGACCCAGGACATAATAAGGCATCATCACGAGCGACTTGACGGGTCGGGCTATCCAGATGGGCTTAAGGGGAGCGAATTATCTCTGGAGGCTAGAATCGTCGCCGTTGCAGATTCATTTGACGCCATGACTTCAAGGAGACCGTATAGAGAAGCGATGAGCTGCAATGAAGCCCTTCAAGAGCTTAAGTCCAAAGCCGGCTTGCTGTACGATTCCAAAGCCGTCAAGGCTCTTGAGGAATGTATAGACGAGGGCCTAATATAGCTGCAACCGAGCATGAAAATCCTTTCTTTCCCGACTTCTTTCCGCAGAGTAATCGACTAAATAAACATCAGTTCACATACTGGCTGGAAACAAGATGTTTCATCGTTTTGAAAACGCTGAGTTCTCAAATCCCGTTGCTGATATAATCTCTTTAGAGGTGATCTAGATGGGAGAGTTTTCAATCGTTGCCACAATAAATGAACGTAGACTTCTCAAGTCGATTGAAATGTCGGGAGCATCGGCCATACGTTTCAATTCCTCTCACGTTTCTCTTGAAGAGCTTCAAAAATTCATCTCTTACTATGAGGATAACTGTGCTCTTCCTCTGTATATCGATCTACAGGGTGCCAAGCTTCGGCTGTCCAGAAGTCAGCCGATAATGGAAGTGAAGGCTGGTGAACAGGTTGTTCTTGGCTGCCGGTCCTCTCAACTAAGAAGCATAGCGGTTGATCCCAGAACCCTTTCATACCTCTCTCCCGGAATGAGGGTCTCAATAGAAGACGGTAGGATTGAACTGCAGGTACTCAAACTCGAGGCAGATTTTGCAAGAGCTATGGTTCTGAGAGGCGGCGTTATTCGACCGGCCAAAGGTATGAATATCTCTCCCCATCCGATAAACCAGATAGAACTCTCCTCGAGAGATTCTGACATCGTGCTTGCCACAAGGAAGTACGGCTTCGTTAGATATGCGCTCTCCTTTGTTTCCAGTCCAAGCGAGGTAATCGAACTGAAGGAACTCTCCGGAAGAGAAGTAGCTTCCAAGATCGAAAGAGAGCTGCCGTTTTCCAGAATAGAGGAAATCTCGGCTTCAAGTGACGAGATCTGGTTCTGTAGAGGTGACCTCGGAGCCCAACTAGGGGCGAGAGGCCTCGTAGATTTCTATGCATTCTTCTCGGATAATCTCCGTAAACTCTACAAACCTGTGCTCATGGCTGGTGAAGTTCTTGAACACATGGTAGATGCACCCTTCGCTACCAGGAGTGAGCTTTGTCATCTAAAGGACATTCAAAGGCGAGGATTCGCGGGAGTGGTTCTCTCAAACGAAACGGCTTACGGTTCCTTCCCGATAGAGACCATAAAGACGGTTCTGGAGGTCACATCGGATGAATGAAATTGTTACAGACATTGCTAACTCGCTCTCTCTACCGAGATGGAAAGTGGAAAGTGCCGTTGAACTGCTGGAAGAAGGAAAGACTATACCATTCATTGCCAGATACAGAAAGGAAAAGACCGGTGAATTGAACGAGATACAGTTAAGAGAAATCTCCGATGCACTTGAATACGCAAAGAAGCTTCGTTCCAGAAAAGAAGAAGTTCTCAGAATCATAGAAGAAAAGGGCAAACTCACTGAGGAACTGAAAGCCGCCATCAATGATGCAAAAAACCTTCAGCTGGTTGAGGATTTATACCTTCCCTTCAAATCGAAGAAGAAAACCAGAGCGGACAAAGCGAGGGAAAAGGGGCTACAACCGCTGGCAGATTTCCTGAAGACATCAAGGATCAAGGACGAAACCTTTATCGTTACTTTTGTCAATACCGAACAGGAGATATTTCAGATAGAAGAGGCTCTAGAAGGAGCCAGGGATATTCTCGCCGAAGAGTTCTCCCTGGAGATATCCGTGAGGGAAAGGCTGAGAAATCAACTTAAGGAAAAAGGGACAATCAGAAGCTCTCATTCAGATAAGCAGGACGAACGCGAGGTTTACAGGGACTACTACGATTTCTCTCAACCGATCTCTAGACTGGCCGCTCACCAGATTATGGCTCTTTTCAGGGGAGAACGGGAGGAGATTCTCTCGTTGAAGCTGGAGTTGCCCTTCGATATTCTGCCTTCTCTGAGAGACTCGATAGGGTGGAAAGAGTATCTTGCCTACTATGAAGAACTGGTAGAGGCTTCGTCGGATTCTTACTCTAGATTGCTCATGCCTTCTATTGAACGAGAAGTGAGAAACATGATAAGAGAGGAGGCTGAGGGAAGGGCGATCCATGTTTTCGCCAGAAATCTCAGGCATCTCTTCCTCCAGCCTCCTCTCGGGGAAAAAGTCGTAATGGGTATCGACCCGGGTTACAGGACAGGATGCAAAGTGGCGGTAATTGGAAAGGACGGCTCTCTTCTCTATCATGATGTGATATATCCGACCCCACCTCAGAACGACTACATAAACTCTTCGATGAAAGTGGTTCAGGCCATAAAAACCTTAGAGGTTGAACTCATATCTATCGGCAACGGTACAGGTTCCAGGGAAACAGAGGTCTTTGTAAGCAGACTGATAAAGGAGCACAAACTTCCGGTCAAATATATGATTGTAACGGAGTCGGGCGCTTCGGTCTACTCGGCCTCAAAAGTTGCGATTGAGGAGTTCCCGAACGAAGACGTAACCACAAGAGGAGCGATCTCGATTGCGCGGAGGGTTCAGGACCCGATGGCCGAATACGTGAAAATCCCTCCGGAGGCTATTGGTGTCGGCATGTACCAGCACGATGTAAATCAGTCGGAATTGAAGAAGACGCTCGATAGAGAGGTCGAATCCGTTGTGAATCTAGTAGGCGTCAGTCTAAACACCGCATCGGAACATTTACTCAAATACATATCTGGATTGAACTCAAGAGCGGCCTTGAACATTGTAAAACACAGGGCGGAAAACGGAGGGTTCAGGAACAGAAAGGAACTGCTGAAGGTCTCCGGTCTAGGCCCAAAGGCCTTCGAGCAGGCGGCCGGTTTCTGTAGAATCATCAATGGATCAGAGGCTCTCGATGGGACTTCCGTTCATCCCGAAAGTTATGAGATTGCCAGGGTTATCCTCAAGAGCGCTGGCTTCAACCCTGAGGAGTTGTTCACGAGGAAAGAAGAAGTCTCGGCAAAACTCGACGGGATCGATCTCGACGCTTTTTCTAAGGATAAGGGATTCAATCCGATAACCGTGAGAGAAGTTGTAGGCATGCTGAAAAAGCCGGGTTTGGACCCCAGGGAGGAACTCGAAAAACCGATCCTTAGAACGGATGTCCTTTCAATGGAAGACCTGTCCACGGGGATGGAACTGGAGGGGACTGTTCGAAATGTCGTAGATTTCGGAGCCTTTGTTGACATAGGGGTCAAGCAGGATGGGCTTATTCACAAGAGCAAGATGGGAAGAAGGGTTAGAGACCCTCTCGAGGTACTGAGCGTGGGCCAGATTGTGAAGGTAAGGGTCCTAGAAGTCGACACGAAGAGAATGAGGATAGGACTTGAACTTCTCTCAAATGCCAGCAGCACTTGATCTTCATAGGCTGAAGACTTTGTGAAGCCCTTTGTTCGCATCTAATCTTTCTAGGCATTGAACCTCTGAATCTCGAAAGAAATCCCGCGAAAGATTGACCCCGTTGACTCCCTATCGCAACCGAGATCAGCTGGCCAGAATCATTATTGTCGCTCTCCGAAGATAATCGTTCCCAGTCTAACCATATTTGAACCCTCTTCGATCGCTACCCTGTAGGAATTGGACATTCCCATCGACAGGTACTTCATCTCGACTCCTTCGATCTTCTCTTTTGAGATCTCTTCGAAAAGTCTTCTCGTAAGCCTCAAACTAGGTCTTATCTCTTCAGGATCCTCTGTGAAAGGCCCCATAGTCATTAGACCGACCACCGCAATATTCTTGAGCGGTGAGATTTCGGTTATCAGCTGTAGAACATTTTCCGGCAAGACACCGGCCTTGTTCTCCTCCTTGCCGCTGTTAACTTCGACCATGACCGGCATCTTCTTACTAAGGTATGAACATCTCTTGTCTATCTCCTCTGCGAGCTTGAATGAATCTACGGTCTGAATTATATCGAATATCTCTATGGCCCTCTTCACTTTGTTTCTCTGTAAGTGCCCAATACAATGCCATCTAGCTTTGTTGCCTATGGCTTCGAACTTTCCTTCTGCCTCCTGAACGTAGTTCTCACCGACATCTTTCAAGCCACTTTCCAGAATCTCCAAAATTTCTGAAGCGGTTCTCGTTTTCGATGCAGCTACAATTGTAACATAATCAGGTATTTCACTTCTCAGCCTTTTCACATTCTCAGCAATCATCTTCGGACCCCCTTTTAGTAAATTATATTGCATCGAATCCCATTGTGTTTGAGCTAAGACGAAAGTCGTGATATTATTCAAATTGCCGGGGTGAATACTCAGTAGGAGATGGTGTTATGAGTAAGGGCATCGCATGGTTATTGGTTGTATTGATTTCGGCGGCTGCAATCGTTAATCTCGCAACAACAGTTATTACATCAAACAAACTCTTGGAAGAGATTTCGACAGTTCGCACCGACCTTTTCACTCTCAAATCGAGAGTTGCCTCTCTCGATACAGTTGTAACCGATATTCGAAACCGAATCGAGCAATCCGGTGATTTTGTCAAATCGGTTCACTTCACCAGATCTTCGACAACTCTTGAAAAAGTAGCACTCAAGGCCTCAGTTACTCTTTCTGAATTCACTGAAGGAAGTCAGTTGTTTCTCAATATAATCGATGAAGATGCAGAGGTTCGTTCTTATGAGCTCAAATCAGAGAACGGTGTCTTTACTGCCATGATCGAGCTCTTGCCTGATGAAACATATCACGGTCAGGTTAGAGTTATAGATGGAAACAAAGAGACATTGAGCAACGAATTTGCCATTCCTCACGATCTTTACAACGTTCAGCGCTATCAACTGCTTGGACATGCCTGGCTTCTTGAAACGGACAAGATCCACTACTCATTTGATCTCTACACGCACTATTGCAAAGATGAAGAGCTTAGAATTTCTGAAGCGGCAATAAAGGTTGTCGAAGGACAGGATACGAGAGAGACTCTCTTTCTACCGTTAGGCAATTCGCAGGAATTAGCAAAAACTGTCTATTATGAGGCCGATAGAGACGCATCACCAACTTTTGTAGCAGAAATAACCTATGGCTTTGGAGAGTCGAAGACTGAAGAGGTGAAGATAAATTACCATTTCTGACAATTAGAGTCAAGACTTTTGTTTGATAATCTTCCCTGCTTGGATACAATCTCAATATAGTAGGTGAGTAGATTGCAAAGACGAGAATGGCTTGAAAGATATAGAAATGATGTACTTGAGCAAACCTGTACCGGTTTAGAAATAGACAAGTCGCAACTGCAGGACTTTATTCTTAGGATGACTGGCTTTCTTGAAGAGTCGAACATTATCGCCGATTTTGGCTGTCATGCACAGGACTTCTGGCCCTTGTTGAGAGAAATGAAACTGAGAGTTGTGGGCGTTTCCTGCAGTAAGGCTATAAAACAGACGCAGGGAATCCGAGTCATGAACATTGGGTTTTCAGACTTTAATTTTCTCGGTATCTTTGAGGGGTTTGTCGCCTCAGGAATACTTCAAAACCTCCACCCCGAATTATGGTCAAAAACGCTTCTAAGGATCGCTCGATCCGTTAAGACCAGCGGTGTAGGACTCTTGGTAACCGGTATAGGCAATGAAAAAGAGTCAAAAAAGAGATGCGAGACTCTTAAGAAGAGCGGCCTTCCCGTCGTCATTGGCGAGTATATAGATGACGACGGGAACTACAATTTCAGACCCTTGAAGAGTTGGTACGATCAATGGCTTAAAAACGCAGGCTTCTACGTTTTAAGAGAAGAGATGATCCGGGATACTGTCTACTCGCTCATAAAGAAATAGAGAAGATCTTCCATGTCTTGCAAAGAGATCAGGGCTTACTGTTTTGGAGACCAGTGCCCCTGGAATTCAGTGGCTCTTGAACAGGCAAGAAAAGCTGCCGACTCTCTCGGCTTGAATTTTGTAAAATTCGATCTCTCGGGAACTATTTCCGATCTTCCCTTATTTTTCCCCTTTACTTTGATTTACAGTGATCTAAAGATCGCCGGTCCAGTTTCTTCTGACTTTATTGTTGACGTACTCGAAGGGCGAAAGACGGTTAGACCTTTCGGGGATGCAAAGAGAAGACCCGCGAAAAACTGTGATCGGATTGAAACACTTTCAAGGGAGTCGTTGAGGGATGCGTGCCTTGTGTGCACTAATGGAACGGGAAATGGCTCCGAAAAAAATCGGCTGGTATGAAGGTTTTAACGGTAGAGACAGCCTATTCGGCTTCGTTTCTTATGCCGAAGAGATACCTGTAGCTTTCTTTGAAGTCATGCCCTCGCTTCTTTCTCCATACTCGATCCCGAAATCCCTTTCAACCGCGCTCATCTCGTGTATCTACAATTCACATGACTCCACATACGATTATCGTTCCGAGCTTATTCAGCTTTCCGTTGAAGAGTGCAGAAAACGCGGTTTCGGCAGTGTAGAAGCTCTATCTGGGAAGAAAAGCTCATTTTCGAACGGGCTGGCAAGCTTTTTCCTTCAAAACGGATTCGAAGACCTGGAAACTGTCGATAGCTCCGTAATAATGTTCTCCGGAAGAGACGATATTGATCTCCTGATAAGAAACCTGTGATTATCCGATGTTTCAGAGAAACTATGCGGGAGTTCGAGTACATCAAGAAACCAACGAGACCGTATCATATATCTCCAGACACCTCTTTTCAGAAAAACTCTTCGTTCCTAATATCCCGATATCAGTTCTTCAAGCTTACTGAGATCCCCCTCCTCGATTGCAGTTCTTATGTCATGGAGATAACTCTCCGCTTCCTCAAGCGACGAGGCGATATTCCTGCCATTGAATCTCGCCATATCGAGAACCATATCCATGTTCTGTCTTCCAAGCCTTGAGGTCGAAGCGTAACCGGGTCCGGAATACTTCTCAAAATCACCACCCAGTCTCAGAAGAGTTCTCGAAAGAAAATAGGCTGTCTGGCTTATTCTACCGACTATATAATCGTGCCTCTCTGGCGGGAGGTATTCGGGAGAAGACCCCAGTTCAGATACCACCATCAGCACAAGGCCAAGGTCCTCTCCGGTTGCGAACTCTCCCGGAGAAAACAGGAATACGCGGCCATCGAACATAGATTCGTCCCAGCCGGCCGGACCCTTGTGTACGTTGCCGGCCATGGGATGGCCGCTTATCAATCTTATCTTCCTGAGTCTAGCTATCTCCTGGAAGGGTTGCATTACGCTCGCAACATCAAATGCCGGGCCGGTGAAATCGGCCGACAGTAGCAGCTCCTCTTCGGAGTTCATTGGTAGTGCGATAACGGTCAGGTCCCCTGGCGTAAAGGCATCTGAAGATACTTCAATGCTCGGATCCTTCTTCCTAAGCATCTCTGTTGTCACAACATTCTGGTCAAAGATCGAAACCCTATGGCCGCGCTTCGAAAGCCTCAATGCAATCGATCCCCCGATCGAACCGGCTCCTATTATGTGGACCTTCATGCCTTCGAATCTCCTGCCTGCACCTTGTCGGGCCGGAGATTTTTAGCTCGTCGCAGATAAACGAAATTCTTCGTCTCCGACTCACAGTGGAGAAGCACTCTGATAATCCCCCCGGGAGAGTTTTCAAAGGAGGCTTCATATAGGCACAGAAGCGCAACATCGCTTTGATTGAACACTTTTCTGAAAGCAGTCGCTGGATTGTATGAAGTTATGTCATTAGTTACGGTAAATATCACGGAGTGCAGTTCGGTGATCTTATTCCTGCTGAATATCTCCTCCATGAGTTCAATCACGGAGTTTCTTATCTCTTCAGGGCAATCTGCTTCAATAGATGTTGCTCCCCTTATAGCTTTCACTCTGTCGCCTCCCGATCTGTTAACGATTTAAGATGTGAAACTGCATATTCTATCGCAAGCAAGTATCCATTCAGTCCAAGTCCTGCGATCGTTCCGCTGCATACCGGAGAGATAACCGACTTGCTTCTGAACTCTTCTCTGGCGAAGATGTTTGAGATGTGGACTTCGATTTTGATCCCTCTAAACAATTCAAGCGCGTCTCTTAGCGAGTAGCTGTAATGAGTTAGTGCACCTGCATTTATAACGATCGCATCATAGTCAATGTTATGAATCCTCTCTATAAGATCTCCTTCGTGATTGGACTGGAACAATTCACTTGAAGCCCCGCTTTCCAGGCACTTTCTTTCGATGGCTTCACTAAGTTCGCTGTATGTGAAGCTACCATACAGACTTTTTTCTCTCATCCCAAGCATATTGAGGTTTGGCCCGTTCAATATAAGTATTTTCATACGACCACGGCCAATAGATCATCTAGTCTCACCTTTGCAAATTCAAAGGAACCTGGCTTCCTTACGAGAGGAATCTCTATCTCCATGCTCTCCGAGGTCGTTGCCTTCTTATCATTTCTAAGTAATCTTAGAGCATCTTCGACAGGTAGCTGTGGGAAATCAAGACCGACGATTTCGGATAGCGTTTCCGAGACTTCTCTGTACATTTCCTCATCTATAAGGCCTAGATTTGCGAAGTAGTGCATCTCTCTTTCCAGCCCCCACGCCACCGCCATGCCGTGCGAAACTCCGGCTAATGGCTCGTAGAGATGCCCCAGTGTGTGGCCAAGATTCAGAATCCTTCTCATTCCTGTTTCACGCGTATCAATCGCCACTATTCTATCCTTCTGCCTTACGGCTTCTTCCAACATCTCACTCAGGGCTCTCAGATTCCTATTCTTCAGGTCTCTGCATCGGCTCTTGAAATTCTCATACCATCGGCCCGTGATAAGGAATATCTTGAAGGCCTCTACCAGGCCTTCTTCAAACCGTCCTTCGTCCATCGAAAGCGTTACTACTGGATCTATGATTGTCTCATAGGGCATATAGAAGTTGCCGACAACATTCTTGCATCCTTCGAAATTCAGCCCATTCTTCCCGCCTATTGAAGCATCTACTTGAGCAAGAAGAGTCGTTGGATATAGGGTTATTGGAACACCTCTCTTAAATGTCGAGGAAGCGAATCCAACGAGATCCGTTACGGTTCCTCCACCTGCACCGACCACCATGTCACTTCTAGAAACTCCTCGATCCATTAGATATTCATAGATTTGAAAAAGTGTATGAAATCCCTTTGCTTCTTCACCGTCATCTATGGAAAAAGCCGAAGAGGGAATCCATTCGGAAAAGATCCTTTGAACCCTTTTTGAGACTACCGTGTTCGGCATCCTACCTATAGATTTGAACCCACCCGGGGATATTGAGACAGGGTGAGAACTGCTATTAAGTGTCTTTCTTTCACCGGCGGCGATTTTCATAGATATCGCTGCAACGGTCTCCCACTGTGTTTGACTCGAAGTATCAACGGAAGGAAACTGCTCATAGAGCTCCCTTCGTTCTTCCCAAATCCTGAAAATGCTTTCCTTCCCTTCCCTCAGTAGAGGGCGACCCTTCACACTTACCCTTCTGTATAGATCGGCTGGAGGAAGTCTGAGATAGATGGAATTCTCTCCCTTTAATGTCTGACGGTTCTCATTATCCAGTATTACACCCCCTCCCGTCGATACGACAATCTCGTCGCTCCGGACTAGCTCTTTCAGAAGGTTCTTCTCCAGTCTTCTGAATTCTTTCTCACCCTCTTTCTCAAAAATCTCACTTATGCTCATCCCCTTAGCCCTTTCGATCTCCGAATCCATATCTATGAATTTTTTGTCGAGAACCGAAGAGAGGATTCTACCTATCGTGCTCTTCCCCGAACCCATCATTCCAATGAGGAATACTCTCATCCTTCACCCTCCTTTTTATCGAGCAGAAATCACCATTTCCAAATCTTTCGAGAATCGCCTCAAGTAACAAGAGCGCAAGCATAGACTCTCCTACGATTGCAGCCGCCGGAACGGCTGTAGTGTCGGAACGAACGTAAGGAGTCTTTGTCTCATTCAAGTCGCTCAAGTCAACGGAAGAGATTCCCCTCCTCAACGAAGGGATCGGCTTCACGCTTGCCTCAACAACGATTCGTTCGCCGTTTGATATCCCACCCTCGATACCGCCGGCGTTATTCGTCTGCCTGAAAACTATCCCGTCTTTGATGTAAAGCTTATCGTGGTATTCGCCTCCTCGAAGGCTCACATCGGGATTTCCAATGAATATACCCTTAACTGAGGGAATCGCCATGAAGTGTTTCCCGATTCTCGAATCAAGTCTTTCAAAGAGACTGCCGTATCCTCCGGTCCCCGCCGGTATTCCATCGGCGATTACAACAAATCTCCCCCCAAGTGTTTCGCCAAGTTCGTTTGCCGTATCAATCTCCTTCAACATTTCCCGGTAGGCGATTTCGTCGTGGCAAAACACCGGAGATCCACAATTCCTCGAAATCCATTCTGTCCCTGTGGGACGTTCACAGCTGACCTTTCCGATCGCTATGACTGAGCTGCACAAGGTAATTCCAAGCTCTTGAAGAATCTGAGACGCGACTGAGCCGATCGCAGTAAGGGCTGCAGTCCATCTTGCACTGCTTCGCTCTGCATAAACCGCCAGATCATTCAGTTTGTATCTAGTCCACGCAGCATAATCGGAATGTCCGGGCCTTGGAATGCTTCTCACGCTCTTCTCGGCACTGGAAACCTTGTTCTCTATCTCAATCAAAAGAGGGGCACCAGTCGTAAGATCCTTCCAAAGACCCGACTTCACGATTGCCCTATCCTCTTCGCCCTTCATCCTCTGTCCCCTGCCATAGCCCTTCTGCCTTCGTTGAAGCTGTCTATCTATCTTTTCGATCGAAAGAGAGACACCAGACGGCAACTCCTCGATAACCCCGAAGACGCCGCTGCCATGAGAGTCTCCGGCTACGGTAAACTTCATCGCACCACTTCCCAGAACGTCTTTTCGAAGACATCGCCTGAAGGCAGACCCCATATTTTGAGATTCTCGAGAGCCTGGTGAAGCAGCATATCTCTTCCGTCAAGAACTGTTTCTACTCCGCAGTTGTGTGAAAGCTCAATCAAAGGCGTTTTCCAGTAGATCAAATCGTAAACGAGGCTCTTACCGACAAGTTCTTTTGAGGTGATACCCGTTTCCTCTCCGTTCATTCCAAGAGAGGAAGCGTTGACTATGCTCATGCTCCTCGAAGCAACCTCTCTGATTGACTCAAATGGAAAGACAGATATTTCAAACCGCCCCAGTATCTCGAACTCTTCTTTGATCTTTTCCGCCCTGGAAAGCGTTCTGTTAAGCAGCTCTATCCTCTTAACGCCCGCTTTCCTCAAGAAGAAAATCACTGCCCTCGCAGCACCCCCTGCTCCAATAATCATTACGGGCTCCTCTATTGATCTCTCGAGCAAAGGCTTGCCGAAACCTACCCAGTCCGTGTTATATCCCCTTCTCTCGAAGACACAGTTTATTGCCGAAAGCGGAGGTTCAACCTGGCTTACCACGTGAGCGATAATCTTCTCCTTGAATGGAATTGTAACGTTGAACCCGTCGAAATGCTCTGCAACTGAAGTTATCTCTTCTGCAAATTCATCTGGAAGAATGTCAACTGCCTCGTAAGTTGCATCGATGCCCATTCTTTCGAAAAACCGTCCGTAAATGGCCGGCGATAAACTGTGGGAAACTGGATGTCCAATTATGCACAACTTCACTGACAAACCTCCTCAAGTGTTTTGAAGAACCCGGGAAAGGAAACATTGACTGCATTCGAGTTAGTTACTTCCACTCCTTCTCTGCTTAGCGGTCCGGCTAATGAGAATAGCATCGCAATCCTGTGATCACCATAAGAGTCGACCTTTCCTCCCGTTATTCTTTGAGGACCTTCCACACTAAAGCCGTCTTCATGTTCAAGGATTTCTACGCCAATTCTTCTGAAGTTCTGAACGGTAACGGATATCCTGTCCGACTCTTTCTTTCTCAGCTCCCCGGCGCCTCTCACAGTCGTTGTACCTTCCGCGAAAACTCCTGCAAGCGCAATCAGTGGGAGTTCATCAATCATTGAAGGAATCAAATCACTTCCGACTTCCACTCCTATAAGACGGGAAGATCTGGCTACGATTGTGCCCACCGGTTCTGGCAAGCTCTCTTCAACCTCCATCTCGATGTCTGCACCCATTTTGATAAGAAGCCTTAAGAACCCGGTCCTACCTTGATTCAGTCCGACTTCTCTAATAGTTACCTTGCCGTTTTCGTGAAGAACCGCCAGAGCTATCGGAAAGGCGGCCGATGAAACGTCCCCGGGAATCGAAAACCGGATCGGTAGAAGCTCGCTCTTTTCTACTTCAACTCTCTTATTACTTACACTGATTTTGGCACCCATTGATCGGAGTAGTCTCTCTGTGTGGTCCCTGCTGCAGTGTGGCTCAGTAACGGCCGTAGTACCTTCCGCTTGAATCCCCGCCAGCAAAATCGCACTCTTGACCTGAGCGCTGGCAACTGAGAGAGAATGCTCAGATCCGCTCAGCTTTCCACCAGTTATACACATTGGAAGAAGTGAATCCTGGCGGGCCGATATGCTTGCCCCCATCTCTTTCAAGGGTCTAACGACTCTCTCCATTGGCCTACCTGACAGAGAATCATCTCCAAAGAGAACGTGAAAACCTTCCTTTCCCGAAAGAACTCCGGCCATCAGTCTAGCGGTAGTCCCGGAATTCCCACAGTCAAGAGGCCTTAACGATTCTTTCCACGACGCCAAAGATATTTCCATTCTGTCGAAGCCGCCTCTGAAGTTCCCTCCAAGTTCGCCGATTATTCTAAACGTCCTCAGAGTGTCTTCGCTTTCAAGCAGGTTGTGGACGACACTAACGCCGCTACTCATAGAGCACATCATTAGAGCCCTGTGAGAAATCGATTTATCCGGAGGTACAGCAATTTCTCCGACAACTTTCTTTGAAGGTAGTAACCTCATCTTTTCCTCCCAACCTATCAAGTGAGCGAAAGCTCTGTGGCATCGGCCAACTGTTCGAGACTATTCATAAGCTTTTCAAATTCGCCGAAACTGAGACTCTGTTTGCTGTCCGAAAGAGCCTTCTCCGGCCTTGGGTGAACCTCTACTTCGATACCATTTGCCCCGACAGCCAGAGCTGCTCTGGAAAGTGGTATTATCAAGTCTCTTCTCCCCGAGGCGTGGCTCGGATCCACGATGACCGGCAGAGGCGATTGCAGCTTTATTAGAGGTACGGCAGAGATGTCTAGCGTGTTCCGCGTGGCCGTCTCAAAGGTTCTGATTCCCCTTTCACAAAGGATTATCGACATGTTTCCCCTCGATGCGATGTACTCTGCTGAAAGGAGAAGCTCTTCGACCGTATTCATGAAGCCCTTCTTCAGAAGAATCGGCTTTCTCTTTTCGGCCACTTTCTGTATAAGCTGAAAGTTCTGCGAGTTTCTCGCGCCAATTTGCAGTATGTCGCTCATTTCACTCACGGCTTCAAGCGTCCCTTCGCCAGTTACTTCGGTCACCGTCTTGAGGCCATAATGATCTGCGGCCTCTCTCAAGTATCTCAAGCCAATCTCTCCGAGACCTTGAAAAGAGTACGGGGAAGTCCTCGGCTTGAAGGCTCCCCCTCTAATTACCCTAACTCCCATTTCCGAAAGAAAGGCTGCGCTCTCTTCCATCATAGGTCGATCTTCAATCGCGCATGGACCGGCCATGACTATGAACTTGCCTTCTCCAACAGACAAATCCCCGATCTCCACTGAGATATCTTCACTGTGAAACTCTCTCGATACGAGCTTGAAAGGCTTAAGAACACGTACAACCTGCTCAACACATTCAAGAGCCTCAAAGCGTTCCACGGACATATATCGGTCGTCTCCAATCACACCTATTACCACTCTTTCCAATCCTCTGGAAACATGACAGCTGAGATTCAGACTCTCAGAAAGAGACTCCACTTGCTTAATCTCCTCTTCGCCGGTACCTCTCTTAAGAACGACTACCATCTCACCACCCCGCATTCCCGTTGAAAAAGAAAAGGGTCTCCGGATTGGAGACCCTTTCATATCTTTCATCCGGAGTAAATGCAAGAAGCACTTACCCGGAGTTAATCACTCACAAGCAAATGCTTCTGTTGTTATAATAATAAGAATATGCATTTATCCAGGAAAACCTGAAGTCTATCATTTACTCAACTCCCCGCTGGTATGAAAGGATTCTACACTTTTGTCTTCTACCGTGTCAAATCCTAAAGCTACAATTCGATCTCTAATTAGAAGAAGTTCTGACTTACAGGTTACAATATCAAGGACAGATGATCACTCACCGGAAGAGCCCCTGTCACTTCTATCTTTCACCCAAGAAAATCTAACCTTTGTATGAGTATTCCTGATCTACAATGTACTCTCTAAACCCCAGAGCGCGAGAAACCTTAAGCGATCCATAGTTCAAGACGTTATGCCTGTACTGAATCAATTTTTTGTTTATGACAGCCCACTCGCTCGCTCTAGAACCAAGAGCCTTGCCCAGACCGAGCTCTCTGAAATCAGGCATCGTAATTATACCGATATCTGCAATTTCATCCCAGACAATTATGCTGGAAACCGCAACGATTTCGTCTTCGTACAGGGCTCCGAAAACGGCAACATGATCAAGCTCTACAAACCCCTCGGCCAGATCCTCCCTGGTGCACTGGTTTCTGAAGCGATAGAATGCCGTTCTGTCCCCTTGATTGAGCCTTCTTACACTGAACTCGGTGGGCGGGTAAAAAGGAACATAATTTGAAGGATTGAGATATTTGATGGAAGTCTTCTTCAAAAGAAGAAACGAGTCTCGAATCAAATCGGCCAAATAATCGCCGGGATTCTCATCCTGGGTTTCTATAGACTTGAAAACATCTTCTAGCAAGGGATCGTATAAGATGACTGTCTGCCTTTCAAAGCTCAGTTGCTCGATCCCGCCCTTTCCTCTCTTGCTCTCATCGGGAAAAAAGAAATACGTTCCAAGAAAAAATCTATCGGATGAAAAACCCAATCGTTTTGACCATGCTTCAAGTATTGCCCTTTTCAGATCTTCCTCTCTCAATTTCTTTTCCTCCATTTCTTCAGTCGAGCTCACAAGGGTAGGGATTCTTTGCATAAAAAAACCGACCTAAGTCGGTTTTTATAAGTTCATACACGAATCACCATAATTAGACCAAAAGCCATTTCAACAAGAAGGATAATTAAATTGGTGAACGTGAATGACTTGTCCACAAACATTGATAAAATCCGCGTTGCCGCGATGAACAAATAAACTATTCCCAGAAAAATGAAGGCAATCGTTGAGCCAAGGAGAATTATTGGAGCCACTCCCAGCCCTATAAAGGTTCCCCCCATAATAGTCTTTACCTCGGTTCTCCCTCTTGAATTGCCGGTCGAAAACTCGGCAAGTTTTGCGTAGGATTCAGGTCTCAATACTATATACACACCGGTTACGGCAGTTAGAACCGCAACTATAAAACGAATAATGGTGAAAGCTATTTCCATCGCCCCCTAGATTATGGATATATTCTAGCAATTATTTATGTTCCGTAGTATTACCTGCGGATAAAGAACACCCTGAAAAATATGACGAGATAGACAAGGTTGCTCCAAACGGGAGTAAACACCGAGACCGCAATACCGAGCAAAGGAACAATTACATGAAAGATGTAGACTTTTCTATAGTAGATTAAATTTGAATCATCTATTGCATCTTCACGGATCAGATCCTTGTTATTCATCAGATACTGCCACTGAACTAGAGCGATTGTCTCAAGTATCAAGATATCTAAGTGGAAGAGCACCTCTGCAAATTCATACTCGCCGTAATCTCCCAAAAGGGATGTAGTGAAAGGAATCGTCGTGACGAAAAAGAGATTGAGCATGTTGAGCCAAAGGTGTTTGTAATCGGTCTTATTGAGAATGTGTGTTCTCCTTATAGTCGAGATCCAGATCGATCCAATAACGAAGAAGGATATGAAGTAGCTCAAAAACTGATAACCCTTGCTCATGATGTTCTGAACAAGTTCGCTTTGGCTCGTGACCTGACTTCTGCTTGGTACTTCGAGTGATAGGACGAGAATAGTCATGGCAATGGCAAAAACACCATCGGTAAGTGCCTCCAGCCTGTTAATACGTATTTCCGAACCGGGGCTTTCTCTTTTCAAGATAACTCCATTCTAATAGGCTATTCCAACTCTCTTCTGAGAGTACTCAGAGGTGAACAACTGTTTGAAGGCAAATTCAGCGACATCCTGAACCGAAATCTTCACTCCATTTTCTGGAAGGAAATCGGCAGAAACCCTGTAACTCTGGTTGCCCTCCGAAAAAGTCATGAATGGAGGACATACGACAACCCAATCCAGTTCAGAAGTCTTGAGGATTTCGAACGCGTCCAGAAATTCTCTTGAAGATTTTTTCAGGTACTGAGGATAGTTGGGAGAATCGAGCCTTAGCTCTCTAGGGGAAAGCTGAAGAATCCCGGAATTCGCGATCGTGACTATCTTGTTTACCTCGGTTTCTCTTGCGCCACTGACAATATTTTTCATAGCTACTGCCAGGGTATCGTTGACACTGCCTGAATTGTCTGGACCGAGGGCACTGATTATGGCATCCTGACCTCTTATTGCGTCCCTTACACTCTGACTGTTGAAGACGTCCCCCTGGAAGATCCTAAGATTCTCTTTTCTTACGGTCAACTTTGAAACGTCTCCAACGAAGACTGTGACTATATGATTTTCGCCTAAGGCCCTATCTAGAATGACCCTCCCCACTCTTCCGGTACCACCAAAGATAATTATCTTCAAGGCAGTTTACCCCCTTTCAACTATCTCTATAACAATAATATAGTCTCTCATGTCCAAAACCAAATGGATATAGTGAATGCGAATCTAATATTTGAAAACGGAAAGCCATTAATTCTAGACATGAGGCTCATAATTATCCTTTCAATTATACATCGACTGAAATCGTCCTAATTAGACGTGATTACAGTCTCAAATTTCTGCTCTATCAGCGGTTCTAAGAACGACATCTCGGATTAATTCGGTTATAATTTATCTAATACAGGCTACTACGGAGGTAATGACTTTGACCCTTATCGATGTAGGTCGTTTTTTTACAATTCTGGGAATAATCGGGCTTGTGATCTTGACACTCTGCCTGGCTGGATTCGACGGCTACGAGAGTAAGACACTCTATGCCAGAGATTCGGGAAACAGCTTTGCCACCGTCTCACTCAGGCCGGGTCAGCAGCTTATAGCGCGAATGGACAAAAAAGTTATGATCGGCAACAACGCATATCTGGTAGTGGAAAGGGACGGGAAAGAAGTCGCCAGTCTCGCCGATGATTGGGAAGAAACGAAAAATGAATTGATCTTTGAAGGCGATGGTGAATACAATCTGAAGGTCATTTTTGAGGACTCTTCCGCAGACAGGAGAAGCGCCGAGATTGAAATAAAATGGTTGATCGCGAAATGATGAAGTTCATTGTGATCGATTTTCGGGAGTAGTAAATGAGTGAAGCAGAAGCAGTGAAGCTGAGCAATAACGGGCCGGTAACTACGAAGAGTCTTATCTCCAGTCTTAAACAACTTGGAGTCAAAAGGGGAATGGTATTGCTAGTACATTCTTCCCTGAGCAGGCTGGGCTGGGTATGTGGCGGTGCTGTTGCCGTAGTAAAGGCACTTGAAACAATTCTAGACGAGGATGGAACTCTTGTTATGCCGGCTCATTCCGGAGATCTAAGCGAGCCATCTAACTGGACAAATCCCCCTGTTCCAGAGAGCTGGTTCGACCCAATTAGAAGGACAATGCCTCCCTTCAACAGGGTCGAAACCCCCACCAGAGGAATGGGTGTAATCCCCGAGACCTTTAGAAAGATGAAGGGTGTTATCAGGAGCGATCACCCCCAGGTTTCTTTCGTTGCGAGAGGCAAGAGAGCCTCTTACATAGTAGATAACCACGAACTGGAGTTTGGAATGGGAGAGGGATCGCCTCTGGCCAGATTGTATGATCTCAATGCTTACATATTGCTCCTGGGGGTGAGCCATCGGAATAACAGCTCTTTACATCTTGCAGAGTACCGCGCCGATTTTCCATCGAGAAAACTTTGCAAAGATGGAGCCCCTATAATTGAAAACGGAAAGAGAGTCTGGAGAGAGTTCATCGACTATGAGCTTGAAACGGAAGACTTTGAAACGATAGGAAAAACTTTCGAAGAAGCCTTCCCAACAACTGTCAATAGGGGAGTGGTTGGATATGGAAAAGCAGTCTTAATTCCCCAAGTAGAACTGGTAGATTTCGCGGTCGAATGGATGACAAAGAACAGGAAATAAGACCGTGAACTATTGAATTTTCTTTCAAAAGATGGACCGATCTACCTCAGTTTGAAGAATAGTTTATAATGTAGGAGATATAAGGAAGGAGGAGAAAGATGACCAAACTCGTACTGGTAAGACACGGAGAAAGCACATGGAACAAAGAGAACCGTTTCACTGGCTGGACCGATGTTGATCTCTCCGAAAAGGGAAGAGAGGAAGCAGAGAATGCGGGGAAGGTGCTGAAGGCCGATGGATACGATTTCGATCTTGCCTACACTTCAGTTCTGAAGAGGGCAATAAGAACCCTTTGGTACATAATGGACGAAATGGATCTCATGTGGATTCCGGTGATCAAGGACTGGAGACTGAACGAGAGACACTATGGAGCCCTCCAGGGCCTTAACAAAGCTGAGACCGCCGCAAAACATGGCGAAGAACAGGTGAAGATCTGGAGGAGGAGCTACGATATTCGGCCGCCTGCGCTCGAAGAGAGTGACGAGAGATTTCCAGGTCACGACCCGAAATACAGGTCTCTTTCAGATGAGGAACTCCCCAGAACCGAATGTCTTAAGGACACAGTGGCAAGATTCCTGCCACTTTGGAAAAATGAGATATCCACACAGATAAAGTCTGGAAAGAAAGTGCTGATAGTAGCCCACGGAAATAGCCTTAGGGCACTTGTCAAGTATCTGGACAATATCCCAGACGAGGAGATCGTAGGATTGAACATTCCGACCGGAATACCTCTAGTCTATGAACTGGATGACGGTCTAAAACCAATAAAGCACTATTATCTGGGCGACCCCGAAGAGATTGCAAAGGCACAACAGGCCGTCGCTAATCAGGGGAAAGCAAAGTGATATCCTTCAACATAAAAAGAAGCTACCCTAAAGGTAGCTTCTTCTATTTGTAGTGTTTCTTATTCCTTTCTCAAATTCATTAGAGCATTTTCAGCCGCTAAAGTTAACGGATAGCTAGTAGGGGCAGCCGTGAGTAGTGGATGGGAACCGATCTGCATCGTGAGGAAATCGTTCACGGTTATTCCTTTCTGCAAACCTAGCCCGATAATATTGATCATCTCTCCGACACTCTTTCCGCCTGCCATCTGGGCTCCAAGAAGAATCCCGCTCTCCTTGGAGAAGACCATCTTGACAAAGATTTCCGACTTGTCGGGAAGCGAACCGGGATGTCTGTCTATTCCCTTTGCAACCCCGACCACGTAATCAAAATTCTCCATCTTTGCTGTACACTCAGTAAGACCTGCAGCAGCGACCGTAAGCCCGGCCACCGAAGTGGAGAACACTCCAAGATTTCCGTGATTCTCCCTTACCATCTTTAGGCTGAAAAGATTCGAACCAGCCACTCTTGCCTCAAAAGCAGCTGTGGAGGCCAGCATCAGTCTACTGGGCTTTCTCGTGAAGAAGCACTTGTGTTCGACGCAGTCACCGGCTGCAAAGACGTCTTGAACACTGGTTCTCATGTATTCATCGGCCCAGATTCCACCGGTTATACCCCTGTGAACGGGGATGTTCTCCAGAAGCTTCACGTTCGGCCTGTACCCTATTGAAAGTATCACCATATCTGCTTCGATCTCTTCACCATTGTCAAGTACGACTCCGGAGACCTTGTCTTCTCCTTTGATCTCACACAGCTTCATACCGGTGCGCAGTTTCATGCCTTTCTTCTCAAGTCTTTCGCTTACCATGGTTCCGAATTCCTTGTCAAAGGCCGCCATCAATATCTGGTCAACGGCCTCGACCAGATAGACTTCTTTGCCGTCGGAGAGGATCTCGTCCGAAACCTCAACTCCTATAAAACCTCCACCAACGACCACTACTTTCTTCGCCGATTTGGCGGCAGCGTATACACTCTTCAGATACTCTCTGTCCTTGGCTATGGTAAAGACACCAGGAAGCTTGCTGCCCTTTATTGGAGGAAATATCGGTTGTGAACCAGTGGCGATAACCAGCTTCTCATATTCGATAGACTCCCCACCGGAGAGCTTAACCATTTTGGAATCAGTGCTGATCTCATCAACTTCATCGAAAATAAAATCGATTCCCAGATCCTCAGCGCCTTTAATAGGCATGGTATTGGCATCTACAGTCGGAAGAGTATGGAATATGTAGGGAATTCCACAGGGGACTACTCCTTCACGTTCCCTTCTAATAACCACAATGCTCTTGTCGGGATAGGTCTTCTTTGCCGTCATCGCCGTGACGATTCCGGCTGGACCTCCTCCCACTATTACTACGTCCTTTTTCATGTAACACCTCCAGATAGGATGAGATATATGCTCAGAACATATATTATATTAACACACTTTACGTACTAGAATGGAGCGGGAGGGCGAAAAATGGGTCTGGCCGAAAGAGTCATGGAACTTGGAAAAAAGCTGTTCAGAATACAAAACGTGGATGGTAGTGGCCCGATGGCCTTCGATTCATCTCCAGGGCTGTATATTCACGTGCCATTTTGCCCGGAGTTTTGCAGCTTCTGCCCCTACAACAAAATCAAATACGACTCTAAACTGACAAACAAATACTTGACGGCTTTGAAGCGCGAATCCGAACTACAGAGAGTTGGACAATTCAGTTCCATATACATAGGGGGCGGGACACCTTCTTATGACCTGGACCTTCTAAAGGGAGTCGTCTCCCATTTCAGGGAAATGACTGATGGCGAAATCGCTCTTGAAATCCACCCGGCAGATGTCTCCAGCAAGAGGCTTGAGGAAATAAGAGAGACTGGCGTTAACTTCGTTAGTCTCGGGATCCAATCCTTCGACGATTTCACTTTGAACTCGATGGGGCGAAGGAGACAGGATTCCGTCGTTTCGCTGAATTCGATAGCCGCGACTACTTCGGCGGGCTTTGACTTTGTTGACGTTGACTTGATCTTCGATTACCAGCTTGAGCGGAGAAGAATCGTAGAGGATCTTGAGACGGCTATTTCTTACGGCCCGGAACAGGTATCAGTCTATCCAATGATGCGTTTCGCAGATACGGCGTACAAAAACACTAAGAACGATCCCGAGAAGGAACTCGAGATTCTGGAAGAACTGGAAAACGTCGCTCTCTCAAAAGGTTATATTAGGGACTCACTCTGGACCTTCAAGAAGAGAAACGAAGGAAGAAAATACAGCTCTGTTTCACGCGAGTTCTTTTTGGGAATTGGCACGAGCGCTTCTTCCTTTAATGGAAAGGAGTTTCGAACCAACACCTTTTCGCTCGATGAATACTACTCATTTCTCGATTCTGGAAAGCTTCCTGTCAGTAAGACAATCAAAATGGTGAAGTTTTCAGCGATTCTCTATTACTCTTTCTGGGCACTTTACGGTGGTCAACTAGATCTCCGCCGTCTTGAAGAACACTTCGGAAGGCTTCCGGTGAGGATGAGATATCTCCTTCACTCCGCAATAGCAAGGGGATATTTCCAAAGAGAGGAGGGCATCGTCAAACCAACCAGAATCGGCACGAGAAAACTGCACATAGTAGAAGAATGGCTGACCTATAGCTTCATCGATCGCATATGGAGCGATTTGAGAAACAAAGCGAGAAATCACTCCATTTCTGGCGAATCACTGGTGTAAAAGCTTTCAGGATCTTCGAAAGAGAGTCTGCCTGCCTTCCCGGCAGCGACCTCCCTGAGAAAAGTGTGGGCTCCTCTGGTAGTGTCGAGCGCCCCCTGTTTGGCAAGATAGTTTCTTCTTCTGCAGAACTTCTCGACAAACTCTTCTTGATTGGAGAATTCCTCACCGAGGTAATCCTCGAGGAGACCTTTCCCATACCTCTCGACAATTAGGGCAAGCACCCTTTCGAAGGCGTCAAGAGGGTCAAACTTCTCGTACGGTAGGGAACCAACCGCAAGAAGCTTCGTAGTTATGTGTGGAGATCGGAGATCTGAATATAGTATCCCCGGCGTGTCGAGAACTGCTATACTCTCCGAGACGTTTATCCACTGGACCCCTCGAGTTATTCCCGGCCTATTTCCAACGGCCAGTGATTTCTTGCCTTTGAGTCTGTTGATAAATGTCGACTTCCCAACGTTTGGCGTTCCTACAACCATGAATCTCTTTTCGTAGAATCTGCTTTTCAATAACGGTACTATTTCTCTTATAATGAACTGCTTTGCGTCGGTCGATCTCAGCGAGGCTTCGACAACGTCACTTCCCTCTGACTTGAAATAGTCTCTCCACATCGAAGTGATCTTCGGATCGGCGAGATCGGATTTGTTTAGAACGACAATGCGCTGTTTCTTTTGAAACAATTTCTCTGCTTCATAGGCTCTGCTCGAAAGAGGGATTCTCGCATCGAGCAGCTCGACTATTCCATCAACCGATTTTATGTAATTCTGAATCTGTCTTTTTGCCTTCTGTATATGTCCCGGATAAAACATCTTATAACCTCCAGCGTGGATTATATCACGGTTCGGACAAGCGTTATCGGGTTGATATAATATATATGTACTTCAAAACAACACAACGATTGAATGGAGGAAAGTACATTGCGTACAAACAAAGCTTCTGTAGTGAAGATCTCCGTAAGCGGAGAAGTTGCCCATCCCTTGAGGAGAAGCCCCTTCAGACTGGAAGTCGATGGGACTCCCAGACTCTTTCCCGGCACTGGTGGAATAACCTATAACTTCGCTCTTGGGGACAGCGCATTCAAGATGGTGGGCGACCATGTTGAACCGGATGTTTCTACGAAGAACCCGGACAACGACAAAAACGCGGCATATGTCGGCTATTCCTGTATCGGCAATTCGGCCACTTTGATCAGCGGAGATGCAAAAGGGGAGAAGGGAATAGTAATAGGCAAACATGGCGGCATAAATCATGTCTTGATTCACTTCAAAGAAGACATAAAGAAGAAGATGGCGATTGGAGACAAGATACAGGTTGTCGGATTCGGCCAGGGATTGGTGCTTGAGGACTATCCTTCGATAAGGGTTTACAATATCGATCCAGAACTTCTCGATAGAATTCCCGTTGGAGAAGGAGATGGAAAGATCCACTTTCCAGTTAGGGCAATAGTACCCGGCTATCTCATGGGTTCCGGCTCAGGATCGGGAGATCCTTCCGGCGGAGACTACGACATCATTACAAATGACAGGGCACTCATAAAGAAAGTCGGTCTCGACAGGCTAAGAATAGGCGATTTTGTAGCCCTTGAGAACCACAACGATTCTTTCGGACTTGGAGGTTATATGGAGGGCTCCGTTACAATCGGAGTAGTTGTGCACGGAGACTGTATAATTACCGGTCACGGCCCCGGCGTAACGGTAGTAATGGCGGACGGCAAGGGCATAATAATCCCGGAAATAAGCGAAAAATCTAACGTGATCGACTTCATCTGATAGTCTGGACAGAATTGCCGACATATTGAATGGAGGAGAAGATGAGCGGATTCAGACCGGAAGTGTGGGTTCCTAGCAAGGAACTCGTATCTCGGGAATCTCTGAGCAGAATGATCGAAAAGCTAGACGGGATTAATGCCTTCAGGGCTTACATACAGGTTGTTAATCGCGCCGATTCTTACTACTCCTCAAATATGCTCCCTCCCGCCGAAGAATTAGTTCAAGACTTTGATGCACTTCAGATGACCATAGAAAAGGCTTGCGGAAGGGAGTTCAAGATTTCGGCGTGGATGAACGTTAACCTTGTTTGGGGTTTTGGAAAGCAAAGACCCCTTTCCGAAAAGCATGTATTGAACAGGAGACCGGAATGGATCACCGTAGACGAGAGCGGCAATTCTATGCTTGAGTGTTCATCTAGCAATTTAGAAGAAGTATTCGGGCCGTACATAGATCCCGGTATCCCAGATGTGAGAGAATTCACTGCCCAAATTGCTTCGGAAATTTCAAATTACGATGTGGAAGAGGTTCATCTTGACTTCATAAGGTACCCATTCAAGAGCTTCGGCTACAATCCGCTTGCTCTCGCTGAATACAGAAAGTGGCTCAATCGAGAGGAACTTATCGAAAGTAAGGACACCTTCGTTCGCTTCAGAATCTATTCCATCACGAGACAGGTCTCGATGATCTCCGAAGTCGTAAGAGCCAAAGGGAAAAAGTTATCCTGTGCGGTCTACGATGATTATTCAGAAAGAGCTGTAAGTGAGCGTCTGCAACCCTGGATAGAGTGGTTGAAGAGCGGGTTGATTGATTCGGCCGTCGTTATGGCATATGGAAAGGAACCGGATGAAGTGATCACCAGGATAGAGAAGATCCGCAGTCTTCATGGATCGCTGAAAGATATTAAAATCGGACTTGGAGCATTCAATTACACAGGTCGATGGGACGAGTTCGCTGAACTGATCAAGAGGGTTCAGAAGCTAAGACCGGACGAGATCACGCTTTTCGCCCTTGGCTCAGTTGATGAAGAACTTCGCAAAAAGTTAAGGGCGCTTTAGAAATTTGAAAGTGAGGCGATTGAAATGCGTAAAGCACTGCTAGTCGTAGATGTTCAGAACGACTTCTATGAAACCGGCGCACTGCCCGTAAACGATGCGAGCAAGATCAACACAGTGGTAAACAGAACAATGAAAGACCCCGTGTACAAGGTGATAGTTGCGAGCCAGGACTGGCATCCGTCGAATCACATGAGCTTTGCGGTCAATCATGGGAAAGACCCTTTTACACCGTTTGACAACGGAAAAGGGATCGGCCCCGTTTTGTGGCCTGTTCACTGTCAACAGGGAAGTCATGGAGCGGAGTTTCATCAAGACATAGAGAGTTGGCGCTTCGACTATATAGTAAGAAAGGGGACTCACCCCCACGTCGACAGCTACTCGATCTTCAAGGAGAACGATGGAACACAGCTTGGAACCGACGGACTTCTCAAGGCACTTGGAACCGAGGAACTTGACATTTGCGGGCTCGCTCTTGACTACTGCCTAAAATATACTGTTCACGATGCGCTCCTGGCAGGCTTCAAGATAAACGTAATAATAAACGGAACAAAAGGGGTTGAGGCTAACCAGGGCGATATTCAGAGGACTATAGAGGAGTTCAAAAGCGCGGGAGTAAAACTTATCGAGAGATGATTTTCGGAGAAACCGTGGTTGGGGGTTGGAAAGAGCGAAAAATCAGTTGCAAGATGCAAGTTCCAAGTTGCAAGTAAAAAGACCTAACAAGACGGGTCTCGTCTCGAGTCTGGGGTTTCGTGAACAAAACCGGGTCACCAGTTCAAGGTTTTGCTGCAACTTAGGAAGTTATCCAAACATCGACTTTCGGAAGCTCCTCACTCTGTCATCCCGAACTTGTTTCGGGATCTGGGTTTTTCAAGAATCGGGGTTGGGGGTCGGAAATCGGGGGTTGGAAAGAGCGACTGAAAACCGGATCACCACTGAATGGTTCTCAGTTCTCCGAGGAGAGCCTTGAAGCAAGAGCATCCGGATTCCGACCAGGAGCTCTGTCGGAATGACGGAATGTATCCTTTTCGGAATAATCATTCGCTGTCATCCCGAACTTGTTTCGGGATCTAATTCCAAGAACAAACAACCCAGACGCTTAGCGTAGGAACGGACAACCGGTCTTCTCGGCGGCGACGGTGGATCGTTGACGGACAACTATCATCATGTCTCGTATATCGAAGCCTAGTTCTCGATAATGAGCTTTATCTACTTTTCTCTCTTATTCCTTAATTCAGACCAGGCTTTATTTAGAATTAGTTTTTCAGAATCTCTTTTCACTCTAAAAGAGCATCTTCCTCACCTTTTCGAGAGCTCTATTCTGGAGACCGTAATCTTCATATTCGTTTTTCATAAGATCGGGGTCTCCCTTGCCAGCCAGGAGAGAGTTTAACCTGGCCGCCACAGTTGAATCGTTCAAAGCGAAGATGTCTTCGTAATATCTTAGAAGATCGTTTAGAATCTCCTTATCTCTCTGGAGGTAAAACTTGAGATGGTAATCCTCGGCTCTGTAGAACTCGGTCATCCGCGAGACTTCTGTGGCCGCCTTCCTGCCGGCTTCGTTCTCCTTCGAATCAATGAACATTTCAGCGGTCTCTTTCTGTTGTTCATTGTGATAGAGAATGAGAGACATATACTGAATCTTGTAATTCACATAAGGGTTGTGAGAAAGCCAAAAAAGCTCCAAAAGTTCTTCATAGGAGATTACTGAAGAATCAAACTGTATCTGAACTACCTCAGTGTGGTCTCCAAGAGAATAGTAGCTTGGATTAACCTTCGTGCCTCCTGCGTATCCAACGCTGGTCCTATATACTCCGCTTATCCCTCCAAATATCGCTTCAGAACCCCAGAAACAGCCTAATCCGAAGGTCGCGGTTTCTAGATTCTCTGGCAAATTAGCATCAACTACTGGTATTTCAGTACTGGCCATAGTAAACACTCCTATCAATACGAGTAAAAACATTATTGTGACAATCCTTTTCATAAATACCTCCATGTAATTCTAGACAAATATTATCGGTCTTCTTATGACTATTTAGAATGGTTACAAGTTCAAGGCATGGGTTATCCGTCGGGCTGTTCACCGTTCACGAGAAGAGCCGTTGGCCGATTGCTAAGAGACGAAGGGAAGCTGGAAAGACCGGGGTTGGGGGTTGCGGGTTCGTGGTAGGAAGAGCAACAAAACTGGTTCACCGTTCTCCGAGGAGAATCTGTTATTCCAGAGCAAGGATTTGTTCTTCGTTCTTCGTTAAATCGCGAAGCAAGAGCATCCACATTCCGACCAGGAGCTTTGTCGGAATGACGGAATCTATCCTTTTCGGAATAATCACTCGCTGTCATCCCGAACTTGTTTCGGGATCTGGGTTTTGGAGAAACCGTGGTTGGGGGTCGCGGTTCGTGGTAGGAAAAGCAAGAGAAACTGGTTGACCGTTGAGAGGTTCTCTGTTCGCCGAGGAGAGCCGTGAAGCAATAACATCAAGATTCCGACCAGGAGCTTTGTCGGAATGACGGAATCTATCCTTTTCGGAATAATCACTCGCTGTCATCCCGAACTTGTTTCGGGATCTGGGTTTTGGAGAAAACGTGGTTGGGGGTTGCGGGTTCGTGGTAGGAAGAGCAACAAAACTGGTTCACCGTTCTCCGAGGAGAATCTGTTATTCCAGAGCAAGGATCTGTTCTTCGTTCTTCGTCAAATCGTGAAGCAAGAGCATCCAGATTCCGACCAGGAGCTTTGTCGGAATGACGGAATCTATCCTTATCGGAATAATCATTCGCTGTCATCCCGAACTTGTTTCGGGATCTGGTTTTCGAACCGATCGGGGCTGCAGGTAGGTGGTTGCAGGTTGGAAAAGAGCTACGGAACACAAGATGCTGATAATAGTTCATGATGTTGGTATGTGATGTTTGATCTTGATCTTCATACGTCTACCCTCATACCTCTGACCTCTTTAGTTTCTTTGATCTTATCGAAGGACACGCTCTTCTCGGAAAACCGTTGACGGATAACGTGGTTTTCATCAGCGTACAGCGGTAATTACGAGGGACGGGTCCATGTTCAACGAAGGACCAAGGATGGTTCTTCATAGCATTCAGCGGGTTCTCCGCTTTTAAGCGTGCAGCGGCTCTTCTCCCGCAAAGCGTAACGGCTTCTTCGTCTCTCTTCTCGAGAACGTTCTCTCCAATCAAAAGGGATAGAAGCCAAGATCAATTGCGTTCTTTTCGTATATCTTTTCCATGAGGTCTTTGACAAGAGTAACATGCCCTTTTTCCCAGTTCATTAGCTTTACCATGAGTTTCTTTGCACTCGTGTCTTCCACGTTTTTGGAGGCATTTTCGTAGTAATCAACAAAATCCCTCTCAATGAGGTAGGCCATTCTTAAAATCGAAAGATCGGCAAGATCGCTGCTGTAAGAGTTGTTTGAGAGCGCTTGCGATTCCAGCCTCTCTACGAATATCTCCTCCGCTTCTTCCTGTAGGGCAAAATCAACCTCCTTGTTATCTTCAAGAGCTTCGATCATACCCTCAATGAACTTCACATGAGAGTCTTCCATTTCCATAAGATATTCGAAGGTCTTTTTGGCAACGGATTGATTGACCTTCTGCATATTATTTTTATAGAACTCCCGGCCTGATTTTTCGAAACTGAGTGCTACCTCCAGAATGCTCTTGAAATCGCTCATCACTTCACCCCTTTACTAAGGTACTCGTCGATACCAACTGCCGCTTTGTGACCGTCGGCAACGCCATGAATGATGTCCGGACCATTCACGATATCTCCTCCCGCGAAAAGCCAGGGAAGATCTGTTTGACCTTTCTCGTTAACGAGTATTCTTCCCCTTACGAACTGTATCTTCTCTCTGATCGATTCTGGAAGATAATCGTAGTCCGGCGCCTGACCTATTGCCTCAACAATCATTTTTCCTTCGATCATACTTTCGTCGCTTTCATCGAATCTTGGGTTGAATCTTCCGTCTTTATCAAAGACTGCTGTGCAAGCAATCGTAGATAATCCGAAGACTTTGCCGCCCTTGAGACAGACTTCCTTCGGTCCTCGACTAGGAAAGAATTTGATTCCCTCTTCCCTTCCCTCTACTATCTCCTCAAGGTCGGCTGGCATCTCATCCGAGGATTCGAGACATGTTACTTTGACATCTATCGGCATTCCTTCCATCTTCTGGAGACGGGCAACGCTACGAGCCACGTCCATTGCAACGTTGCCTCCGCCTATTACGACAAGGCTTTCTGGCACCTCCGGTTTCTTGCTTGAATCCCCTCTGAGATAATCGCGAATAGACTCGAGAAGAGGCATGGCCATCAAAACCCCTTCGCTGTCAGCTCCTTTGACTCCGGTGCTTCTTCCCTTCATGAACCCCGTTCCGAGAAAGACCGCATCGAACTTCTCATGAAGGTGTTCTATAGTGACGTCCTTTCCAACTGTCTTGCCGCATTCGATCTTCACACCCAAGGCTTCTATTACTTCTAAGTCTGCATCCAATGCTTCATCGGGGAGACGATAGCGTGGTATACCATACCTCATGACACCGCCCGCATGCTCTTTGCTTTCATAGACTGTAACAGAGTAGCCCATTAGCGAAAGGTAATATGCGGCAGACAGACCGGCCGGGCCACTGCCTATTATCGCAACTCTGCCACTTCCCTTTCTGACTATCTCTTGTTCTTTCGCATATCTTATAACGTCTTCCGTCTTCTCCTGATCCATGAGATATCTTTTCAGCCATCTTATGGCAACGGGCTCTCCCCTGTTACCTATTGAACAGACGGTCTCACACTTGTGGGTACAGACGCGTCCACAAACCGACGGCAAAGGATTGGTCCTGTATATCCATTCGACGCCCTTTTTTGTATCGTTCTTGAAGACGCTCTCTATGTATCTAGGAATATCCATTTTTGCCGGGCAGGCATCTATGCAGAGTTCGCAGTCCACACATCTTGCCGCCTCCGCTATGGCCTGCTCTTTCGAGAATCCCTTGACAAATTCTATAAACGACTGAACTCTCTCTTCACCCGAGAGCTCTTCCATTTCTACCCTTTCAAGATCGAGCAGTTCCGAGTTTTCGTCGCGTGAATAGCCTATAGGTTGACTATCATGATGGATGCCAGTTTCATCTGGTAGGAAGAAAAAACTATCAGGGTCGTCGGATATATGAATATACTCCCTGGTCATGTTCAGTGAACCCGTCGTACATATGTCGACACACATACCGCAGAAGGAACATCTTCCATAGTCTATAGCCGGTCGCTGTGCCTTCTTTCCGATATCGACCGTAATATCCACTGGCACCATCTTAATGGCGTCGGTGGGGCATATCTTTGCGCAAGTTCCACATCCGGAGCATTTGTCCCAATCGTTAACGTGGAACCCCCTGTATCTTTCGGCTGCTTCGCGATAAACCTGTGGAACTTTTATTGTAACCGGCTTCGTGAACAGTCTCTTCCAGGCTACAGTAGGACCCCAGAAAGTCTTTTTGAAATCATCGTATACGCTCACGTTACCAGCCCCCTATCTGTCGATCTCTGGCGGACAGAAGTCCATAGTGGTTAGCCAGAGAGCAACGTCTTCTATTCTTGTGCCTGCTAGCAGTTTCTCGACACCGTATAAACCCTGAGGAAAGGAAGCCCCTCTGACGTTTATCCTGTAGGGTCTTTCCCCTCCATCTGAGACAACAAAGTATCCGTACTCGCCCCTGGATGACTCTATGTGAGTGTAGACAGTTCCCTCCGGCACCCTCCATCTGAGAGCGCTGCCAGATGAGATCTTTGCGTTCACAGGTCCCTCCGGCATTTTCTCAAGTACCTGCCTCAGTATCCTGATACTCTGCATCATCTCATAGTATTTCAAAGTGAATCTGGCAAATGCATCCCCTTCAGTTGCGGTGGGAATGTCGAAAGCCACACTGTCATATTTTGCATACGGATCTATCTTTCTTATGTCATAGGGCAGACCTGTTGCTCTCAGTCCCACGCCGGTTACACCTATTTCCAGCGCCTCTTCTCTGGTTAGAAGCGCGAGACCCTCTGTCCTCGTTCTGATTATCCTGTTTTTCAGGAGCAGGTTCTCAAATTCATCGCTCCTGCTTTCTATATAATCCAGGAATTCAACTATCTCAGACTCGATGCCTTCGGGCAGATCCTTTCTTACGCCTCCAGGAACGATATACATGTGATAGATCCTTGCGCCGGTAATCTTCTCGAAGATATCGAGAATCCTGTCCCTGTCAGCAAGCGTCCAGTGTGAAATTGTGTAGAGACCGGTAGATCCACCGACTCCACCCAAAGCCATAAGATGGGAAGCAATTCTCGCCAGCTCGAGAATTATCATCCTAATCCAGTGAGCTCTTTCTGGCACTTCCGTCCCGGTGAGCGCCTCGACTGCCATCGCATAAACCATTTCGTTAATGTCCGGTTCGGGCACGCAGATTCGCGGGATCAGGGCCAGGTTTTGCATCCAGCCTCTTCTCTCCATCAATTTCTCGAAGCCCCTGTGAAGGAACCCAGGAACAAGTCTAGATCTGACGACGGTGTCCCCCTCTACGTAAAGGTGAACGCTTGAATTGCCGTGCATCCCGGGGTGGTTAGGGCCCAAGAAGAGCTTGACTTCCTTACTCATTTTCATCGCCACCTTCTGCCAGAAACTCGGCTTCGTAGTGCCTGTCCGGAAAGTGCTCGTTTGAGTATTTCTGCGGATCGAAGTCCTTTCTCATCGGCGGCATTTCCTTCCAGTTTTCGAGTATGAGTGGTTTAAGGTCGGGGTTACCATCGAACACTATACCGAAGAACTCGTGAACGTCCCTTTCATAAAACCTTGCAGTAGGCCAAAGGTGCATCACGGTACTAATTACGGGTTCATCTCTACTAATCGAGCTCTTCACCAACAGAGTCTCTCCTGTCTCCCATCTGAATAGGGTGTAGAACACCTCGAAAATACCGTCTTTTATCCTGTCGACGCCGGTTATCAGTGAGAGATGAGAGAAGCCTCTTCTCTTTAAGAGCTCAAGAACCGCATTCAACCTCGAAGCTTCAACGGATACGATTGACTCACGGGCAGTTACTTCCTTAACCGATAATTCTCCGGCAATAGTCGTCACTTCTCCCAGTATCTCATTCATGGAATTCATCGTGTACATACACCTCCCCGAGAGCCTCTATCTGATTCCTCTTGTACCAATCGTTCTTCTCCTTATACTCTTTCCAACCGTTGGCCTCTCCTTTGTCAATCTTGCTCATCAGCGCGGTGAATCCGCTTACTATAGCTTCCGGGCGGGGCATACAACCGGCCAGATAAAGATCCACAGGCACATAAAGATCCAGTTTGTTTATCGTCGCGTACGAGTCATAGTATATTCCCCCATTTAAAGTGCAAGAACCAAAGCCGACTATATACTTCGGCGACTGCATCTGTTCGTACGAATAAATGACTCTCCTGAGAGTCTTCGTACTTAGGTATCCTGTGATTAACATAATGTCGGCCTGCCTAGGAGTTGCCATAGGCCCAATCCCGAGACGCTCCATATCGAAGCGCGAAGTCATCGTTGGAGGCAGCTCTATAGCTCCACATCCGGTACAGTAATAAAGCATCCACAACGAGCGTGATCTGAGCATATTTGCTACTTTTTCCCATGCTTTGCGTTCTTCGCTCATGCCATCACCTCCCCATCACAAAGACCACTATGATTACTTGAACGAAGGAGAGAATGAGCGGCCATTTCCAGTAGAATTTGATCGCCTGCTCGACCCTGAATCTTGGAATAGTGGCGGAGATGATTACTATGGAGAAGTACACTATAAGGAACTTCAAGAGGAATTCCCATAAAGTCCTACCGCCTCCAAGGAAGAGGTTCACAAACAATCCGATCTCAATGAATGTCGCAAATGCGTGCTGGATCATCAGCATACCAAGATACTTCCCGCTGTACTCCACAAGTGGTCCGGAAGCTATCTCGGCCGGTGCAATGAAGGTGTCGAAGGGCTTCTTTCCGAGCATCCCTATCAGAGAAATAAAGGCAACTACTCCGCCAATCGGCATTAACCAAGCGTTGTAAGCGCCCTGCGCTATCTGGATGCTTACAAGATCGGATAGAGATGAAGTCCCATGGTGGAAAAAGACCCCGAGAATCACTATCATGAAGGGAAGTTCGTATCCAAGCATCTGGGCCAGTGCCCTTCCGATTCCTATGGATGCATTTGGATTTCCCGACCCTACGGCAGACATCGCCATTCCAAGAAGGCCAATTGCCAGAAGATAGATCACTACAAAGACATTGTCGATTCCCGGAAAAACGGCGAGACTGCCGGCCGGGACGAAGAAGACCGTCGCAATCGTCCCTCCCAGAGCCATAAGTAAACCAAAGTCGAAGATGAAGCCGTGGGAAATCGAGTGCTTCGTCAGAGACTTGAAAATATCTATGAAGTTCTGCCAGAAAGGCGGGCCGTATCTTCTCTGAATTCTTGCATCTATCTTTCTTGCAATTCCTTCAAGGGTTACGGTATATACAAACGCGACTATTAAAAGCGCGATCCCCGAAAGTATTGTGATTACGATATTCATAAACATGTCATCACCTCAACCACCAGAAGGCGCCAAGAAGAACAATAACAGTCAAAGCAATGTATACCTGAGGATTACGGTTGAAAAAGACTGCCTTGAACAGGGCTCCAAGTTCCTTGATTTTCTCAGAAGTCGATGAAAGCCAGTTTTCCATCGAAGGCCACTTTTCGAATAACCTGTCGAACGGCCTGTACATCCTGTAAGAAAAGTGATAAAGCTCTGCGGTGTACAGAAAATCCCCGCCCGTGTAATTGTCTAGAAGATCTACCTGTCTGGCCTTCTTTGCGCGCATGAAGATCAACAACGATATCACGAAGCCTATCGCGAAGGCAGTCGTAACCAAAACTGAGTCCCATTCCCCAGTAAGTGCGACAATTCTCGAGAAAGTCACGTCGACAGTTCCTCCGCCAACCGATTCCGTAATCCTGTTGATCGATCTTATAGCGTTGCTCGGAAAGACTCCCCAGAAAACAGTAAGAAATGTCAGAAAGGCCATCGGAGCAAGCATAATCAGCGGTGCTTCTCTAACTTTCTCATGTTCGGGCTTCAGTTGTCCCAGGAAAATCCCCGCTAGAGGTTTGAAGACATACATGAATGACCCTATGCTTCCAAAGAAAGCGGCAAAGGCTAGAAACGGCAAACCATCCTGCACTAGCTGCTGATAGATCAACCACTTCGACACGAATCCGCTTGTAGGAGGAATTCCAGCCACCGAAATAATCGCAACGAGATAAACGGCGAAGGTGACGGGCATCTTCATTATGAGTCCTCCCATCTCGTGCATTTTCGTAGTCTTTGTCCTGTAGGCTACCGCAGCTATCGCCATAAACATGGCGGCAGATGCCATTGCGTGGTTGAGAATGTGCATCATTCCTCCGGCAGTCGCGTAGGTTCCACCAATGGCGAGGGCCAACACTATATAGCCTGAATTGCTTACAGTCGAAAAGGCGATGAGTTCTTTGGCGTCTTCCATTCGTATAGCCATAACCGTTCCCACGACTATCGAAATGCCCCCAAGGAGGGCAAATCCATAATTTACGATCGGAATGCCGTTAAATAGGGGAAGTTTGCCGAAAACCTTAAAGGAGGGGAAAACAATCGTCATGGTGAAGAGCAGAAAGCCACCGAGTTTTGTGAGTCCTCCGGAAAGGATGGGGCTGAATTCGTCTGGTGCAGAAGAATGTGAGCCCCTAAGCCATGTATGGAGAGGGAAAGTTCCCATCTTTGCAAGAACCATTACCGCCAAGGCTATGAAGATTGTGAGCTGAACACCGATCGGTTGGCTCTCGATCTTCAAAGCCACACTGGAAAATTCGACGGTTCCCAGCCTGCTGTCCATATAAAAGATCGCGAACAACATTGAATAACTTCCCACCGCCGCGATAGCGGCATACTTTATCGCCTCTCGAGTCGACTTTTCCTTGTCTTGAATTATGAGAATCAGAGAGGCCCATGTGGAAATCTCCCAGAAGATCATCAAAGTAAGGAAATCGGCCGAGAAGACCGCTCCGATCGCTCCTGCAGTTACAAGACTAAGCAGAAAGACCTTGACGGAGCTCTTCTTTAGAGGAAGCATGAAGACCGCAGTCGTGGATATTATTAGCATCACTATCGAAGCGAAAAACCAGTTAACGGGGGGCATAGAGAAGTTGAAGTTGAGTCTGCCCGTTATCCCGACCACTTCATATGAAGCTCCACTTCCTCCCCAGAAAAACACATAGACAAAGATGAATATCTGGAACGCGGCGTAAGCAACATAGGCCGCGTTCTTATTCAGTTTTGAAACCAGAAAGAACAACGGAGCGGCAAAGAGAGATGCCGCTATCAAAAAGAGTATATTCATCTACATCCCTCCCAGAATGGCCTTTCCAATTGCCAAAATGCCATTTACAAGAGAATCCGCGGCTCTCTCAAACATCATGAAGGCCTCCCCCGAGCTTACCCCGAGGAAGACTATGACCGTACTTAACACAAGCCCGAAGGCAAGGAACTCCACCGATGGGACCATTCTCTTCTCAGGCGTCTGAGCTGTTCCGACCGGCTTGAAGAAGGTGAAGATCCACCTGAAGTAATATGTAACTTCAATAGCCGCTGCAATGAGAATTATTATAGGAACCGCCATTGAGGTTTCGAAGCTTGCCGATATCGCGTTCAGCTTTCCCCTAAATCCGAAGAAGAGGGGCATACCTGCAATTGAAAGCGCTGAGATTACAAATATTACTCCGACTATCGGTGACTTTCGGCCGAACCCGTTAAGAGTATCTCTATCGTCTCGACCAACTTCATCGATAACCTTGTCGTCAACGGAGAAGAGCATAAATTTCGAAAGAGCGTTGTTTATGAGAAGCATTATCGATGCCGTGATTGCCTCAACGCTCCCGATCCCGACAAGAAAGATCGCCAGGCCCGACTGAGCGATGCTTGAATAGGCAAGCGTTCTTCTCAACGACTTCTGACTGAAAGCAAGGACCTCGCCTACAAGGACAGTTGCCGTCCCAAGAAGAATGACGAGAGTCATCGCGCGATCGTCTCCTACGGCGAGTAAGACCTTTGAAAAGGCATTCACCATTGCGAGCGGATAGACCGACGCAAGAACCAGCGTAGCAATACGCGACGATTTCGTCAGAACGTCGGGAACCCAACCGTTAAAGGGAAGCAATTTCGATTCAACACCGAGACCCGCAACAATAAGAAGTGAAGAAACTAACGTGACATCGCCGCTGATCTGACCGGAAGATATCCTGGCAGCAAGTTCGGAAATGTTTAGAGTGCCAGCCGCCCCGTAAAGAACAGCGACCCCAAGAAGATACAGCAGCGATCCTACCGATCCTATCATCAGATACTTGAAAGATGCAACCTTTGAACCGCTGCCTTCTCCAGTAGATGCCAGAAGATAGGCGGAGATTCCGGCGATCTCGAGGAAAACGAAGAGGTTGAAGAGATCGTTGGTCAAAAGGATCCCGTTCAATGAGGCAAGAGCTACCAAGAAAACCACCGAGTACTTCTTAGTCTCTTCCCCTTTTCGTAGGTAACTCAACACTGCAAAGAGAAAGAGTATATTTGCGACGGGAAGTAAAAGCTTCGTAGCGTCGTTAACGAGCAAGTTGATACCATATGGAGCTTTCCACCCGCCAATAGAGAAGCTTGTAGCGGTGAGGAACATTACCCCGAAGACTCCGGCGAAGGCGTTGAAGAAGGCGGCTACAAGCAGAGCCCAACCGGAGACACTTCTCCAGAAGGCGCTCACAAAGGCTAGCGCGAGGGGTATTGCTATTAACCATACGGGATTCATTCGGAATCACCTCCCCCGCTCGAGAGCTCCGAGATATCTATCGTGCCCCTTGATTTGCTTACAGAAACAATAAGCGAAAGGGCCAGGGCCGTTACGCCCACTCCGATAACTATAGAAGTAAGAACTAGAGCCTGGGGAAGAGGATCGACAAAGAGAAGGGACGAGTTGTCGCTGACCGAAGAAAGAATAGGAGCCGCTCCCCCTTCTATGTAACCTATAGAGACAATGAAGAGGTTGACTCCGATCTCTGCTATATTCAAAGAGATAATTAGCTTAACGAGATTCTTCTGCGAAAGAAGGCCGTATAAGCCAACGGCGACCAGCATCATAGAAAAGTACTGGATCATGCCTCATCGCCCCCTTCCGAAATGAAGTCATCCACAATTCCGGAAAGCTCTGCTCCAACCTTGATACCGATTACCGAGTAAACAACCGGTATAATGCCTGCGCTGAAAAGCTCTCCTACCACACCGGTGGGAAGGAAATTCTTAAGGAAGGAACCCGAGATCAACAGGCCGGCTATACCTATGAGAACGTAGAGAAGTCCCATTGTACCCTCCAGTATCTTCAGTCCCTTTGAAGCCCTCTTTTCATCGTCGACCGCAACGAGAAGCAAGAAACCGGCCGCGATTATCGCTCCTCCGGGAAACCCTCCGCCCGGCGTCAGATGGCCATGAACGAATACGTATATCCCCAGCACCATTAGCAATGGGGAGATTACGCGCGAGGCGATCTTGACAACGGGACTGACGGATATTGCCGAACCGACCCTCTTTCTTCCCCCTCCAAGAAGCAGTCCGACTCCGGTCGCTGAAATGAAGAGTACCGTCACCTCTCCGAGGGTGTCGAATGACCTGTAATTGACGACAATCGAAGTGACCATGTTAGCCGAACCCGTCTCGGCGTCCGCAGTCACTCCAAAGTTAATCTCATCTTCATTCCCATTCACCGATTTCTCGATGTATTTCGCAGAGACTCTTTCGGAGAGCTTCACTTCACCATATCTTGGAATCCCCATAGAATCGGAAGAGTCGGAATTCAGAACGGTTACGATCATGAAGAAGAAAAGAAGTGCTATAAGTGCAGATATCATCCGCTTCATTCTACATCAGCTCGTTTCAGCTTCCTAAGGGAGAGGAGGAATATGGCCGTAGTGAGGCCGGCTCCAACAGAAGCTTCCGTTATTGCGACATCCGGAGCTTTCATGATAACAAACAGTATGACAGACAGAAGCCCCATTGCGGAGAGCATTATCACGGAAGTCAACAGCTTATTCGCCTCAATCGCGAAAATAGCCAGTCCCACCATTACCACTCCGATTATGAACGAGAATACGTTCACTCTTCCCCACCCCCTTTGGGGAGACCGTCCGGTTCCTTATGAGATTCCTGATAAGTTATCGGTATTATTCCTTTCTTCAGGGCCGTTCTGGCTATCGCTGAACTCCCGACAGGATTTGTAATAGCAATGAAGGCGACTATGATTATAGTCTTCAGCAGCCACTGTGGATTTATCAGTCCCACACCAAGTATCACGGAGAACGAACCCAGTGTAGTTGCCTTCGTTCCGGCCTGCAGCCTGTTGAAAACATCGGGCATCCTCAGCATTCCAAGGCCTCCCAGGAAAAAGAAAAATGTGCCGACAGATAAGAGCCCATATCCCACAATATCTAGTATGATCATCTTCTCCCCTCCAGATACCTGGCAACCACTATGGTCTCAAGAAACGAGAGCGCAGCATAAACAAGCGCTATATCTAGAAAGAGAGGATTGCCATCGATTAGAGAAAACAATACTATTGCACTAGTAATCATCACGTTCAATATATCCAGTGCTGCGACTCTGTCGGGAACCGTCGGCCCTCTCAGTAATCTGTATAGAGTCAGAGCGGCGCCAATGAGTATTAGCGAAAAGAAGATGGAGAAGCCTATCATTCGAAGATCCCCCCTATTCTCTTCTCAAACTTTCCCGAGATCTCTTCTCTTATTCTCTCGGGTTCACTGGTCTTCTTGTCTATCCAGTGAACCAGGAGACGGTCTTCACCAATGTCAACTGTCAAGGTCCCAGGTGTGAGAGTTATTGAGTTGGCCAGAGTGAGCTTCGAGATCTCCCCTTTCAAATCCGTTTCAACTTCTACCATCGAAGGGTTTATCGGAAGAGAAGGATTCAAGACTCTTTTGGCTACATCGATATTTGCCTTTACCATTTCCATAATGAAGATTGGAAGGAAGGAGAATACGAATCTGAAGACCCGAACAGGAAAATCCAGACCGATCCGGAATCTTGAGTACTTGCTCAAGATTATGGCTACAACAGTCGAAACCACAAGCCCAAGAAGTATCTCGGCAAGGGCAAAACTCCCGGCTAAGCCCAGCCAGATGATAAAGGAGATCACCAGTAGAGAGATGAATTGCAGGGCCATTACACCACCCCTTTATGTGAAATTTGTGAAATATTCCACTTACTAATGAAAGTATCATACCATAAACTGGTATAGGGTATTACAATTCTTCTTTTCATGTTTCCACATCACTACCCCTGCAATAAACCGAAAAACCACTGAACTTTCGTAACCCTATCGATCCGGGGAAAAACTATGTGTTCATGATAATTCAATAAGCAACTCGAATGACCTAAAAGATAGACTCTAACCATTTTCGCCTCTGGTTCTTTTCTTGAAGAAGAATATTGAAAAGTCGTGTGAGAACTCGTTGCCGGAAAAGGCTTTCATGATTTGCCCCACCTTCTCGATCGGAAATTCCAGCGTAAGGGCCTTTTCGATTTCCCCACGGTTCTTTGCTCTCCATTTCGTTCTCACGATCCTTTCCAAAAAGCCCCTCGATGCGAAGTAATCGGAAATCTCTTTTTGAAGGTTTTTAAGGTCCCGACCATATGATAGTTCGAGAAAATCCGCATACTGGCCTGAAGAGTAGTTGTTCTGAATATTGAAGAAATACCCGCCGGTCTTCAGGACCCTTTTGACTTCCTCAATCCCCTCTTCACAACTCTCTGTGTATTTCATGGGCGGGCCAAAGAAATACGCAAGCCTGGCGTGCACGATATCTGCCAGATCAGATTTCAGTGGAAGGTCCTCAGCAAATCCCTTCAACACACAGAAGTTCGATCTGAAGTCACGGGCTTGCCTCGCTTTCAATTGTTTTAACATTCCCGAATCCGGCTCCACGGCGTAAACCATGGAGGCAGTGCTTGCGTACATATGTGAATGAAAGCCTGAGCCTGCTCCAACATCGACAATCACGCTGCCTTCGAAATCGCAGAACTCTTCCATAACCTTCTCTATTTTCCTTTCTGGGTCGATCAATTCATTCTGAAGCTCGTACAGCTCCGGATTTGCCGAACCGGCATAGAAGTAGAGATTTGGCATCTATATCCTCCTGGAATTATCTTAACAAAGAGACCCCTTTCGGGGTCTCACGATACTCCTTAAAAACTTTTATCAAACTGGCCTGAGCGTTCCGGCAAAAACCTGCCACGCAAGGACACTCTTGGCAACAAGGCTGAGAAGAACATACATACTTTCGCCGAAGAGGTAGTTCTTCCAGGGACCGATCTTCTTGTACTGAAGAAACATGTTTATCGCAAAGCTGTTGAAGAAAACTAGGAAAGTAATGAGAATTGCATAAACAAAAGACGGGAATTCAACATTAGCCTTTCCAAGAGATGTAAAAAAGTATACGAAGACAGCTATCCATGTGACCGCCCCGGCAATACAGCCGAAGATAAAGGCCGTCCAGTTTGTCCTTTCGGTTGTCTGATTGTGAAGTTCCATCATAAGCCCGAAGAGGTTCATTAGGGCATTGACAGTGAAGAGCAGCATGAGGCTAACTATGTCAAGCATACCCGAGAACATAGCGATGGCAACAATCATCACCGAAGAGCTGATGGAATACTCGTACCATCTGGCGTAATTAATTCCTTTCTGAAGATTTCTTGCGTACCACCCAAAGCCAAAGGTTGAGACTATGAAATGCGCTATGGCGGACATGAAGAGGAAACTCGCGATGAAAGGACCCATCTTCAGATCCATGAAGTTCTCGGTTGCTGGAACCAGTCGCATTATCTCCCGGTCAAACTCCAGGTAGTTTCTCGTAATCGTCAAAGAAGAATCGTTGCTTACTATCAGCATTATGATTCCCTGAACAAGGTGGAGAAAACCCATTATCAAGTTGTATATACGAAGCTTTTTGTAAACGGATTCCATTTACTTTCCCCCCTTTTTCATAGCATGAAGAAATATTAACACAAATGATTGATTTGTTGAGTCATAAAAATCTACACTATTAGATAAAAGATGAAAAGTCGAAAGACATCATTGGAGCTTGTCTTTCACGATTAGACGCGATTGAATTCGGTCGTTTTGACATTCCTCCTCTATGAAATACAAGAGAAGAGTTTAGCTGAAAACAGGACTTCTTCTTTGGATCCTTTCTTCCCGTTTGATCCTTTCTCTCTGGAGATCGTCAAATACCTACATTGTTAGGTTTTCTAACAGAAGCAGAATAGGTGGTACTTATGGCTTTCAAAGACTATCACATAATCTCTTTAATAATGACGATTGTATTTGTGACTTTCTATGGAACTCTTCTTGCCGGCATAGGAGATTCAGAAGAATCAAATATCCCGATAATTAAACAGAATCAGCTACGAACAACGCTTGAAGGCCCAACTTGTGGAGAAAGCTTCGACCGGTTATACATGGCACTACTATTCATCAGAAGCTAACGCCTTTTCACTTTTTTCGAAGGAAAGCTCCGTTGACCAATCTGAAAAAGCTGTCCAAGGTGGCGGTTCGAAAGTGACCTGGTTATTCAGTCCAGAAACCTTGGGAAGCTTTGCAATTATTTTCAAGCTCTACAGAGAATGGGAAGGCGAAGAAAAAGCTGTCGACATAAGGGTATTCAATGTAGAAATGGATGACAGAACTTTAAGTGAGTGTATTCCTGATTATGTAACGGTCCTTGACAGTTCTCCGGGTTTCATAAGTCGGGTGATCTATTCGCAGCCACTACTGAGGAAGACTTATCGGCTGGATTTTCATGGAGCGTGCGGGGCGATAGCGAAATCCTGAGACTCATAGATAACAGGTACATCGACCCTTCGAAGAGCCAATCCTTTCCCGGTGACATCTCGAACTTTCCAATAGCAAGCACCGAACCCGGAAAGCGGTTATTCGATTTCAAAGCTCTAAAAATAGGAGTCTCTCTAATAGAGTTCGAATTCTATAGCACGGTTGAAAACCATGGAAATGTTTCGACACTTTACGCGGGTGTCTCTGTTGAATAGCGATGAGAGATCTGAAAATGTTTTCAGAAGCACATTATTACATCAAAATGAGCAACGATATGCCACAAAAGACATAATACTCAAATGGACAGTTTCCTTTTCAGCGGGGAAATGTGGCGATACCTCCTGATATACTAAATGCAGAGATTATCTTCTGCCGGTAAGCGAAAGGAGGGGTATTTTACCGTGTTTGAAAGACTAATGACAGAAAAGGTCTTGACAGTAATTAGGGGTCTTACGCTTGATCAATCGAGGAAGTTGTGTGAAATGCTGCTGGAAAACGACTTGACGATTCTGGAAGTCAGTTTCTCCGACGAATCTTCATCTGAGATACTGCACGAACTCAAGAAGGAATTCTACGGAAAGCTCGTAATCGGGGCCGGTACAGTATACGATGATACGGCTTATTCGAGAGCGCTTCGCTCGAATGCCGATTTCGTTCTCAGCCCTGGATTTAGTGAGGAAATCGCAAAGCTGTCGACAAGGGATGGAATAAGTTATATACCCGGAGTCTACACTTCTACAGATATACAGACGGCGCTGAACAACGGATTCAGCTTTCTGAAACTCTTCCCCGGCGATGCAGAGGGTCTGAATTTGCTAAAAGCGTACAGGGGTCCGTTTCCCACAGTCAAATTCATGCCTTTCGGCGGAGTAACGGCCGAAAACGCTACAGAATACATGAAAGCAGGCGCCGTTGCGCTCGGAATCGGTTCCTACATAGCAAACAGAAACCTTTTTGATGAGGAAAGAGAAGGGGAGGTTCTTGAAAGGATCCTGAAAATTCGGAGAGCAGTAAATGCCAGCAGTTGACATAGCGATCGACGTTGGAGGTACCAAGACTCTCGTATCGGCTTTCGATGAGAAAGAAGTGGAGCCTTATTCATCGGAAGAATTTCCCACCAGGCCAGCTGAAGGAATTGACAGTTTCTTCGAGCGACTTAGTAACATCTGTCTTCGCATGAAAGGAAGTAGAAATATAAACCGCTGGGGGCTTTGCACGGCAGGTGCCGTCAGTCCCGAAAAGGGCAAGTTGATCTGGTCGCCGAACCTCGGGTGGAAAGACGTGGAGCTCTTCAAAAGAGCTTCCTCCTTTCTCGGTACCGAAGGTGTAATCGAAAACGACTGTAATGCAGCGGCTTTTGGAGAATGGGAATTCAGGAAGGATATTGAGTCGCTCATCTACGTTACCGTCAGTACGGGAATAGGAATGGGAATGGTCGTCCGGGGGAAAATCTTGCGGGGAGCAAGCAACGCAGCGGGAGAGATCGGCCACACAATAGTGAAAGCGGATGGCCCGCTTTGCACTTGTGGTCGTCGCGGTTGCCTGCAAGCAATTTCAGGCGGCAGGGGCCTTGAAATTAGAGCACATGATTCACTTGGAATCGAGATCGGCACAAAAGAGATAACAGATCGCGCAGAGTTGAACGAGCCGGTCTTCAAAGAAATGATAACCGAAGCTTCTGAAACTCTTGGACGCTTTCTCTGCAACCTCATAGATTCTCTCGATCCTTCGGTACTGGTAATCGGAGGAAGTCTCGGGAAGAACCGGTACTATTTCGACAGAATACTCAAGACCATTGAAGAGAACTACTACAGAGTTCCAGGAAAGAAGGTAAAGATTGAGCTTTCCTCTATAGAACCCAATCCAAACATACTTGGAATACTCTCCCTATCAAGGAAAACACACAAAGACTGACTTATTCTACTTGAGCTCTCTCTACGTCTGTCTGCTACCACTTTGCTTTTCAATCAAGGACGACCCATAGTATAATGAAAATGAACGCAAACGTTTGCGAAAGGTTGCGATCCCCAGTGATGAAGAAGACAACGATAAAAGACATAGCAAACGAATTGAACATATCACCGTCGTCCGTATCGCGAGCGCTTTCCGATGAGCCGGGAGTGAGTCCTTCCCTGAGGAAAGAGATAGTCGACGCGGCCGAGAGATTGAACTACATTCCCAATTCCTCCGCAAAATCCCTGAAGACAAGAAAGACCCAGACTGTGGGTCTCATCGTGTCGGATATCAGGAATCCATTCTTTCTGGATTTCATGAGCGGAGTCGAGACCGTGCTCTTTCCTAGAGGCTACAAATTCATCGTCTGCGACATCGGCGAGGATTTCGAGAAAGAGAGAATCTACATCAAATGGCTCCTCGAACACGGCGTCGAGGGGATACTTTCCTCGCCCTGTGGGGGTGAGGATGGAAGAAACAACTCACGACTTTACAGAGAGGCAGTCAGGAGAAACATCCCCGTAGTCTTCTACGATAGGATTCTCGAAGGACTTGATAGGATAAGCTCGGTAACCCTCGACAACCGACAGGCGATTCTCCAGGGAGTGTTGCACTTAAAGGAGAACGGTCACAGGAAACTCGGAATAGTCCTTCACAAAAAGGGAATCTATACAATAGAAGAGAGACGTATGGGCTTTTTGGAGGCTTGCAAGATGCTGGACATTGAAATAAACGCAGACTGGATTATCGAGAATGCAGTGGACGCGGAAAGGGCTTCGCTGTCACTGGAGTCTGTTCTGAAATCGGACAGGAGACCGGATGCGATCATATCCACAAACCAGTTTCTCAATGAGGTCATAGTTGCAACCGTAAGGCGGATGGGCCTGAAAATCCCCGGTGATCTATCGATTGTAGGCTTCGATGACCATTCTATGAACGAACTGATCGAGCCACCCTTGACGACGATCAGACAGCCTGTGAAGGACATCGGCAGGATTGCCGCCACGATTATGCTGAGCGAAATAGACGGAACACGAGGTGATAAATCGAAAGTTGTGCTGAAGGCGGAACTGCTTCAAAGAAAATCTGTGTCAAAGCTCATGTAGATAAGCTCGAAGAAAACACTGAAAAGAGGAGGAATGCTCAATGAAAAAGAGAAAGGTTGGAGTGATCACTTTTTCCGACGGGCGCGATTTCGTTCACAACGATCTGATCGAAATGAACAAGGGGTTTCAAGACAGGCTGGTTAAGGCCCTTGAAGCAACGGGTGAAGTGGAAGTTGTCACAGCCTCCGATATAGTCTGGAAGCCTTCTCTCGCGAAGAAGGCCGGCAAGGAGCTGATGAAGGCCGAGGTTGAGGCCACGATATTCAACTATGCTATCTGGTGCTGGCCGCATCTTTCCGTGATGGCCTCGCTTTATGCACCAGGTCCTTTCCTCACCTATGGACAGATCAATCCCTCTTACCCCGGTATGGTAGGCCAGCTGGCGGCAGCAGGTGCCCTCGAACAGGTCGGAATAATGCCTGAAAGGGTATGGGGCAATCCCGAAGATTCAGATGTAATTGAAAGGGTAATGCACTTCGTGAGGGCTGCTTCAGCGGCCGCAAGACTGAAGGGTGAAAGATACGGTATGTTCGGCGGCCGTCCGATGGGAATGTACACGGCTTCGGCCAACGGTGATCAGTGGCTGAAGGAGTTCGGTGTCGATGTGGAACAGATCGACCAGTATGAACTGGTAGTCAGGGCAGAGAAAGTACCAAAAGACGTCACAAAAGCAGCTAGAGAGTGGCTTGAAAAGCTTGCAACTGTAAAGTATGACGGCAAACAGCTTACACCTGAAAAACTGGAGAAGCAGATCGCGCTCTACGAGGCCGCGCTCAGTATCATAAAAGAGTACGAGCTGGATTTTGTTGGATTCAAAGGTCAGCCCGAGATGACAAACAACTACGCAACGATGGACATAGTAGAGGCCTTCCTCAATGATCCGTATGACTGGCACGGTTCAAAGGAGACAATCGTTGCGGCCACCGAAACGGACATGGATGGAGCTCTGACCATGGAGATCTTCAAGCATATTGCTCAGTCTCCAGTTCTATTTGCTGACGTGAGACACTACTTCGAGGAAGAGGACCTTCTCGACCTCTGTAACTCGGGCACTCATGCGACCTACTTTGCCGGAAAATCTATGAATCCCGAAGACAATCTCAAACACGTAGAACTGTATCCCGAGGACTTCTACTTCCCGGCCGGAGGAGCTGCCGTAAAGCATTTTGCGGCACCTGGGCGAGTTACCCTTGCCAGGCTTGCGAGACAGAACGGCGAGTACATCATGACAATAGTACCGGGAGAGTTCGTTAAGCTCTCCGAAGCAGAAGAAAAGAAGCTGTCGGAGAAGGTTCAGATCGAATGGCCACATGCCTACGTGAAGCTGGATACGGACATGGATACCTTCCTGAGATACTACCCGTGCAACCACACTCACGGTGTTTATGGCGATTTTGTAGAGGAATTGGTACAGTTCTGTGATATAAAGGGTATTGATTACCAGATTCTTGGAGAGTAAACTGCATTTCGGGACATATAGTTACTAAGAAAGGAGCCTGATAATGTTATACATTGACGGTATTTGTGAAAAGAGCGTTGAACTCGTTGAACAGCCGGTCTTTGCCGGAATCACTACCAACCCCACAATACTGAAAAGAGACAGGCCGGGATGGGGCCTGATGGATGCAATGAAATTTCTCTCAAAGGTCCCGGGCGAGAGACACTTCGTTCAGGGCAGCCTCTCTTCGACCGAATGGATTCAAAAGGTAAAGGAATTCATAAAGAAGAGCGATTTCGATCCCGAATTCTTTACTATCAAACTGCCCTGGGATCCGCAGAAGGCCTCTAATATTGTCCCTCAGCTGAACGATATTGGAGTTGGAGTATGTGCTACGGCCGTTTACACTTTACAGCAGTACTACGCCGCGGTCAGCATGGAAGTTGAGTATGTGGCCGTGTACTTCGATAGAATGGTGAAGGCGGGAATAGATGCTGACTTGAGAATTACGGAGATGTTAGACATTGGTGACTGGCACTCAAACGCCCCTAGAATCATTGCGGCAAGTATAAAGGATATCGAGAGCGCAAACAAACTTATCTCACTGGGTGTCCATGATCTCACGTTGCCCATCGAGATCGCAGCTGAATACGTTCAGGGTAGTTTTCCGGCAGATGATCTCAACAGGTTCGAGGCTGACTTCAAGTTATGAGAGATCGGTCCAAACCGGTTTTATGCTCTGGAGAGATCCTCTTCGATTTTATCTCTAGAGAACCTATGAAAGGCCTGGAAGGCACCACCCTGTTTGAAAAGAAACCGGGTGGTGCACCTTTCAACATATCTGTCGGTCTTCACAGACTGGGAGTCCCTATGGAATTCCTCGCCAAAATCGGCATGGACGAATTTGGAAACGCACTCCTTGAGTATCTGAAGTCTCTTGGAATATCTACCAGCTACGTGATTAGAGAACATGGAACGAAGACACCGATAGCCTTTGCCGCTCTGGACGGAGAGGGAAAGCCGGAATTTAGATTCTACTGGGATCATGCAGCCCATCTATCGCTCAAATCAGAAGAAATCGAAGAGATCGACCCTCTTAACTTTTCCCTCTTTCATTTTGGCGCGATAGTGCTCCTGGAAGAACCGTCGGCATCCACTTATCTAGAGCTGTTCGAAAGATTCAGCTCAAGAGGAGTCAAGACTTCATTCGACCCCAACATTCGAAGAAGCGCAATAGAAGATCACGATTCATTCAGGGCCACAGTCAGAGAAATCATCTCAAGAGTCGACATTCTCAAGCTCAGCGACGACGATCTGCTATACATATGTGACAGCGACAATTTAGATGAGGCCCTGTCTCGGCTCAAAGTCAGACCGGACACGCTCGTCTTTCTCACCCTCGGCAGCAGAGGATCCACTGTTTATCGCGGAAGGACTTCTGTTAAGAGAGAGGGGTTCAAGGTGAAAGTGGCCGAGACAACCGGCTGCGGAGACTCTTTCATGGCCGCAGTAATCTCTAAGCTCTACAATATGGGCGATGAAGAACTGCGTAGTCTTACCGAAGAAGATCTGGGAAGCATTCTCACTTTCGCAAACGCAGAGGCGGCGATTGTCGCGACAAGATATGGCGGAGCAAGCTCGATGCCAGCCGAAAGCGAAGTGAACCAGTTCCTTAAAGAACGGGGTATGGACCATTGATCGGATTCCTCGCCATAGACATCGGTGCCTCCAGCGGCAAGGCCTTCGTTGGAAAGTACGGTCGAAACAGGCTGGTTCTGGAAGAAGTACATCGCTTTTCGAACGAGCCTATTCATGTCGCGGATTTGACTCACTGGAACCTCATTTCGCTTTACAAGAATGTCGTGGAAAGTATAAAGGCGGCTTCAGCAATGGGAATTGAGATCCGGAGCGTAGGAATCGACACATGGGGAGTGGATTTCGGTCTCATCGACAGTTCCGGTTCGATTCAGGGCGATCCCAGGCATTACAGAGACATGTTCAAAGATGATTCCATGGATTACGCAATAAAGAAGGCCGGCAAGCGCTGGATCTTCGACAGAGCTCCAACCCAGTTTCAGCCATTCAACACTCTCTATCAGCTCATATCTCTCAAGCGTAATAACAGCCGTTACCTTGAAAAGGCAGACGCCCTTCTCCCGATGCCTTCACTCCTGACCTACTTCCTCACAGGGGAGAAGCTGACAGAGTTCACTTTCGCCACTACCACACAACTCTTCGATCCCGATCGAAACGACTGGAGCGAAGAGCTTATAAGATTCTTCGATCTACCGGACATAATGACTCCGATCGTAGATCCAGGGGAAATCGCCGGAGAACTGCTCCCCTCAGTCGCGGAAGAGCTTGGCATAAAGGGCTTGAAGGTTATTCTCCCAGCGAGCCACGACACGGCGTCGGCCGTTTCGTCCATGGATCTTTCAGATGATTCGATGTTCGTCAGCGCCGGAACCTGGTGCCTAGAGGGGGTGTTGATCGACAAACCTTCCAGAAATGACGACGTTATCGAAAACAACCTTGCCAACGAGGGCTGCTACGGAAGAAGGTACCGCCTGCTCAAGAATCTAACCGGTCTATGGTTGGTTCAGGAACTCCTCAAGGAGTGGAGGAGATCGGATCCGAATCTCGATCACTATGCATTGACCGAGATGGCGCTGACCGTCAGAAGCTATGAGAGAAAAATAGATGTGGAATCCGAAGCCTTCAGAAAACCGAGAAGCATGGAGAAGGCTATACTCTCCGAAGCCGAGAAGCTCGGAATCTCTTTGAAAAATAGGGGAGAGATCGTGAGAGCCGCTATCGAAGGAATCGCTTACCAGACAGAGCAGACAAGAAAACAACTGCAGTCAATAACCGGCCGGTCAATAAGGAACATTAGAATGGTGGGCGGTGGCATTCGCAACAGCCTTCTCTGCCAGTTAGTGTCAGACTACACAGGGCTTCCGGTAGTCGCAGGACCGGCGGAAGGAACTGCCACGGGTAACATCATAGTGCAGATGCTTGGTCTTGGAGAACTAAGCGACCTATCGCAGGCTCACGATCTTATTCAACGCTCATTCAACTTTCAGGAATACACTCCGAAAAAGTAACAAGATTTATCCAAAGAAATTCTTGACTTTGGCGACGTACTGTCTTGCCTTCTCCTCTATTTCTTCCGGGCTCCCCTTAGTCAGATCGGATCCTATACCGACGGCGGCGGTGCCTGCCTTGAACCACGTGTCTATGTTGTCAAGATTGACTCCTCCCGACACCACACACAGCGCCTCGGGGAAGGGACCCCTAAGTGACTTCACAAAGGATGGCGAAAGGACATCGCCGGGGAAGACTTTGACCATCGAGCTGCCCAGCGCAGTTGCCTTTACATACTCCGTCGGCGTCATTATTCCGGGAAGATATAGCGTCTCAAGCGCTCTGGACTGAATCGCAAGCTCTTCGGAAAGATGCGGACTTACAACGTACTTTGCGCCGCTCTTAACTGCCTTGCTGAACTGGTCGTCAGTGATAACCGTTCCAGCTCCAACGTAGGCACCCTCTATTTCTTTTGAGAGAATTGCAATCGCCTTGGGGGCGTCTGGAACCGTGAAGGTTATTTCCAGGATCTTCACGCCTCCTCTGAAACAGCTTCTTCCAATCTCGACACATCTCTCCACGCTGTCGCTTCTGATGACAGCCATTATCCTTTCCTGCAGGATAATATTCTTCACTTCTATCCCCCCATTCGAATTCTATTTAGAGTAATATTCTTCCAAATGATTTGAGAATCAAAAGAACTCTCAAGGTTATTATAGCAACCCACTCATCCCAGGCCCTGCTCATCTCGCCATCGTAGAAGCTCTTGGACCAAGTGGGCTTGATCTTCCCGTGTGTATGAAGCTCGTTAATATAGTATTCGATATTCTTTTCAATCAGCTCTCTATCGACGCAGAAAAATTCATCGGGAGAGGTAACAAAATCCAGCGGCTTGGCTACATACTCCGTTCGCCATTCCTCCTCATCCTTGCTGATCAATGTGCAGACTGCTTCATAGAGCTTTGGCCTTAAACTTGCGGCCGTCTTTTCGTCAAGTAATCTGTAGAGCCTTACAAAGCATAATATCTCGTGAAAAGAGGTAAACGTGTTCATACTTTCCAGATACCTGGTTGCCTGAGAAATAAGCTCATCTACATCTAGATTGGTGAACTCCCTGTACCTGGTTAAATATCCTATGATCTCGGCCGTTGGGTTCCCCCAGTTTGCATCGATTGCGCAAATTTCCTTCTCTTCATCGCATCCCCACCAAGGAGCGTGGGGGTAGTCATTGACGGTTCGTGGAACGGCAAACCATCCCTTTCTTTCCGAAACATATGTGTTGTCCAAATAGGCAATCGCTTTCGAGATTACTCCCTTTGCAAGTGGCAAATCATCGAAGTGAACAAGGTGTTGAAGCGCTACGGACGTTGCCATTGGAGAAGACGCTGGCAATCTGAAGTCCGGCTCTATAGCGTTTCCAAACCCGCCATCGACATTCTGATAACTGGCTATCTCCTCAACAACAATGTTTGCCGGGCCATCCATGAAATAATAGGCGAATAGTCTCTTTTCCAGTTCTCTACCATTCTCAAGGATCGTATATTGTGCTCTCCTAAAAGGCTCCTTTTCAAGATAGAGCATTTTTAATACCCCCTTTATGTTGTCCTTTCATTTCTGTAAATACCATTCAGCAAGATTCTCGTAAAGCTCCCCTCTGCCCGGGACCGGCCCGCTGAGCTGGCTATTCCAGAAAGCGTAAGAGAGATTGTAGGCAAGAACTAGAACCGGTACATCGTTCGTCCATATCCTGTATGACCCAAGATAATAGGGAGCACGTTTTCGCCAGTCAGTTTCAATGGCGGCCCTTCTCATAATCCTGAAAATCTGTGGATTTACATAACCCACTTCCCAGCCTGTCTTCAAATCATGCTCATACTCATTGGTCCATGGGGCTATCTCGGGATAATCAAAGGCCTCGACTCGAAGATAGACCAGCTCGTAATCACCTTCGTCTATGTCACGAAGAAGGCTTCCCCAATCGAGCCTTTCAACTTCGAGTTTCACACCTATCTTGTCCCAGCTCTTCTGGAGCTCCTCCAGCAATATATTCTCAATTCCATGATAGACCTTGATCGACAAAGTTATGCTACCCGGATAACCTGCATTTGAAAGAAAGGTCTTTGCCTTATCCGGATCGTACGGAAGATCCACTATCTGAGCTTGCAAAGTCTTAAAAATGGACGTCCTGGGATCCACAGGGATGAAAGTCCCAATGGAGTTGGGGAGGGCTTCAAGAAGAGATTCGTAGTCAAGAGACATCTTGAGTGCCTGTCTCACTCCCCTTTCTGCCAGGAGCGCGTTTCTATGATTTATGAGGATAACGTGATAACTACCATCCGGGAAGCTTCCCGATTTGAACTTTCCGGAAGCCGCTTCACTAAGAAGAGACTCGTTATGGTCCGGTTCACTGAAGAGAAGATGCAGCTCGCCCGCATCGAACATCTCAATTCTGTCAAGAGGCTCTGCCACTTCCACGAGCCTTATTTCATCTAGAAGGCTCTTTCCAGGCCAACTCTCGAATACTAGCGGAAAGAGATCGTCTCCAGATCCTCCGTGCCAGTTCGGGTTTCTCTTTAGAATAATGTTGCCTTTTACGCTTGCCGGATCGAGCATGAACGACCCTGATGTAGCTTCCACGGGTGGTTTATCCATCTCCATGTTCTCTTCCAGGCTCTCCGGTTCGATTCCAAGTCTGTCGGAGTAAATATGTTTGGCGAGTATGCCCGTTCTCAAAGAGTTCAAGAATTCGGGATACGAATCATTGAAATTGAAAACCACGGTCTTGCCGTCGACGACGGAAAACCAGCCAAACCGCGGATCATTGAGAGCCTCATAGACCGGAGAGCTTTCGGTGCTCTTCCAGGCTTTTATCGAGTACTCTAAATCCGCACTGGTTATAGGCGTTCCGTCATACCAGAAAATATCGTCTCTGAGCTTTATGATAAGTGACTTGTTCGAATTCAACAGCTCGTACTTTTCCACCAGGCAAGGACTCAATTCGTCGCCGCTTGCCCATCTGAAAAGCGGATCCTGGATCGCAAAAGTAACCCAGAAATCACCCTCCGAAAGCTCAAAGCCTGGAATGAATCTGAACGTAGTATCGACCGGCAGTGTAATCGAACCTCCGGCTAACTCCGAGTAAGAGAATTCTTCTTCCGTACCTCTTCTTTTAAGAACCTCGGCGAAACTACTGGTCAACAAGATTAGCAATATACCGACTAGAAATAATCTCCGCACAGGGTACCTCCAAAGCTTCAAGTCTCTCCACTATTATATTAGATAAACCTAATTCGATTTCATTCGCAAAGACAAAGAGCAGGAGAAAATGGTTCTTCGTTGAATGGTTCACCGTTCACTGAATAGAGCATGTTCTTGGTTCCAGAGCAAGAATCTGTTCTTCGTTCTTGGTCAAACATTTGCAAGTGGTCGGAGGTTGGTGGCATCAAGATCAGAAGTGATGCTGCCTCCGGCAGGAAGTGAGGCTCGCTGGCGCGAGGAAGTGATGCCTGGAAGGTCATCCGGGGAAGCGATGCTGGCGCTTACGCACCAGGAGGCAAAAACCTAAGAAAAAGAGCGGGCAAACTAATGTAATCTGATTAGAACAAACCTATTCTGTAATCCTGAAGTGCTCCTGTTCAGGATCTGGGCTTTTGAAAAACTGTGGTCGAGGGTTGCGAGTTGGGGGTTGGAAAGAGCAAAGGATTAGTTGCAAGATGCAGTGTGCCAAGAAGGCGAAGAAGGAAACTTCTAGCCATGCTTAATTGAAGATGAGGGAGGGCCCCTCGAAGCCGCCATGCAGGTGGAGGCTTCAAACCACCGTAAGCTGCTGTGGTAAAGAGCCATGGTAGTGAACGTTACGGGAAAAGGCGGGACAGTGATCCCGTCAGGTGAGTACCAGAGGAGACGAATACAAGTGAATCACCGTGAACGTGTCGTAAGAACTACTAGTGTCATCAAAACCGGGGGGTGCAACTATCCCGGGATAAGTCTGGAGGAAACCTGCTTACTGTCCAGATGGTGACCGGCATATAGGTGGCGTGACCCTGGTACAGGCTTTGATTAGGAACTTGGGAACCTGGATCTGGATGTTAAGGGAAAAGCCGCAAGTGGAAGAACCCACGAGGGTGAAAGTACCGATGCCAGATTCAGGGGCGGAACAGTCCGTAGTAGTGATGAAGCTCCTGTAATGGGAGTGGAGCGAAGGGACTGTGTTATCCAGTTTTGTAGGTTAGTCAACCAACTCTGTGCAGACAACCGAAAGGGAGGAACTGTGAACAGAGACAAGGAAGGAGCCAACAGACAAGATGAGGTCGTATGAAATCCCCAAGAAAGTAGTACTGGAAGCATTCAAGAAAGTGAAAGAGAACAGAGGGGCAGAAGGAATAGACGAGGTAAGCCTGGAAGAGTTCGAAGCCGATCTTGACAACAATCTCTACAAGATTTGGAATCGAATGACCTCGGGCAGTTACTTTCCACCTCCAGTAAAAGCTATAGAGATAGAAAAGAAGAGTGGAGGAAAGAGAGTACTGGGAATCCCCACAGTGGGGGACAGAGTAGCCCAGATGGTAGCCAAAATCTATCTCAATCCCCTGGTAGATCCATACTTCCATAAGGACTCCTACGGATACAGGGAGGGAAAGTCAGCGATAGATGCCCTTGAAGTAACGAGGCAGAGATGCTGGCGGTATGACTGGGTACTGGAATTCGACATTAAAGGACTGTTCGACAACATAGACCATGAACTACTAATGAGGGCAGTCAAGAAACATGTGAAGATTCCATGGCTAATACTCTACATAGAGAGATGGCTGAAAGCACCCTTTATGCAAGCGAATGGAAGAGTCGAAGAGAGGAGCAAGGGAACGCCACAGGGAGGGGTAATAAGCCCTGTACTGGCTAACCTCTTCATGCATTACGCCTTCGACAAGTGGATGGAGAGAACTCATCCGGATAAGCCCTTTGCCAGATACGCAGATGATGGAGTGATACACTGTAGAACTCTGGAGGAAGCCCGGCTTCTTCTTGAAAGTCTCAAAGAAAGAATGGAAGAATGCAAACTAAAGCTTCATCCAGAGAAGACCCGTATTGTCTACTGCAAAGACGATAAAAGGAAGGGCGAGTATCCAAATACAAGCTTTGACTTTCTAGGATACACCTTCAGAGTCCGTAGCTGCAAAGCCAGAAACGGGAGGATCTTCTACAGCTTCACCCCTGCAGTGAGTGAACAGGCAAAGAAGGCGATGAGACAGAAGATCCGGAGAATGAGACTTCAAACCAAGTCATACCTGAGTATTGAAGAACTCTCAGAAAGAATCAACCCGGTAATAAGAGGTTGGATAAACTACTATGGACACTTTCGCAGATTTGAGATGTATACAGTACTGAGTCAGCTAAACAAAGCCTTAGTTCAGTGGGTAAGAAACAAGTACAAGAAAAGGAGAGGTCGTACAAAAGCGGGTAAATGGCTAGAAACTCTTGCTCGCAGAGAGCCTCGTCTATTTGTACACTGGACAATGGGGATATTCTATACGGCTGGATAATGGGAGCCGGATGAATCGAGAGGTTCAAGTCCGGTTCTGAGAGAGCCTGGGGGTGAAATCCCCCTGGGCTACTCACCAAAAAGGCCGGGGTCGGAGGTTGGTGGTTGGAGGTTCGTAAGAGCAAAAGAGGTTCACTGCTGAATGGTTCTCCGTTCTCCAAACAAAAAACCTGTTCTTCGTTCCAGAGAAAGAATCTGTTCTTCGTTATTGGTCAAAACCGTGAAGCAAGAGTACCAAGATTCCGAACAGGAGCTTTGTCGGAATGACGGCATCTAGCCTTTTCGCAGTAACCGTTACTTGTTATCCCACTGAGCCTGTCCTGAAGCCTGCCCCAATGAGCCTGCCCTGAAATGCTCTTGTTCAGGGCTTCTGTTTGGGGTCTCTGTTCAGGGTCATCCCGAACTTGTTTCGGGATCTGCACTTTTGAAGACCGTTGTCGGGGTGTCGGAGGTCGGAGGGTGGAAAGAGCAAAGGAACTGGTTGGCCGTTGAATGGTTTTCCGTTCGCCGGGGAAAGCCATGAAGCAATAACATCGAGATTCCGACCAGGAGCTTTGTCGGAATGACGGAATTGGGCGTTTTCGGAGTAACCATACGCTGTCATCCCGAACTTGTTTCGGGATCTGGTGCGCCCGGCATGATACACAACTATAGGGTGAAAGACCCGAATGCGGGGAGTCAAAGAAGCATTAGCCAGAGGCAAGGGTGTCACTGGTAACGGTGAATCTGAAGGAAGCCCGAGGCAAAGTCCGGAACTGAACGAAAGTGAACCAGGGATGGCCGTTACAGTAGGGTAACCCTGCCAGATAAGGGAAAGCCCTGACTCCAGCTGTAAAGGTTTGGATGGCAGGATTCGGATGAAAGTGGTGTATCTTACCCGGGGAAGTCCTCATGAGTCCGAAAGGGGTAACCGTTAGCAAGGAGGTGATCCAAGTTAACGGAAAGCTCAGGAGGATGGCAGACGAACCCGTAGTAGTGAAGAACCTCTCCGAAAGGGGAAGGGACCTTGGCTAAAAGCCAAGGGGGTGATGGGGAAGTCGAAAGGCTCCATCACTTGCGAAGGGGGGAAGGATCGAAGAAATGTGATCGGAAGACAGATAAGAGATTCAGCTTAGACAGTTAAAGACAAGGTACAGATTCCCGAAAGGGTAGAGAAGCCAGTAATAAACTGTCGAAACAAAATCTGAAACTACAACTGTTGGAAGAGAGCATACAGGAGAAAGAGATGAAGTATTACAGTCTAATCGACAAAGTCTATTCGGAGAAGAACCTTTTAAAAGCCTATGGCAGGGTAGAATCCAACAGAGGAGCCCCCGGTATAGACGGAGTAACCGTAGAGATATTCGCAGAGAAACTTCCCGAAGAAATCGAGAGACTATCCGGAGAAATCAAGAGAGGCGAATACAAACCCATGTCACTCAGGAGGGTAGAGATCCCGAAAGCCGACGGTAAAACGAGGCAATTGGGAATACCTGCAGTGAGAGACAGGGTTGTACAGCAATCTCTCAAGGAGGTACTCGAACCGATATTCGAGGAAGGATTCCATCCCTCCAGTTACGGTTACAGAAAGGGAAGAAATGCCTGGCAGGCAGTGGAGAAGGCGAAAGCCTTCGCATCCAAATACGGACTGTGTAATGTAGTGGAACTTGACCTCAGTGAATGTTTCGACACTCTGGATCATGAGAAGATAATAGACTCCGTAGCCGAGAGAGTGAGTGATGGAAAGATACTCAAACTCATACGGGCAATACTGAAGAGCGGAGTAATGGAAGATGGAGTCTGGAAGGCAACAGAGACTGGCAGTCCACAGGGAGGAGTAATAAGCCCGCTGCTGGCTAACATCTATCTGAACGAATTCGATCAGAAGATGAAAGCCAGAGGAATAAGGATAGTCAGATACGCAGACGACATACTGATCTTCTCGAAAACCCAGGAAGAAGCCCGAGAGTTTCTGGCAATCGCGATAAACATACTGGAGATTGACATGAAGCTCAAGGTCAACAGAAACAAGACGAGAATCACAACACTTGAAGATGGATTTCACTTTCTTGGCTTCGAAATAAAAGGCGAGAGAGTGGGGATAGAGAAATCCAGATTGAAGAGATTCAAGGAAAAGGTCAGGAAACTTACAAGAAGGAATCAGAGCAGGCCGGTAAAGGAGATAGTGAAACAGCTCAATCCACTGTTGAGGGGATTCGCCAGCTATTTCAGGATAGTGGATTTCCAATCCATTTTGAGGGGACTTCTGAGCTGGATAAGGAGAAGGCTAAGAGCCATCATACTACACCAGTGGAAGACCACCAAGAAACTGAACAGAGTTCTCAGAAGGACCGGATGGAAAGAGAAAGTCAACATGAGAATGAACAAATGGCGATCTTCTCACTCAAAAGCAGCCAATTACGCCATCCCCAACAGGTTCTTTGAAGAGATGAACCTAGTCGATATGACAAAATACCATCATCCCCTGTCGAAATTTCCGATACTTGATCCATGAGCCGTGTACGTGGCCCGTACGCACGGTTCTGTGAGAGGGCGAGGGGCTCCGCCCCTCTCCTACTCGATGTTTTGAACCGCTCGGGGTTCTGTCTCTTTTTTTGTGTAAACCCCTTTTTTGTAATGGGTTTAAGAATCAGCTTATGTACTTAGCTAATCTTTCATACTTTATCACAAGTTGAGTAAGGATCCTGGACCAATCAAGAGTTCTTACTGTCCATTTCTTTGTTATGTTCATTATTGCTAGATAAGCCATCTTTAAGAGAGAATTGTCTGTTGGAAAGACTCCTTTGTTCTTCGTCACCTTCCTGAGTTGTCTATTAACTGATTCAATGGGATTAGTTGTATAAACCAATCTTCTCAGTTCCTCTGGATATTGAAAGAAGGTTGAGAGAGTTTCCCAGTTATCTTTCCAGCTTTTTATTGACAAGTGGTATTTGTCGCCCCACTTCTCTTCTAGTGCAAGCAATGCATTCCATCCTGCCTCTCTTGTAGGTGCCTGATAAATTGTCTTGAGATCGCGTGCTAGAGGTCTACGATCCCTCCAGGTAACATATCTCATGGTGTTTCTTATCTGGTGAACTATGCACTTCTGAACCTCTGAGAATGGATATACAGCCTCTATGGCTTCTTCCATTCCGGCTTAATGCATCTATTGAGAAGATTGCCACGTCTTCAACCCCGCGATTCTTCAATTCGTTGAGAATGCTTAGCCAGTAGCTTGCTCCTTCTGTTTCACTTATCCACATGCCTAGAATGTCTTTGTGGCCATTTAGGGATACTCCTAAGGCTATATAGAGTGCTTTCTTCCTTACCTGGTTGCTTTCAACGACCCTGAAGAATACGGCATCCATGTAGACTATCGCATACGCAGATTCTAATGGTCTGTTTCTCCATTCGGAGACCAGTGGCAGTATCTTGTCCGTTATCCTGCTTACGCTCTCTGCAGACAATCTGGAACCGTAGATATCCTCTATATGACTCTGAATATCTCTTACTGTCATTCCCCTTGCATACATGGAGATTATCTGATCCTCTATACCAGAAATGTCCCTCTGGTGTTTCTTCACAACAACCGGTTCAAATTCACCTTTCCTGTCTCTTGGTATCTCAAGTTCTATTTCTCCGTAATCGCTCCTAACTGTCTTCTTGCTATGTCCATTCCTGGAATTGTCAGTCTCTTTGTTCTTGTAGTCATGCTTCGAATATCCAAGCTCATCTTCCAGTTCTCCTTCAAGCATTTCTTTGATTACGTCACCAAACAATTCCTTCATTGCCTCTTGAACATCTCCAACGTTTTCAAATCCATTCTTCTCGATTAACGACTTGATCTTTTCTCTGTCAAATTTCATCTTCTTTTCCCTCCAATCTTCTCTTCCATTCTAGAGGGTTTACACAATCTTCTTTACATACTCCCGCTCGGCAGGGAGAACCGTTGACCGGCAACGTGGCTTTCATCAGTGTTCATCCGCTCTTTCCCCGCGAAGCGAGCATTGCGACCTGGGCAGTTCTTGCCCAGCCTTGCGTCCACTGATGCTCCTCAGTGTATTGCGTCCAATGTTCTATAAGGGCATCACTTCCCGAAGCAGTCGGCCTCGCGTCCCGGCATGTTCTTAGCCGGCATTGCGACCTGGGATGTCCCTGCCCTGCCTTGCGCTCCAGCACGATCTTCGCCGGAATTCCGATTCCTAGTACAGTGGACTGATGATGGCAAATCGCAAACTAAAAGGGTTCCACAGTCTTTGTTTCTGAAGATGAATAGTGTATATTAAGCTGTAGGACATCCTACAACATTCAAGAGGCGGTGCGAATGAGGGAGATAGGTATCGACCACAATTCCCATGTCTCACTTTCTGGGAAGATTCATAGCGAACTGAGAAAACTGATCTTGAATGGTGAACTCAAAGCAGGAGAGTGATTGCCCTCGGAACCGGACCTTGCTCATGAGCTTGGGGTTAGCAGGAATTCCCTGAGAGAAGCTATCGGCCTCCTTCAAAGAGAGGGTTTGCTACTTAAGAAGCATGGAATTGGGACTTTCGTTACAGATAGATATCCGATCATTAGGGGAGGAATCGAGAGGCTCTCAAGCATAGGGAGCTTTATCGAATCCCAGGGTCATTCTGCCAGAAGCGAGATAAGCCGATTCGATCAGTGTGTTTGCGAAGAAAAAATCTGTGAGTTCCTCGACCTGGAAGTCGGCTGTCTGGTTCATGTTCTTGAGACTACCAAATACGCTTCGGAAATGCCCGTTGCCGTTTGCATTGATTACATTCCGAAGTCCATAGTGAAAGATATAGATCCCGACAGAATTCACAATTCTGTCTTTGAGGGACTGGGTAAACACTATAATATCGATATCAGATATGCCGAGTGCGATTTAATTCCTTCAAGTTGTGACGAAGTCCTATCTGAAAGGCTCAAGGTCGACGTGGGTACTTCACTTCTCTTACTGGAGCAGATTCATTACGACGTTTTGGATAGAAAGGTTCTGTATTCGAAGAGTTACTTTCCGTCGGGAAAATTCACTTTCAAGCTCATCAGAAGACGTTGAGATAGATAGCTAAACAGGAGGTGTAGGGAAATGAGAAAGCTTTTACTGGTGACGGTTCTATTACTGGGTGTTATGCTTTCAGCCACAACCATTGAGGTCCTATGGATGGGGTGGCCCCAGGATCAGGTTATGCAGCTCGTCAATGCGTTCAAAGAAGAGACAGGAATCGACGTGGACATTCAACTGGTCCCCTTCGGCCAGCTCTTCCAGACGATTGAAGTCAGACTTGCGGCTGGCGACGGTACACCGGATGTGTATATTGTGGATGGTCCAAACACGGCCTCTTATGCGGCACGAGGTTATCTCCTTCCCCTGGATGAACACTTCAGCGATGAGGAGATGTCTGCGTGGTTCGATGCCTCTATAGAAGAGGGCAGCTATCAGGGCACTTTCTATTCGGTTCCTTACGGAACTTCATCGGCCGGCATATTCTACAATAAAGCTATCTTCGAGGAATACGGTGTTCCATTTCTGCCGGAGACAATAGAAGAGAGACTTACGTGGGAAGAGGTGGCCGAAATTGCGAAGAAACTCACCAAAGACACCAACGGTGACGGACTTACAGATATCTGGGGTCTTGTGATTGAACAGATAGACAGACCGTATCTGATCTTCCCCATGGTTCAGTCACTAGGCGCGAAAGTCCTTTCTGACGACGGTCTTGAATCTCAGGGATATATCACTTCAGATGAGTTCGTTGAAGGAACCACCTTCTACTGGAAACTCTTCAACGAATGGAAGGTCAGTCCCCAAGGGCTCAACGACTCGGCCATTTCACGAGAGTATTTCGGAACTGGCAGAGCCGCAATGATGCTTGGAAACGAGTGGAACTTGAGAAGGATGCTCCAGTATCCCGACGTGGATTATGGACTTTCCCCCTTCCCCTATTTCGAGGGCGGAGTTGCAGTCACCCCGACAGGCAGTTGGCATGTTGGAATTAACTCCAAGACAAAGAAGCTTGAGGAGGCTCTGGCCTTCACAAAGTATATTACCGGCAAGGAAGCTGTAATAACCTGGCACAAGCTGAACGGTATTGCACCGGCAAGGCCAGATGTTTACGAGGCCCTTCCCGAGGTTTTCGATAACCCAATGTGGCAGCTCTTCGTTAAAGAAATGGAGACCACCGCAGTCCCGAGACCTAGAACACCCGGATACTCTCAGTACGAGCTAATGCTGCGGGAGGCATTCAACTCTATTCACTACGGTGCCGATCCAAGAAGCACCCTTGAAGAGGTCGCCGTACGAATCGACAGAGAACTTAGAAAGTACAGATAGTTTTCCAGGGATCGTGCCTGAATCTAGATTATTCCGGATGGTGTGCAGATGTTTCGAAATAACAAAGTAGCGTGGCTTTTTGTTCTGCCCGCGCTGGTATTTCTTCTTGTATTCAAGATCTGGCCAATAGGCGTCTCGGTTATTGAGAGCCTTACTATGACGAGTTACACCGGGACAAAGTCATTCGTAGGGTTCGAAAACTATGAATACCTCTTCAAGCATGATCCCGTTTTCTGGAAATCCTTTTCTGTTACTCTCTTGTACTCGATAATCGTAAATCCCTTGATTGTCCTGACCTCATTGTTGATGGCGTTGCTTCTGAATTCCAGCCACTTCTTCACCAAGTTCTTCAGGACTGTCTTCTTCTTGCCGACGGCGATCTCGTTCGCCGTTGTCTCGGTAATCTGGATGATAGTCCTCGATCCGTATAACGGGCTGGCAAACAGCTTTCTGACCATGTTCGGCTTCAAACCTCAGCCCTTCTTCGCCTCTCCCGATCAGGCGCTTTGGGGGCTGATACTTCTTAACGTCTGGAGAAGCTCGGGCTACTGGATGATGTACTTCCTTGCAGGATTGCAGAACATTCCCGAGACGCTGTACGAAGCTGCCGAGATCGACGGGGCCTCAACTCTGAGGAAGACTTTCAAGATAACGTTGCCTCTGCTTACTAGGACCATTTCATTTGTTCTCGTCGCAAATACGGCCTTCAATTTTCTTAGTTTCGCGCCGGTCTACATAATTACCAAGGGCGGCCCCATGGGCTCGACAAATCTCCTGATGTACGAGTCTTACAAGAGCGCCTTCGTAAATCTCGACATGGGAAGGGCCTCTGCGATCACTACGATCTTGCTGGGAATCATCCTTGTTTTCAGTTTCTTCGAGCTGAGGTTTACAAGAGCTCGATTCGAGTATTGAGGTGGAATCATGAAGAAGCGAAGCCTTTGGAAAACACTTATTCTCTTTGCCGTTCTCGGCATTATAAGTCTTTTCTTTCTGATCCCACTCATCTGGGTCGTTGCATCCGCTTTGAGGCCTGCCAGTCCGCTCTACGAGTACGCCAATCCTCTGACCTGGAAGAGTTTCATTCCGACTCAACCGACGCTGGAGAATTTCGTACATATATTTGTGAACCTCAACTTTGGCAGGGCTCTCATGAACAGCCTTTTCGTTTCAGTCTCAACCATAGTTCTTACGGTCCTGGTTTCCTCCATGGCAGGCTTCGCGCTTGCGAAGTTCGAATTCAGAGGCAAGGCTGCGCTCTTCACAATAGTGCTGATAACCTTCATGGTTCCCTTCGAGTCTATTGTCATACCGCTTTATATACTCATAAAACAGCTACATATAGACAACACATACTGGGCGCTCATTCTTCCGGGCGTAGCCAACGGCCTTGCGATATTCCTTTTCAGGCAGTTCTTCTCTGAAGTGCCTTCAGAGATAATGGAAGCGGCAAGAATAGACGGCGCGTCCTGGTTCAGAATCTACTGGAGGATAGTCCTTCCGCTGAGCGTTCCGGCCATAGTCACGGTAATCGTAATGGTCTTCATGTTCCAGTGGAACTCGCTGTTCTGGCCTCTTGTAGCAACCCATTCAAGCAGATTCGAAGTTGTACAGGTAGCCATCGCCGCACATAGATCAACGGAAAATACAAGTTGGGCAAATCTCTTCAGCTCGGCCATCGCCGGCAGTCTGCCGCCGGTAATTCTCTTCCTGTTCCTCCAGAAGTACTTCGTAAGGGGGATAAGCGGAACGGGGTTGAAAGGATGATTTCATGAATAATTCGAAGAAGGCGAAAAACCACTTGCAGATTTCCAGCGACTCTATTCCCGAGATAGCTCTTCTGCCCGGTGATCCGGCAAGAGTATACGAGATCGCAGAGTGTCTGAGTAATGTGGAGGAAATAGGAAACAACAGAGACTACATAACCGTTACCGGAACCTATAAAGGCCTGCCGCTTACTGTATGTTCAAGCGGAATCGGAGGACCCTCGACTGAGATCGCAGTGGTCGAGCTAAACAGGCTGGGCGTTAAGACAATCATCCGTGTCGGAACCTCCGGAGGACTTGCCGACGATGTGAAACCGGGAGACTTGATTGTGCTTTCGAGTTGCATAAGATACTCGGGGACAGCAAACCTCTTCATTCCTGAGAACTTCCCCGCCGTAGCCGATTACCGGCTACTTACGGCGCTGATCTCAGCCTGTGAAGAGGCCGGAGTGGACTATCACGTGGGAATCGGTCTTTCACTCGATTCCTTCTATGCAACAAAGCCCGATCTCTTAAGAGAAGACTTCCCATCATCTATCTACGGAAAACTTGAAGAATGGATCGCGGCAGGTGCCTTGCAGCTCGACATGGAAGCGGCTACTCTCTATGTGCTTTCTTCTCTTCTGAAGATCAACGCCGCCGCCATATGCACCGCAGGATCCAACATCTCACGAGGTGAAAGACCGGAGACTCCTCCTTCGAACAAAAACGCTATAAGAGCAGCCTGCGAAGCAGCTTATAAATTCAATAACTGGAAAAAGATCTCAGTGAAGCGGGGGAGGAATTTCACCCTTCCTCCGATTGCAGAGCGGGGGTAATGAACAATGAGTGAGAGACTGACCGGAAAGACGGCCCTTATCTTCGGAGCTGGCAGAGTTGGAAGCTCCGCTGCCAATGCATTTGTAAACGAGGGTGCAAAGGTTATTCTGCTGGATAGAGACGAGGAAAGGCTCGAAGCTTTGAAGAAGAAACTTGAAGAATCGAGAAAGGGATTCTGTTCGACGATATGCGCAAACATAGACAGTCAAAGAGATGTGAATGAGATCTCAGATCTACTGGAAGAAAAGACATGGAAGGTCGACATCCTTTTTAACTGCCCAGCCTACATATACAGGGCACCATTTGTCGATCACCCAATAGAAGAGATTGACAAGCAGTGGCATGTCAATGTGAGAATAGTCTTCATGTTGTCGCAGGTTGTTGCTAAGATGATGTCGAAAAACGGCGGCGGAAAGATCATCAACCTGGCCTCGGTCGGAGGCCTCTTTCCGGAAAAGGAGCACGCAGGCCACTGCGCAGCAAAAGCGGGGATTATTGCGATTTCAAAGGTAATGGCGCTTGAACTAGCCTCGGCCAATATTCAGGTAAACGTCATTGCCCCCGGTCCAACAGAGACCGTTCCATTTACTTCTCCCTTCTATTCTCAACATCCCGAAGTACTGAAAAGAATAGAGGAAAAGACTCCGGCCGGGAGGATTGGTCATCCCGAAGACCATACAGGCCTCATGGTATTCCTGGCTTCGGATGAATCGAACTGGATAACGGGCCAGGTGATAATGTCCGACGGTGGACTTGGTTTGGTTTGATGCTACAAAGCATAGAAGAATAAGTATGCCCCGGATCGAGCCGGGGCATATTCATTGGTGTCAGGATAATACTAGAAGTGTTGAAGCTCGAAGGGCAAGCTCTTTGGAAGATCCTGACCTTTGTAGCCGTCCGATACCTTAACCCTGCCGAACTCTATCATCTCTTTGAAATTAGTGCTGCCGCCAACAACTGAAGACAAGGTCGAGATATCACACTCAAGATCAAAAGAGTCACTCGGCGAGAAGCTAAGTTCTCCATTCTCAACGCATAGTTCGAAAACTCCGTCGTTCCAGGATGCCTGACTGTCGTCGATTTTGATTCCGACCCGCATGTCCGGAGCATCGATTCTCAGACCATTTAGTAGCTGGAGGTCTACGATTCTGATCATAGTCCTGGGTACTATCTTCATCTCGGACGGCCTTTCCTTTAGATACGGCCAGAGAAGGAAATCAGGCGGAAGGAAGGCGTGGATCTGATCGATTTGAAGAGAAAGACCTTTCAAGAAACGGAACATTGCATGCCTTGTTTCGACATCGTCCGCAAGGAAGATCGTGACTAAAAACTTAAGTCCGCTGTCCTTGTCAAACTTATCGTAGAGAAAGACGTAGCGGAGCATCCCCGTAGTCCTTCCTTCTCGCTTGAACTTCACGAATTTCTTGGAAACATCGTTATCGGTTCGAAACTCGAAATCGCTTTTCCACATCTCTTCGTCTCTCAAGATCATGCTGTAGTGACTGCTTGCGTACTCGTTGTAGAACTCCCTGATTTCACCGTCGGCATCTTCCATCTCCTCAATCTTCACTTCGACCTTCTGATCGGGAAGATCTATAGAACCTGGGGAGAACTTCGCCCTGAGCATCGTGTCAAACTCCTCCCATCCGAGCTTTCTGTAGAAGCTCCTGCTAAAGGGATAGAGCAGAGATACGGCCTGCCCCTTCTCTCTCATAGTCTCGAGTGATTTCTGCAGAAGGAATTTGACTGCGCCCTTACCCCTGTAAAGGGGACTTGTACACACGTTGCCGATTCCACCCATCGGAATGACGGAATCTCTGAGTCGCATCTTCAAAGAAAGTAGAAGATACTCGGCGGCAAGAGTAGAACCGTCATAGGCCCCAAAGGGGTCCCTTAGATCGTTATTGAAGATCTCACCAGCATGTTTCGAAGCGACCCTCATCCAATTTTCTGTAATACCGAAAGAGAACTTCATAAGATCAAGATAATCCTTCTGATTGCTTATTCTCCTGCATTCAAACATCATTTCACCATCCCTGAATGTGGTGTAAAAATGATAGCATATCGCCGTCGTCGTACGAAGACCGTGGCTGGGGGTAGCAGGTTAGTGGCATCAAGATTAGAAGTGATGCTGCCTCCGGCAGGAAGTGAGGCTCGCTGGCGCGAGGAAGTGATGCCCGGAAGATCATCCGGGGAAGTGATGCTGGCGCTTACGTGCCAGGAGGCAAAAACCAAAGAAAAAGAGCATGCAAATTAAAGTGATCTGATCAGAACGAACTTATTTTGTCACTGAAGTGCTCTTGTTCAGGATCTGAGCTCTTGAAAAACCGTGGTCGGGGGTTGCGGGTTGGGGGTTGGAAAGAGCAAAGGATCAGTTGCAAGATGTAAGTTCCAAGTTGTAGTGTGCCAAGAAGGCGAAGAAGGAAACTTCTAGCCATGCTTAATTGAAGATGAGGGAGGGCCCCTCGAAGCCGCCATGCAGGTGGAGGCTTCAAACCGCCGTAAGCTGCTGTGGTAAAGAGCCATGGTAGTGAACGTTACGGGAAAAGGCGGGACAGTGATCCCGTCAGGTGAGTACCAGAGGAGACGAATACAAGTGAATCACCGTGAACGTGTCGTAAGAACTACTAGTGTCATCTAAACCGGGAGGTGCAACTATCCCGGGATAAGTCTGGAGGAAACCTGCTTACTGTCCAGATGGTGACCGGCATATAGGTGGCGTGACCCTGGTACAGGCTTCGATTAGGAACTTGGGAACCTGGATCTGGATGTTAAGGGAAAAGCCGCAAGTGGAAGAACCCACGAGGGTGAAAGTACCGATGCCAGATTCAGGGGCGGAACAGTCCGTAGTAGTGATGAAGCTCCTGTAATGGGAGTGGAGCGAAGGGACTGTGTTATCCAGTTTTGTAGGTTAGTCAACCAACTCTGTGCAGACAACCGAAAGGGAGGAACTGTGAACAGAGACAAGGAAGGAGCCAACAGACAAGATGAGGTCGTATGAAATCCCCAAGAAAGTAGTACTGGAAGCATTCAAGAAAGTGAAAGAGAACAGAGGGGCAGAAGGAATAGACGAGGTAAGCCTGGAAGAGTTCGAAGCCGATCTTGACAACAATCTCTACAAGATTTGGAATCGAATGACCTCGGGCAGTTACTTTCCACCTCCAGTAAAAGCTATAGAGATAGAAAAGAAGAGTGGAGGAAAGAGAGTACTGGGAATCCCCACAGTGGGGGACAGAGTAGCCCAGATGGTAGCCAAAATCTATCTAAATCCCCTGGTAGATCCATACTTCCATAAGGACTCCTACGGATACAGGGAGGGAAAGTCAGCGATAGATGCCCTTGAAGTAACGAGGCAGAGATGCTGGCAGTATGACTGGGTACTGGAATTCGACATTAAAGGACTGTTCGACAACATAGACCATGAACTACTAATGAGGGCAGTCAAGAAACATGTGAAGATTCCATGGCTAATACTCTACATAGAGAGATGGCTGAAAGCACCCTTTATGCAAGCGAATGGAAGAGTCGAAGAGAGGAGCAAGGGAACGCCACAGGGAGGGGTAATAAGCCCTGTACTGGCTAACCTCTTCATGCATTACGCCTTCGACAAGTGGATGGAGAGAACTCATCCGGATAAGCCCTTTGCCAGATACGCAGATGATGGAGTGATACACTGTAGAACTCTGGAGGAAGCCCGGCTTCTTCTTGAAAGTCTCAAAGAAAGAATGGAAGAATGCAAACTAAAGCTTCATCCAGAGAAGACCCGTATTGTCTACTGCAAAGACGATAAAAGGAAGGGCGAGTATCCAAATACAAGCTTTGACTTTCTAGGATACACCTTCAGAGTCCGTAGCTGCAAAGCCAGAAACGGGAGGATCTTCTACAGCTTCACCCCTGCAGTGAGTGAACAGGCAAAGAAGGCGATGAGACAGAAGATCCGGAGAATGAGACTTCAAACCAAGTCATACCTGAGTATTGAAGAACTCTCAGAAAGAATCAACCCGGTAATAAGAGGTTGGATAAACTACTATGGACACTTTCGCAGATTTGAGATGTATACAGTACTGAGTCGGCTAAACAAAGCCTTAGTTCAGTGGGTAAGAAACAAGTACAAGAAAAGGAGAGGTCGTACAAAAGCGGGTAAATGGCTAGAAACTCTTGCTCGCAGGGAGCCTCGTCTATTTGTACACTGGACAATGGGGATATTCTATACGGCTGGATAATGGGAGCCGGATGAATCGAGAGATTCAAGTCCGGTTCTGAGAGAGCCTGGGGGTGAAATCCCCCTGGGCTACTCACCAGTAAAAAGACCTAACAAAACGGGGCTCGGGTTTCGAGTCTGGGGTTTCGTGAACAAAACCGGCTCACCAATTCAGGGTTTCACTGTAACTGAGGAAGTTATCTCGATATCGGCTTTCGGAAGTCCCTTACTCTGTCATCCCGAACTTGTTTCGGGATCTGCTCTTCGGGAAACCGTGGCTGGGGGTAGCAGGTTGGTGGTTGGAAAGAGCTAAGTGAAACCGGTTCGCCGTTTAATGGTTCTCCGTTCTCCGAAGAAAACCTGTTCTTCATTCCTGATCAAAGTGAAAAAACGAGAGATTCTGAATCAAGTTCAGAATGACGGGATGCGACGTCTTCGAAAAAGCCGATAACTGTCATCCCGAACTTGTTTCGGGATCTGCACTTTTGAAGACCGCGTCGGGGTCGGAGGTTGGAAAAGCAAATGAAACTGGTCTGCCGTTTAATGGTTCTCCGTTCTCCGAAGAAAACCTGTTCTTCGTTCCAGAGAGAGGATCTGTTCTTCATGCGCTTTCGAAGGACGGGTTCATGGTTTTGGACGAAGGGCCAACGGTTGCTCTTTACAGCGCTCAGCGGGTTTTTACTCTTAAGCGTACAGCGATTCTTAGGATAGAGATGCTGAAACAAGTTCAGATGACGCCGAGAAAGGGGTTTCGATTACAGGATCGGGGCCTTGTGAACAGAACTGGCTTACCAATTCAAGGTTTTGCTGCAAATGAGGTAGTTATCCAGACAGCGGTTTTGGGAAGTCCCTCAAATTGTCATCCCGAACTTGTTTCGGGATCTGGGCGTCGACCTCACTATTAAATTAAGTACGCTGCCCTTTCTTATCGCTTTTCCAACAAATCAAATTTATACTTACGCTTTCTTTGAAGCTTACAGTCCGGGATCACCATTATTGTGCCGACTTTCCTTTCTTCAAGTAGACAAACCAGTAGATTGTACCGACAAAGAAAGCGCCTCCTACGATGTTTCCAAGAGTCACCGGTATTAGATTCTTCGTGAAGAGAGTTCCCCAGTTTAGATTGGCGATCTGCTCAGCACTGACTCCAAGAGAAATCGCGGCCTTGGCAAATTCTTCATTTGCCTTTGCGAGAATTCCTGCGGGAATATAATACATGTTTGCCACGGAATGTTCAAAGCCTGAGGTAATGAAAAGCCATATCGGGAAGAAGATGGCGAGAATCTTGCCGGCTATGTCTTTGGATGCGGATGCCATCCATATGGCTATGCAGACGAGCCAGTTGCACAAAATCCCCATAAAGAATGCGCTTTCGAAACTAAGACCCGTCTTATAAGCCGCAATCTTGATTGTATATCCACCCAGCAGACCTTCGGAAAAGCCGAGCTGGCCTGAATGGAGAACGAAGTAAGCTATAAGTAAGGAACCCGCAAAGTTTCCTAAGTAAACGAAGAGCCAGTTCCTGAACATAGAAACCCATTTCGACTTCTTTTGCAAACAGGAAATGACAATAAGACTGTTACCCGTGAAAAGCTCTGCTCCGGAAACGACTACCATCATAAGGCCCGTCGCAAATAATGCGCCTGCCAGGGTCTTGGAAAGTCCCACTGAACCGATAGTGTGTATCGCCACGTTGGACCCCTGCGCCGCAAATGCAATGAATGCACCGCCCAGAATACCCAGCACGAATTCCTTCACGATAGTCAAATTGGTTTTCGCAAAACCTATCTCGACAAAACTCTCAGCATTTTCCGAAGGACTTACAACAGACCTTTCCATTTCAAAAACCCCCTGTTATCTATACATCTGGAAACCATTCATACGGAACTTCCCGAAAAGCCGACAATGATGAGGGACACTTAGATGTTATCACACACTAAGAGTAGCAGCGATAAGAACTAGAGTGGGGATCATATTCAAGAAGGCAGTATCGACGCTTCTTTTCAGAGGAAAGAATCAGTTGCAAGACCGCGGTTGGTGGTCGGAGGTTGGTGGCATCAAGATCAGAAGTGATGCTGCCTCCGGCAGGAAGTGGGCTCTCTGGCGCGAGGAAGTGATGCCCGGAAGGTCATCCGGGGAAGCGATGCTGGCGCTTACACACCAGGAGGCAAAAACCAAAAAAAGAGCAAGCAAATTGAAGTAATCTCATCAGACGAACTCATTTTGTCAGTGAAGTGCTCCTGTTCAGGATCTGGGCTTTGGAGAAACCGTGGCTGGGCGTTCGAAAGTTCAAGAGAAACTAGTCGACCGTTGAGCGGTTCTCCGTTCATCGAGAAGAGCCGCTTCCCGCTTGCTAAGAAACGCTGAACGCTGGAAAGAGCGAGATTCTGAATCAAGTTCATGACGCCGAGAACGGGGTATCGATTACAGGGTATGGGTCTTGTGAACAGAACTGGCTTACAATTCAAGGTTTTGCTGCAACTGAGGAAGCCATCCCGACATCGGCTTTCGGAAGTCCCTTACTCTGTCATCCCGAACTTGTTTCGGGATCTGTTCCAAGAACGAAGAACCCGGACATGTACCGTCGAAGAACCCGTATTCTTGGCGGGGACGGTAGACCGTTGACGGGCAACGTGCTTTTCATGAGCGTACAGCGGTTCTTAGGATAGAGATGCTGAAACAAGTTCAGCATGACGCCGCGAACGAGGTTTCGATTACAGGGTATGGGGTCTCGTGAACAGAATCGGCCATCAGTTTAGGGTTTTTCTGTAATTGAGAAAGCTACCCCGACATCGGCTTTTGGAAGTCCCTTACTCTGTCATCCCGAACTTGTTTCGAGATTAATTCCAAGAACGAAGAGCCTGGACGCGTAGCGTCGGAACGAGGAACCGCGATTCTCGGCGGGGACGGTGGACCGTTGACGGACAGCGTGGTCTTCATCAGCGTACAGCGTGTACTCTCAAGCGTGAAGTGGCTTTTCTCGGCGAACCAGTTTCTCTTGCTCTTCCTACTTCTGACCACCGACGTCAAACCTCGGTAAACGATGGCATGAAATTGCTTGGTGAGTGTGGCATAGCTTTCAATCATATGAAATAACCTTGTGTAATCATGTAATAAATTATGCAATCGAACAATTTTCAAGTCACTCTCTGTTTGTTTGCAAGCGCTTCTAATTTCTGTATCGTTGAAGAAGAGCAAAGAATTTTGCACGGCAGATGTGTGGGAGGCAATGATGACCGAGAAGAGATCGATCAAAGAGATTATGAAAGCCTATTCAGAAGTCCCCGATAAGGATTTCCGGCAAAAGCTCAAAATTTTGAATGAGCTTTCTCAGACTATGTTCAAAGAGGGCAAGCCTCTTCTCGCATCGGAGACTGTTAAAGCCGAGCTTTCTAGAATTGAAGCCCCGGCATGTATCGAGCTGGCAAACATTACGCATAACATGATTAAGTACTCATGCGTTGTGGGCAATTATGATGCATCTATCGAGTATGCATTGAAGGCAGTTGACCTTTTCAAGGAGTTCGGAACGGCCGACGATGTCAACGACGTGATTGGAAACATTGGTGGCGTATATGTCTACATGGAGCGTTTTGAAGAATCTCTCGAGTACACCGACAAGGCTCTAGAATACGCTAGAGCAATAGGTGATGATCTCGCAGTAGCTAACTTTCAGAACAATAAAGCCGTCGCACTGAAAGGTCTGGAAAGATTTGAAGAAGCCATGGATTGCTTGAACAAGGCGATAGAAATAAAGCTCTCTCTACGAAAGAAAGCAGATCTCTGCAACAGCTACTTCAATCTCTCCGAAGTGCTGATCAGCGCGGAAAGGTATGACGAAGTTCCCGCGATCTTCAAGAAAACCGAACCTCTAGTCAAAGAAATCGAAGATCCTGCAGGGTCTGCTGAATTCGATTTTCTTAAGGCTCAGTACTACATGGGAACTGGCAACTATGCAAAGGCTCTGGAAAAAATCGAAAGTTATATAGAGTATCAGAAAGAGTCTGGAAGCATGTCGAAAGTGCCTGGCGCACTAAGAAATAAGATTAAGATTCATGAAGAGCTTGGAGAAGAGGGGCTGGCTCTCGAAACGTACAGGGAACTTGACCTCTTGTCCCAAAGAACTTACAAGGAAACCTGCAGTGCCAGGGCCGCTGAGCTGGCGGCTTCATTCAGATTTCAGCAGAAGATGCACGAAATACAGTTACTGAGCAATCAGAACTTAGAACTTCAGGAAGCAAAGACAACTATCGAAAAGCAATATGAAGAACTTCTCGAAATCGACAGCAAACTCAAGAAGGCAAATGAGCTACTCGAGAAACAGGCCGAGATAGATCCATTGACCGGCCTCCTCAACCAGAAGAAGATGTACCCCATAATAGAAAGAGAGATAAATAGAGCCACAAGATACGGGACTCCTCTATCCATGATCATGATAGATCTTGACAACTTCAAAAACGTCAACGATACTTATGGTCACCTGCAGGGGGACATCCTTCTCAAGAATGTGGCGGGCATAATCAGGTCTTCTCTAAGAAAGGTTGACTTCGTTTTCAGGTATGGTGGCGAGGAATTTCTTGTTCTTTTGCCCTCAAGCGATTTGCAAATGGCAAGTTCTACCGCAGATCGTCTCCGGGATGAGCTGGCCAAGACCACATATCCTAAGGTGACGATGAGCGCTGGTGTCTCCAGCTGGTCAGGCGAAGATGCGACTCATTTCATTCAAAAGACCGACCACCTGTTATACGCAGCGAAAGGCAAAGGAAAGAACAGAGTCGAATTTCAGAAAGGCTCTTGACAGAGTAATCGGCGCAGCTTCAACCGAAAAGAAGACATTGTACTTGGTCCCAAAGGATTACTGAAAAATCAGACTCATTTAACCCTGGACTCTAGTAGATCCATCTTCTCTCAATATTCCGCGTACTTATTAAAAAGAGCAGTGCGGCAAAGCCCAGCAATATAAAAACGCTCGCCAGAGGATCTATGATTCCATTTCTGTTTATAGCGTGTTTAAGAGAATCGGCACCATAGGTCAGTGGAAGGACGAAGGAAAATGGTCTCAAAAACGCCGGCAGATTCTCTATAGGGATGAAGAGACCACAAAGAAACATCATAGGAAAACGGAAGAAGTTAGAAAACGTCTGCGCTTCGAATACTTCGCTAGCCGAAACTGCTATGAAAAGACCAAGAAAGGTCGAAGTCACGGCAATTAGCAGCACACTAACTGAAACCAGGAACCAGTTTATTCCAGATAGGTCGACAATCAAGAGGGCAAAGAGAACCGGAACAAAAGCGTTGATAATTCCGAAAAGTATTGCCCCAGTGGTTTTTGCAAGCATTAGAAGCTTGAGGCTTATGGGAGCTAGAAGCAAGCGTTCAAATGACCTACTTTTTCGTTCGAAAGTTATCGTAACTGCAAGCATCGATGTAGTCCCAAAGAGAACGGAGAGAGCCATAACCCCCGGCAAAATGTCTCTTATTTCTACGTCGCTTCCCGATCGCACAAAGAACATGAGGGTCCATGAGATAGGAAACACAATTCCCCAGCTTATGTTTGGTGGCTTCAAATAGTAGTTCTTCATATCCTTCATAAGGATTGTCCAGTAGGCTACTCCACTCATTTTTTCTTCCCCTCTTTCTCTGTCTTCATCTTCTCAACCTCTATTCCGGTCACTTTAACAAAGACCTCCTCAAGGGACGGTCTGACTATCTTCGCCTCGTACACATCAATCCCACGGGAACCGAAGAAGCTCATAAACGGCATCAGTTTTATTGGCTCCAAAGAGGTTATTCTAAGTGTGTTACCAGGTCGGAGGTTTATAGTCACGTTGCTGAACTCTTCAATCAATTGCTTCTTGAGATCAACGGGATCACTTCCAAGAGTGAATTCAACAATATTTTCTCTCTGAGCTTCTTTCATCAGGTCGGCCACGGTACCTATCTTTACAATTCTTCCCCCGACGATGAAACCAATCCTATCGCACAACCTTTCGGCCTCTTCTATGTAATGCGTGGTCAGAAAGATCGTGGTTCCCCGGTCGTTCAGTTCTCTTACCAAAGACCTTATCTGCCTTGCGCTTTCGACGTCGATACCTGTAGTGGGTTCATCGAGGAAGAGAATCTCTGGATCGTGAATTAAGCCCGCGGCGATCGTGAGCTTTCTTTTCATCCCCTTTGAAAAAGCCTTGAAAGGTCTCTTTCCTGTATCATCAAGACCAAACTGCTTCAGCAGAGACCTCGCCTTTTCTTCTCTTTCAGACTTTCTAACCCCATAGAGAGCCGAACAGAAGACAAGGTTCTCATAGCCGCTAAGATCATCGTAAAGGTTGCTCTCATCAGGAACAATCCCGATCAATCTCTGAACCTTCTTGATCTCTCTGATACCGTCTTTGCCTGCAATATCGATCCTTCCCGAAGTGGGTCTTGCCAGACCCGTGAGCATGTTTATCGTAGTAGTCTTTCCGGCTCCGTTAGGTCCAAGGAAACCGAATACCTCTCCCTTTTCAACCGAGAAGTCGATACTTTTCACGGCAGTGAAGCCGTTGTAGTTTTTTGAAAGGCCGGAGACTTCAATAATTCCCAAAGCGATTACCCCCCAAACTTGTATATTTCACCAAATCCCTATAGACTTATCCTAGAAACCTAATCGCTTTCCCCACTGGAGTCCAAACTACCGCTAATCGATTCCTGCAGAATTGCAATGCTGTCAGAGAGAAGAGTATCTGAAGATTCTTCACAGAGCTCAGCAAGTTGATTCGACAACTCCTTCAACTTTCCTCTGTCCACAGAATAATGGGTGAAATATCCTTTCTTATGACCCTTGACAAGATGCGCGCTCCGAAGCACCTTAAGATGCTGAGAGACGGCTGGCTCGGAAATACCGAGTCTTCTTGAAAGAGCTCTAACGCAGAACTCCCTCCGAAGAAGCAGCTTAATAATTTCGTACCTTGTATTATCTGCAAGTGCCTTCAATACATTGATTTCGAGATTCACAAAAATGTTTTCTCCAATCCAATTAAGTGAATACTTAACCAAATTCTAGTCCATTTTTTCTACTCTTTCAACTAAGGGTCGCCCACGTTTTCTCATGTCTGCTTATTTCCTCAAGTGCTTTCTTCTAGCGGTCATGTCTATCTACCGACTGGTGTCTCACAAAAAACTCTTTGTTTCTCATTCAATACTGATTATCGTAATCATGATTATTATTAATATCGGTGTTGAATGAAGAAGGTGAATCTGATATGAATGACTGCTCATGCAGAGAAACGAAGTGCGAGTTCCACGGTATATGCGACAGATGCCGGGAAAAACACGAAAGACTCGGGTCGCTTCCTGCCTGTGAAAGGAAGAGAAGGAGGAATCGGAGGAAATGAGAAAACTGATCAACCGCATCCTGTTGGCTGTGGCGCTTTCTCCGCTCGTACCAGCGATTGTCACGCTTTTCCCGTGGGAAGCTTCAAAGCCAAACTGCGTCGGCTACTATTCTGTCTGCTCTTTTGCACCGTATAGCTCCATTATTCTTGCAGGGATTGCATTTGCTACTCTAGGACTTGTTATAGCAACCAAGAGGCTGCTGAAGAGGTTTCTGAGGTTGTCCGATGATCTTCGATGACAAGATTGGAAGCCTATTCGAGAAAATTGCTTCGTTGCACATAAACCTCAGCAGACATGCACGGCTTGCCCTGGAACCTCATGGTATTACCTACCCACAGTTCGGCGCACTGCTCGTTCTTTCAAGCCGCGGAGAGATGACCCAGAAGCAGCTCTCCTCACATCTCGAAACGGACACAACGAACACCATGGTGATATGTGTCGGACTGGAGAAGAAGCAGCTCATAACGAGAGAACAGTCCTCTGAAGACAAGCGGGCAAACATCGTCTCAATAACAGCAAAGGGAAGAGAGATATTTCAAAAGTCCATGGCAGTGCTTAGAGAGAGCTATGGTCCGACTGCTAATTCAATTTCGGAGAAGAAAAGAGACACGGTGAACTCAGTCCTGGACAAGTTACTTGAATCACTGAACACACTTCGGTAAGATGAGTTCCGGACTCTCTCACTTTCTCGACCGATACTCTTCGGCAAGCTTTTTCATGTATGGATCTATATGGGAGAAGTATTTTTTCAGTCCGGAGCAAAGGTAGTTCAGTCCCGGTTCTCCGTCTGGCGTTTTGACAAATCTGTTCTTCGGGCATTCTCCGTGACAGGCGAAAAGGTATTCGCACTTGTTGCAGTATTCCGGCAGTGTGGCAGCTTTCGAAACCCCGAAGACAGTCTGTGATGTCAAAGTCACCATTTCGAGCAACCTCCGGTCCTTAATGTTTCCGAGCCTGTGCTCGGGATAGACAAAGTGATCGCAGGAGTACAGGCTTCCATCGGCCTCCAGCGCAAGTGCCTTTCCGCAAGTTTCAGAGAAGATGCACAACGATGCCTCCATCCCGAGCCACTGGGCAAGGGCACACTCAAAGAGGAAGACAAAAACCTTGCCAATATCCTCCCTGTACCAGATATCGAAAACCCCGTTGAGAAAACTCCCGTAGTCTTCAGGAACGACCGACCAGTCGGCAACGAGCGAAGCGTGCTTACCTGGCAGGGCTTCAGTAGATCCTGTAATCGGCATACTGTCTTCGGGAATGAATGTAGTGGGCGAACTTTTGAATACCTTCGGTTCTGCTATAGGGATGAACTGCATTCTGGTTGAACCGGCTGTATCCCTCAAAAAGCGATACACCTCTCCAGGATACTTCGCGTTTATTCTGTTAACCGCGGTCAGGGTATTGAAAAGAATCTCGTACTTGTGCAAAAGTCTTACAGCATTGAGGACCTTCTGGAAGGTCGGACCGCCGCTCCTGCTTTTTCTGTAGACGTTATGCAGTCTCTCCGGGCCGTCGATGCTTATTCCAACGAGAAAGTTGTGTTCTTTGAGAAACGAGCACCACTTTTCATCCAGCAGCGTTCCGTTTGTCTGGAGATCGTTGGCAATCTTCTTGCCCGGAGGACAGTAAAGCCTCTCGTAATCGACAACCTTTTTGAAGAAGTCGATTCCAAGTAGTGTGGGCTCCCCTCCCTGCCAGGTGAAGACTATCTCTGGAACTGTCTGTGAGTTGATGTATTCATAGATGAACCTCTCCAGGACCTCGTCGCTTATAACGTTTCTGCTGTTTATAAGCTCCTGTTTATGCAAATAAAAGCAGTAGGCGCAGTCGAGATTGCATAGGGCTCCCGTGGGTTTGACCATAACGTGAAACGCATTTATACTTTCCCTCGTTCTCCTATCGACTGCGCCCTCTGCCATTTACTGCTCTCCCTCTATGCGAGCTATTTCCTTATTCGTTCTAGTGACCCGTAATGATTTCAACTACAGGTGGATATTCAAGGAATGTGTCAATATGTTTCTTCATGGCTTCCAAGAAGAGATCTGTGAAAACCAGTTTTCTTATGGAGACGTTGTGTTCTTCCTTCGGATCCAGATAGAGATTGTACAGGTGATAATACGGGAAGGCCATTATGTAACCGGTAAAGCCTCCGGGATTAACGATTCCCTCTCCCGAATCCGATTCGGCAAACTGTACGTATTTGTACTCGGCTACCCTTACGGCAGAGAAGTAGCTCATAAGCCAGTAGTAGATGTACTTCCTGTTTGAGAGTCCCTCCTCGGCTAGGAGGAATGAAGTCTGGTCTACTCCGTCGATAAACCTGTCTGTAGGGATAGAATCGGTTGCGCCCGCAAGTGTAAGGCATGTATTGAAGATATCGGCAATGTCGAAGAGGCCGTCGGAGGCCCGTCCAGGTTCTATCATTCCCTTCCAGTAGAAGATTGCGGGTACTCTGACGCCACCTTCCCAGGTTGAACCTTTCGCACCTCTAAACGGCGAATAAGCGCTGTCCGGCCATGATTCCATCTCTGGGCCGTTGTCGGACGCGATGAAAATCAGTGTGTTCTCGAGTTGTCCAGTTCTCTCGAGCGCTGCGACCAGCTCACCCAGTATGTCGTCAAGTTCGACTATTGTGTCTTTGTAAACCTGCTTGGCCGGAGACGACCCCTCATACTCGTCTCTGGGATAGTTGTCAAAGTGAGCTCCCCTCGTGCAGTGGTAAAGGAAGAACGGCTGGTCGCTATCGGCCATCTTTTCAATAAATTCAATCGAGTAGTCTTTCCAGTACTCGTCTAGATGTGAAGATACCTCGATATCTATCTCTTTAACCTGTTCGATTGTGCCGCCCTTTTCTGCGTGAACCCAGTACTTCTCGAAAGCCCACTCCCGTATCATCTCGGTTCTCTCTTCGCTGGTGGCAATTTCGGGGTAGAAGTATGGATCCCGCCACTCTGTGTACAGGTCCGACACACTGAGAAAACCCGAGAAGTCATCAAATCCAACGTTTTGAGGCTGAGAACCGGGATTCTCTCCCATGTGCCATTTTCCAACAGCTTGAGTAACGTAACCGGCATCGCTCAACAACTGGGCAAGTGTAACTGCATTTGTCAGTCCTCCGGGCTCGTTGTACAGCGTTGGCCTTAGTATTCCATGCCTGACTGGGAGCTGTCCCGTAAGAAGAGTCGCCCTGGTTGGTGAAGAAGAAGGTTGCGAATAAGCAGAAGTAAGCATGAGTCCGTCTCTTGCAAGTGCATCCATGTTTGGAGTCGGCGCTCCTACAGCGACACCTCCACCATAAACACCAAGGTCCCCCCAACCGACATCATCCATTAGGTATACAAGTATGTTGGGCCGTTTCCCAGTTCTGCTCTCAAATTCGGCCAACTTCGCCATTGCTTCTTCTCTCTGCTCCGGATGAGGTAATACCTCCTCCAGATTCGGGGCCGGCTTCACGGTTTCGAGCGGCATAGTGTCTTCATAGTTGGCCGCAAGCGCAGATGTGAGAGCGAGAGCGCTTCCGGTGGCTCCAATAAGCACTTTTCTCAGTAACCTGGAACTTTGAATTTCCATACAACCATCTCCTCTTGGATTCACTTTCTAATAACCTTTCTGGAAGTGAAAAACCACGAAATAATTTTTGAAAGCAGCATTCCGGGACCGTTCTCGGATAACCTTATTGGCATAGAAGAAAACGATCGAAGATAGTTAATATAGTCACAAGATAAATGCCTTCAAGATACTATCATAAAGACCTTCGAAATCAGAGCAAATGCCAGATATCTACTCGAAGAAAACTTCGCGCTTCGAATAATGAACAAATGCAAGCCAAATCTCTTTCATTGACTACTCCTGGCAGGTTCCAGATATCTGCAATAACTCGCTTATGAAGAGATCTTCGGAAATTAACACGTTTTGACATCTAAAATTTGCAAAGCAATAGCGGAAAGAAAAAGTGATAAGGTCGTTTGAGTTATATTGATTAAACTTGCTTGCCCTGACTAGAACCGGTGAAATATAATGCTTGGATTCGGAATCTACCGTACAAAAGAAAACTCCCAGACCGAAGTTTGAAAGTTATAGTTTCAGGAATAATACTAGCTTTTTTGTATCAGGGCGGCCGTACTTAAGCCGTAAGTACAAGGCTACTTATACAGGAAGCCATCGCTGATGAGATCGCCGAAATTATCGTATATCTTTATCCGCAATGTGCCGTAGTTTATCATTTCGGCCTGAATGGTTCTCTCGATCCAATAGGAGTCGTACCAGCCGTACTCTCCGACAAAACTCCGGTTGGCTCTTCTACTTACTATGTCCACGTTGTACGGGTCATTGTCGAAAGATATCCATCCGGTATTGTTCGAGTTCACTATGAGAACAACATTGTGGTTCCCATAATAATCATTCAGAACACCACTCCACGTTCCGTCTAGCATGTCGTCAAATGAAAAACATCCGCCAAGCAGCAATACCATAATCACGGCTAGAGACACCAGGTATTGCTTCTTCATGGAGGTCGAACGGCGTTACGATAGAAGTTTTGCAGTTTGAACCCTTCAGATAAAGAGCTCTCTGTCCGAACCGCCACAAAGTCATGATGTCAACGATCATATGAAGATCAGGAGCACTCGAATGTGTAATAATTGAATCGAATTTCTTGTGAGGAGGCAAGATATGGAGACAATCGTGTTCAAGTTTTCATTACCCACATCTGCGATTATGCTGAATATTGGAATCGTTGTTTTTGTTGCGGTGATATTCGTTTTCTCTCTATTCAAGACAAAGGGCTGGCAGAAGACTATTTCACTAATAATCATAGGCAGTCTGTTCGTCTTCTTCATATTTCTCTTCCTGATATTTCCATTCACAAACGCCGTGAAATTTGACGGCGAAAACGTTGTTCTGAATGCACTTCCCTTCGGAAGAAAGACGATAGCAATAGATTCAGCTGAAATCGTTGGAATTATCGACTGGACTGAAGAGAGGGACTTCGAGCCGACGGTAAGAACCAACGGAGCATCTACAGGCCTATACAAAGTGGGCTGGTTCCGACTCAGAAATGGCTCCAAGGCCTTCATCATGACTGCAAGATCGAAAGCCTTCGTCATGAAATCCGAGGATATTTACTACTTGATCTCTCCGGATGAGCTTCAGGAATTTGCCGATGTAATTTATTCAAATTAGGAATGCTTTATTGTAAGAAACGTGTTAGGGGGTAACGGGTTTGTGGCATCAAGATCAGAAGTGAGGCCGACTTCGTCTGGAAGTGATGCTCGCTAGCGCAAGAAAAGACACCCTCTCCTCTCTGGTCGTAAAACGTTGTGAAAAGGCGTCCTTCGAGAAGGAAAGAGCCACCTGGATAAGAAACACTGAAGGCTTACGCTGGAAAAATGCTTCTTCGACACTTTGTGTCAAAGTTCTTCGTTAAGGACCACGAGATAAGGAGAACCGGGCGAGACGTTTCTCTCGCCTTCTAGTGAGCATAGCGAATGTCTCGAAATTATCTTCCTCGTCCTATCTCGATCTTGTCTGAGGACAGGTCTATGATCTGGGACGAAGGGCCAAGGATGGCTCTTGCTTAAGCATGATGAGATATGACGTTCTCAGAATTATCAACTCTCTTATATTCTCCATGCGAAGCTCTCAACAATCTTCTTTCTCACTAATTCTGATCTTCGCTCCTAAATCCCCTCTTTAGAGCTCTTCATTACCTATACGTCAGGGAGTCAAATACCATAAATTAGCTGCTTTTTTGCACGAGTTTATATTTGGCTCCTAATGATCCTGATCTTAAATCCTCCCTTGAGGGAGGAGGGCCACGTAGTGGCGGAGGGTGTTGGTCTTTGTATGCGAGAAAAGTTGATGCTCTCAAATAGTCATTTTAGAGCGGTTGTTCGATGTTCATTCCTGGTTGCTGGTAGGTGCATACATATGGATCACAGACCAAATAACGTGAAGTAGTGAATATATCGTTCAATTTCGAACAGGCCAATCTATTCAAAACGTTGTTCAAAGAGCACACTCCCCACCGCAAGCGGTCCCCCCCGCTCAAGCGGGGATTTAAGAAGGGATCACAAAAAACGAGGTTAGAGGTTGGGCGTACGGGGTCGGAAGAGCAAGAGACACTGATTGACCGTTGAGCGGTTCTTCGGAGTATGTAAAGAAGATTGTGTAAACCCTCTAGAATGGAAGAGAAGATTGGAGGGAAAAGAAGATGAAATTTGACAGAGAAAAGATCAAGTCGTTAATCGAGAAGAATGGATTTGAAAACGTTGGAGATGTTCAAGAGGCAATGAAGGAATTGTTTGGTGACGTAATCAAAGAAATGCTTGAAGGAGAACTGGAAGATGAGCTTGGATATTCGAAGCATGACTACAAGAACAAAGAGACTGACAATTCCAGGAATGGACATAGCAAGAAGACAGTTAGGAGCGATTACGGAGAAATAGAACTTGAGATACCAAGAGACAGGAAAGGTGAATTTGAACCGGTTGTTGTGAAGAAACACCAGAGGGACATTTCTGGTATAGAGGATCAGATAATCTCCATGTATGCAAGGGGAATGACAGTAAGAGATATTCAGAGTCATATAGAGGATATCTACGGTTCCAGATTGTCTGCAGAGAGCGTAAGCAGGATAACGGACAAGATACTGCCACTGGTCTCCGAATGGAGAAACAGACCATTAGAATCTGCGTATGCGATAGTCTACATGGATGCCGTATTCTTCAGGGTCGTTGAAAGCAACCAGGTAAGGAAGAAAGCACTCTATATAGCCTTAGGAGTATCCCTAAATGGCCACAAAGACATTCTAGGCATGTGGATAAGTGAAACAGAAGGAGCAAGCTACTGGCTAAGCATTCTCAACGAATTGAAGAATCGCGGGGTTGAAGACGTGGCAATCTTCTCAATAGATGCATTAAGCGGAATGGAAGAAGCCATAGAGGCTGTATATCCATTCTCAGAGGTTCAGAAGTGCATAGTTCACCAGATAAGAAACACCATGAGATATGTTACCTGGAGGGATCGTAGACCTCTAGCACGCGATCTCAAGACAATTTATCAGGCACCTACAAGAGAGGCAGGATGGAATGCATTGCTTGCACTAGAAGAGAAGTGGGGCGACAAATACCACTTGTCAATAAAAAGCTGGAAAGATAACTGGGAAACTCTCTCAACCTTCTTTCAATATCCAGAGGAACTGAGAAGATTGGTTTATACAACTAATCCCATTGAATCAGTTAATAGACAACTCAGGAAGGTGACGAAGAACAAAGGAGTCTTTCCAACAGACAATTCTCTCTTAAAGATGGCTTATCTAGCAATAATGAACATAACAAAGAAATGGACAGTAAGAACTCTTGATTGGTCCAGGATCCTTACTCAACTTGTGATAAAGTATGAAAGATTAGCTAAGTACATAAGCTGATTCTTAAACCCATTACAAAAAAGGGGTTTACACAAAAAAAGAGACAGAACCGTTCTTCGTTCACCGAGGAGAGTCAGTTTTTACTTACAGAGCTAGGATCTGATCTTCATGCTCTTCTCGAAGGACTGGACTTATCTTGCATCCCCCGCCTCTCTTATTCTAACAAACAACGACGGACCAAGCACGGCTCTTGACAGCGATCAGCGTGTTCTTGATTTTAAGCGTTCAGCGGCTCTTCTCCCGCGAAGTGGTACTGGCGAAGGCGAAGCCTTCACTTGCGGCGATGATTCTCGCCTTTTGGCCGGCCAGCGCAGCACACTGGCTCCCTTTCCCCTCCTGCGAAGCAGCCTCACTTCCCCGGATGATCCTCCGGGCATCACTTCCGCCGGGATCTTTCGGCGCATCACTTCCGGGGATGCTCTTCCCAGCATCACTTCTCAATGGAGTCGGCATTGCGCCCGCCGATGTTTTTCAGCGCTTTTCTATACATTTACATTCCATATATAATAGAAACGCCGGATCTACAAGGACCGGTCATGGCCATTCGGAAGTGATACGATTGCTCAGGATTCTGCTAGTTGAAGACGACGAAAACCTTGCGAACGGCATAAGCTATGCGCTCACGCAGGAGGGGTGGGCAACGACCTTAGCCGGGAGTGTGTCGTATGCTCTCGAAATGCTAGAGAGCGGAGACTTTGATCTGGCGCTCCTAGATGTAATGCTCCCCGACGGAAACGGATTTGAACTCTGCAAGAAGATACGCGAAAGATCAGAGATGCCAATAATCTTCCTTACTGCAAGGGACGAGGAAGTGAATATCGTAATGGGTCTCGAGAGCGGGGCGGACGATTACGTAACGAAACCATTCAGACTAAGGGAGCTCATATCGCGAATCAAAGCCAATGCACGGAGAATCCAGAAGCGTTCCGTTGAGGAAGGTGGTTCGCTAAAGTCAGGCCCCTTAGAACTGAACACCTCTAAGCTGAGGGCTTACAGATCCGGGAAAGAGATCATACTCACTCCAACGGAGTTCAAAATACTCAGAACTCTTATGGAGAACGAAGGTATTGTCCTCGGAAGGGATCGGCTCCTTCAGAAGGTATGGGATGTAGACGGTGAATTCATTGATGACAACACCCTCTCTGTTCATATCCGAAAGCTCAGAGAGAAGGTGGAGGAAGATCCCTCAAAGCCGAAGCTTATTGAAACGCTGAGAGGCCTGGGTTACAGGTGGAATGGAGGGAAGTAGATGTTAAGATTCCTCTTCAGAGAAAAAGCCAATAGACTGGCCTCAGTTGCCGGCATTGTGATCTCTCTCGCGGTCGTCATTATCGCCGTGCTGCTCATATGGTCTGCATTGCAGGAACAGAGAAGTCGTCAGTATGAAAGGGAGATCTCGTTAATTGGAAGGCTGGTTTCGCTGGGTGGTCTTTCGGATGAGACGTTTCAGAGGCTGCTTTCTGAGAGTCGGCCGGAGGACTTCGAAGCTGCGCTGAATCTTCTCAAGCCCTATGGATACACAGAAGCGCCTCCCGAAAGCTATGGATCTACTTACAAGAATTTCCGCTCCAGGATAATTACGATAATTTCGCTCTCTTCTATAACTCTTGTTCTTCTTTGGGTTTCACTGCTCTCCCTCATAGCGAAAAAACAGTCCGACTTTCTGAAAGAAACATCGCTGAGATTGGACGCCCTGATGAGCGGGAGATACGATGGTAAATCGATTTTCGATGGCGAGGGGGACACGGCCATTCTCTCGGCACAACTGAACGCGCTCAGCAGAAGACTGGAGAAGACCATGGAAAGCGTTGATTCCGAGCGCGACAAGATGAGGGCCTTCATCTCTTTCATATCGCATGAACTCAAGACGCCACTTGCCTCCCTAAAAACGATGAATGAATTAATGCTAGACGGCAAAAATATGGAAAGAGAACAGATTGAAGAGTTTCTGGGTAGAAGCGGCGAAGATATCGAGAGAATGGAATGGCTCATCGGTGACGTTCTCAACATAGCAAGGATAGAATCGGGCGCTATCAGATTTAGTTTCAGAAAGGCAGATCTCGCAGAACTGGCGAGAGATATAATGAGAAACTACATCGAGATAGCTCGCAGAAAGAAGATCGAGATTTCACTGAATACCGAATCGTCGGCTATTGTCTTCTGTGATGAGAAGTGGATTACGCAAGCTATTGGCAATCTCCTTAAGAACGCCATCGATTACTCTCCTGAAGGCGGCTCGGTATCTGTGTCAATTTCAGGGAGCGAGACCTACGCCTATATAAGCGTCTCGGACGAAGGCCCTGGGATCCCGCAAGAAGATTCATCGAAGATCTTTCAGAGTTTCTACCGGGGCAGTTCTGCCGGCAGATCGAAAAAGGGTTCAGGGCTCGGGCTATCGCTGGCTAAAGCGATTATTGAGAGACACCAAGGCGACATAAAGCTGAAGTCATCTACGGAAAGAGGGTCGACTTTCACAATAGAGCTCCCCGTAAGACGGGGAGAATGAGGGCTTAACCTTGCGATTTCTTAAGCTTATCCTTCATCTACGAATAAGAAAGACTCCTTAAACTCTGAACAGAAATCAATAAGGAGGCGGATTATGGAAGTACTCAAAACTACTGGACTGAGAAAAGTATATGGATCTGGCGCGAACGCAGTCACTGCGCTAAAAGGGGCGGAGCTTTCCGTCGAGGAGGGCGAGTTCATCGCGATAGTCGGGCCTAGTGGCTCGGGAAAGAGTACGCTCCTTCATCTGCTTGCGGGGCTTGATCGGCCTACCGCGGGAAGCGTCCACATAGACGGCAAGAATCTCTACGCCATGACGGATACGCAACTTTCGATCTTCAGAAGAAGAAGAATCGGGTTTGTCTTTCAGTTTTTCAACCTGATTCCCGTCCTGACTGCCAGGGAAAACATAGAACTCCCGCTGATCCTGGACGAAAGAAAGGTCGATGAGCCCTATCTGAACGAACTCATAAGGCTTATGAAACTAGAAGACAGGGTCGGTCACCTCCCGTCTGCCCTTTCAGGCGGCCAGCAACAAAGGGTGGCCATAGCCAGGGCTCTCATAACGAAACCGGCAATCGTCTTTGCCGACGAACCGACAGGAAATCTCGACAGCAAGACGAGCCAGGAAGTCATGGACCTGCTTAAAATAAGCGCGAGGAAATTCCACCAGACTCTCGTAATAGTGACTCATGAAGAGGATATTGCAGAAAGAGCCAACAGAATAATCACCCTGGAGGACGGCGAGATCGTTTCGGACTACTCGAATACAGACGTGGGCAACGTCTTTTCTTCGGCCCTGGGAGGTCAGAAGGTATGAAACGTTATACAGAACTAAGCAGAAAGTACCTTTCGAGACGACTTAGGAGAACGTTGTACACACTCCTGGGAGTGGCCCTTGCCGTAGCCTTCATAACCGCAATCATGATCACTTTCGAAAGCATCGAAGCTTCGGAGCTCCAGAGCATGGAGAACTCTGTGGGGAGATACCATGGCAAAGTAGTGGAGACAAGTGAATCTGAGCTCATGGACCTGAAGATACATGTTTTGATTGAAGAGCTGGGTATTCAGAAAATAGCCGGAACAATTGAATTCCCCGAAGAAAGGGCTTCTCTGTTTATTGAAGAGGCCAATGAGCTGACGCTCAACCTGAGAGGAAAGAGTGTAAAAGAAGGCCGTCTCCCGGAAAGGCCTGGAGAGATAGCGTTAGACTCATTTTCGGCACAGCTTCTGGGAATCACTCCGGAAACCGGCCAAATGGTCTCACTTGATATTGGAGGCAAGAAACGTACCTATGAAGTAGTAGGGATAGTATCAAAGGCTAGACAGGAGAGTGCAATGTCAAAGGCCTTTGTGGAAATCTCACCTGAGGAGTTTTCAGAGATTTCTGAAGAGTCGAGAGTGGTGAAGAACGCCTATTTCACCGTTGAAGCACCAAACAACGGAATAAGAGTTGCCGCACTGAAGGTTGCCTCGGATCTCGAAATAAGAGATAAGACAACTTACAACGGTTCGTTGATCTACTTTCTTGAGAACCTATCTCCCGTCAACTGGCCGGCCGTCGTTCTGGGACTGCTCGTCGCAGTGGCTTCAATGGTCTCTATCTATAACACCGTACAAATATCCGTTCTCGAAAGAATACGTGAATTCGGGCTTCTCAGGGCGGCCGGTGCCACTCCCGCACAGATAAGGAAGGTCGTCTTCCGAGAATCGATCCTCGTAAGTCTTGTTGGTATTCCCTTAGGACTGGCGACAGGCGTTTTGCTTTCCTTCGCCATAGCGCTCTATGCGGGATCTCAGCTTACGGGGCTAGGCGGCTTCGCAACCATGATTTCACCCCTATCACTCTTACTTGGAGCCATTCTCGGATTCCTGTCGGTAGTCGTATCTTCTCTTATTCCCGCACTAAGGGCGGGGAAAGTCTCACCCGTAGAGGCGATGAGACAGTACGGTGTCGAACCCTCTGACTTCGAAGTCAGAGGGATCGTTAAAGGACAAAGTTCGTTTGGAGAGAAGATCCCGTTGAAACTTGCGAAAAGAAACATGAGGAGAAATCTTCGCACGACGATTATTTCTGTCATTTCAATGACGATGGCGGCAACTCTTTTCATAGCCTTCTCGTACTTTGCCGCAAACTTCGATACTGAGAGAATTGCGCGGGGCGTTGTGAAGTCGGATTTCTCAATAAGAGTGGCAAGCATGTACGATGACGGACCCGATGAGGAAACGATCGAAGAGATACTCTCATTTGAAGATGTACAGACAGTAGCGGCTGCGAAGTTCATTACGGGAAGACTGCTCACCGAATGGGAAGACCGCGACCTTGATAACAAGTCATTCGCAACCTTCTCCACCCCTGAGGCTGGAATGCGCGCGACAATAGTTGATAATAGCGGAATGTTCATGGCTCTCCTCGCTTACAACGATCTCGGTATCGAGCTGATGAAGACGAAAGTCATTTCGGGATCGATAGATTTGACGAGAGCAACTTCCGAACCGGTAATCATTATCGACATAGAAAACAGCAACAAGCACGGAATCGAGGCAGGAGACAGAGTTTTGCTCAAGACGTACTATCTGAACGAGTCTATGGTACAAGTTCCCGTCGCCTCGGAGTTCGTCGTTGCCGCTGTGGTGCAGGAGCTGCCATCAGTCGTCGGCTACACGGTCGAGGGCGGAATACTTGTTGCGGCATGCAGCGAGAAGATAATTGAGGTTTTCAGGCCTGAGAACGGCAATGTCCATCTCACCATGATGGACTACATGGACCACTACTCGTATGTAGATATATACCTTCGAAGGGGAAGCGACGCTGAAGCTCTCGAATCAACAATCGAAGAGATCGCCGACAGATACAGGAACTCTACCTTCATCTCATACAGTGAATACAAGAAAGAGGCTGAAGACGCGATCAGCACACTTTCAACCCTAGTGTACGGGCTTATTGCAATAGTTGGCTTCATAGGCATCTGCGGTATAACAAACACCATGAACACTACTATCATCCTGCGTCGCAGAGAGTTTGGAATACTCAGAGCGGTGGGCATGACCGGAAAACAACTCAAGGCCATGCTTACTTACGAAGGCCTGATCTTCGGATTCATAAGTGCCATATCGTCTGTCGTTCTAGGCCTGATTCTCTCTTACACGGTCTATTCGCTCTTGAGATCCGAGATGAGTCATCTCAACTGGTCGATACCATGGATGGGAATTGTTCTAGCGGTTGCCGGCGCGATAGGGGCAGGAATACTGACCACGCTCGCTTCGTCGAGAAAGGTGACGTCTCTAAGTATAACCGAATCGATCAGAACTATAGAGTGATGTAGAAATGAATCTTTCAGTTTGACTGAGGTCGGACTCTGATAGGTTTTATCGCCGGCCTCATTCTTCTTAAAACAAATTAATATTGGGAGGCTTAAATGGAAATTCAAGTTGCTACTATATCTGTTAGCTCTCTTGAGAGAGCAAGAGTCTTCTACGAAGAGATCCTCGGGTTCGAACCGGATATTTTTTACGAACAGACCAACTGGCAGTCCTATAAACTCGATGGAACGGCCGGCTTTGGGATAATCGAAACTCCGGGATTGAAAAGAAACAGGAATTCAGACATCTTGAACTTCCGAATCACCGGTGTCGAGGAGCTGTGGAATAGAATCAAAGACACTGTTGAGATCGATACTCCTCTCGAAACGACTCCCTATGGAATCCTTAAATTCGTCATCAGAGATCCGGACGGTTTCAGAATCGGTTTTGTTGAAAAGATAGAAGCCTGAGGATTCTCTCCTCAGGCTCCTTCTTTGTACACAAAATCAAATAAACTAAAAAGCTATGTCTCAAAAAGAGAGCTTCGATCTAAAAAGGCTTGTGGAAAGACGCAAAAAGAGCCCAATCAACCTGCAAATTGCTTAGAGTCAAAGTCTGAGAATCACTGAAAGGGCTCCCACATGGATCAAAGTACCAGCCACTAAACTCATATCCGGAATTTGGCACGGCGCTGATAGTAGTGCTCGATCCTTTTGAAAATTTGCCTCCGCCGCTTACTTCACCACCCTCAGGTGGCTCGGCTCTCAAGTTCACAGTAATTGTGTCGGGCACATCCAGGTCGAAATTGCCGACTATGGTGAATTCAGTGCAGCCGATACAAGTCGATCTAGCAAGGAAGAAGGTGGAATTCCCTTCCCACAATGGATTATCGCTGAACTCAGCTCCCTCGAAAGTCCAGTTCCTGAATACGTAATTGTCATTAGGAATTGCACCCAGCGTCATTGGAGCGCCGTATATGAATACACCACTTTCCATGACTTCCCCGCCTTCGGGAGGATTTGCAACTACGTTGAAATGATAGAAGACTGGCGGGAACCAGGCTACTATCGGAAGGGTATCGGTCACACCCTGTGTCGGCAGCCAATCAGATGTGTTAAATGTGTATGGAAGATCCTCACTCAACTTTTCCCCGTCGGTGTACCAGCCATTCCTCAATCGACGGAATCGTTAATGGCGGGCCCAAGTTCTCGAGCCTTCTTGTCCACACTTTGTCCGGCTTCTTGGTTCGCTGGGATAAGAAGCTCGCTCCCTTTTCTGGTGAATACGAAGGCTCCGATTATGGCTGTGAGAGGCGCGGTAAGAACCAGCCCAAAACTCCCGATTACAGTTATGAGTACTTCTGACGAAAAATAGTTGAGATTCAGCATCGCTGATGTATTCACACCCTGCGCCATGAAGGCCATGAGTAGTGTCAGATAGCCACCTGAGTAGGCAAAAAGAAGAGTGGTCGTCATTGTGCCTACCACCGCCCTACCTACACGAAATCCGGAAAACATCAGTTCTCTTGTGGTAATGTCGGGGTTTTTGAATACCACTTCTTGCATAGATGCAGAAAGATCCATACCGATATCCATTACTGCCCCTGAACTCCCGATAAAAATGCTGGCCAGAAAGAGCTGGTTCAGATCAAGGTGTGCAAAACCTGAATAAAGCAGTGTTTCCGCAAACGGCATCACCGAACCGTTTATGTAAAATGGGTCTGAAAAGCTTAAAGAAAGAATCAGGGTTACCAAGACTCCCGATATCGATCCAAGGAAGGCAACAAATCCCTTACGGGTGAATCCTCCAACAAGAAAGATGATTGCCAAAGTGAGTGCTGAAACAATTGCGAAAGCTATCAGTACAGGATTGAAGCCTTGTAAATAGAGCGGAATCATCACTTTCCACAGAACCAGAAGCGTCGTGGTGAACGAGAGTAGTGTTTTGAGTCCGGTGAACCCCGCGAAGAGTATAAGCATTACTCCGAATACTGTGAAAAGAAGCATTTCAGTACCAAGACGGTAGAAATCAACGACCTTAACGTAGATTGATCCGTCACCGATGGTTGAGTATTCGACATAGACGGTATCGCCTTCACTGAGTACTTTATCAAGTTCCATTTTACCTATAAGGTTGTTGTCTGTTTCAAAAACCTGACCTTTCAGTTCGCCGCGTTTGATCTCAACGGTCAAATACTGACTCCCCTGTTTTATCAGTCCATACTGCTTGAGTTCGGTATTGTCTACTTCAACAATCTTTCCAACTGTGTAGCTGTAATTTGAACTCTTATCATACCTGTTTGGCATGATGATGAGCACAATGTTCACAGCCACCAGGATCAATACAAAGAGCAGCTCGTACCGTTTTTTGGATCCACTTATGCTCACTTTTCTCATCTCCAATCAGAACAAGAGACCAGTGCGTTTTTCTGCGCACTGGCCACTACATTTATCGATACTATTAGTCTAGGAGTTTGAAGAGATTCTTGCCGATATCGGTATTGTCGTAGAAACCTGCGAACATTTCTTGGCCAACACCCATGGCGAATGTTGCAACTGGAACACCGGTATGCGAGTAAGATGTCCAACCGAGTCCGGCTTTTTCATTCAGAATATGAGTGAGTGTTACGCTAACTGGATTGTAACCACCGTAGAGGATGTATGTTCTGCTATCCTTTGGTACGCTACCATTCACGTAGTAACCGAAGGCTTCCCGAAGTCTTTCAATCTCTGTATCGTTTAGAGGGATGCCCTGAGGTTTGCCAGTGGTCACAAGACCAAAGTTGTCCTCAACAAGAACGAGAAGATCTTCGAACGTGTTGAGTTTGCCCAGAGCCTTTTCAGAAGAGAGGAGAGCATCGAAGGCCTCGTAGGACATCTTCTGATTTCCGATTGTTGGAACGTTGGCAACGTACTTTGTTCCAGCAAAACCTAGTGTGAGTCCTCCCGTTTCGTGATCACCGGTAACAACAATAAGGGTATCTTCCGGATGTTCATTGTAGAACTTTATTGCTTCCGCTATTGCCTTATCGAAAGCTATCGTATCTCCAACTGATGCTGCTGCGTCGTTTGCGTGACACGCCCAGTCTATCTTGCCTGACTCGACCATTATGAAGAAGCCATTGTCATTTGAGAGAAGTTGTATTGCTTTTGCAGTAATATCTGCCAGAGAGAATTCGTTCTCTCTATCGATTTCGTAAGCCATCGCTCCGCTGCCAGGAATTACTTCGTTTGTGATAATGACCTTTCCTTCAACTGATTCAAGTGATTCGAACTCTTCCTGAGTTCTTACAACCGTGAATCCATTTTCTACAGCTATCTCAAAGAGATTTCTGTCTTTACCTTTGTTGTCAGGCCTGTTGAAAGTTCCGCCACCGAAGAGGTCGTAATTACTTGTTACTGCCTGAAGCCCAATTGAGTAGTAATTGTTTCTTGATTTCTCATGAGCGTAAAAAACTGCCGGCGTGGCATGGTCGATGGAGACGCTTGAAATGATCCCGACTTTCATGTCCCTGCTTTTGGCAAATTCTGCAACCGTTTGGTAGGATTCAGTAAGTGTTGGATCCATGCTAATAACGCCATCATTCGTCTTCCTTCCTGTTGCTATCGCAGTACCGGCCGAGGCTGAGTCGGTTATGAAGGAGTTTGAGGAGTAGGTTGTCGTCATACCCTGGACTGGAAACCTAAGCATGTTTAGCTTAGGAGTTACCGCATCCTCAAATGATGAACTTAGAAATAGTTGTGCTGCGTTGATCTGTGGAAGAGCCATGCCATCGCCAATAAACAGGAAAACATACTTTGGACCCGCAAGAGCCGTTAACGCAAATAGAACCACAAGCGAGAAAAGTAGCAGTGCTTTCTTCATAATACTTACCTCCTGAAAGAATTTGACCCGATTACTATCCATAGAGAATTCTAGAGTGCAGTTTTTTCCACAGTAGATTCTGAATATTCGAGATGCCTAATCACTTAATGGAAAGCAAAAGTAAGTCATGTATGCGAAACAAGTGGCTTCTAGAACTACTGCGAGACATTTGAAAAGAGCGTCTTGACAAGGCACCGAAGAAAGGCTTTCAGGTAATCTCCGCTTGATAGTCTTCTCGACAAATCACTGGGTAAATCAATAACTGATGTTCAAGATGTCACCTGGAGCTTGTCTCACAGTCATCAGGCAAACCAAATCTAGATCCCATTTGTTCGCAAAGAAATTTCCCTACATGAAGGTGGGCGGAGTTACATACGAAGAAAACGGCGTGAGAATTACGCATTTTCCCACCGTTCAAGACAGGCATGAAAGACGCCAGATTCGGTTTTTCTCTCTAGGTAAAGCCTCTTGGATTAAGCACCTTCCTCGACACCGTGTTCGGCAATGGAGTATCATTGCATCAAGGACGCTCTCTATTCAAGGGTCTCAATTTGTGAATGAAGGTTATTAGAAAGAGAGACGGCGGGAGGAATAATGCTCTTAACAGACCATGTAGATATTCCTACAGAATTAATAAGGGCGCAGGAGGAAGAAAGGCTGGTAGTCTTCGCGGGTGCCGGCGTTTCAATGGCCTCTCCTTCAAACATACCCGGTTTTGTCGACCTCGCAAAAGCCGTCGCGAAAAGCTACGGCCAAAAATACTACGTCAAACAGCAGCGAGTCCAACCTCCGGACGTCTTTCTCGGCAGTCTAAACTCCAAGAATGGCGGACAGGGCGTCCACGAAATCGTAAAACAGATTATGAGTAGAGAAACCTCTAGACCGTCGCAGCTTCACAACCTTATTCCTCTTCTATTCAAGAGCGCCCGGGACCTCAAAATCGTAACGACAAATTACGACGCGCACTTTCTAACCGTTTTGAAGAATTACGGAGAGAGATACGACGGCTTCGATATCTTCAGAGCGCCCGCTCTACCGAGGGGCGATGACTTCAGGGGAATAGTATATCTTCACGGAAACGTGGAACAGGATTCTAGATGGCTTGTCGTTACGAACAGGGACTTCGGAAGAGCTTACCTAACCGAAGGTTGGGCGAGGGACTTTCTTAGGGATCTGTACCTATCGGACTACACGATTCTTTTCATAGGGTACAGTCACAGAGATACCATAGTCGATTATCTGGCAAGAGGACTGGACATAAGGCAATCGAATAGATACGCACTTGTCAGCGCGAGCGATGCCGAGAGGTGGAAAGAGATCAATGTGATTCCCGTCTCCTATCCCCTAACACCCGAAAAGAAGAAAGTTCATTACGAACTTCAGAAGGCTCTTGAAAACTGGACTTCCCTGGCCAGTTCAGATCTTGAAATCCATACCGACAGAATTAAAAGCATTGCCGGCAAGAAACCCGGAATAGATCAAAAGGTCGACAGTTACCTAACATACTGTCTCAACCGTGAAGACCTCACAGAGGTCTTTTGTCGTTTCGCTGAGGGCTTCGCATGGGTGGAATGGCTCGATTCGAAAGCGATGCTGGATAATCTCTTCCGCGAGGAAGAGCCGCTCACAGAGATCGAAAAGTCTCTAACCCGCTGGTTCGTAAAAACTGCTTTCGTAAGCAGCAGCCAGGAACACCTGACTTTCTTGGCCTCTAGAAGATCATCCTTGAACCCATATCTGGTCTCTTCGATCGTGGAACAAATGGCAGACAGTGATCTGGAGATTCCAGATACCTGTCAGGCAGAATGGTTGAATCTGATCCTCAACAACTGGCACAAAGGAGAAACTCCATGTCTCGCAATGCTGAAAGCCCTGAAGAAGGTCGATGTCACCACAAACCCATGGATAATCACGAAGGCCATACAGAGCTTCTTCTCTCTTTCTCAGACTGGAAAACCGGCGAAGCTTTCCCTCTTTCACAGGCAATACGATCTTGAGCCTCTCGTCAAAACCGATTGCTTGAAGAAATTTTGGTCCGAGATCATTGAACCAAACCTTGATATACTACATGAAGACATCCTTTCGATTCTTACCTCGCAGCTAATGAAGGCCGTCACAGACATGTCGGTAATCAACGGCTCGGTAAGAGAGTACGACAGCATTTGCAGCGCGAGAAAGACCATCGAAGAGAGCGAGCCGGAATCGAGCCCGGAATGGCTTCATATCTATATAGATTTCGTACGTGATACGATCCTTCACTTGATAAAAACCGACAACAAAGACAGGAACTTCTATTACGAATGGTGGAGACGATCCAGGGCCCCTATCCTGTGGCGTATACTGCTTTATGCTGTATCCGAAGACCCTTCGTGCTCTGACGATGACCGTGTTAGGATCGTCCTGGATAATGGGTGGCTGATAAATCCCGTTCTGAAAGCAGAAACTGCGAAGATCATCTCTAACTCTCTTCGAACAACCTCCACATCTGTTCTTATGAAAGTCGTTGAAACAATCGAAAGAGAACTAGACAGACTGAGCAGAGTACCTAATCTTGGTGACGGTCAGAGATCTAATCCCGCTATTGGAGAAATCCTCTTGGCAATCGAAAAGTCAGGAGTCGACTCCCCCGAAATCAAAAAACTAGTCAAACCGCTTAAAGAAAAAGAACGGTCATAGCGCCTCAAAGCCTCAGAATATAATTTGATTCGCAGGCACAATGTAATACCGGAGTTCTTCGTTGAAGAGAAAGACAGCCGTGGCGACCAGTATGATGTGCCAAATTCAGAGCTTCATGAAGCGCCAAAGATACTGAAAGATCTTGAAATAAGAAAGTGAAACTTCAAACGAAAGGATTCATAACGAGATATCACAAATAAACGGCCCGGAGAATCCTCCGGGCCTTGTAATACTAAGAGTCCGACTTAGCCTTCTTGCCCTTATCCATATAAGCAACAAGGATCATAATAGCACCGCCTATCCATTTCAATGAAACGTACCAGGCGGGTATTACAATACCTCCGACGTTGAATGAAGCTAGAAGAGCCATAACCAGGACTACCACACCGGCGAGCATCAATACAGTTCTTGACATAACAATCACCCCTCCTGTTCACAGGTATCTGGTACAATCTTGACTCCGTCTACTATCGTGATTTTATCACAACTTCACGCTGGAAAGACCATTTTTGTAGAAAAAAACTCGCCTTGGTTTCAATCTACACATAATAGGTCGGTTATTCAGTTGCATTGATAGATTCGTCGATGATATCTTGACAGGCAACTTCGACCGCGCGCTGAAGGCAGAAAACACTGTAGTTCGCTTCCTCTCTTTGAGATGAAGAATCTAAGGTCTTTTGAGAAACCTTCGTTGGAGATTCTAAAGAGCAAGAGAAAGTGGTTGACCGTTGAATCGTTCTCCGTTCACCGAGGAGAACCCGTTGCTCGTTCAAGAGCGAGGATCTGTTCTTCGTTCTTGGTTGAAATCGTAAGCAGTAGCATCAAGATTCCGACCAGGAGCTTTGTCGGAATGACGGAATCTAGCCTTTTCGCAATAACCGTCAGTTGTCATCCCACTGAGCCTGTCCTGAAACCCTGCGCCAAAATGCTCCTGTTTGGGGTCTCCTGTTCAGGGTCATCCCGAACTTGTTTCGGGATCTTGGTTTTGAAGGGGAAACCGTGGTTGGGGGTCGGAGGTCGGAGGTTGGAAAGAGCAAAGGATCAGTTGCAAGATGCAGTGTGCCAAGAAGGCGAAGCCTTCACTGGCGGCGATGATTCTCGCCTTTTGACCGGCTTCTGAGTGCTTCCCGCTGAAAGCCGCATCACTTCTGCTCTTAGTCTCCTCGGAGGACGGAGAACCTTTGACGGTGGACCTGAGAATGCTTCCTGCCAAAAGCAGCATCTCCAATATACTTGGTACTTCTGGAGGACGAGTCTTCATTTAACAATCTCAATCAACTCTGAAGCAATGTATTTCTTTCCGTATTTGCTTTGATCTGTTTGTGAAAGGACTCCCTTCTCACACAAAGCAGTGACCGCCCTTCTGGCGCTAACGTAAGTCACGTTTAGTCTTTCAGCAGCTAGCGGAATTGTAATTACAGGATTCTCGAATAGAGAATCAATTAGCGCTAGTGGAAGGGCTGAAGAAACAGGTTTTAGACGACCTATCCAGTTGCTTCTAAGATCCATGATCTCCTTCAGCTTATTCTTTCCTAGCTCAGACTGCTGAAGGATCGCCTTGAGAAAGAAGAAAATCCATCCATTCCAGTCGCCCTCAAAGCTTACGCTTCTCAGTCTTGAATAGTATTCCTGTCGATTAGCTTCGAAATAGCCGCTGAGATACAATCCCGGTTGATCCATCAGTCCCCAATAAGTTTTGAGTAAAGAGATCAATAGCCTCCCAACCCTCCCATTTCCGTCCACAAATGGATGGATGGCTTCAAACTGATAATGAACCAAAGCCAACCTAACAAGTGGAGGTAGTCTAGATTCAGAGTTGATGAAATTCTCCAGTTCGCCAAGACAATCGTTCAGCTCTTCGGGAGGTGGGGGTACATAATCAGCTTCATTCAAAGTGCAGCCCGGTTTTCCAATCCAGTTCTGCGTTCTCCTTAATTCTCCGGGATATGAATAGCCTCCGCGCACTCCCGACATGAGCACGGAATGTAACTCCTTGAAAAGTCGTGTTGAAATCGGCAAAGACTTCAGGCGTTCAAGACCATACTCAAGTGCCTTTAGATAATTCGACACCTCCCGAACATCATCTGCCAAGGGAACACTATTTTGGTCAGCTTCAAAAAAGTAGAGATCTTCAATGTCCGAAGTCGTTCCCTCGATCTGTGACGAAGCAACGGCTTCCCTGCGAAAGAGAGGCCTGATCAATAATCGCGATCCTGGACTCCCAGAAAGAAACCCCGAAAACTCTCCCATCGCTCGATTTGCTTCACCGAGAAAAAACAGAAGGTCATTGTCATATACGAGCTTTGGTGGTAAGGGATTAGGTACAAACGCCCAGTATGTGAAGCTCGGACCGACTATCTTCTTCACTTTTCCTGGTGAATTAGAGGAAAACTGATCCGGTATCATTTTGCCCTCCAAATTGTGCGCAAGTACAATTCTTTTCAAGACAATTATACTATAGTGCTCATGAGTATAATTTTTTTGATCGGAGAAGTTACCTAAATTGAAGCATTTAAGGAGTAAACAAGCGCCGTGGGCTCTGTTTCCCTTCTATCAAGAGCAATGGAAACTGTCGACAAGACTCTTTTTCGATTTATTGTAGAAGAACATAGATGCTGAAACAAGTTCATGACGCCGAGCACGGAGTATCGATTACAAGGTATGGAGTCCCGCGAACGGAAAAGGCTCATAGATTCAGGGTTTTTCTGTAATTGAGAAAGTTATTCGGGCAGCGCGTTTGGGAAGTCCCTCACATTGTCATCCCGAACTTGTTTCGGGATCTGGTGCGCCCGGCATGATACACAACTATAGGGTGAAAGACCCGAATGCGGGGAGTCAAAGAAGCATTAGCCAGAGGCAAGGGTGTCACTGGTAACGGTGAATCTGAAGGAAGCCCGAGGCAAAGTCCGGAACTGAACGAAAGTGAACCAGGGATGGCCGTTACAGTAGGGTAACCCTGCCAGATAAGGGAAAGCCCTGACTCCAGCTGTAAAGGTTTGGATGGCAGGATTCGGATGAAAGTGGTGTATCTTACCCGGGGAAGTCCTCATGAGTCCGAAAGGGGTAACCGTTAGCAAGGAGGTGATCCAAGTTAACGGAAAGCTCAGGAGGATGGCAGATGAACCCGTAGTAGTGAAGAACCTCTCCGAAAGGGGAAGGGACCTTGGCTAAAAGCCAAGGGGGTGATGGGGAAGTCGAAAGGCTCCATCACTTGCGAAGGGGGGAAGGATCGAAGAAATGTGATCGGAAGACAGTGAAGAGATTCAGGTTAGACAGTTAAAGACAAGGTACATATTCCCGAAAGGGTAGAGAAGCCAGTCATTAGTTGTCGCAATAACATCTGAGACTACAACCGTTGGAAGAGAGCATACAGGAGAAAGAGATGAAGTATTACAGTCTAATCGACAAAGTCTATTTGGAGAAGAACCTTTTAGAAGCCTATGGCAGGGTAAAATCCAACAGAGGAGCCCCTGGGATAGACGGAGTAAGCGTAGAGATATTCGCAGAGAAACTTCCCGAAGAAATCGAGAGACTATCCGGAGAAATCAAGAGAGGCGAATACAAACCCATGTCACTCAGGGGGGTAGAGATCCCGAAAGCCGACGGTAAAACGAGGCAATTGAGAATACCTGCCGTAAGGGACAGGGTTGTACAGCAATCTCTTAAGGAGGTACTCGAACCGATATTCGAGGAAGGATTCCATCCCTCCAGTTACGGTTACAGAAAGGGAAGAAATGCCTGGCAGGCAGTGGAGAAGGCGAAAGCCTTTGCATCCAAATACGGACTGTGTAATGTAGTGGAACTTGACCTCAGTGAATGTTTCGACACTCTGGATCATGAGAAGATAATAGACTCCGTAGCCGAGAGAGTGAGTGATGGAAAGATACTCAAACTCATACGGGCAATACTGAAGAGCGGAGTAATGGAAGATGGAGTCTGGAAGGAAACAGAGACTGGCAGTCCACAGGGAGGAGTAATAAGCCCGCTGCTGGCTAACATCTATCTGAACGAATTCGATCAGAAGATGAAAGCCAGAGGAATAAGGATAGTCAGATACGCAGACGACATACTGATCTTCTCGAAAACCCAGGAAGAAGCCCGAGAGTTTCTGGCAATCGCGATAAACATACTGGAGATTGACATGAAGCTCAAAGTCAACAGGAACAAGACGAGAATCACAACACTTGAAGATGGATTTCACTTTCTTGGCTTTGAAATAAAAGGCGAGAGAGTGGGGATAGAGAAATCCAGATTGAAGAGATTCAAGGAAAAGGTCAGGAAACTTACAAGAAGGAATCAGAGCAGGCCGGTAAAGGAGATAGTGAAACAGCTCAATCCACTGTTGAGGGGATTCGCCAGCTATTTCAGGATAGTGGATTTCCAATCCATTTTGAGGGGACTTCTGAGCTGGATAAGGAGAAGGCTAAGAGCCATCATACTACACCAGTGGAAGACAACTAAGAAACTGAACAGAGTTCTCAGAAGGACCGGATGGAAAGAGAAAGTCAACATGAGAATGAACAAATGGCGATCTTCTCACTCAAAAGCAGCCAATTACGCCATCCCCAACAGGTTCTTTGAAGAGATGAACCTAGTCGATATGACAAAATACCATCATCCCCTGTCGAAATTTCCGATACTTGATCCATGAGCCGTGTACGCGGCCCGTACGCACGGTTCTGTGAGAGGACGAGGGGCTCCGCCCCTCTCCTACTCGATGTTTTGAACCGATCGGGGTTGCAGGTAGGTGGTTGCAGGTTCGAAAAGAGCTACGGAACACAAGATACTGATAATAGTTCATGATGTTGGTATGTGATGTTTGATCTTGATCTTCATACGTCTACCCTCATACCTCTGACCTCTTTAGTTTTTTGATCTTATCGAAGAACCGGCTCTTCACAGCGTTCAGCGGGTTCTCCGCTTTTAAGCGTGCAGCGGCTCTTCTCCCGCGAAGTGGTACTGGCGAAGGCGAAGCCTTCACTGGCAGCGATGATTATCGCCTTTTGAATGGCCTGCGCCAGAAGACTGGCTTCTCCATTTCTCGTCTCTCGTTAGCGCAGCAAACTCTCTATAATGCTCTTTCTCGGCTGATCTTATCGTAGGAACACGTGTATCTTAACTCCTTCTCCAAGGAATCAGCAAAGAACACTCTGGCCAGAAGAGCCTGAATCGGCCGATACTGTTCTAAAATCTATAAGGAGATGTTTGTTAGAGAACCACTCACTTTTCAGACTAAGCAGCATTCTCATCTCCTAATTCAGATTGTGGAGGATAATGAGATGAAGAGTTTTCGCCTGACGGTGGTTCTTGTGCTTACTGTATTATTTCTTACGGCCTGTCCAATTAAGAATAGCAAGCCTGAATGGGGTGTCATAGAGACAATTGTCGAGAATATTGGAGAGCTAATCCAGATCAACCTTGCCAACTATTGTTCAGATCCGGACGGCCATCTTCTTTCATATAGTCTTATTGGAGGACCGGGAACCGTCTCAGGCAGCCTTTATGAATGGACAGTCAGCGGACCACTCGGCGATATTGCAGTTACTATAAAAGCAGAAGACGAGAAGGAAGCGTCATCTGACAAGACATTCACAGTAACGGTCAAATCATTCCCCAACGTTCCCTCGAACCCTTCCCCTGCAAATGACGCGAAAGACACTGATCTTGAAGTTCTCTTGTCTTGGGAAGGCGGAGATCCCGACGGGGATGCGGTATTGTACGATTTATACCTTTCTACTTTCCACAATCCTTCCCTTTTCAGATCGAATCGAACTACGAACACTTATAACAAAATCGGCCTCCTTCCAAATACTACATACTACTGGAAGATCGCCGCAAAGAACGAAGGCTCAGAACCAGTAGTTGGTCCAATTTGGAGTTTCACAACAAAAAAGTAATTCTATCTGGCTGAATGTTGTGGAGACCCTGAAAACCGTTGGAGTCTCCTAAAATTATCAAACATCGTTGTCCAGTAGCGGCTTTCCTGTAGCTCTCACTGCGTTATCGAACAACGGGTTTTTGAAAGTTTCTCTATGCGTCATTCCTGTGAGACTCCTCACTCTGTCATCCCGAACTTGTTTCGGGATCCGGGTTTTGGAGAAGCCGAGGTTAGAGGTCAGTGGTCAGAGGTCAGAAGAGCAAGAGAGTAGTCAGCGTTCGCCGAGGAGAACTTTGAAGCAATAGCATCGAGATTCCGACCAGGAGCTTTGTCGGAATGACGGAATCTAGCCTTTTGCAATAACCGTTAGTTGTCACCCCAATGAGCCTACCCTGAAATGCTCTTGCTCAGGGCCCCTGTTTGGGGTCTCCTGTTCAGAGTCATCCCGAACTTGTTTCGGGATCTGGTTTTGATCCTCTCGGCGGGGCCGGAAGATCGTTGACGGATAACGTGGTTTTTAGCAGCGTTCATCCGCTCTTTCCCCGCGAAGCGGGCATTGCGACCTGGGCAGTTCTTGCACAGCCTTGCGTTCAATGTTCTACAACTGTATCACTTCTCAATGGAGTCGGCAGCGCGTCCGCCGAGGGCTTCCTAAGGACCAAGAGCAAAGCTCTTAGCTCTCGAATGAAGATCTATCTCATAGCAAAAAAAGCAGGGTTAACTGAATGCAAAAAATGGAGTCACGAAAGAACGAAAGAAGCAATTTATCGGAAATATATCGGCATTTTATCGGAAATGGGTACTAACTTCCCAAAAGGTTATAGGTTTTTCTAAAAGCGGTAAGAAACTCTATTGGATCGTAAAACAACAAACTGAAATTGCGGCATCAACTTACCTCCTATATTATTATAAACCCGCGATATTCAGTAACCATTTCGGCAACTTGCATATTCTCGAAGTAATTAGCTCCTTGTACTGTGAAAAACATCTTCCCAGGAATACCAGTGGTTTTTCATTTCAGGCGAATAATCTCCTTGTTCGTTTAAAACGCATACTTTCAAACCCGTCTTCGTAGTTCCATCTAGGTTATTCGGCGAACCGGTAGGTTGCATTTGCAATTCATGAGAGAAAACAATTCGCTTATCACACTCGAGTTAGTACCTTCGTTGTCCTGAGCCTTGCCTTCGAATGTGTGCAAGCCTTTAGAGTATCCACTCCATGTATAGCTTGTGCTCGTGCCATTCTTACCCAGCTGTCACCATCTTTTCTGTATTCGTACTTGGAAATAGTTCCATCCGGATCACTTCCATTCCAGCTGAATGTGCTGCTGTTCTGGGATATTGCTCCGGAAGGGCTACTTGCTTTGGTGATTGTTGGAAGCGTGTTTGGAACGGGTGGACATCGACTTATAAATAGCACCACAGCTGCTATAAGCACCAGCAAACAAAACGAGAAAATTTCGCTCTTCATTACCCACCTCCACAAGTGAGGCTTTGCATCTATACAAAATAAGTGAGGGCTCAGGGAAAATATGGGAAGAGGTGCAATGTACTGATGCGATTAATATACCACTTGTTACATTATAAACAAAATGGAAGTTTCCCTGTTCTAATTAGACAATGTGATTAGTTACATAAAGAAAGAGAGCCTGGTCCATTTATGTCTTTTATTGAGTAAAAAACCAATGATTAAGAACTATAAGTGACAATAATCGCTTAGGATAAGCCTCAACAAATTATAGTAAGCTCAATGGGTATCACTGAGTCTGAAGAATACGAAGGATTTTGGCAGTTCAAGACAGACTTTGAGGTATGATATTCGTCAGCTTTCTCTAAATAGTTAACATACGGTTAGTCACTGCGAAAATAAAAAATGCCACTTTATGCTCCGGATTTTCGTTCACAAAGTTGGCTTTTCAGTATAAGTCTACATAACTAATAAGTGTAAAGTGTAGTCTTTTCCAAACTAGCATTTCTGGTTCATACGCATATTAAGCAGATTGAGATCATCACATGTCTAGGTTGATCTGTTACTAGAGAGTGGCATGCAATCCCTTCCTTCCTGCCGTTGGATGAAAAACCTTTTCTGGACTCCATTTTTAACAACCCGTCAACCTTCATCAGGCTACAGGAAATCTCTATTGAAACAGAATCAAAACTCACTACCACAGTAAGATAAAGCTGTAGCTTCAGATTGTGCACACACAATTGCTTCCGAGTTAGTCATTTGAAGTTCTTATAATAGCCAATACCGCCAGCAAAACGAAAGGCGCAATGTTGCCGCTACGGGTGTCCTAAGAAGCTAGTTTCATAAGGCTTATTGACGGTTATTTGAAGTGCTCTTCACAAAAGAGCTCAGTCTTTTTTGTGGCCCGCATAATTTGGGTATCTTGATTCAGAAGTTGACTTGCTCAAGTAATCTAGTCCAGCCATGTGAAAGATTCTGCTTCAGGCGTTCTTCAGTCCCTTTCTGGACTTCAGATGAAACAACAGCAGAACGACTACACTCATCACATAAGGCAGCATTAGAGCGAACTGAGGCGCGACCTTCTCGCCTTGCAGCTTGACAGAAAGAGCATCGAAAACACCAAAGAGCAGAGAGATGACAAGTATCCTCTTCGGTTTTCCCCCCGAAATTAGAATCGCGGCAAGTGCTACAAAACCTCTCCCGCCCGTCATCTCGCGGGAGAACATCCTTACGTTGTATAGCGAAAGCTGTGCCCCCGCAAGTCCACAGAGAGCTCCACACAAAACGCTGGAACACAGTTGAACAAACCCCACCTTCACACCTGCTGTTGTAAGGGCCTGAGGCATCTCTCCACAAACCCTAAGCCTGAGCCCAAAGGAGGTCTTGTAGACTATGAATGCCAAGACAAAAGCAATCAGAATTGAAAGATAAGTGAGTATACTGAAATTCAGAATGTAGTTGTCTAGAAAGTAGTTTCCAGTTATGAGTTTGAGTTCAGGAATTGGCGCTATATCTGGAGAGTTGAATGCATTTTCTCCCTTAAACATGATTCTCATAAGGAATAAAGTGAGTGAACTCACCAATATGTTTATTGCAAAACCGATTGCGAAGTTGTTTGCTTTCAAGAAACTTACAAAAACTGAGTACAGCAATGATATTAGAATGGAAGCCATCATTCCGGCAATTATGCCGTAAAAAGCATTCCCTGTAAGATATGAAAACACTACGGAGAAGAAGGCGCTAATCAGCATGAGTCCTTCCATAGCCACGTTGATTATACCTGCATGATAAGTTAGTGCCCCTCCTAACGATGCAAGCAGAATTGGAGTCGCCATTCGGATTGATGTTCGAAATAGTGTAGTGATCAATTCCATGTCCATTCTAATTATCCCCCCGTCCAACAATGAAGGTCTTGAATGCAGCTACAAATAAAACCATAACCGCTTGAAGAACACCGCTAATCTCAGCCGGAACCGACGAGAACAACTGTAGATTCACACTTCCGGTTTGAAGTACAGAGAAGAGAAAGGCAATCCCAATAATGATCAGTGGATCATTGAATGCAAGTAGACAAATCAGGAGACCAGTAAATCCGTATCCCGGTGGAAAACTTTGCATAACCCTTTGTGTCATTCCCAGGACCAGAAGACCACCGGCTAGACCTGCCAAAGCACCTCCAATGAGCATCGACAGAAGCTTTATCTTCTTGACCTTAACTCCACTCAACTCTGCAAAAACCGAGTTGCTTCCAGTGATTTCAAATTCATATCCCATGATGAACTTCTTCCTGAATACGAATAGAACCAAAACTATCCCTATAGCAATAAAAAAAGTCGCGGAAAACTGTGACCCTTCGAACAAATATGGAATGACATAATTCGACTTTATATAGGGAGTCTGGGCAAGAGGTGATCGAGGGTCTCTAAATGGTTTGTTGATCAAATAGGCTATCAACTGAGCGGCGATGTAGTTCCCCATCAGAGTAGTAACTACCTCATCCATTCTCAACTTGATCTTGAATATCGCAGGCCACGCAGCCCAGGCCATACCAAATGCAGCAGATACCAAAAGGGCCACGACAATGTTCACGATACCCGCTCCGAAATCTATAGAAAAACCGACTAGAGCAGCCCCGAATGCTCCCAACAATAACTGACCCTCTCCACCGATGTTCCACATTCCGGTCCATGCAGGAACGGCAACGGCGGCTGCGGCTAAAATCAATGGAACCATTTTGTTTAAAGTAGACAAAAGCTGATAGTGGTTGCCTAGTGAACCTTCAATAATAAAGCTGAATCCTTTGAAAGGTGACTCTCCGCCAAACCATATAATCAGTGCCCAAACCGATAAGATACAAACTACGAGAAGAAGCGAGAGAAGGAGCTTTCTTAGACTAAGAGTTCGTGCAGCTTGCATTCTGCGACCCCCTTATCCCCGTCATGTAATAACTGATCTCCGTCGTATCGTAATGAGGGTATGCCAGCTCCGCAACGGCTCTACCGCGGTATAACACAATAATTCTATTCGCAAGATCCATTATCTCCTCGAGATCACCGCTGATCAAGATAATACCGGAACCACTCTTTGAAAGTCTCCTGAACGAATCGTGGATGAGCTTTCTCGCTGCCACATCGACTCCTGCTGTGGGCTGAGAAGCAATAAGAACGGCAGGATCATATGCGATTTCGCGTCCGACGAGAAGTTTCTGCATGTTGCCCCCCGACAAAGCCCTCACAGGGGTTCGAATATTCTTACCTGTTCTAACGTCGTAATCGGCAATGATTGACTCGGTGAACGCGTTTGCCTTCGAGCTATTTATCGCCAGTTTCCCAAATCTTCCAGATTTATGGTGGCCCGCAATGCTGTTCTCGACTATACTTCTGTCAGGCGCTAGCCCCTTCTTCATTCGATCGTCGGTGATATAGGCAAGTCCTGCTTTTCTTCTTTCGAGCGTATTTAGTGATTCGATCGAAGATCCCTTTAGTAAGATTTCTCCCGAGGACAACATCAGATTTCCTGCAAGCACCTCAAAGAGCTCCTCCTGACCATTTCCTCCAACTCCTGCGAAACCTAGGACCTCCCCTTCGTGGAGGTCAAAGCTCAAATTCTTTAGTATTCCCGATGCGTCGGAAATCTGCTTCACAGACAAAACGATTTCATCTCTCACGAAGTTTTCTGGTCGTTCATAGAGATCACTGGCTGTTCCGATCATCATGTTTGCCACACTCTCTCTGTTCACGTCCTTCTTGTCAAAAGTACCTACGACCTTGCCCCTTCTCAAAATCGTTATTCGGTCAGCAATAGCGAAGACCTCTCCCAGTCTATGAGAGATGAAAACCACCGTCTTACCCATGTCCCTAATTCCAGTCACAAATTCAAGAAAGTCATCCACCTCGTTCGGGGCTAGCACTGCGGTTGGTTCATCAAGAATAACGAAATCCGTATCTCTATAGAGAACCTTAAGAATCTCAACCTGCTGCTTCTTACTTATCGGTAAGTCCTGTATTCTGTCATCCGGAGAGATCGACATTCTAAGCCTCTCAATCAACGAAGAAACCGAACTGTTCATCTCGGCGTTGTTGATCTTTCCAATTCTGTTCTGAAAGCGTTTCTCCATACCAAGCACTACATTCTCGGCAACCGTTATGCTCTGCACGAGCTTGAAGTGCTGGTGTACCATTCCTATGCCAAGGCCTATCGCTTCCGAGGGATGTTTTGGCGAGAACTGCTTGTCCTTGAACGTTATTTCTCCCGAAGTCGGTTTGAACATTCCAAATAGAATGTTCATCAGAGTCGACTTTCCAGCGCCATTCTCTCCCACGATCGCGTGAATCTCGCCTCTTTTTACATCGAAACTCACTTCTTTGAGTGCTTCCAGGCCATTTGGGTATGTCTTCGAGACTTTATTGCAGACAAGAATTGGTAACACCCCCCGAGATATTGAAGACGGAGCCCCCGGAGGGGCTCCAAAAAACATCAGTTGAGATATGAGTCTACTACGATTTCTCCGTTCGCGATCTTCTCCTGAATCTCTCTGATTTCTATGTAGACTGACGCTGGTACTGTATCCATCATGAATTCGTTATACGCGAGTCCCACTCCGCCATTAGCAATACCGTAGACATGGAGGGAACCCTTTTCAAGCTTATTCTCAACCTGCATTCTAACGATATCCAGAACTGCGACGTCAACTTTTTTCATCATACTAGACACTATGAAACCTGGCTGAAGATAGCCCTGATCCGTATCAACGCCAATTGCAAAGAAGCCATAGTCCTTAGCTGCCTCGAGAATTCCGAGACCCGTGGGGCCCGCGGCCTGGAAAATCACATCGGCTCCTTCTTTAGATACTGAATAGGCCGTCTCTTTTCCAAGGGCTGGATCGTAATGATCTCCGGCATATCTCGCAATGACCTTGACTTCTGGATCGACATATCTGACACCATGTTCGTAACCGACCTGATAGTCCCTGATTACGGGCATATCGAAACCGCCGACAAATCCAACTATCTTCTCGGAATTGATCTTGCACAGTTCAGTCTTGTCAGTCAATAGCGCAGCAAGGCATCCAGCGAGGAAAGCTCCTTCATTCTGCTTGAAAGGAACTGAAACGACGTTTGGAAGATCCGATGCGCCGTCGATATAGACAAAGGTCTTCGACAGGAACATTGCGCTTACCTCCGCGAGCTCCTTGTCAAAGAAGTAGCCAGGATCTACGAAGATTAGATCGTAGTTCATAGCTGCCGCTCTCAAAGAATCAAAATACTTCGAAGGGTCGACATGGCACTCGAATACTTTGTATTCAATATCGAACTGCTTTTCTGCTTCTTGAATGCCAATGTAAGCCATGTCCGTAAATCCACGGTCTCCGATTGCGTCTCCTGCAACAATGGCCACCTTCAATGCGCCGAAACCCGTTGCAACGATCCCCAGTAGAAATAGAACGAGAATCATTCGTTTCATGATACTTTCACCCCCGTTTTGATAGATTTATAGTGCTTGCTTTCTAACATCTCTTTTCTATAGGGATAAGATGTAGCAGCACCGATTCTTTCTGTGCTGATCCCTGCGTAAATATTTCCGTAAATGCCAATCTCCTTCTCTTCAAGATTGTTGACATAACCCCAGATAACGGCTGCGTTGAAGGCATCACCTGCTCCCGTGCATTCAAGAGCCGTTACTCTTGGAGCGGGAAAGTCAAAACAGCTATCCTTCGAAAAGAGAGAACAACCATTTGCTCCTCTCTTTATCCAGATGTCAGAAATACCAGTTGAAAGCAAGTCCGAGCAAAACCTGAACTTGTCAGACTTTGAAAATAGAGCTTTCAACTCATCTTGAGCGGGAAGGAAGACATCCACGAAAGGAATTATCTTTTCTATTCTCGAAATCGAAACCAAATCGGTCTTTCTTATGTTGGGATCGAAGAAGATCTTCGTGCCGGAAGACTTGGTTTCCTCAACAACTCTAAGAAATGTCTCGAAAGTCTCCTCACCTTCTACAACAGACACACCCGTAAGATACAATATACCTGAATCCAGAGAGGTTCCCGAAAGATCTTCGTAAGTTATATGTACATCGGCCGCACCTCTTCTGAATGAGAAGAAGGTCCGCTCGTTGTTTGTAGAGAGAGAAAACACTACACCGGTTGAATACGACTCCGAGATTTTAGGAGAGAATTCAATTCCAAGTGTCAAAAGTTCGGCCTTTATGAAATCGCCAAAAATGTCCTCTCCTATCATAGTGAAAAAATCAGCATCGATCCCAAGCTTTCTCAATCCAACATAAGTGTTCAGTCCTGAGCCACCGGGTCGCAAAGCCGGTTTCTCGCTGTAGGCACAGCTACCCGGTGTGGGAAACCCATCAAACTTCCCGATTATATCTACGTTTACATCACCCAGAACAAGAACGGATCTGCTCATCGCTTTCTTATCTCCTTGATGACCTTCATGAACTCCTTGACTCTCTCGGAATCCACTGACTTGTAAGAATCACCGTCGACCTTGAAAGTGGAACCAACAAAAGCTCCTGAAGCTACTTCGAAGATCTTTCCAGCGTTAACCTTGTTCATTCCTGAACCCACCATAATCGGGTAATTTGGAAGTACGCCTCGCACCTTTTTCAGATCTTCGAGAGGCGTCTCAAATCCAGTGTGCTTTCCACTAATGATTACAGAATCCGCCAGGAAATATGCGGCATCGTAGGCGGATTCTTCAATCGGTCTCATCGCAAGAGGCGCGGAATGTTTGATATGAACGTCTGCAAAGATCCTTATGGAAGGATCGAGGAATTTGCGGTATCTAAGAATTTCATGAGGTCTTCTTATTGCTAAGCCCGAAACATCTACAGATGCTTCGGTGAACACGGTCGCTCTCACGAATTTCGCGCCGGAGGAATGCGCTACAGCAATGGATGCTATTGGATCGGCAAGAAGACAGATGCCCATAGGCGTATCCGGAAAAGCTTTGTGAACTTCGTGTGCAACAATGGAGAGCGAGGAAACAGTCTCGGGGGCGGCAACATCCGGGAAGTAAGACGGATCGTTGTAATTCTCGACTTGAACGCCATCTACTCCGCCTTCAATGAGCTTTCCCGCTTCGTCCAGCGCATGATCTATTACTTTTCTTAAACCCTCCCCATCATAAACTGGTGAGCCTGGTAATGGCTTTAGATGAATCATCCCAATTATTGGTTTCGAAGTACCAAACAACTGGTTGAACTCAGTTATTGTGGTCATCAATCAAGCTCCTTTCTGCACTTCTCCATATGATTTGCAAACTGCCTGACTCTCTCGGGGTCCACAGGGCTTTCAGTCTTACCGTCTTTCTTAAGGCTCGTTCCAACAATTACAGCATCGCCAAGTTGTGGGAAGTACTCGGAAAGACTTTCTGGAGTCACCCCGCTTCCCACAATAAGTGGAAGCTTTGGAAGGTAATCTCTTACCGCCTTTACATCCTCTGGTTTGGTCTTGCCGCCGGTCTTTTTCCCCGTGACAATAACGGCATCGGCAAGTCCTCGTTCAAAGGCATCTTCGGCCGATTCCTCAATGGGTCTGCGTGAAAGCGAATAGCCGTGCTTGATGTGTACATCTGCAAATATCTTTACGTCTCTGGCTTCGATCATCTTTCTGAATCTCAGTGCATCGGCTGCAATACTCTCCATCATTCCAGCATCAACTATGTATGTCTCCGTGTAGTAAGGTACCCTGATAAACTTGCCCCCAACTGCTTTCGCGATCGCAAGAGCAGAAATCGCATCGGATTGGAGAACGCAGAGCCCTATTGGAACAGAGAGATTAGCGACTACTTCCGAAGCAACATAGGTCATAGATGCAACGGTCTCGGGACCGACTCTCTTTTTGAACATCATGTCGCGGAAGTTTTCGATTATCAGGCCGTCCACGCCATTCTCCACCATGGTTTTGGCTTCTTCAACAGCGAGCCTGGTAATCTCTTTCATAGACATTCCTTCATATCTCGGCGCACCTGGCAGTGGCTGCAGATGAACTACACCGATTATTGGGAGCTTCTTTCCAAACATTTCTTCAAACATCTTCATCATCTCACTTCCTGTCTATAGAGTTCTTGGGATATAAAATATCTGTCTGGCCTGAACAATCCCTCCATGTATTCAATAGGTACGTTGTTCGAAATAAATGTGAGCCTAGTTATTTTCAGGAGGGGGGCTTTGTCTTTCACACGCAGAAAGTTCGCAGTCCTTTTGTCGGCTGCTTCAGCTGTAACCGTTTCGGTAGCCTTTTCTATTCGAAGGCCTAGGGACTCAATTTGGTTGTAGATCGAAGTCGCGCTGAAGTCTATCTCATCTACCGGAAATGCTCTTGACAAAGGAAAGTACGAAACAGTAATCGCCATTTCTAGATCGTCAACCAACCTCAGTCTTTCAACTCTCATCACCTCATGACTGCTGTCAATCCTTAGAAGAGAAGTGACTGAGTTTCCAGCCTGACCTCTCTCGATCCGTATCAATTTGGCTGAGGGGCGATGCCCGGTAGAGATTATTTCCTCTGAGAAGCTTCTCAAAACATTTAGCTCGGTTGCAAACTTCTCACTGCTTACGTAAGTACCCTTGCCTACCATTCTGACAAGGATTCCATCGTTAACCAGCTGATCGATGGCGTGTCTAACAGTCATGCGACTTACCTTGAAGAGATCAACAAGCTCCCTTTCAGACGGAATTCTGTCACCGGGGATAAGTATGCCTTTTTCGATCTGCTTGATCATGTAGTTTCTGATTTTAAGATAGATAGGTATCATGTTGACACCTCGCATTCACACACAGATATCTATATGTCTATACCAGTTTTATTCTACACTTTCTTCGTGAAGCGTTTCTTTTGCTGCAATTAAGCTTTTATGCGGCATATAGACCATTACACTGTGTTCTCTATTAAGAGTAGTTTTCGAACGTGTACCAGCTGAAAGAATCTCACCCTTTCATTTTCAGAATGCTGCATGAAAGGGTCGTATTCCTCAGTGTCGCTGGGATGTTTAGTTCGGCCAGACCAAGTGAACCGGAACAGTTGTCAATTCCAAGCGCAACCTTGTTCAGTAAGAGCCTATAATCAATTCCTTAGCTTCTGATTTGACCATGAGCAAGAGCGAGAATTGGAGGTAAGGAGAGCCGGATGCGAGAGGGAAAAATCCTGAGCGAAGAATACAGCTTTACATTCCTCATCAAAAGATCTCTAGAGCGACAATATGAAATTGTGTTTTATATACTGGACATTTTAATCAAAAACTGTCCGTTAAGCAGGTCATAGTTGAAGAGAGACGCTTGTCGCTCGCTAAGAGACGCTGCTCGCTGGGACGACCATCGATGCTGAAACAGGTTCAGATACGTTGAGCACGGGGTATCGATTACAGGGTATGGGGTCTCGTGAACAGAACCGGCAATCAATTCAGGGGCTCACTGCAACTGAAAAAAATTATCCGAGCAGCGGCTTCAAGAAGCCCCTCACAATGTCATCCCGAACTTGTTTCGGGATCTTGTTTTGATCCTCTCGGAGGACGGTAGACCGTTGACAAACAACGTGGTTTTCATCAGAGTCGCGCGGCTCTGCTCGAAGGATGGGCCTGCGGTCACGGAGGACCAGGGAGACCTCAACAACAAGAGTCTATCTCCTGGTATCCTGATCCCTAGGTTGACTGAATGCAGAAAATGGAGTCACGAGGGCAAGGGACAATATGATGAGTGAGTTTTTTTGTATTATTGGTTCACAGGCTAAATATTGGGCCACAAGGTTGCATGGCACTGATGCTTTTCGATATGGAGAGTGAAAACATAGGTATATAGTCCGCCGCAAGCTTCTGAACACATCGCTGTCAGTCTCTTGTCAATGCCCACAGCATCCCGCTCTGAAATTGGTAACCTGAAACTGCTCTCGAGAGAACCAGCGAGACTACTCACATTTCTCATATCTAGAAATTATGGAATTCTGCCAAACTTTCCCGTACAGTGAGGAAAAACCGTACATTCGTCCCTATTAATGAATAAACAGGAAAAATGCCTGCAAATTGCCGGCATTTGTGTTTGTTGTTAAAAACTAACTGTCTATATAATGTAATCGATTACATTGAAATCGATTACATCTTTTGCAGGAGTTGCTTATATGAACATTAACATTTCCAAAATAGCGAAGATGGCAAGAGTATCTACGGCGACTGTTTCCCGGGTAATAAACAATCCAGAGAAGGTATCAGCTAAAACCCGCGAGAGAGTTGAAAGTGTAATAAGCAAGCTAGGCTACGTGCCAAATCAGCAGGCGCGAAGCCTTAGAAGCCAGCAGACGAAGATGATTGCGATTATTGTTCCGCACAGCGCTGATTATCTCTTCACATATCCGTATTTTTCGATTTTCTTGAGGGAGACCTCGCTCGAATTGAGTCGTCTCGGTTACCATCTTATTCTGACAACCGACGAACCACATAACTCCGTGATAGATACTTACCGTGTATTCACAGACAAAAGACTAGTGGATGGATTTGTGGTACTTGACTTGAAAAACGAAGACGAAAGAGTGGACTTTCTCAAATTGCGGAACATTCCTTTTGTGGCAGTCGGTAGAAACGAAAAAGATAAGGACATCTCATTTGTAGATACCGATAATGAAGGAGGTGCGTATCTTGCAGGGAAGCACCTCGCCCGAAAAGGTTGCTCGCATGTTCTCTTTATTAACGGCCCAGCCGATCAAAGCGTTTCTCTATGGAGGGAACGCGGCTTTCAAAAAGCGGCGCAGGAAATGAATTTCACCTTTCTCGGCCGCAATGGAGACTTCGTTGAAAAGAGCGGCTTCGAAATAACGAAAAAACACCTTGGCCAGTTCGACGGCATCTTTGCGGCTTCAGACCTGATGGCGATTGGCGCGTTGAAAGCCTTGAGGGAAGAGGGGGTTTCTCTGCCAGTCGTGGGATTTGACGATATTCCCATTTCATCAGACGTTTCGCCCTCTCTGACAACGATCCACCAGCCAATAGACGAGGTCGGAAGAAGGGCCGCTATCAATCTTATCAGACTCATATCCGAAGACCACACGGAAACGACGATTCTTCCGGTCGAGCTGATTGTCAGAGAATCCTCAGAGGTGAAAAGATGAAGGTTTTCAAGAACGGAAACCTTATGGTAGTTACCGATGACAGAGGGATCATCGACTGCGAGTATGAAAAGGCGGCCGGACTTTATCTGGAGGATACCCGTTTCATATCCAGAATGATATTAAAGTCCTCGCACAAGCTCAGAAGACTACACACAGATTTTTCCTGGGACAGGATTGAAACCCATTATCTGGGGCGATCAAAACCGGGAATTCCACATTACGATATCGCAGTCTCCGAATGTCTCCGGGCTGAAGGAAATGCTCTTCAAACAGAGTTGACGGTGAGGAGTTATTCTCTGGAAGAAGTTCGGATCTCTTTCGAATATGATATCATTTGCGTCTTCGAAGACATTTTCTCAGTGAGGAAAAAGAATGACTCATACAATGAGCTCGAAAGCTCGAGAACTCTTTCCTCTTCTCCACCGAGGAGTTTTCAATATGAGACCGACCTCGAAAGGGATACCGTTGAGAACTCTCTGACTTCACTCTCTCTGGAAGTTAGACCAGGTCAGATTGAGAGAGTATCCGGGAAATTGAGGCTCGGCAAATATGTGAAAAAGGACGTTGTTTTCAAGAAGATGTTGTCCGAAAGACCGGTGAAGGATATTGCGCCTATCAAAAAGACTTCGCTGCTGGATGAAAGGGAACTGGGAGATCTGAAAATGCTCATGATTCCCACAGTCTACGGTGATTTTCCAGGCGCAGGCCTACCCTGGTTCGCCACAGTTTTTGGGAGGGATAGCCTTATCTTTGGCCTCCAGACCGTGGATCTTCTTCCTGAAATAACGAGAAATATCCTTACGGTGCATACTCATCTTCAAAGTAAAGAAGAAGACAGCCAGACCGAAGCACAACCCGGAAAGATCGTTCATGAAACCCGTCTGAATGAACTATCGCTAGCCGGAAGGCTACCTTTTGAAAGATACTACGGATCGATAGATGCAACGCTCCTGTTCATTATGCTCTCACACAGGTACTACTCACAGACTAATGACTGGAACTTTATAAGATCTATAAAAAACAGCATCATGGCAGCTGCCAAATGGATCGATACTTACGCTGATCTAGATAACGACGGATACATCGAATTCGCACCTTCAGGCACCGGTCTATCTATTCAGAGCTGGAAAGATTCCGCCGACTCCGTGAGCTTCTCCGACGGTACGCTGGCAGAGCCTCCACTGGCGCCAGTAGAGGTCCAGGGATATCTGTATGATGCCTTCAAGTGTCTCGAAAAACTCATGGCTCTCTTTGAGGACGAAGAAAGGGCAAATGTGTATGCACTGAAGGCAGCCGCCCTGAAAGAAAATTTCAACCGGGACTTCTGGCTGGAGAGCGAAGACTACTTCGCTACGGCGCTGGATAAAAACAAGAAACCGGTCGATTCAATAACATCAAATCCCGGGCACTGCCTAATGACGGGCATAGTGGACGAAGATAGAGCCGAGGCGTTGGTGAACCGTCTCTTTTCCGATGAACTATACACCGGATGGGGGATAAGAACGCTCTCCAGCAAAATGAAGCGTTACAATCCATTCTCCTACCACAACGGAAGTGTCTGGCCGCACGACAACTCACTGATTATGCTTGGCCTGATAAAATATGGTTTTTACGAAAAGGCCAGACAGCTCGCGCGGGATCTGTTGAAAGTGAAGGACAAACATCATGACAATCGCCTCCCCGAGCTCTTTAGCGGTCTGTCAGTATCTGAAACATCTGGAAAGTTGATTGAATATCCAACAAGTTGCTCACCTCAGCTGTGGTCTATAGGAACTGTTCTAGTAATATCCAAGGCGCTGGACGCCTGAAAAGGAGGGTTTAGTATGAAAAGATTTCTGTTGGTAAGTCTTGTTTTGTTAGCTGGACTCATGGTATTAGGGGTCACGAACATCAGAATCAGCGGCTGGCCTGGAAACCCTGTTGAAGAGGCCGTCATAATGAAGAACGTCGAAGAATTCAACAACATGCAAACGGATATCGTGGTCGAATGGCAGCCTATACCGGGGGACTTCAGGCAAATGCTTATCACCCAGTATTCTGCTGGCACCGCTCCTGATCTCTTCTATGTTGAAGCCTTCTGGTTCGAAGAACTGGCCAAGCAGAATATGCTCCTTCCACTAGATCTATACATCAAAAGAGACGATAGTTTCGACATCGACTGGTTCTACCCCAATCTCATCGAAGCCTTCAAGTACGAAGATAGGATCTACGGGATCCCGAAGGACTTTTCGACCCTTGCACTTGTTTTCAACAAGAAAATATTCGACCAGTACGATGTCGCCTACCCTACAGACGAAGACACCTGGTTCGATATGCTTGATAAGGCTCTTCAACTCAAGAGAAAGGGCTTTGAAACCCCTCTGGTTCTTGCGGCCGATCTCAATAGGATACTACCTTTTGTTTATGGAACAGGCGGAGACATCGTTGACGAGGATCTAAACGTAGCTCTGGGTAAACCAGATGCCAAATTCGGCCTCAATTTCTATCTCGATCTGGTCAACAAGTACAAAGTCGCTCAGGAACCGGCAAACCTGGGTGCTGGTTGGATTGGAGAAGCTTATGGAAAGGAAAGGGTGGCTATGGCGATGACCGGCCCCTGGACCATCGGATTCCTCGCCGGCGATTACCCGGAAGTTCTGAAGAACACCGGTATAGTCGAGATGCCGCATCTTATTGAGAAGTCAACGATGGTTTATACGGTCTCCTGGAGCATAAACCGAACTACTCCAAACAAGGATGCAGCCTGGGAAGTCTTGAAATTCCTTGTTACGAAGGGACAAGAGCGGTTTGTCAGCGAAGCGGGAGTACTGGCCTCCAACATACAGAACGCTGAAAAGGATACCGATCCAACGAAACAGGCATTCTACAGAGGCGCGGAGTATGGCACTCCCTGGAAGGTCAAGACACCCAGCGGAGTTTTTTCCAGAGCACACGACCAGCTCAATTCGTTGTTAAAGGATCTCTTCTATCAGAAAATCAGCCTCTCCGAAGCCTTAACCTTTGTCGAAGAGAATTATTCGGGCTGGGTAGCCGAATAACCTGTCTCTTGCCGGGCGGATTGCGATCCGCCCGGATCTCTTTAGAGGGGTGAGGATATGAAGCTGAATTTCAAAACGAGAGAAGCCATGGTTGGTTATCTCTTCGCAGCGCCTATAATAATCACCATCTTGATCTTCACGATCTATCCTGTTTTCGCAGGCTTGTACTACAGCTTCACCAACTACCAGCCCACGGAAGCCCAAAAATTCAACATGACCTTCGTCCCTGAAGAATCCGTTTCATTTCATCTGGGCGTTTTCCCCGATGAAGAAGGACTTGTCAAGAATGAGCTTCTCTCTCTTTTTGACCCGGTAACTTTCTTGACGCTGGATATGGGGGTAAAACTGAACGCAGAGCAAAAGGAAGCCGTAAGTAGCTTTCTAGATACGGACAAAATAGTAGAAGACTTTCTGGCAGGCCGGCTCAACAGTTCGGTATCTGTCAAAGACTTCATGAAGGAATACATGTCCTCAAAGAGTGAACTCTTCACGAGATACGTGCCGGAATTTGTAGGATTAAAGAATTTCAGAGAGATGTTCAAGGATCAGTATTTCTGGATCTCGTTAAAGAACGCCTTTGTCTATTCCATCGTAGTCGTACCCATCCAAACGTTACTGGCAATCCTCCTGGCCGTAGCCGCCAACATGAAAATCATGGGACAGAGATTCTTCAAGACGGTTTTCTTCCTCCCTTCAATTTCTTCTTCCGCGGCTATCTCGATGATCTTCTGGCTTATATACTCCAAGCCCGGCGTTTTGAACAGGTTCCTTTCAACGTTCGGGTTTCAGGCTGTTGACTGGCTCAATGAACCGAATACGGCTCTCGGAGCAATTATGGTGATGAACATATGGACCACAGCCGGTTACTTCATGATAACCTTTCTGGCCGCGCTGCAGAGTATTCCATCATCCATTTACGAGGCCTCCCAGCTCGATGGGGCGAAATTCTGGAAGACCTTCTGGAAGATCACTGTGCCCCTTCTCAGACCTCAGATGCTCTTCGTATCGATAATGGGAATAATAGGTTGTCTGCAGGTTTTTGACCAGATATACTTCCTAATCAAAAACATGCGAAATATAACGATTTCCTATTACATATACAAGAACGCTTTTGAATATCACAGGATGGGCTATGCTTCTGCGATCGCGATGGTCCTCTTTCTGATAATTTTCGCGATCACTGCCCTTCAGCGCAAACTGATAAAGGAAGAGTCGTATTTTTAAGGGGGCGATTACATGAAGAAAAAACTAAAGATTGGTATGATTATCGCCTACGTCGTGTTGATTCTCTATGCGGTCGTTTCGCTCTTTCCCTTCCTCTGGTCGGCCATAGTATCTCTCACTCCTATGAGATACACCGAAAACGGTGTGACAACGGGTACGGATATAATGAAGTGGCCTCCCGAGATAAATTTGTTTAAGTGGCCTCCGGAGTTTTTCGGAGCCCCCGCTACCGGCGAGAATTACGTACAAGTCTTCAAGATCACGCCCTACGCCAGATGGATACTTAACACGATCATCTATGCCGCGCTGGTAACAATTGGCCACCTTATCTTCGATGCCCTTGGAGGTTACGCCTTCGCTAGGTTGCGTTTTCCGCTGAGGGATCTGTGGTTCGCACTCTTTCTAGCCACACTCATGATCCCCGGTCACGTCACGCTGATACCCAATTACAACCTCATGGTGAGGTTCGGATTCGTGAACACTTATTACGGCCTCTTTCTCCCCAAGCTAACCGGTGTCTTTGGGATCTTTCTGATGAGGCAGTTCTTCATGGCTATTCCCAGGGAGATGGAAGAGGCCGCAAGAATCGATGGCGCCTCGATAATCAAGACTTACTTCAAAGTCGTGTTGCCAATCTCAAAACCGGCCATTTCAGCATTGGCCATATACATCTTTGTTGGCACCTGGAACGACTTTCTCTGGCCGCTGCTCATGACCTCGAGAAAGGAGATGTTTACCCTAACTGTGGGCCTTGATTTTTACCGGACAAGTTACTATACGTACTGGCAGTATATGATGGCAGCTTCCATAATGATGACGATTCCCATGATAATCATTTTCCTGATCTTCCAGAGGCAGTTCATAGATACAGGCGTTTCATCCGGGGTGAAAGGCTGATGGATAATTTTGACTACTACGTGGCAGGTAGAAGGGCATATTTTTTGGAGGTATCGACGGAAACGCAGAAAACATTGGCTGGCACTTGAAGGGAAAGATGGGCGGGTTTTGGCTAGATAAATACAGGCTATTCTCTTCGTATTTTCTCTCGCTCAATGGAAAGAGGGTTTCGCCGACAAGTTTTCAGAACAAAGTCTCGGAACGAATTGTCAACTATCCCGGGGCCGACCTCCGGATTCTTGCCCACCCTGAACGGCCACTTATCGCCATCAGAATTGAGAGTCGTGCCAAGATCGAGTTCTGCCTCAGACAGGAGATGGATCTAGTGTGGCTCGAAGACAGACCTTCTGGAAACATCTCGCTGAGAGTGGAGAATCAAGACCGGGACACGATCGTATGGCGCGAATTAGAGGGCATGAGTTCTTTCGTCAAAGTGAACGGAAAGGCCACATCGGAAGGCGACTGGCTGAAACTCAGCAGAAGGGGCAGACTTGAAGCGGTTATTGCTCTGGGCAGACCAGGGAAAGAGGGTTACGAACAATACCTCCTTGAGCGGGAGGAACACAACCGTCGATATCTTCCACCATTCCAGGACACTATACCATTCTGGGCAAGGGCTGGAGCTCTTGAACTCTTCTTCGAAAGAGACGTGGGATGCGGATTTGTCGCTGGGCTGGGAGAGTTCCCCTGGTGGTTCGGGATCGATGGAGTCTATACCTGCCTCGGACTGCTCGACACGCCCATGCTGGAACTTGTGGGAAAGACAGTAGACAATCTCGCGAAATTTGGCAACGGCCTGGCCCCTCACGAAGTTACTACGGCGGGCAGGATATACGCTTACGGAAGAATGAACGAGATAATCGCTTTTGCCTATCTAGCCCTGAAGTATGCGGTAAAGACTTCCAAAAAAGAGTACTTAGAACTTGTGGACAACGCGCTTTCACATGTTTCCGGTCACCTTTCGCGAAAGCTGTATCCTCAGGGTGAAGGCATCGTAGAAGTACCCATCAGTGGCGAATTTGCTCTGCTGGATTCCGCCTGCTGGCTATACTCTATGCTGAAAGAGCTACGCGACTCGAACATGATGAAAGATCTCAAAAACTCTCAGTTCGCGGCTTGGCTCCTTGAAAGATACGATCGTGAGTTTCTAAAAGACTGGTACGGCAAAGATGGCCTTTTTTACGATGCCCTCACCGAAAAAAGCGGGAATTTCGAGGGTCACTTTATACAAATTTACCCACTGTCCATGGGTCTCATCCGGAGAGAAATCGGGGAGAGATTGCTGGCAAAAATGGAGAAGATAGGCTACTTCAAAGAGCCGGGGCTGATACACTCGCTCCCTCTAAAAACCTTCGAAGCAGGCGATTATGGAGAGGGAGACAAAAACGATATTGTCTGGTCACTTCCCACTCTCCTTGCCATAGAAGCGGGAATTAGATACGGAAGGCCGGACCTTTCTGAAAAGTTCATCTTGTCTCTTGAGAACTCTCTAAAAAGCGAAATGTACGGGGCGTTACCGGAAATACTTCCCGCTGGCGGTTGTACGATCCAGGCCTGGAATGCCTATGCGATACCTTTGATCGAGCACATGAACTCCCCCTCCCCTGCTTAATGATAGAAACTCCAGAAAGGGCCTGTATTCACGCCTGGTTTTTATTCGGGAACACTGTCAAGGCACAAGACTGACAGCCATTATCGATGTGCCGACAGAGTCGAATCATTCGCTGAATTGGTAGCCAAGTCCCTGAAAAGTTTAATCACAGCCAGCCGGAGTGTGAGTATGCCGGAAGCAAGAAAACACTTGGTGGCTGGGATGCGCCGTATATCCAGTCACTCCTGAGATCGATAAAGAAGCAGAGCAAATCGGCACTGGCAAATCTTGCGTTTGATTGTTCCGAGAGTTCAGTTGCCGCTCTGGGGCAGAAACCTTCTGGACGACCCGCTTCCCAAAACGTATTGAAAGCCACCAAAGACCAGTTGTCGGGAAAGATAACGCTGCCTGAGTAGAAAAAGTGAATCCTCCAATGCCACACGGCTGCATGAGAAACCTAAAACAATCTTGTTGCCCAAACCGATGAAAGAGCGATTCGTCAGAGCCCTTCGACGCTGTACTCGGTGAGTCATTCTTTCGAGCGGGCTCTTATGGATTGTTATCGGCTGCGTACGGTACGCTCGGAACGGTCCCGCCCGTGAACAAACTGAACGGCTGGTCGAAAAGAATGTGAACGTTTCCTTAACGAGCTACGTAAAGTGTCGACCAAAAACTAACCAAACCCTTTGAAGATCAATTGAAAGACCTGAATGACAAGGATACGATGTCGCAGAAGTCCTCACCTGATCGGGAAGGCAAACCACGAACAACCCGGACGCTTAGCAACGAAGAACCGTTCTTCCCGAAGGACGGGTCCATGCTCTTGGAAGGATCAAGGTCGGGCTTCTTGATGACGGTATGTGAAGTTTTCGTAATCGCCTAACACTGTCAGCCTGAAATTGTTTCGGGAATTGAAAGACCGGGGTTGGGGGTTGGAGGTCCGTGGTTTGAAAGAGCAAAAGAAAGTGGTCCTCAGTTAAACGATTCTCTGTCCATCGGGGAGAGCCGGGAAGCAATAGCATCGAGATTCCGACCAGGAGCTTTGTCGGAACGATGGAATCTAGCCTTTTCGGAGTAACCGTTAGCTGTCATCCCGAACTTGTTTCGGGATCTAAGTTTGATCTTATCCAAGGGCGGGTTCTTGCCATAAGGATTTCGACCCTAACGAACCGATACATGAAAACCATTTTCATATGCGAGGATTTCATTTGGGTCCTTCGAAAAACATTCTCCGCATAAAACGGCAAAAACAAATTCATCTTTGTCACTCTATTGTGAGAGAATAACACTTACACGAACTTCACTAAAGATAATTCAGATAATGCATGCGGAAGGCTACACGGTTTACCTTGAAATAGCGTTAATTATTTGTGAATGTAGAAAGCATTACGCATAGTTCGATGATAATTCCAGATTTCTGAGAAATATCGGCCTGAGATCGCTTTAATATGTAAATGTTTTCAGGAATATTATGTTAGCGGAGCCCTTAAGGCTAAGTAAAGGAGGTTGGGTATATGAAAAAGAGGTTCATTTTACTACTTCTGGCCATCATACTCGTTAGTAGCCTCGCAATTGGTCAAGTTTACGATCGAAAAGAAACTCTGTACGCCGGTGGAGGCCTTTGGAGTCCACCAAACAACTGGAACCCATTCACCCCATGGGCGATTATGACCGGAACCAACGGTCTAATCTATGAATACCTGTTTATGTTCGATCCTCTGAGCAACGAGATGATACCCTGGCTTGCGGTGGATGGAGGATGGATAGACGAAAAGACCTACGAGCTGAAGCTTCGAGACGGAGTATACTGGACGGATGGAGAGGAGTTCAATGCCGAAGATGTGAAATTCACATTTGACATCGCAAAGAAGTATCCCGGAGTCCATTACAGCTCTATGTGGAACTGGATGAAGGAAGTGGAGATAGTAGACAGACTGACTGTACGTGTCCACTTCACCGAACCGCTGTATCAGCAATGGTCCTTCCAGCTCTACCAGTTGCCCATGGTTCCCGAGCACATATGGAAAAACAAGACGGAAGCCGAAATTCTGACTGGAGCGAACGAGGGGCCCATTGGAACGGGTTGCTACACAGCCGAAGGTTACGGTCAGGACAGAATGATCTATTTGAGAAACGAAAACTGGTGGGCTATCGAGCAGCTGGGAATAAAGCCTACGCCCAAGAGAATAGTCTATCTCACCGTTTCGGGAAACAACGTGGCTCTCGGTATGATCTTCAAAGGGGAACTGGATATCAGTAACTTCTTCCTTCCAGGAGTCCCAGCCGTCAAATCCGCTTACGGAATCCACACATATTTCGATGGCCCGCCTTACATGCTTTCCGACAATACGGCAGTTCTCTTTCTAAACAACAGCAGAAAGCCAATGGATGATGTTAACTTCAGGAAGGCCGTTGCCTGGGCAATAAACGCCGACGACATAGTCACAAGGGTTTTCGAGAACCAGGTAATCAAGTCTAACCCACTTGGCTTCCTTCCTATCGACGCCTGGATGAAGTATTACGATGAAAAGGTTGTCGAGCAGTATGGATTCAAGTACGATCCATCGGTTTCCAAAAAGGTCCTTGCCGATGCGGGCTACAAGGACATTAACGGAGACGGATTCGTCGAGGCGCCGGACGGTTCCGAGATAGAGCTCTCTATAATAGTTCCATTCGGCTGGACCGACTGGATGGAGTCGATAAAGATAATTGCCAACAACCTGAACGCCGTGGGCATTAACGCAAAGGCCGAGTTCCCCGACTATTCGAGGTATCAGGACGAGCTTTACGGCGGCAACTTCGATATGGCGATAAACAACTTCAACAGCAACCTGTCTAACACAGTATGGAGTTACTACTACTGGCTATTCTGGGATATCAGAGAGCAGCAGACTCAGGGCAACTACGGAAAATACAACAATCCCAAGGCCTTTGAGTTGATGGAAGCCTTCGACAGAACGCCTGTCGATGACTACGAGACTGGTCAAAAGATCATGTCGGAACTGGAAGAGCTTTTCTTGAAAGAGATTCCCTACGTTCCCCTCTGGTTCAACGGAATGTGGTTCCAGGCAAGTACCAATGTTTGGACCAACTGGCCGAGCGAACACGGCCCTCACTACTATCCATGTACGTGGAACGGAAAATGGCAGCTCGGTGGTATATTCATGCTGACAGCCCTGGAGGCTAAGTAACAGAGTATAATCTTCGCCCCCATGGACTTCCGGCCCGTGGGGGCTTTTGGCAGACTGAGATTAAACGGTTTGGCTCATGCGAGATTCAACCTGTCATGTTCGGGCTCCGAGTGTTGTTTTTCGCTGAGCGACGAACAAGAGTGTTCTGGCAAGACGTCCGAATACCGAAAGACAATAGCGATAATGGTACAGACTGGAGAGATCGAGATGCCGGACTGCCTATGAGTATAAGGTTGCACCCGGGTCTTCATACGCGCAGTCTCTAAACATTATTAAAAAACCAACTTTCAGCAATTTATGAAGAAAGAAAAACCTGTCTAATCACCTCTCTCTGTCAAGCGAGAGCCTAAAGACTCTTGAATCTGAATGGGTGATCGGAAGGAATTGAGTATCGCACTTTCAACTGAAAATAACTTTTGGTTGGGCAAGAAGATGAAGCTCTCCATCACGTGGGTAGGGTAAAGGAAGGAGACTCAGACTGTGGGAGCCTATTTCAGAAGAAAGATAATAATCTACCTGCTGACATTTGTATTTGCGGTTACGATAGACTGGATGATACCGCGATTCATGCCCGGCAATCCAATTACGAATCTACTGTCTAGGTTTTCCACCAGATCGGATACAACCGAGGTAATCGCCGGCTACCTTAACGAGATCTACGGGCTGGACAAGTCACCTCTTCATCAGTATTTCGCTTTTTGGGCGGGCCTTTTCAGAGGCGATCTCGGAGTCAGCTTATATGTTACAGGCGCTCCCGTTACGAGGGTAATAGCCAGGGCCCTGCCCTTTGATCTTGCCCTTTTGATTCCCGCAATAATGTTGAGTTATATAGCCGGGAACAAGTTCGGCGCCTTTGCCGCCAGGAAAAAGAAACTAGACGGCATCGTCTTGCCCATCTGGTACGTGCTTACGGCCACGCCCTACATGTGGCTCGGTATACTTCTGGCCTGGTTCTTTGGGGTCGCGCTAGACGTTCTTCCCATAGCGGGCGCCTACAGTTTTTCAATGGTCCCCAACTGGAGCTGGACCTTCATCTGGGATTTCCTGAAGCACTGGATACTTCCCTTCAGCTCTCTCTTTCTCGTGCAATTTGGAGGCTGGGCCATCGGAATGCGTAACATGATCATCTACGAACTCGAGGCCGAGTATTCCAGGTACCTTGAATCTCTGGGTGCCTCGGGAAGACTGGTCAGACAGTATGCCTATAAGAACGCGGTTCTTCCTCAGATCACAGGACTGGCTCTCCAGCTAGGTGTCATAGTTGCCGGGGCTCTTGCTACCGAAGTCGTCTTTTCATACCCCGGCATCGGACATCTTCTAAAGGAAGCGATAATGAATCAAGATTACTTCCTAATACAGGGCTGTTTTCTGTTCATAATCGTCGGCGTGTTGTTGGCTAACATCATTCTGGATATCGCGTATATACTGATCGATCCGAGAATCAGGCACACGGCAGAAGGAGAGACTGTATGAAGACAAAGAATGAATTTCTATACTTCGCCCTGAGGAACGGACGTCTGAAGGTCGGCTTTTTCATACTGGTGATCTTCATCTTACTCGCGATCTTCGGACCTCTCTTCGCGAAGTACGGACCGCTCGATTATGCGGGGCCAGGTTACCACCCTCCTTCAAAAGAGTTCTGGTTAGGGACCACAACCTTCGGGCAGGATGTTTTCTCGCAGACGGTTTACGGGCTGAGATCAACCTTCCTGGTCGGATTGGTTGCCGGAGGTCTCGCTACGCTTCTGGGAGTCCTAATCGGCTTCGTAGCCGGCTACCATGGAGGCATGATCGACGAGCTGCTCAATATGTTGACCAATGTGGTCACCGTGATACCGACGCTGGCCCTCCTTCTAATTGTTGCGGCTTATCTGCCATACAGGGGAATACTCGTCCAGAGCATATTTATAGGGCTCACTTCTTGGCCGTGGGCGGCGAGAGCGATAAGGGCCCAGACGTTTACTTTGAGAACAAGGGACTTTGTGGACCTCGCAAGAATAACTGGCATGAAACCCATGAGGATAATCTTTGGGGAGATCGCTCCAAACATGATGTCCTATCTTTTCATGACCTTCATACTCCAGTTCGGAGGCGCTATTCTCGCAGCCGTTACGCTTGATTTCATCGGGCTCGGCCCGACGCAGGGGATTTCTCTAGGGCTAATGATGCAGAATGCGGTTCTTTGGAGCGCAATTCAGCTCGGAATGTGGTGGTGGCTGATACCTCCCGGAGTAGCCATTACGGCTATCGTCGGCGCGCTCTACTTTATGAATACTGGACTGGACGAAGTCTTCAATCCTAAACTGAGGGAGCTGTGACGATGTCTCTAAGCGTGGATGGCCTTAGAGTCTATTACCAGACTCTTAAGGGAGATATAAAGGCACTGGACGGTGTGAGCTTCGATCTTCGTGATGGGGAGATCGCAGGAATTGCCGGAGAATCGGGCTGTGGAAAGTCGACTCTCAGCAACTCCCTCATAATGCTTCGCCTCCCGATGAAACTCGTGGAAGGCAGTGCCTCTCTTGACGGAAGCCCTCTTCCAATCGGCGATCAAAGAAAGATGAACGACTTCAGATACAAGAGAATCTCGATAATCCCTCAGTATGCTATGAACGCCTTGAATCCCACCGTGAAGCTCAAGAGACTCATCTCAGATCTTCTCGCCTGTCACGGCGTGGGTTACGAAAAAACTCTCCCCGAACTCAACAGGAGGCTGGATCTCGTGGGTCTGGATAGTTCGGTCCTGAAGATGTATCCCGTGGAACTGTCGGGCGGAATGAAGCAGAGGGCCGTAATGGTTATCTCGACGCTTCTGAATCCCTCTCTGCTGATAGCCGACGAGGTCACATCGGCCCTGGATGTCTCGACTCAGCGAGCAGTGGCCGAGATGATCGTGGAGTTCAGGGACAAGGGTTTCGTCAAAAGCATCATCTTCGTTACCCATGACATCTCGATCCTCTACCAGATAGCCGATTCTATTCTTATAATGTACGCGGGTAAGCTTGTCGAGCGGGCCGCCACGGAAGTGATAATAAAAAGGCCCGTCCATCCCTACACGAAGATGCTTATCTCGTCTCTGCCGGAGGTCGGCGTTCACTACACAGATAAGAGACTGAAAGGGATCCCTGGAAAACCCCCTCAACTCCTCTCGCCCCCGCGGGGCTGCAGATTCAAGGACAGATGTCCCATCGCCTTCGAAAAGTGCGAAGAGGAACCGCCCATGGTTGAAATTGAGCCTTCACACTGGGTGGCCTGCTGGGGAGTGAACTAGATGCTTGAGCTCATTAATCTGACTAAGGTCTTCAAGACGGGAATGTTCTCTTCAGGAAGGCTCAAGGCCGTAAACAACGTCTCATTCAAGATCGAAGAGGGAGAGGTCACCTCGCTCATAGGCGAAAGCGGGAGCGGAAAAAGCACCATAGGAAAGATGATCTTGAGATTGTTGACAATCACCCAAGGGGAAATACGACTTGACGGACGCGATATAAGCGGGCTGAAGGGCGCAGAGCTAAGAGACTATTACAGAAAGGTCCAGGGTGTCTTTCAGGATCCCTTCAGCTCGTATAATCCTATCTTCAAAGTTGACAGAGTCTTCGAGAATCTTAGATCGGTCTTCTTTGCGAAGATGCACTACAGCGACTGGATGGACAAGGTCCACACGGTCCTGAAACTGGTTGGCCTTGATCCGGATCAGATTCTGGGCAAGTATCCTCATCAGCTCAGCGGCGGGCAGCTCCAGAGAATTCTCATATCCAGGGCCCTGCTGCTGGACGTGAACCTTCTCGTTGCCGACGAACTGATAAGCATGCTCGACGCCTCTACAAGAATAGACGTTTTGAACCTGCTCGCAGACCTCAAAAAGAAGGGGCTTTCAATCCTCTTCATAACTCATGACCTGTCTCTCGGCTACTATTTAAGCGAAAGAGCTGTGATACTGTTCAAAGGTCATGTCGTAGAAATGGGAAGAACTGACAAAGTTTTCTTCAACCCCCAGCACTATTACACATGCAAACTTCTCTCTTCAGTACCGAGGCTCGACAAGAAGTGGGAGGATATTGAAAGCGATCACAAAAAGAAAATAGACGGACGGAAGTGTTTCGATCCCATCATGGATGCGGAACATGAAATGGTGGAAGTTGAAGAGGATCACTATGTTGCCGTACAAAGGAGATGAAGACATGTTTGGCGAAGATTTCCTGTTCGGTGCCTCTCTTTCGGGATTTCAGTTTGAAATGGGTAGGAACTCTCCCGAGAGCATCGACCGCGGCTCGGATTGGTACGCTTGGGCTCATGATAAATTGAACATCGAAAACGGGATAGTTAGCGGGACGTTTCCCGAAAGCGGGCCGAATTACTGGACAGGTTTCGAGGAGTTCCACAGACTTGCGGCCGACGCGGGAATGAAGATAATACGAATAGGTCTGGAGTGGTCTAGAATCCTCCCCAAACCGACTTTCGAGAGATGGACAGATGATTTGGATGACATATGCAACACTGAAGCGTTAGAGCATTACAGAGGGATCATCGAGGACATAAGAAACCGGGGAATGAAGGTGATGGTAAATCTCAACCATTTCTCACTCCCCATTTGGCTCCACGAACCGATTAGGGTCAACAGATACTCCGATTTCACCGCCGGGGGCTGGGCCGATCCCCGCGCTGCGGAGGAATTCCGTAAATTCGCCGCTCTCTGCGGAAGGAGACTTGGAGATATCGTCGACATGTGGTCGACCGAGAATGAACCGAACGTCTTGGCTACGCTTGGCTACAGAAACAGGGCCTCCGGGTTCCCTCCCTCGATAATCAGGCCCGAACTGGCGGGGGTAGCCCGCGACAATCTGATCAATGCCCATCTTCTTGGATACGAGGAACTAAAGAAAGAAACGAGCTCTCCGGTAGGACTGATCTACGCTATGAGCTGGATAGACGGGGAGGAAAGGGCGGTCGATTCTGCCCTGAAAGCTCAGTTTGAATTTATCGACCGCATAAAAGATAGAACGGACTTCCTTGGTTTGAATTACTATTCACGGATGGTAGTAGAAAGCGATGAAGAGAGCGACATAGGTTACAAACTCCTGCCGGGATTCGGACAGGGCTGCAAGCCCAACTCGCTTTCCAGATCGGGCAGACCGACGAGTGATTTCGGCTGGGAGATCTACCCCGAAGGGTTGTACAATATACTGAAGACGACTATGAGAAGGTACGACGTTCCAGTCTTCGTAACCGAGAATGGAATCGCCGATGCCACGGACGGACTGAGACCATACTATCTCATAGGTCACCTGAAAGCAGTGGAAAAGCTTATTGAAGAGGGCTTCAGCGTAAAGGGGTACATGCACTGGTCTCTCACCGACAACTACGAATGGGCCTCCGGCCTTGGGATGCGTTTCGGACTGGTCAGTGTGGACTTCAATGATGGAAGCCTCACTCCGAGACCTTCCTACTACCTTTTGAAAGAAATCATAAAGCAGGGCTCGGTTAATGGTTTCAAGAAGATGCTGAAAGAGCCGTACGACATTTTTGACGAAACCCTGCTCATCGAATAGGGGGAAAGGACTGGATGGTGACGATAAAGGATGTGGCTGCCGAAGCTGAGGTTTCGATAGCGACCGTCTCTCGGGTATTGAACGGAAGCGGCTATGTTTCCGAAGATACGAAGCTGCGCGTGTTGAGGGTCATCAACAGACTCAACTACCATCCCATGCCTTCGATTCGAAAGAAGAGCCTATACAGAACCCTGGGCGTCCTCCTGCCCAACACCATGGGAAACCATTACGGCGAAATTTTCATGGGAGTGGAGGATTATGCTCACAAAAACGGTTTCAACGTGATGCTTGCCATGGCCAGAGAAATGGTCAGTCGTGAACAGGAGATTCTGAACGAATACTTCCAGCGAAAGGTAGATGGAGTCATAGTTGCGACTCTTCACAGCGACGAGCACATGCTCAACAGGTTCATAGAGAGCGGGATAGTCGTTGTCGCCGTCGACTCCCCAATAAGAGAAATAAAGGCCGATTCCGTAAACATAGACAACTCCTTTGCAGCATACAACGTTGCGAAATTCCTTTACGAAAAGGGGCACAGACGGGTCCTCTTTCTCCCGGGGCAGGAAGGAGTGCATGCTTCAAAGGATAGGTTGAAGGGGCTGAGAAAATTCGCTTCGAGGACCTCGGATTTCGATCTGAAAGTCGCGAGGATAGGGGGCTTCGAACCTCACCACGGGCAGGAGGCGATCCGTGATTACCTTCGGGATTTCGGTATCGATTTCACGGCGATCTTTGCCGTCAACGACCACGTGGCAATGGGGGCAATGCAGGAGCTTCACAAAAACGGTGTTCGTGTCCCAGACGACGTATCCGTGATCGGGTTCGACGATTCCGTTCACGCGCCCTATACGATCCCCGCATTAACCACCGTCTCACAACCGAGAATCGAAATGGGAAGCGCTGCGGCCCAGCTGCTCATAGAGAGATTGAGACTCACCCAGAAGAGAGTATTCAGGAATATAGTTCTGCCCACGGCCCTTGTCGAAAGGGACTCGGTTAAAGCCATATAGGAGAGAGGAAGGAGAGGATCTCTTTGTCGATCACAATACTCGGCCACAAACTCAAAAATCTCCCCTGGGAAGAGAAACCCAAAGATTGTCTAGAACCGGTCTGGAGATACTCGAAAAACCCCCTCATCACACGGGAAACGGTGAGAGGCGCAAACAGCATCTTCAACAGCGCGGTCGTAGCCTACAAAGATGAATTCAGGGGAGTATTCCGTATAGATACGAAAGAGCTTGTCATGGAGCTTCACTCGGGAAGAAGCGAAGACGGATTGTCGTGGAACATTGATCAGGAGAGAATCGAATTTAATGCCGAAGACCCGGAAATCGGCCGATTCGTTTACGGATACGATCCCAGAGTCGTCTTCCTGGAAGACAGATACTACGTAACCTGGTGCAACGGTTATCACGGGCCTACCATAGGCGTTGCCTACACTTACGATTTCGAGAGATTTTATCAGCTTGAGAATGCATTCCTTCCCTTCAACAGAAACGGGGTCCTCTTCCCGAGGAAGATCAAAGGAAAGTTTGCAATGTTGAGCCGGCCGAGCGACAACGGCCACACTCCCTTTGGAGACATCTTCTACAGCGAGAGCCCCGACATGATTCATTGGGGCTGCCACAGGCATGTAATGTCACCCACCGCCGGCTGGCAATCGACCAAGGTTGGGGCCGGACCTATTCCGATAGAAACCTCGGAAGGTTGGCTGCTAATCTATCACGGAGTATGGACATCCTGCAACGGCTTCGTGTACAGTGCCGGCGTCGCTCTCCTCGATCTGGAAAGGCCCTGGAAAGTAATCAAAAGGTCGAAACACTACATACTTAACCCGAGAATGCCTTACGAAAACATTGGCGACGTACCCAACGTCACCTTCCCCTGCGCAAGCCTTCAGGACCCCGAAACGGGCAGAATCGCCATATACTACGGGGCGGCCGACACCGTTACCGCCCTCGCTTTCACGACTTCAGAGATCTTGTACCACTTCCTTCAAGAGCACTCATATTGAGACTGCCATTATGTATCAGACTGTGCCAGGAGATTAGTATATGTGCCGGTCCTTTCGGCTGCCTCTTACGCGCTTGTCAGTTGAAGTTCTGATAATAGCCAATACTGCAAGCAAAATGAAAGTCACTATGTTGCCGTTGCTTGCAGTGACTGGCCTCAGCTTTAAGCTGAGACTGGCACCACGAAGTAGTACTAGCGGCGATGATTCCCGCCTTTTGACTAGCTCCTAATGCTTCCCGCTGAAAGCGGCATCACTTATGCTCTTGGTCTCCTCGGAGAACGGAGAACCTTTGACGGTGGACCTGAGAGGCTTCCTGCCGGAGGCATCCTTGCTGGTATGTTCTTTTCGAGTCCGGCTTCTAAATCCCCGCTCGAGCGGGGGGACCGCTTGCGGTGGGGTGTGTGCTCTTCTCTAAAGACGCCTTTTCACAAAGTTTTGCAACCAGAGAGGAGAGGGTGTCTTTCCTCGCGCCAGCGAACATCACTTCCCGACTCAGCCGGCCTTGAGTTCCTGCGCAATTTTCGCCGGCATTCCGCGCGCGATTCGGAGGACGGTGGACCGTTGACGGACAACGCGGTTTTCATCAGCAACCAGCGGGTTTTTGATTTTAAGCGTACAGCAGCTCTTTGATCATCGAGATTCTGAATCAAGTTCAGAATGACGTGATGTGATGTTTTCGTGATCGCCTAACATTGTCATCCCGAACTTGTTTCGGGATCTGGTGCGCCCGGCATGATACACAACTATAGGGTGAAAGACCCGAATGCGGGGAGTCAAAGAAGCATTAGCCAGAGGCAAGGGTGTCACTGGTAACGGTGAATCTGAAGGAAGCCCGAGGCAAAGTCCGGAACTGAACGAAAGTGAACCAGGGATGGCCGTTACAGTAGGGTAACCCTGCCAGATAAGGGAAAGCCCTGACTCCAGCTGTAAAGGTTTGGATGGCAGGATTCGGATGAAAGTGGTGTATCTTACCCGGGGAAGTCCTCATGAGTCCGAAAGGGGTAACCGTTAGCAAGGAGGTGATCCAAGTTAACGGAAAGCTCAGGAGGATGGCAGATGAACCCGTAGTAGTGAAGAACCTCTCCGAAAGGGGAAGGGACCTTGGCTAAAAGCCAAGGGGGTGATGGGGAAGTCGAAAGGCTCCATCACTTGCGAAGGGGGGAAGGATCGAAGAAATGTGATCGGAAGACAGTGAAGAGATTCAGGTTAGACAGTTAAAGACAAGGTACATATTCCCGAAAGGGTAGAGAAGCCAGTCATTAGTTGTCGCAATAACATCTGAGACTACAACTGTTGGAAGAGAGCATACAGGAGAAAGAGATGAAGTATTACAGTCTAATCGACAAAGTCTATTTGGAGAAGAACCTTTTAAAAGCCTATGGCAGGGTAAAATCCAACAGAGGAGCCCCTGGGATAGACGGAGTAAGCGTAGAAACATTTGGAGAGAAACTTCTCGAAGAAATCGAGAGACTATCCGGAGAAATCAAGAGAGGCGAATACAAACCCATGTCACTCAGGAGGGTAGAAATCCCGAAAGCCGACGGTAAAACGAGGCAATTGAGAATACCTGCCGTAAGGGACAGGGTTGTACAGCAATCTCTCAAGGAGGTACTCGAACCGATATTCGAGGAAGGATTCCATCCCTCCAGTTACGGTTACAGAAAGGGAAGAAATGCCTGGCAGGCAGTGGAGAAGGCGAAAGCCTTCGCATCCAAATACGGACTGTGTAATGTAGTGGAACTTGACCTCAGTGAATGTTTCGACACTCTGGATCATGAGAAGATAATAGACTCCGTAGCCGAGAGAGTGAGTGATGGAAAGATACTCAAACTCATACGGGCAATACTGAAGAGCGGAGTAATGGAAGATGGAGTCTGGAAGGCAACAGAGACTGGCAGTCCACAGGGAGGAGTAATAAGCCCGCTGCTGGCTAACATCTATCTGAACGAATTCGATCAGAAGATGAAAGCCAGAGGAATAAGGATAGTCAGATACGCAGACGACATACTGATCTTCTCGAAAACCCAGGAAGAAGCCCGAGAGTTTCTGGCAATCGCGATAAACATACTGGAGATTGACATGAAGCTCAAGGTCAACAGAAACAAGACGAGAATCACAACACTTGAAGATGGATTTCACTTTCTTGGCTTCGAAATAAAAGGCGAGAGAGTGGGGATAGAGAAATCCAGATTGAAGAGATTCAAGGAAAAGGTCAGGAAACTTACAAGAAGGAATCAGAGCAGGCCGGTAAAGGAGATAGTGAAACAGCTCAATCCACTGTTGAGGGGATTCGCCAGCTATTTCAGGATAGTGGATTTCCAATCCATTTTGAGGGGACTTCTGAGCTGGATAAGGAGAAGGCTAAGAGCCATCATACTACACCAGTGGAAGACCACCAAGAAACTGAACAGAGTTCTCAGAAGGACCGGATGGAAAGAGAAAGTCAACATGAGAATGAACAAATGGCGATCTTCTCACTCAAAAGCAGCCAATTACGCCATCCCCAACAGGTTCTTTGAAGAGATGAACCTAGTCGATATGACAAAATACCATCATCCCCTGTCGAAATTTCCGATACTTGATCCATGAGCCGTGTACGTGGCCCGTACGCACGGTTCTGTGAGAGGGCGAGGGGCTCCGCCCCTCTCCTACTCGATGTTTTGAACCGCTCGGGGTTCTGTCTCTTTTTTTGTGTAAACCCCTTTTTTGTAATGGGTTTAAGAATCAGCTTATGTACTTAGCTAATCTTTCATACTTTATCACAAGTTGAGTAAGGATCCTGGACCAATCAAGAGTTCTTACTGTCCATTTCTTTGTTATGTTCATTATTGCTAGATAAGCCATCTTTAAGAGAGAATTGTCTGTTGGAAAGACTCCTTTGTTCTTCGTCACCTTCCTGAGTTGTCTATTAACTGATTCAATGGGATTAGTTGTATAAACCAATCTTCTCAGTTCCTCTGGATATTGAAAGAAGGTTGAGAGAGTTTCCCAGTTATCTTTCCAGCTTTTTATTGACAAGTGGTATTTGTCGCCCCACTTCTCTTCTAGTGCAAGCAATGCATTCCATCCTGCCTCTCTTGTAGGTGCCTGATAAATTGTCTTGAGATCGCGTGCTAGAGGTCTACGATCCCTCCAGGTAACATATCTCATGGTGTTTCTTATCTGGTGAACTATGCACTTCTGAACCTCTGAGAATGGATATACAGCCTCTATGGCTTCTTCCATTCCGCTTAATGCATCTATTGAGAAGATTGCCACGTCTTCAACCCCGCGATTCTTCAATTCGTTGAGAATGCTTAGCCAGTAGCTTGCTCCTTCTGTTTCACTTATCCACATGCCTAGAATGTCTTTGTGGCCATTTAGGGATACTCCTAAGGCTATATAGAGTGCTTTCTTCCTTACCTGGTTGCTTTCAACGACCCTGAAGAATACGGCATCCATGTAGACTATCGCATACGCAGATTCTAATGGTCTGTTTCTCCATTCGGAGACCAGTGGCAGTATCTTGTCCGTTATCCTGCTTACGCTCTCTGCAGACAATCTGGAACCGTAGATATCCTCTATATGACTCTGAATATCTCTTACTGTCATTCCCCTTGCATACATGGAGATTATCTGATCCTCTATACCAGAAATGTCCCTCTGGTGTTTCTTCACAACAACCGGTTCAAATTCACCTTTCCTGTCTCTTGGTATCTCAAGTTCTATTTCTCCGTAATCGCTCCTAACTGTCTTCTTGCTATGTCCATTCCTGGAATTGTCAGTCTCTTTGTTCTTGTAGTCATGCTTCGAATATCCAAGCTCATCTTCCAGTTCTCCTTCAAGCATTTCTTTGATTACGTCACCAAACAATTCCTTCATTGCCTCTTGAACATCTCCAACGTTTTCAAATCCATTCTTCTCGATTAACGACTTGATCTTTTCTCTGTCAAATTTCATCTTCTTTTCCCTCCAATCTTCTCTTCCATTCTAGAGGGTTTACACAATCTTCTTTACATACTCCCGCTCGGCAGGGAGAACCGTTGACCGGCAACGTGGCTTTCATCAGTGTTCATCCGCTCTTTCCCCGCGAAGCGAGCATTGCGACCTGGGCAGTTCTTGCCCAGCCTTGCGTCCACTGATGCTCCTCAGTGTATTGCGTCCAATGTTCTATAAGGGCATCACTTCCCGAAGCAGTCGGCCTCGCGTCCCGGCATGTTCTTAGCCGGCATTGCGACCTGGGATGTCCCTGCCCTGCCTTGCGCTCCAGCACGATCTTCGCCGGAATTCCGATTCCTAGTACAGTGGACTGATGATGGCAAATCGCAAACTAAAAGGGTTCCACAGTCTTTGTTTCTGAAGATGAATAGTGTATATTAAGCTGTAGGACATCCTACAACATTCAAGAGGCGGTGCGAATGAGGGAGATAGGTATCGACCACAATTCCCATGTCTCACTTTCTGGGAAGATTCATAGCGAACTGAGAAAACTGATCTTGAATGGTGAACTCAAAGCAGGAGAGTGATTGCCCTCGGAACCGGACCTTGCTCATGAGCTTGGGGTTAGCAGGAATTCCCTGAGAGAAGCTATCGGCCTCCTTCAAAGAGAGGGTTTGCTACTTAAGAAGCATGGAATTGGGACTTTCGTTACAGATAGATATCCGATCATTAGGGGAGGAATCGAGAGGCTCTCAAGCATAGGGAGCTTTATCGAATCCCAGGGTCATTCTGCCAGAAGCGAGATAAGCCGATTCGATCAGTGTGTTTGCGAAGAAAAAATCTGTGAGTTCCTCGACCTGGAAGTCGGCTGTCTGGTTCATGTTCTTGAGACTACCAAATACGCTTCGGAAATGCCCGTTGCCGTTTGCATTGATTACATTCCGAAGTCCATAGTGAAAGATATAGATCCCGACAGAATTCACAATTCTGTCTTTGAGGGACTGGGTAAACACTATAATATCGATATCAGATATGCCGAGTGCGATTTAATTCCTTCAAGTTGTGACGAAGTCCTATCTGAAAGGCTCAAGGTCGACGTGGGTACTTCACTTCTCTTACTGGAGCAGATTCATTACGACGTTTTGGATAGAAAGGTTCTGTATTCGAAGAGTTACTTTCCGTCGGGAAAATTCACTTTCAAGCTCATCAGAAGACGTTGAGATAGATAGCTAAACAGGAGGTGTAGGGAAATGAGAAAGCTTTTACTGGTGACGGTTCTATTACTGGGTGTTATGCTTTCAGCCACAACCATTGAGGTCCTATGGATGGGGTGGCCCCAGGATCAGGTTATGCAGCTCGTCAATGCGTTCAAAGAAGAGACAGGAATCGACGTGGACATTCAACTGGTCCCCTTCGGCCAGCTCTTCCAGACGATTGAAGTCAGACTTGCGGCTGGCGACGGTACACCGGATGTGTATATTGTGGATGGTCCAAACACGGCCTCTTATGCGGCACGAGGTTATCTCCTTCCCCTGGATGAACACTTCAGCGATGAGGAGATGTCTGCGTGGTTCGATGCCTCTATAGAAGAGGGCAGCTATCAGGGCACTTTCTATTCGGTTCCTTACGGAACTTCATCGGCCGGCATATTCTACAATAAAGCTATCTTCGAGGAATACGGTGTTCCATTTCTGCCGGAGACAATAGAAGAGAGACTTACGTGGGAAGAGGTGGCCGAAATTGCGAAGAAACTCACCAAAGACACCAACGGTGACGGACTTACAGATATCTGGGGTCTTGTGATTGAACAGATAGACAGACCGTATCTGATCTTCCCCATGGTTCAGTCACTAGGCGCGAAAGTCCTTTCTGACGACGGTCTTGAATCTCAGGGATATATCACTTCAGATGAGTTCGTTGAAGGAACCACCTTCTACTGGAAACTCTTCAACGAATGGAAGGTCAGTCCCCAAGGGCTCAACGACTCGGCCATTTCACGAGAGTATTTCGGAACTGGCAGAGCCGCAATGATGCTTGGAAACGAGTGGAACTTGAGAAGGATGCTCCAGTATCCCGACGTGGATTATGGACTTTCCCCCTTCCCCTATTTCGAGGGCGGAGTTGCAGTCACCCCGACAGGCAGTTGGCATGTTGGAATTAACTCCAAGACAAAGAAGCTTGAGGAGGCTCTGGCCTTCACAAAGTATATTACCGGCAAGGAAGCTGTAATAACCTGGCACAAGCTGAACGGTATTGCACCGGCAAGGCCAGATGTTTACGAGGCCCTTCCCGAGGTTTTCGATAACCCAATGTGGCAGCTCTTCGTTAAAGAAATGGAGACCACCGCAGTCCCGAGACCTAGAACACCCGGATACTCTCAGTACGAGCTAATGCTGCGGGAGGCATTCAACTCTATTCACTACGGTGCCGATCCAAGAAGCACCCTTGAAGAGGTCGCCGTACGAATCGACAGAGAACTTAGAAAGTACAGATAGTTTTCCAGGGATCGTGCCTGAATCTAGATTATTCCGGATGGTGTGCAGATGTTTCGAAATAACAAAGTAGCGTGGCTTTTTGTTCTGCCCGCGCTGGTATTTCTTCTTGTATTCAAGATCTGGCCAATAGGCGTCTCGGTTATTGAGAGCCTTACTATGACGAGTTACACCGGGACAAAGTCATTCGTAGGGTTCGAAAACTATGAATACCTCTTCAAGCATGATCCCGTTTTCTGGAAATCCTTTTCTGTTACTCTCTTGTACTCGATAATCGTAAATCCCTTGATTGTCCTGACCTCATTGTTGATGGCGTTGCTTCTGAATTCCAGCCACTTCTTCACCAAGTTCTTCAGGACTGTCTTCTTCTTGCCGACGGCGATCTCGTTCGCCGTTGTCTCGGTAATCTGGATGATAGTCCTCGATCCGTATAACGGGCTGGCAAACAGCTTTCTGACCATGTTCGGCTTCAAACCTCAGCCCTTCTTCGCCTCTCCCGATCAGGCGCTTTGGGGGCTGATACTTCTTAACGTCTGGAGAAGCTCGGGCTACTGGATGATGTACTTCCTTGCAGGATTGCAGAACATTCCCGAGACGCTGTACGAAGCTGCCGAGATCGACGGGGCCTCAACTCTGAGGAAGACTTTCAAGATAACGTTGCCTCTGCTTACTAGGACCATTTCATTTGTTCTCGTCGCAAATACGGCCTTCAATTTTCTTAGTTTCGCGCCGGTCTACATAATTACCAAGGGCGGCCCCATGGGCTCGACAAATCTCCTGATGTACGAGTCTTACAAGAGCGCCTTCGTAAATCTCGACATGGGAAGGGCCTCTGCGATCACTACGATCTTGCTGGGAATCATCCTTGTTTTCAGTTTCTTCGAGCTGAGGTTTACAAGAGCTCGATTCGAGTATTGAGGTGGAATCATGAAGAAGCGAAGCCTTTGGAAAACACTTATTCTCTTTGCCGTTCTCGGCATTATAAGTCTTTTCTTTCTGATCCCACTCATCTGGGTCGTTGCATCCGCTTTGAGGCCTGCCAGTCCGCTCTACGAGTACGCCAATCCTCTGACCTGGAAGAGTTTCATTCCGACTCAACCGACGCTGGAGAATTTCGTACATATATTTGTGAACCTCAACTTTGGCAGGGCTCTCATGAACAGCCTTTTCGTTTCAGTCTCAACCATAGTTCTTACGGTCCTGGTTTCCTCCATGGCAGGCTTCGCGCTTGCGAAGTTCGAATTCAGAGGCAAGGCTGCGCTCTTCACAATAGTGCTGATAACCTTCATGGTTCCCTTCGAGTCTATTGTCATACCGCTTTATATACTCATAAAACAGCTACATATAGACAACACATACTGGGCGCTCATTCTTCCGGGCGTAGCCAACGGCCTTGCGATATTCCTTTTCAGGCAGTTCTTCTCTGAAGTGCCTTCAGAGATAATGGAAGCGGCAAGAATAGACGGCGCGTCCTGGTTCAGAATCTACTGGAGGATAGTCCTTCCGCTGAGCGTTCCGGCCATAGTCACGGTAATCGTAATGGTCTTCATGTTCCAGTGGAACTCGCTGTTCTGGCCTCTTGTAGCAACCCATTCAAGCAGATTCGAAGTTGTACAGGTAGCCATCGCCGCACATAGATCAACGGAAAATACAAGTTGGGCAAATCTCTTCAGCTCGGCCATCGCCGGCAGTCTGCCGCCGGTAATTCTCTTCCTGTTCCTCCAGAAGTACTTCGTAAGGGGGATAAGCGGAACGGGGTTGAAAGGATGATTTCATGAATAATTCGAAGAAGGCGAAAAACCACTTGCAGATTTCCAGCGACTCTATTCCCGAGATAGCTCTTCTGCCCGGTGATCCGGCAAGAGTATACGAGATCGCAGAGTGTCTGAGTAATGTGGAGGAAATAGGAAACAACAGAGACTACATAACCGTTACCGGAACCTATAAAGGCCTGCCGCTTACTGTATGTTCAAGCGGAATCGGAGGACCCTCGACTGAGATCGCAGTGGTCGAGCTAAACAGGCTGGGCGTTAAGACAATCATCCGTGTCGGAACCTCCGGAGGACTTGCCGACGATGTGAAACCGGGAGACTTGATTGTGCTTTCGAGTTGCATAAGATACTCGGGGACAGCAAACCTCTTCATTCCTGAGAACTTCCCCGCCGTAGCCGATTACCGGCTACTTACGGCGCTGATCTCAGCCTGTGAAGAGGCCGGAGTGGACTATCACGTGGGAATCGGTCTTTCACTCGATTCCTTCTATGCAACAAAGCCCGATCTCTTAAGAGAAGACTTCCCATCATCTATCTACGGAAAACTTGAAGAATGGATCGCGGCAGGTGCCTTGCAGCTCGACATGGAAGCGGCTACTCTCTATGTGCTTTCTTCTCTTCTGAAGATCAACGCCGCCGCCATATGCACCGCAGGATCCAACATCTCACGAGGTGAAAGACCGGAGACTCCTCCTTCGAACAAAAACGCTATAAGAGCAGCCTGCGAAGCAGCTTATAAATTCAATAACTGGAAAAAGATCTCAGTGAAGCGGGGGAGGAATTTCACCCTTCCTCCGATTGCAGAGCGGGGGTAATGAACAATGAGTGAGAGACTGACCGGAAAGACGGCCCTTATCTTCGGAGCTGGCAGAGTTGGAAGCTCCGCTGCCAATGCATTTGTAAACGAGGGTGCAAAGGTTATTCTGCTGGATAGAGACGAGGAAAGGCTCGAAGCTTTGAAGAAGAAACTTGAAGAATCGAGAAAGGGATTCTGTTCGACGATATGCGCAAACATAGACAGTCAAAGAGATGTGAATGAGATCTCAGATCTACTGGAAGAAAAGACATGGAAGGTCGACATCCTTTTTAACTGCCCAGCCTACATATACAGGGCACCATTTGTCGATCACCCAATAGAAGAGATTGACAAGCAGTGGCATGTCAATGTGAGAATAGTCTTCATGTTGTCGCAGGTTGTTGCTAAGATGATGTCGAAAAACGGCGGCGGAAAGATCATCAACCTGGCCTCGGTCGGAGGCCTCTTTCCGGAAAAGGAGCACGCAGGCCACTGCGCAGCAAAAGCGGGGATTATTGCGATTTCAAAGGTAATGGCGCTTGAACTAGCCTCGGCCAATATTCAGGTAAACGTCATTGCCCCCGGTCCAACAGAGACCGTTCCATTTACTTCTCCCTTCTATTCTCAACATCCCGAAGTACTGAAAAGAATAGAGGAAAAGACTCCGGCCGGGAGGATTGGTCATCCCGAAGACCATACAGGCCTCATGGTATTCCTGGCTTCGGATGAATCGAACTGGATAACGGGCCAGGTGATAATGTCCGACGGTGGACTTGGTTTGGTTTGATGCTACAAAGCATAGAAGAATAAGTATGCCCCGGATCGAGCCGGGGCATATTCATTGGTGTCAGGATAATACTAGAAGTGTTGAAGCTCGAAGGGCAAGCTCTTTGGAAGATCCTGACCTTTGTAGCCGTCCGATACCTTAACCCTGCCGAACTCTATCATCTCTTTGAAATTAGTGCTGCCGCCAACAACTGAAGACAAGGTCGAGATATCACACTCAAGATCAAAAGAGTCACTCGGCGAGAAGCTAAGTTCTCCATTCTCAACGCATAGTTCGAAAACTCCGTCGTTCCAGGATGCCTGACTGTCGTCGATTTTGATTCCGACCCGCATGTCCGGAGCATCGATTCTCAGACCATTTAGTAGCTGGAGGTCTACGATTCTGATCATAGTCCTGGGTACTATCTTCATCTCGGACGGCCTTTCCTTTAGATACGGCCAGAGAAGGAAATCAGGCGGAAGGAAGGCGTGGATCTGATCGATTTGAAGAGAAAGACCTTTCAAGAAACGGAACATTGCATGCCTTGTTTCGACATCGTCCGCAAGGAAGATCGTGACTAAAAACTTAAGTCCGCTGTCCTTGTCAAACTTATCGTAGAGAAAGACGTAGCGGAGCATCCCCGTAGTCCTTCCTTCTCGCTTGAACTTCACGAATTTCTTGGAAACATCGTTATCGGTTCGAAACTCGAAATCGCTTTTCCACATCTCTTCGTCTCTCAAGATCATGCTGTAGTGACTGCTTGCGTACTCGTTGTAGAACTCCCTGATTTCACCGTCGGCATCTTCCATCTCCTCAATCTTCACTTCGACCTTCTGATCGGGAAGATCTATAGAACCTGGGGAGAACTTCGCCCTGAGCATCGTGTCAAACTCCTCCCATCCGAGCTTTCTGTAGAAGCTCCTGCTAAAGGGATAGAGCAGAGATACGGCCTGCCCCTTCTCTCTCATAGTCTCGAGTGATTTCTGCAGAAGGAATTTGACTGCGCCCTTACCCCTGTAAAGGGGACTTGTACACACGTTGCCGATTCCACCCATCGGAATGACGGAATCTCTGAGTCGCATCTTCAAAGAAAGTAGAAGATACTCGGCGGCAAGAGTAGAACCGTCATAGGCCCCAAAGGGGTCCCTTAGATCGTTATTGAAGATCTCACCAGCATGTTTCGAAGCGACCCTCATCCAATTTTCTGTAATACCGAAAGAGAACTTCATAAGATCAAGATAATCCTTCTGATTGCTTATTCTCCTGCATTCAAACATCATTTCACCATCCCTGAATGTGGTGTAAAAATGATAGCATATCGCCGTCGTCGTACGAAGACCGTGGCTGGGGGTAGCAGGTTAGTGGCATCAAGATTAGAAGTGATGCTGCCTCCGGCAGGAAGTGAGGCTCGCTGGCGCGAGGAAGTGATGCCCGGAAGATCATCCGGGGAAGTGATGCTGGCGCTTACGTGCCAGGAGGCAAAAACCAAAGAAAAAGAGCATGCAAATTAAAGTGATCTGATCAGAACGAACTTATTTTGTCACTGAAGTGCTCTTGTTCAGGATCTGAGCTCTTGAAAAACCGTGGTCGGGGGTTGCGGGTTGGGGGTTGGAAAGAGCAAAGGATCAGTTGCAAGATGTAAGTTCCAAGTTGTAGTGTGCCAAGAAGGCGAAGAAGGAAACTTCTAGCCATGCTTAATTGAAGATGAGGGAGGGCCCCTCGAAGCCGCCATGCAGGTGGAGGCTTCAAACCGCCGTAAGCTGCTGTGGTAAAGAGCCATGGTAGTGAACGTTACGGGAAAAGGCGGGACAGTGATCCCGTCAGGTGAGTACCAGAGGAGACGAATACAAGTGAATCACCGTGAACGTGTCGTAAGAACTACTAGTGTCATCTAAACCGGGAGGTGCAACTATCCCGGGATAAGTCTGGAGGAAACCTGCTTACTGTCCAGATGGTGACCGGCATATAGGTGGCGTGACCCTGGTACAGGCTTCGATTAGGAACTTGGGAACCTGGATCTGGATGTTAAGGGAAAAGCCGCAAGTGGAAGAACCCACGAGGGTGAAAGTACCGATGCCAGATTCAGGGGCGGAACAGTCCGTAGTAGTGATGAAGCTCCTGTAATGGGAGTGGAGCGAAGGGACTGTGTTATCCAGTTTTGTAGGTTAGTCAACCAACTCTGTGCAGACAACCGAAAGGGAGGAACTGTGAACAGAGACAAGGAAGGAGCCAACAGACAAGATGAGGTCGTATGAAATCCCCAAGAAAGTAGTACTGGAAGCATTCAAGAAAGTGAAAGAGAACAGAGGGGCAGAAGGAATAGACGAGGTAAGCCTGGAAGAGTTCGAAGCCGATCTTGACAACAATCTCTACAAGATTTGGAATCGAATGACCTCGGGCAGTTACTTTCCACCTCCAGTAAAAGCTATAGAGATAGAAAAGAAGAGTGGAGGAAAGAGAGTACTGGGAATCCCCACGGTGGGGGACAGAGTAGCCCAGATGGTAGCCAAAATCTATCTAAATCCCCTGGTAGATCCATACTTCCATAAGGACTCCTACGGATACAGGGAGGGAAAGTCAGCGATAGATGCCCTTGAAGTAACGAGGCAGAGATGCTGGCAGTATGACTGGGTACTGGAATTCGACATTAAAGGACTGTTCGACAACATAGACCATGAACTACTAATGAGGGCAGTCAAGAAACATGTGAAGATTCCATGGCTAATACTCTACATAGAGAGATGGCTGAAAGCACCCTTTATGCAAGCGAATGGAAGAGTCGAAGAGAGGAGCAAGGGAACGCCACAGGGAGGGGTAATAAGCCCTGTACTGGCTAACCTCTTCATGCATTACGCCTTCGACAAGTGGATGGAGAGAACTCATCCGGATAAGCCCTTTGCCAGATACGCAGATGATGGAGTGATACACTGTAGAACTCTGGAGGAAGCCCGGCTTCTTCTTGAAAGTCTCAAAGAAAGAATGGAAGAATGCAAACTAAAGCTTCATCCAGAGAAGACCCGTATTGTCTACTGCAAAGACGATAAAAGGAAGGGCGAGTATCCAAATACAAGCTTTGACTTTCTAGGATACACCTTCAGAGTCCGTAGCTGCAAAGCCAGAAACGGGAGGATCTTCTACAGCTTCACCCCTGCAGTGAGTGAACAGGCAAAGAAGGCGATGAGACAGAAGATCCGGAGAATGAGACTTCAAACCAAGTCATACCTGAGTATTGAAGAACTCTCAGAAAGAATCAACCCGGTAATAAGAGGTTGGATAAACTACTATGGACACTTTCGCAGATTTGAGATGTATACAGTACTGAGTCAGCTAAACAAAGCCTTAGTTCAGTGGGTAAGAAACAAGTACAAGAAAAGGAGAGGTCGTACAAAAGCGGGTAAATGGCTAGAAACTCTTGCTCGCAGAGAGCCTCGTCTATTTGTACACTGGACAATGGGGATATTCTATACGGCTGGATAATGGGAGCCGGATGAATCGAGAGATTCAAGTCCGGTTCTGAGAGAGCCTGGGGGTGAAATCCCCCTGGGCTACTCACCAGTAAAAAGACCTAACAAAACGGGGCTCGGGTTTCGAGTCTGGGGTTTCGTGAACAAAACCGGCTCACCAATTCAGGGTTTCACTGTAACTGAGGAAGTTATCTCGATATCGGCTTTCGGAAGTCCCTTACTCTGTCATCCCGAACTTGTTTCGGGATCTGCTCTTCGGGAAACCGTGGCTGGGGGTAGCAGGTTGGTGGTTGGAAAGAGCTAAGTGAAACCGGTTCGCCGTTTAATGGTTCTCCGTTCTCCGAAGAAAACCTGTTCTTCATTCCTGATCAAAGTGAAAAAACGAGAGATTCTGAATCAAGTTCAGAATGACGGGATGCGACGTCTTCGAAAAAGCCGATAACTGTCATCCCGAACTTGTTTCGGGATCTGCACTTTTGAAGACCGCGTCGGGGTCGGAGGTTGGAAAAGCAAATGAAACTGGTCTGCCGTTTAATGGTTCTCCGTTCTCCGAAGAAAACCTGTTCTTCGTTCCAGAGAGAGGATCTGTTCTTCATGCGCTTTCGAAGGACGGGTTCATGGTTTTGGACGAAGGGCCAACGGTTGCTCTTTACAGCGCTCAGCGGGTTTTTACTCTTAAGCGTACAGCGATTCTTAGGATAGAGATGCTGAAACAAGTTCAGATGACGCCGAGAAAGGGGTTTCGATTACAGGATCGGGGCCTTGTGAACAGAACTGGCTTACCAATTCAAGGTTTTGCTGCAAATGAGGTAGTTATCCAGACAGCGGTTTTGGGAAGTCCCTCAAATTGTCATCCCGAACTTGTTTCGGGATCTGGGCGTCGACCTCACTATTAAATTAAGTACGCTGCCCTTTCTTATCGCTTTTCCAACAAATCAAATTTATACTTACGCTTTCTTTGAAGCTTACAGTCCGGGATCACCATTATTGTGCCGACTTTCCTTTCTTCAAGTAGACAAACCAGTAGATTGTACCGACAAAGAAAGCGCCTCCTACGATGTTTCCAAGAGTCACCGGTATTAGATTCTTCGTGAAGAGAGTTCCCCAGTTTAGATTGGCGATCTGCTCAGCACTGACTCCAAGAGAAATCGCGGCCTTGGCAAATTCTTCATTTGCCTTTGCGAGAATTCCTGCGGGAATATAATACATGTTTGCCACGGAATGTTCAAAGCCTGAGGTAATGAAAAGCCATATCGGGAAGAAGATGGCGAGAATCTTGCCGGCTATGTCTTTGGATGCGGATGCCATCCATATGGCTATGCAGACGAGCCAGTTGCACAAAATCCCCATAAAGAATGCGCTTTCGAAACTAAGACCCGTCTTATAAGCCGCAATCTTGATTGTATATCCACCCAGCAGACCTTCGGAAAAGCCGAGCTGGCCTGAATGGAGAACGAAGTAAGCTATAAGTAAGGAACCCGCAAAGTTTCCTAAGTAAACGAAGAGCCAGTTCCTGAACATAGAAACCCATTTCGACTTCTTTTGCAAACAGGAAATGACAATAAGACTGTTACCCGTGAAAAGCTCTGCTCCGGAAACGACTACCATCATAAGGCCCGTCGCAAATAATGCGCCTGCCAGGGTCTTGGAAAGTCCCACTGAACCGATAGTGTGTATCGCCACGTTGGACCCCTGCGCCGCAAATGCAATGAATGCACCGCCCAGAATACCCAGCACGAATTCCTTCACGATAGTCAAATTGGTTTTCGCAAAACCTATCTCGACAAAACTCTCAGCATTTTCCGAAGGACTTACAACAGACCTTTCCATTTCAAAAACCCCCTGTTATCTATACATCTGGAAACCATTCATACGGAACTTCCCGAAAAGCCGACAATGATGAGGGACACTTAGATGTTATCACACACTAAGAGTAGCAGCGATAAGAACTAGAGTGGGGATCATATTCAAGAAGGCAGTATCGACGCTTCTTTTCAGAGGAAAGAATCAGTTGCAAGACCGCGGTTGGTGGTCGGAGGTTGGTGGCATCAAGATCAGAAGTGATGCTGCCTCCGGCAGGAAGTGGGCTCTCTGGCGCGAGGAAGTGATGCCCGGAAGGTCATCCGGGGAAGCGATGCTGGCGCTTACACACCAGGAGGCAAAAACCAAAAAAAGAGCAAGCAAATTGAAGTAATCTCATCAGACGAACTCATTTTGTCAGTGAAGTGCTCCTGTTCAGGATCTGGGCTTTGGAGAAACCGTGGCTGGGCGTTCGAAAGTTCAAGAGAAACTAGTCGACCGTTGAGCGGTTCTCCGTTCATCGAGAAGAGCCGCTTCCCGCTTGCTAAGAAACGCTGAACGCTGGAAAGAGCGAGATTCTGAATCAAGTTCATGACGCCGAGAACGGGGTATCGATTACAGGGTATGGGTCTTGTGAACAGAACTGGCTTACAATTCAAGGTTTTGCTGCAACTGAGGAAGCCATCCCGACATCGGCTTTCGGAAGTCCCTTACTCTGTCATCCCGAACTTGTTTCGGGATCTGTTCCAAGAACGAAGAACCCGGACATGTACCGTCGAAGAACCCGTATTCTTGGCGGGGACGGTAGACCGTTGACGGGCAACGTGCTTTTCATGAGCGTACAGCGGTTCTTAGGATAGAGATGCTGAAACAAGTTCAGCATGACGCCGCGAACGAGGTTTCGATTACAGGGTATGGGGTCTCGTGAACAGAATCGGCCATCAGTTTAGGGTTTTTCTGTAATTGAGAAAGCTACCCCGACATCGGCTTTTGGAAGTCCCTTACTCTGTCATCCCGAACTTGTTTCGAGATTAATTCCAAGAACGAAGAGCCTGGACGCGTAGCGTCGGAACGAGGAACCGCGATTCTCGGCGGGGACGGTGGACCGTTGACGGACAGCGTGGTCTTCATCAGCGTACAGCGTGTACTCTCAAGCGTGAAGTGGCTTTTCTCGGCGAACCAGTTTCTCTTGCTCTTCCTACTTCTGACCACCGACGTCAAACCTCGGTAAACGATGGCATGAAATTGCTTGGTGAGTGTGGCATAGCTTTCAATCATATGAAATAACCTTGTGTAATCATGTAATAAATTATGCAATCGAACAATTTTCAAGTCACTCTCTGTTTGTTTGCAAGCGCTTCTAATTTCTGTATCGTTGAAGAAGAGCAAAGAATTTTGCACGGCAGATGTGTGGGAGGCAATGATGACCGAGAAGAGATCGATCAAAGAGATTATGAAAGCCTATTCAGAAGTCCCCGATAAGGATTTCCGGCAAAAGCTCAAAATTTTGAATGAGCTTTCTCAGACTATGTTCAAAGAGGGCAAGCCTCTTCTCGCATCGGAGACTGTTAAAGCCGAGCTTTCTAGAATTGAAGCCCCGGCATGTATCGAGCTGGCAAACATTACGCATAACATGATTAAGTACTCATGCGTTGTGGGCAATTATGATGCATCTATCGAGTATGCATTGAAGGCAGTTGACCTTTTCAAGGAGTTCGGAACGGCCGACGATGTCAACGACGTGATTGGAAACATTGGTGGCGTATATGTCTACATGGAGCGTTTTGAAGAATCTCTCGAGTACACCGACAAGGCTCTAGAATACGCTAGAGCAATAGGTGATGATCTCGCAGTAGCTAACTTTCAGAACAATAAAGCCGTCGCACTGAAAGGTCTGGAAAGATTTGAAGAAGCCATGGATTGCTTGAACAAGGCGATAGAAATAAAGCTCTCTCTACGAAAGAAAGCAGATCTCTGCAACAGCTACTTCAATCTCTCCGAAGTGCTGATCAGCGCGGAAAGGTATGACGAAGTTCCCGCGATCTTCAAGAAAACCGAACCTCTAGTCAAAGAAATCGAAGATCCTGCAGGGTCTGCTGAATTCGATTTTCTTAAGGCTCAGTACTACATGGGAACTGGCAACTATGCAAAGGCTCTGGAAAAAATCGAAAGTTATATAGAGTATCAGAAAGAGTCTGGAAGCATGTCGAAAGTGCCTGGCGCACTAAGAAATAAGATTAAGATTCATGAAGAGCTTGGAGAAGAGGGGCTGGCTCTCGAAACGTACAGGGAACTTGACCTCTTGTCCCAAAGAACTTACAAGGAAACCTGCAGTGCCAGGGCCGCTGAGCTGGCGGCTTCATTCAGATTTCAGCAGAAGATGCACGAAATACAGTTACTGAGCAATCAGAACTTAGAACTTCAGGAAGCAAAGACAACTATCGAAAAGCAATATGAAGAACTTCTCGAAATCGACAGCAAACTCAAGAAGGCAAATGAGCTACTCGAGAAACAGGCCGAGATAGATCCATTGACCGGCCTCCTCAACCAGAAGAAGATGTACCCCATAATAGAAAGAGAGATAAATAGAGCCACAAGATACGGGACTCCTCTATCCATGATCATGATAGATCTTGACAACTTCAAAAACGTCAACGATACTTATGGTCACCTGCAGGGGGACATCCTTCTCAAGAATGTGGCGGGCATAATCAGGTCTTCTCTAAGAAAGGTTGACTTCGTTTTCAGGTATGGTGGCGAGGAATTTCTTGTTCTTTTGCCCTCAAGCGATTTGCAAATGGCAAGTTCTACCGCAGATCGTCTCCGGGATGAGCTGGCCAAGACCACATATCCTAAGGTGACGATGAGCGCTGGTGTCTCCAGCTGGTCAGGCGAAGATGCGACTCATTTCATTCAAAAGACCGACCACCTGTTATACGCAGCGAAAGGCAAAGGAAAGAACAGAGTCGAATTTCAGAAAGGCTCTTGACAGAGTAATCGGCGCAGCTTCAACCGAAAAGAAGACATTGTACTTGGTCCCAAAGGATTACTGAAAAATCAGACTCATTTAACCCTGGACTCTAGTAGATCCATCTTCTCTCAATATTCCGCGTACTTATTAAAAAGAGCAGTGCGGCAAAGCCCAGCAATATAAAAACGCTCGCCAGAGGATCTATGATTCCATTTCTGTTTATAGCGTGTTTAAGAGAATCGGCACCATAGGTCAGTGGAAGGACGAAGGAAAATGGTCTCAAAAACGCCGGCAGATTCTCTATAGGGATGAAGAGACCACAAAGAAACATCATAGGAAAACGGAAGAAGTTAGAAAACGTCTGCGCTTCGAATACTTCGCTAGCCGAAACTGCTATGAAAAGACCAAGAAAGGTCGAAGTCACGGCAATTAGCAGCACACTAACTGAAACCAGGAACCAGTTTATTCCAGATAGGTCGACAATCAAGAGGGCAAAGAGAACCGGAACAAAAGCGTTGATAATTCCGAAAAGTATTGCCCCAGTGGTTTTTGCAAGCATTAGAAGCTTGAGGCTTATGGGAGCTAGAAGCAAGCGTTCAAATGACCTACTTTTTCGTTCGAAAGTTATCGTAACTGCAAGCATCGATGTAGTCCCAAAGAGAACGGAGAGAGCCATAACCCCCGGCAAAATGTCTCTTATTTCTACGTCGCTTCCCGATCGCACAAAGAACATGAGGGTCCATGAGATAGGAAACACAATTCCCCAGCTTATGTTTGGTGGCTTCAAATAGTAGTTCTTCATATCCTTCATAAGGATTGTCCAGTAGGCTACTCCACTCATTTTTTCTTCCCCTCTTTCTCTGTCTTCATCTTCTCAACCTCTATTCCGGTCACTTTAACAAAGACCTCCTCAAGGGACGGTCTGACTATCTTCGCCTCGTACACATCAATCCCACGGGAACCGAAGAAGCTCATAAACGGCATCAGTTTTATTGGCTCCAAAGAGGTTATTCTAAGTGTGTTACCAGGTCGGAGGTTTATAGTCACGTTGCTGAACTCTTCAATCAATTGCTTCTTGAGATCAACGGGATCACTTCCAAGAGTGAATTCAACAATATTTTCTCTCTGAGCTTCTTTCATCAGGTCGGCCACGGTACCTATCTTTACAATTCTTCCCCCGACGATGAAACCAATCCTATCGCACAACCTTTCGGCCTCTTCTATGTAATGCGTGGTCAGAAAGATCGTGGTTCCCCGGTCGTTCAGTTCTCTTACCAAAGACCTTATCTGCCTTGCGCTTTCGACGTCGATACCTGTAGTGGGTTCATCGAGGAAGAGAATCTCTGGATCGTGAATTAAGCCCGCGGCGATCGTGAGCTTTCTTTTCATCCCCTTTGAAAAAGCCTTGAAAGGTCTCTTTCCTGTATCATCAAGACCAAACTGCTTCAGCAGAGACCTCGCCTTTTCTTCTCTTTCAGACTTTCTAACCCCATAGAGAGCCGAACAGAAGACAAGGTTCTCATAGCCGCTAAGATCATCGTAAAGGTTGCTCTCATCAGGAACAATCCCGATCAATCTCTGAACCTTCTTGATCTCTCTGATACCGTCTTTGCCTGCAATATCGATCCTTCCCGAAGTGGGTCTTGCCAGACCCGTGAGCATGTTTATCGTAGTAGTCTTTCCGGCTCCGTTAGGTCCAAGGAAACCGAATACCTCTCCCTTTTCAACCGAGAAGTCGATACTTTTCACGGCAGTGAAGCCGTTGTAGTTTTTTGAAAGGCCGGAGACTTCAATAATTCCCAAAGCGATTACCCCCCAAACTTGTATATTTCACCAAATCCCTATAGACTTATCCTAGAAACCTAATCGCTTTCCCCACTGGAGTCCAAACTACCGCTAATCGATTCCTGCAGAATTGCAATGCTGTCAGAGAGAAGAGTATCTGAAGATTCTTCACAGAGCTCAGCAAGTTGATTCGACAACTCCTTCAACTTTCCTCTGTCCACAGAATAATGGGTGAAATATCCTTTCTTATGACCCTTGACAAGATGCGCGCTCCGAAGCACCTTAAGATGCTGAGAGACGGCTGGCTCGGAAATACCGAGTCTTCTTGAAAGAGCTCTAACGCAGAACTCCCTCCGAAGAAGCAGCTTAATAATTTCGTACCTTGTATTATCTGCAAGTGCCTTCAATACATTGATTTCGAGATTCACAAAAATGTTTTCTCCAATCCAATTAAGTGAATACTTAACCAAATTCTAGTCCATTTTTTCTACTCTTTCAACTAAGGGTCGCCCACGTTTTCTCATGTCTGCTTATTTCCTCAAGTGCTTTCTTCTAGCGGTCATGTCTATCTACCGACTGGTGTCTCACAAAAAACTCTTTGTTTCTCATTCAATACTGATTATCGTAATCATGATTATTATTAATATCGGTGTTGAATGAAGAAGGTGAATCTGATATGAATGACTGCTCATGCAGAGAAACGAAGTGCGAGTTCCACGGTATATGCGACAGATGCCGGGAAAAACACGAAAGACTCGGGTCGCTTCCTGCCTGTGAAAGGAAGAGAAGGAGGAATCGGAGGAAATGAGAAAACTGATCAACCGCATCCTGTTGGCTGTGGCGCTTTCTCCGCTCGTACCAGCGATTGTCACGCTTTTCCCGTGGGAAGCTTCAAAGCCAAACTGCGTCGGCTACTATTCTGTCTGCTCTTTTGCACCGTATAGCTCCATTATTCTTGCAGGGATTGCATTTGCTACTCTAGGACTTGTTATAGCAACCAAGAGGCTGCTGAAGAGGTTTCTGAGGTTGTCCGATGATCTTCGATGACAAGATTGGAAGCCTATTCGAGAAAATTGCTTCGTTGCACATAAACCTCAGCAGACATGCACGGCTTGCCCTGGAACCTCATGGTATTACCTACCCACAGTTCGGCGCACTGCTCGTTCTTTCAAGCCGCGGAGAGATGACCCAGAAGCAGCTCTCCTCACATCTCGAAACGGACACAACGAACACCATGGTGATATGTGTCGGACTGGAGAAGAAGCAGCTCATAACGAGAGAACAGTCCTCTGAAGACAAGCGGGCAAACATCGTCTCAATAACAGCAAAGGGAAGAGAGATATTTCAAAAGTCCATGGCAGTGCTTAGAGAGAGCTATGGTCCGACTGCTAATTCAATTTCGGAGAAGAAAAGAGACACGGTGAACTCAGTCCTGGACAAGTTACTTGAATCACTGAACACACTTCGGTAAGATGAGTTCCGGACTCTCTCACTTTCTCGACCGATACTCTTCGGCAAGCTTTTTCATGTATGGATCTATATGGGAGAAGTATTTTTTCAGTCCGGAGCAAAGGTAGTTCAGTCCCGGTTCTCCGTCTGGCGTTTTGACAAATCTGTTCTTCGGGCATTCTCCGTGACAGGCGAAAAGGTATTCGCACTTGTTGCAGTATTCCGGCAGTGTGGCAGCTTTCGAAACCCCGAAGACAGTCTGTGATGTCAAAGTCACCATTTCGAGCAACCTCCGGTCCTTAATGTTTCCGAGCCTGTGCTCGGGATAGACAAAGTGATCGCAGGAGTACAGGCTTCCATCGGCCTCCAGCGCAAGTGCCTTTCCGCAAGTTTCAGAGAAGATGCACAACGATGCCTCCATCCCGAGCCACTGGGCAAGGGCACACTCAAAGAGGAAGACAAAAACCTTGCCAATATCCTCCCTGTACCAGATATCGAAAACCCCGTTGAGAAAACTCCCGTAGTCTTCAGGAACGACCGACCAGTCGGCAACGAGCGAAGCGTGCTTACCTGGCAGGGCTTCAGTAGATCCTGTAATCGGCATACTGTCTTCGGGAATGAATGTAGTGGGCGAACTTTTGAATACCTTCGGTTCTGCTATAGGGATGAACTGCATTCTGGTTGAACCGGCTGTATCCCTCAAAAAGCGATACACCTCTCCAGGATACTTCGCGTTTATTCTGTTAACCGCGGTCAGGGTATTGAAAAGAATCTCGTACTTGTGCAAAAGTCTTACAGCATTGAGGACCTTCTGGAAGGTCGGACCGCCGCTCCTGCTTTTTCTGTAGACGTTATGCAGTCTCTCCGGGCCGTCGATGCTTATTCCAACGAGAAAGTTGTGTTCTTTGAGAAACGAGCACCACTTTTCATCCAGCAGCGTTCCGTTTGTCTGGAGATCGTTGGCAATCTTCTTGCCCGGAGGACAGTAAAGCCTCTCGTAATCGACAACCTTTTTGAAGAAGTCGATTCCAAGTAGTGTGGGCTCCCCTCCCTGCCAGGTGAAGACTATCTCTGGAACTGTCTGTGAGTTGATGTATTCATAGATGAACCTCTCCAGGACCTCGTCGCTTATAACGTTTCTGCTGTTTATAAGCTCCTGTTTATGCAAATAAAAGCAGTAGGCGCAGTCGAGATTGCATAGGGCTCCCGTGGGTTTGACCATAACGTGAAACGCATTTATACTTTCCCTCGTTCTCCTATCGACTGCGCCCTCTGCCATTTACTGCTCTCCCTCTATGCGAGCTATTTCCTTATTCGTTCTAGTGACCCGTAATGATTTCAACTACAGGTGGATATTCAAGGAATGTGTCAATATGTTTCTTCATGGCTTCCAAGAAGAGATCTGTGAAAACCAGTTTTCTTATGGAGACGTTGTGTTCTTCCTTCGGATCCAGATAGAGATTGTACAGGTGATAATACGGGAAGGCCATTATGTAACCGGTAAAGCCTCCGGGATTAACGATTCCCTCTCCCGAATCCGATTCGGCAAACTGTACGTATTTGTACTCGGCTACCCTTACGGCAGAGAAGTAGCTCATAAGCCAGTAGTAGATGTACTTCCTGTTTGAGAGTCCCTCCTCGGCTAGGAGGAATGAAGTCTGGTCTACTCCGTCGATAAACCTGTCTGTAGGGATAGAATCGGTTGCGCCCGCAAGTGTAAGGCATGTATTGAAGATATCGGCAATGTCGAAGAGGCCGTCGGAGGCCCGTCCAGGTTCTATCATTCCCTTCCAGTAGAAGATTGCGGGTACTCTGACGCCACCTTCCCAGGTTGAACCTTTCGCACCTCTAAACGGCGAATAAGCGCTGTCCGGCCATGATTCCATCTCTGGGCCGTTGTCGGACGCGATGAAAATCAGTGTGTTCTCGAGTTGTCCAGTTCTCTCGAGCGCTGCGACCAGCTCACCCAGTATGTCGTCAAGTTCGACTATTGTGTCTTTGTAAACCTGCTTGGCCGGAGACGACCCCTCATACTCGTCTCTGGGATAGTTGTCAAAGTGAGCTCCCCTCGTGCAGTGGTAAAGGAAGAACGGCTGGTCGCTATCGGCCATCTTTTCAATAAATTCAATCGAGTAGTCTTTCCAGTACTCGTCTAGATGTGAAGATACCTCGATATCTATCTCTTTAACCTGTTCGATTGTGCCGCCCTTTTCTGCGTGAACCCAGTACTTCTCGAAAGCCCACTCCCGTATCATCTCGGTTCTCTCTTCGCTGGTGGCAATTTCGGGGTAGAAGTATGGATCCCGCCACTCTGTGTACAGGTCCGACACACTGAGAAAACCCGAGAAGTCATCAAATCCAACGTTTTGAGGCTGAGAACCGGGATTCTCTCCCATGTGCCATTTTCCAACAGCTTGAGTAACGTAACCGGCATCGCTCAACAACTGGGCAAGTGTAACTGCATTTGTCAGTCCTCCGGGCTCGTTGTACAGCGTTGGCCTTAGTATTCCATGCCTGACTGGGAGCTGTCCCGTAAGAAGAGTCGCCCTGGTTGGTGAAGAAGAAGGTTGCGAATAAGCAGAAGTAAGCATGAGTCCGTCTCTTGCAAGTGCATCCATGTTTGGAGTCGGCGCTCCTACAGCGACACCTCCACCATAAACACCAAGGTCCCCCCAACCGACATCATCCATTAGGTATACAAGTATGTTGGGCCGTTTCCCAGTTCTGCTCTCAAATTCGGCCAACTTCGCCATTGCTTCTTCTCTCTGCTCCGGATGAGGTAATACCTCCTCCAGATTCGGGGCCGGCTTCACGGTTTCGAGCGGCATAGTGTCTTCATAGTTGGCCGCAAGCGCAGATGTGAGAGCGAGAGCGCTTCCGGTGGCTCCAATAAGCACTTTTCTCAGTAACCTGGAACTTTGAATTTCCATACAACCATCTCCTCTTGGATTCACTTTCTAATAACCTTTCTGGAAGTGAAAAACCACGAAATAATTTTTGAAAGCAGCATTCCGGGACCGTTCTCGGATAACCTTATTGGCATAGAAGAAAACGATCGAAGATAGTTAATATAGTCACAAGATAAATGCCTTCAAGATACTATCATAAAGACCTTCGAAATCAGAGCAAATGCCAGATATCTACTCGAAGAAAACTTCGCGCTTCGAATAATGAACAAATGCAAGCCAAATCTCTTTCATTGACTACTCCTGGCAGGTTCCAGATATCTGCAATAACTCGCTTATGAAGAGATCTTCGGAAATTAACACGTTTTGACATCTAAAATTTGCAAAGCAATAGCGGAAAGAAAAAGTGATAAGGTCGTTTGAGTTATATTGATTAAACTTGCTTGCCCTGACTAGAACCGGTGAAATATAATGCTTGGATTCGGAATCTACCGTACAAAAGAAAACTCCCAGACCGAAGTTTGAAAGTTATAGTTTCAGGAATAATACTAGCTTTTTTGTATCAGGGCGGCCGTACTTAAGCCGTAAGTACAAGGCTACTTATACAGGAAGCCATCGCTGATGAGATCGCCGAAATTATCGTATATCTTTATCCGCAATGTGCCGTAGTTTATCATTTCGGCCTGAATGGTTCTCTCGATCCAATAGGAGTCGTACCAGCCGTACTCTCCGACAAAACTCCGGTTGGCTCTTCTACTTACTATGTCCACGTTGTACGGGTCATTGTCGAAAGATATCCATCCGGTATTGTTCGAGTTCACTATGAGAACAACATTGTGGTTCCCATAATAATCATTCAGAACACCACTCCACGTTCCGTCTAGCATGTCGTCAAATGAAAAACATCCGCCAAGCAGCAATACCATAATCACGGCTAGAGACACCAGGTATTGCTTCTTCATGGAGGTCGAACGGCGTTACGATAGAAGTTTTGCAGTTTGAACCCTTCAGATAAAGAGCTCTCTGTCCGAACCGCCACAAAGTCATGATGTCAACGATCATATGAAGATCAGGAGCACTCGAATGTGTAATAATTGAATCGAATTTCTTGTGAGGAGGCAAGATATGGAGACAATCGTGTTCAAGTTTTCATTACCCACATCTGCGATTATGCTGAATATTGGAATCGTTGTTTTTGTTGCGGTGATATTCGTTTTCTCTCTATTCAAGACAAAGGGCTGGCAGAAGACTATTTCACTAATAATCATAGGCAGTCTGTTCGTCTTCTTCATATTTCTCTTCCTGATATTTCCATTCACAAACGCCGTGAAATTTGACGGCGAAAACGTTGTTCTGAATGCACTTCCCTTCGGAAGAAAGACGATAGCAATAGATTCAGCTGAAATCGTTGGAATTATCGACTGGACTGAAGAGAGGGACTTCGAGCCGACGGTAAGAACCAACGGAGCATCTACAGGCCTATACAAAGTGGGCTGGTTCCGACTCAGAAATGGCTCCAAGGCCTTCATCATGACTGCAAGATCGAAAGCCTTCGTCATGAAATCCGAGGATATTTACTACTTGATCTCTCCGGATGAGCTTCAGGAATTTGCCGATGTAATTTATTCAAATTAGGAATGCTTTATTGTAAGAAACGTGTTAGGGGGTAACGGGTTTGTGGCATCAAGATCAGAAGTGAGGCCGACTTCGTCTGGAAGTGATGCTCGCTAGCGCAAGAAAAGACACCCTCTCCTCTCTGGTCGTAAAACGTTGTGAAAAGGCGTCCTTCGAGAAGGAAAGAGCCACCTGGATAAGAAACACTGAAGGCTTACGCTGGAAAAATGCTTCTTCGACACTTTGTGTCAAAGTTCTTCGTTAAGGACCACGAGATAAGGAGAACCGGGCGAGACGTTTCTCTCGCCTTCTAGTGAGCATAGCGAATGTCTCGAAATTATCTTCCTCGTCCTATCTCGATCTTGTCTGAGGACAGGTCTATGATCTGGGACGAAGGGCCAAGGATGGCTCTTGCTTAAGCATGATGAGATATGACGTTCTCAGAATTATCAACTCTCTTATATTCTCCATGCGAAGCTCTCAACAATCTTCTTTCTCACTAATTCTGATCTTCGCTCCTAAATCCCCTCTTTAGAGCTCTTCATTACCTATACGTCAGGGAGTCAAATACCATAAATTAGCTGCTTTTTTGCACGAGTTTATATTTGGCTCCTAATGATCCTGATCTTAAATCCTCCCTTGAGGGAGGAGGGCCACGTAGTGGCGGAGGGTGTTGGTCTTTGTATGCGAGAAAAGTTGATGCTCTCAAATAGTCATTTTAGAGCGGTTGTTCGATGTTCATTCCTGGTTGCTGGTAGGTGCATACATATGGATCACAGACCAAATAACGTGAAGTAGTGAATATATCGTTCAATTTCGAACAGGCCAATCTATTCAAAACGTTGTTCAAAGAGCACACTCCCCACCGCAAGCGGTCCCCCCCGCTCAAGCGGGGATTTAAGAAGGGATCACAAAAAACGAGGTTAGAGGTTGGGCGTACGGGGTCGGAAGAGCAAGAGACACTGATTGACCGTTGAGCGGTTCTTCGGAGTATGTAAAGAAGATTGTGTAAACCCTCTAGAATGGAAGAGAAGATTGGAGGGAAAAGAAGATGAAATTTGACAGAGAAAAGATCAAGTCGTTAATCGAGAAGAATGGATTTGAAAACGTTGGAGATGTTCAAGAGGCAATGAAGGAATTGTTTGGTGACGTAATCAAAGAAATGCTTGAAGGAGAACTGGAAGATGAGCTTGGATATTCGAAGCATGACTACAAGAACAAAGAGACTGACAATTCCAGGAATGGACATAGCAAGAAGACAGTTAGGAGCGATTACGGAGAAATAGAACTTGAGATACCAAGAGACAGGAAAGGTGAATTTGAACCGGTTGTTGTGAAGAAACACCAGAGGGACATTTCTGGTATAGAGGATCAGATAATCTCCATGTATGCAAGGGGAATGACAGTAAGAGATATTCAGAGTCATATAGAGGATATCTACGGTTCCAGATTGTCTGCAGAGAGCGTAAGCAGGATAACGGACAAGATACTGCCACTGGTCTCCGAATGGAGAAACAGACCATTAGAATCTGCGTATGCGATAGTCTACATGGATGCCGTATTCTTCAGGGTCGTTGAAAGCAACCAGGTAAGGAAGAAAGCACTCTATATAGCCTTAGGAGTATCCCTAAATGGCCACAAAGACATTCTAGGCATGTGGATAAGTGAAACAGAAGGAGCAAGCTACTGGCTAAGCATTCTCAACGAATTGAAGAATCGCGGGGTTGAAGACGTGGCAATCTTCTCAATAGATGCATTAAGCGGAATGGAAGAAGCCATAGAGGCTGTATATCCATTCTCAGAGGTTCAGAAGTGCATAGTTCACCAGATAAGAAACACCATGAGATATGTTACCTGGAGGGATCGTAGACCTCTAGCACGCGATCTCAAGACAATTTATCAGGCACCTACAAGAGAGGCAGGATGGAATGCATTGCTTGCACTAGAAGAGAAGTGGGGCGACAAATACCACTTGTCAATAAAAAGCTGGAAAGATAACTGGGAAACTCTCTCAACCTTCTTTCAATATCCAGAGGAACTGAGAAGATTGGTTTATACAACTAATCCCATTGAATCAGTTAATAGACAACTCAGGAAGGTGACGAAGAACAAAGGAGTCTTTCCAACAGACAATTCTCTCTTAAAGATGGCTTATCTAGCAATAATGAACATAACAAAGAAATGGACAGTAAGAACTCTTGATTGGTCCAGGATCCTTACTCAACTTGTGATAAAGTATGAAAGATTAGCTAAGTACATAAGCTGATTCTTAAACCCATTACAAAAAAGGGGTTTACACAAAAAAAGAGACAGAACCGTTCTTCGTTCACCGAGGAGAGTCAGTTTTTACTTACAGAGCTAGGATCTGATCTTCATGCTCTTCTCGAAGGACTGGACTTATCTTGCATCCCCCGCCTCTCTTATTCTAACAAACAACGACGGACCAAGCACGGCTCTTGACAGCGATCAGCGTGTTCTTGATTTTAAGCGTTCAGCGGCTCTTCTCCCGCGAAGTGGTACTGGCGAAGGCGAAGCCTTCACTTGCGGCGATGATTCTCGCCTTTTGGCCGGCCAGCGCAGCACACTGGCTCCCTTTCCCCTCCTGCGAAGCAGCCTCACTTCCCCGGATGATCCTCCGGGCATCACTTCCGCCGGGATCTTTCGGCGCATCACTTCCGGGGATGCTCTTCCCAGCATCACTTCTCAATGGAGTCGGCATTGCGCCCGCCGATGTTTTTCAGCGCTTTTCTATACATTTACATTCCATATATAATAGAAACGCCGGATCTACAAGGACCGGTCATGGCCATTCGGAAGTGATACGATTGCTCAGGATTCTGCTAGTTGAAGACGACGAAAACCTTGCGAACGGCATAAGCTATGCGCTCACGCAGGAGGGGTGGGCAACGACCTTAGCCGGGAGTGTGTCGTATGCTCTCGAAATGCTAGAGAGCGGAGACTTTGATCTGGCGCTCCTAGATGTAATGCTCCCCGACGGAAACGGATTTGAACTCTGCAAGAAGATACGCGAAAGATCAGAGATGCCAATAATCTTCCTTACTGCAAGGGACGAGGAAGTGAATATCGTAATGGGTCTCGAGAGCGGGGCGGACGATTACGTAACGAAACCATTCAGACTAAGGGAGCTCATATCGCGAATCAAAGCCAATGCACGGAGAATCCAGAAGCGTTCCGTTGAGGAAGGTGGTTCGCTAAAGTCAGGCCCCTTAGAACTGAACACCTCTAAGCTGAGGGCTTACAGATCCGGGAAAGAGATCATACTCACTCCAACGGAGTTCAAAATACTCAGAACTCTTATGGAGAACGAAGGTATTGTCCTCGGAAGGGATCGGCTCCTTCAGAAGGTATGGGATGTAGACGGTGAATTCATTGATGACAACACCCTCTCTGTTCATATCCGAAAGCTCAGAGAGAAGGTGGAGGAAGATCCCTCAAAGCCGAAGCTTATTGAAACGCTGAGAGGCCTGGGTTACAGGTGGAATGGAGGGAAGTAGATGTTAAGATTCCTCTTCAGAGAAAAAGCCAATAGACTGGCCTCAGTTGCCGGCATTGTGATCTCTCTCGCGGTCGTCATTATCGCCGTGCTGCTCATATGGTCTGCATTGCAGGAACAGAGAAGTCGTCAGTATGAAAGGGAGATCTCGTTAATTGGAAGGCTGGTTTCGCTGGGTGGTCTTTCGGATGAGACGTTTCAGAGGCTGCTTTCTGAGAGTCGGCCGGAGGACTTCGAAGCTGCGCTGAATCTTCTCAAGCCCTATGGATACACAGAAGCGCCTCCCGAAAGCTATGGATCTACTTACAAGAATTTCCGCTCCAGGATAATTACGATAATTTCGCTCTCTTCTATAACTCTTGTTCTTCTTTGGGTTTCACTGCTCTCCCTCATAGCGAAAAAACAGTCCGACTTTCTGAAAGAAACATCGCTGAGATTGGACGCCCTGATGAGCGGGAGATACGATGGTAAATCGATTTTCGATGGCGAGGGGGACACGGCCATTCTCTCGGCACAACTGAACGCGCTCAGCAGAAGACTGGAGAAGACCATGGAAAGCGTTGATTCCGAGCGCGACAAGATGAGGGCCTTCATCTCTTTCATATCGCATGAACTCAAGACGCCACTTGCCTCCCTAAAAACGATGAATGAATTAATGCTAGACGGCAAAAATATGGAAAGAGAACAGATTGAAGAGTTTCTGGGTAGAAGCGGCGAAGATATCGAGAGAATGGAATGGCTCATCGGTGACGTTCTCAACATAGCAAGGATAGAATCGGGCGCTATCAGATTTAGTTTCAGAAAGGCAGATCTCGCAGAACTGGCGAGAGATATAATGAGAAACTACATCGAGATAGCTCGCAGAAAGAAGATCGAGATTTCACTGAATACCGAATCGTCGGCTATTGTCTTCTGTGATGAGAAGTGGATTACGCAAGCTATTGGCAATCTCCTTAAGAACGCCATCGATTACTCTCCTGAAGGCGGCTCGGTATCTGTGTCAATTTCAGGGAGCGAGACCTACGCCTATATAAGCGTCTCGGACGAAGGCCCTGGGATCCCGCAAGAAGATTCATCGAAGATCTTTCAGAGTTTCTACCGGGGCAGTTCTGCCGGCAGATCGAAAAAGGGTTCAGGGCTCGGGCTATCGCTGGCTAAAGCGATTATTGAGAGACACCAAGGCGACATAAAGCTGAAGTCATCTACGGAAAGAGGGTCGACTTTCACAATAGAGCTCCCCGTAAGACGGGGAGAATGAGGGCTTAACCTTGCGATTTCTTAAGCTTATCCTTCATCTACGAATAAGAAAGACTCCTTAAACTCTGAACAGAAATCAATAAGGAGGCGGATTATGGAAGTACTCAAAACTACTGGACTGAGAAAAGTATATGGATCTGGCGCGAACGCAGTCACTGCGCTAAAAGGGGCGGAGCTTTCCGTCGAGGAGGGCGAGTTCATCGCGATAGTCGGGCCTAGTGGCTCGGGAAAGAGTACGCTCCTTCATCTGCTTGCGGGGCTTGATCGGCCTACCGCGGGAAGCGTCCACATAGACGGCAAGAATCTCTACGCCATGACGGATACGCAACTTTCGATCTTCAGAAGAAGAAGAATCGGGTTTGTCTTTCAGTTTTTCAACCTGATTCCCGTCCTGACTGCCAGGGAAAACATAGAACTCCCGCTGATCCTGGACGAAAGAAAGGTCGATGAGCCCTATCTGAACGAACTCATAAGGCTTATGAAACTAGAAGACAGGGTCGGTCACCTCCCGTCTGCCCTTTCAGGCGGCCAGCAACAAAGGGTGGCCATAGCCAGGGCTCTCATAACGAAACCGGCAATCGTCTTTGCCGACGAACCGACAGGAAATCTCGACAGCAAGACGAGCCAGGAAGTCATGGACCTGCTTAAAATAAGCGCGAGGAAATTCCACCAGACTCTCGTAATAGTGACTCATGAAGAGGATATTGCAGAAAGAGCCAACAGAATAATCACCCTGGAGGACGGCGAGATCGTTTCGGACTACTCGAATACAGACGTGGGCAACGTCTTTTCTTCGGCCCTGGGAGGTCAGAAGGTATGAAACGTTATACAGAACTAAGCAGAAAGTACCTTTCGAGACGACTTAGGAGAACGTTGTACACACTCCTGGGAGTGGCCCTTGCCGTAGCCTTCATAACCGCAATCATGATCACTTTCGAAAGCATCGAAGCTTCGGAGCTCCAGAGCATGGAGAACTCTGTGGGGAGATACCATGGCAAAGTAGTGGAGACAAGTGAATCTGAGCTCATGGACCTGAAGATACATGTTTTGATTGAAGAGCTGGGTATTCAGAAAATAGCCGGAACAATTGAATTCCCCGAAGAAAGGGCTTCTCTGTTTATTGAAGAGGCCAATGAGCTGACGCTCAACCTGAGAGGAAAGAGTGTAAAAGAAGGCCGTCTCCCGGAAAGGCCTGGAGAGATAGCGTTAGACTCATTTTCGGCACAGCTTCTGGGAATCACTCCGGAAACCGGCCAAATGGTCTCACTTGATATTGGAGGCAAGAAACGTACCTATGAAGTAGTAGGGATAGTATCAAAGGCTAGACAGGAGAGTGCAATGTCAAAGGCCTTTGTGGAAATCTCACCTGAGGAGTTTTCAGAGATTTCTGAAGAGTCGAGAGTGGTGAAGAACGCCTATTTCACCGTTGAAGCACCAAACAACGGAATAAGAGTTGCCGCACTGAAGGTTGCCTCGGATCTCGAAATAAGAGATAAGACAACTTACAACGGTTCGTTGATCTACTTTCTTGAGAACCTATCTCCCGTCAACTGGCCGGCCGTCGTTCTGGGACTGCTCGTCGCAGTGGCTTCAATGGTCTCTATCTATAACACCGTACAAATATCCGTTCTCGAAAGAATACGTGAATTCGGGCTTCTCAGGGCGGCCGGTGCCACTCCCGCACAGATAAGGAAGGTCGTCTTCCGAGAATCGATCCTCGTAAGTCTTGTTGGTATTCCCTTAGGACTGGCGACAGGCGTTTTGCTTTCCTTCGCCATAGCGCTCTATGCGGGATCTCAGCTTACGGGGCTAGGCGGCTTCGCAACCATGATTTCACCCCTATCACTCTTACTTGGAGCCATTCTCGGATTCCTGTCGGTAGTCGTATCTTCTCTTATTCCCGCACTAAGGGCGGGGAAAGTCTCACCCGTAGAGGCGATGAGACAGTACGGTGTCGAACCCTCTGACTTCGAAGTCAGAGGGATCGTTAAAGGACAAAGTTCGTTTGGAGAGAAGATCCCGTTGAAACTTGCGAAAAGAAACATGAGGAGAAATCTTCGCACGACGATTATTTCTGTCATTTCAATGACGATGGCGGCAACTCTTTTCATAGCCTTCTCGTACTTTGCCGCAAACTTCGATACTGAGAGAATTGCGCGGGGCGTTGTGAAGTCGGATTTCTCAATAAGAGTGGCAAGCATGTACGATGACGGACCCGATGAGGAAACGATCGAAGAGATACTCTCATTTGAAGATGTACAGACAGTAGCGGCTGCGAAGTTCATTACGGGAAGACTGCTCACCGAATGGGAAGACCGCGACCTTGATAACAAGTCATTCGCAACCTTCTCCACCCCTGAGGCTGGAATGCGCGCGACAATAGTTGATAATAGCGGAATGTTCATGGCTCTCCTCGCTTACAACGATCTCGGTATCGAGCTGATGAAGACGAAAGTCATTTCGGGATCGATAGATTTGACGAGAGCAACTTCCGAACCGGTAATCATTATCGACATAGAAAACAGCAACAAGCACGGAATCGAGGCAGGAGACAGAGTTTTGCTCAAGACGTACTATCTGAACGAGTCTATGGTACAAGTTCCCGTCGCCTCGGAGTTCGTCGTTGCCGCTGTGGTGCAGGAGCTGCCATCAGTCGTCGGCTACACGGTCGAGGGCGGAATACTTGTTGCGGCATGCAGCGAGAAGATAATTGAGGTTTTCAGGCCTGAGAACGGCAATGTCCATCTCACCATGATGGACTACATGGACCACTACTCGTATGTAGATATATACCTTCGAAGGGGAAGCGACGCTGAAGCTCTCGAATCAACAATCGAAGAGATCGCCGACAGATACAGGAACTCTACCTTCATCTCATACAGTGAATACAAGAAAGAGGCTGAAGACGCGATCAGCACACTTTCAACCCTAGTGTACGGGCTTATTGCAATAGTTGGCTTCATAGGCATCTGCGGTATAACAAACACCATGAACACTACTATCATCCTGCGTCGCAGAGAGTTTGGAATACTCAGAGCGGTGGGCATGACCGGAAAACAACTCAAGGCCATGCTTACTTACGAAGGCCTGATCTTCGGATTCATAAGTGCCATATCGTCTGTCGTTCTAGGCCTGATTCTCTCTTACACGGTCTATTCGCTCTTGAGATCCGAGATGAGTCATCTCAACTGGTCGATACCATGGATGGGAATTGTTCTAGCGGTTGCCGGCGCGATAGGGGCAGGAATACTGACCACGCTCGCTTCGTCGAGAAAGGTGACGTCTCTAAGTATAACCGAATCGATCAGAACTATAGAGTGATGTAGAAATGAATCTTTCAGTTTGACTGAGGTCGGACTCTGATAGGTTTTATCGCCGGCCTCATTCTTCTTAAAACAAATTAATATTGGGAGGCTTAAATGGAAATTCAAGTTGCTACTATATCTGTTAGCTCTCTTGAGAGAGCAAGAGTCTTCTACGAAGAGATCCTCGGGTTCGAACCGGATATTTTTTACGAACAGACCAACTGGCAGTCCTATAAACTCGATGGAACGGCCGGCTTTGGGATAATCGAAACTCCGGGATTGAAAAGAAACAGGAATTCAGACATCTTGAACTTCCGAATCACCGGTGTCGAGGAGCTGTGGAATAGAATCAAAGACACTGTTGAGATCGATACTCCTCTCGAAACGACTCCCTATGGAATCCTTAAATTCGTCATCAGAGATCCGGACGGTTTCAGAATCGGTTTTGTTGAAAAGATAGAAGCCTGAGGATTCTCTCCTCAGGCTCCTTCTTTGTACACAAAATCAAATAAACTAAAAAGCTATGTCTCAAAAAGAGAGCTTCGATCTAAAAAGGCTTGTGGAAAGACGCAAAAAGAGCCCAATCAACCTGCAAATTGCTTAGAGTCAAAGTCTGAGAATCACTGAAAGGGCTCCCACATGGATCAAAGTACCAGCCACTAAACTCATATCCGGAATTTGGCACGGCGCTGATAGTAGTGCTCGATCCTTTTGAAAATTTGCCTCCGCCGCTTACTTCACCACCCTCAGGTGGCTCGGCTCTCAAGTTCACAGTAATTGTGTCGGGCACATCCAGGTCGAAATTGCCGACTATGGTGAATTCAGTGCAGCCGATACAAGTCGATCTAGCAAGGAAGAAGGTGGAATTCCCTTCCCACAATGGATTATCGCTGAACTCAGCTCCCTCGAAAGTCCAGTTCCTGAATACGTAATTGTCATTAGGAATTGCACCCAGCGTCATTGGAGCGCCGTATATGAATACACCACTTTCCATGACTTCCCCGCCTTCGGGAGGATTTGCAACTACGTTGAAATGATAGAAGACTGGCGGGAACCAGGCTACTATCGGAAGGGTATCGGTCACACCCTGTGTCGGCAGCCAATCAGATGTGTTAAATGTGTATGGAAGATCCTCACTCAACTTTTCCCCGTCGGTGTACCAGCCATTCCTCAATCGACGGAATCGTTAATGGCGGGCCCAAGTTCTCGAGCCTTCTTGTCCACACTTTGTCCGGCTTCTTGGTTCGCTGGGATAAGAAGCTCGCTCCCTTTTCTGGTGAATACGAAGGCTCCGATTATGGCTGTGAGAGGCGCGGTAAGAACCAGCCCAAAACTCCCGATTACAGTTATGAGTACTTCTGACGAAAAATAGTTGAGATTCAGCATCGCTGATGTATTCACACCCTGCGCCATGAAGGCCATGAGTAGTGTCAGATAGCCACCTGAGTAGGCAAAAAGAAGAGTGGTCGTCATTGTGCCTACCACCGCCCTACCTACACGAAATCCGGAAAACATCAGTTCTCTTGTGGTAATGTCGGGGTTTTTGAATACCACTTCTTGCATAGATGCAGAAAGATCCATACCGATATCCATTACTGCCCCTGAACTCCCGATAAAAATGCTGGCCAGAAAGAGCTGGTTCAGATCAAGGTGTGCAAAACCTGAATAAAGCAGTGTTTCCGCAAACGGCATCACCGAACCGTTTATGTAAAATGGGTCTGAAAAGCTTAAAGAAAGAATCAGGGTTACCAAGACTCCCGATATCGATCCAAGGAAGGCAACAAATCCCTTACGGGTGAATCCTCCAACAAGAAAGATGATTGCCAAAGTGAGTGCTGAAACAATTGCGAAAGCTATCAGTACAGGATTGAAGCCTTGTAAATAGAGCGGAATCATCACTTTCCACAGAACCAGAAGCGTCGTGGTGAACGAGAGTAGTGTTTTGAGTCCGGTGAACCCCGCGAAGAGTATAAGCATTACTCCGAATACTGTGAAAAGAAGCATTTCAGTACCAAGACGGTAGAAATCAACGACCTTAACGTAGATTGATCCGTCACCGATGGTTGAGTATTCGACATAGACGGTATCGCCTTCACTGAGTACTTTATCAAGTTCCATTTTACCTATAAGGTTGTTGTCTGTTTCAAAAACCTGACCTTTCAGTTCGCCGCGTTTGATCTCAACGGTCAAATACTGACTCCCCTGTTTTATCAGTCCATACTGCTTGAGTTCGGTATTGTCTACTTCAACAATCTTTCCAACTGTGTAGCTGTAATTTGAACTCTTATCATACCTGTTTGGCATGATGATGAGCACAATGTTCACAGCCACCAGGATCAATACAAAGAGCAGCTCGTACCGTTTTTTGGATCCACTTATGCTCACTTTTCTCATCTCCAATCAGAACAAGAGACCAGTGCGTTTTTCTGCGCACTGGCCACTACATTTATCGATACTATTAGTCTAGGAGTTTGAAGAGATTCTTGCCGATATCGGTATTGTCGTAGAAACCTGCGAACATTTCTTGGCCAACACCCATGGCGAATGTTGCAACTGGAACACCGGTATGCGAGTAAGATGTCCAACCGAGTCCGGCTTTTTCATTCAGAATATGAGTGAGTGTTACGCTAACTGGATTGTAACCACCGTAGAGGATGTATGTTCTGCTATCCTTTGGTACGCTACCATTCACGTAGTAACCGAAGGCTTCCCGAAGTCTTTCAATCTCTGTATCGTTTAGAGGGATGCCCTGAGGTTTGCCAGTGGTCACAAGACCAAAGTTGTCCTCAACAAGAACGAGAAGATCTTCGAACGTGTTGAGTTTGCCCAGAGCCTTTTCAGAAGAGAGGAGAGCATCGAAGGCCTCGTAGGACATCTTCTGATTTCCGATTGTTGGAACGTTGGCAACGTACTTTGTTCCAGCAAAACCTAGTGTGAGTCCTCCCGTTTCGTGATCACCGGTAACAACAATAAGGGTATCTTCCGGATGTTCATTGTAGAACTTTATTGCTTCCGCTATTGCCTTATCGAAAGCTATCGTATCTCCAACTGATGCTGCTGCGTCGTTTGCGTGACACGCCCAGTCTATCTTGCCTGACTCGACCATTATGAAGAAGCCATTGTCATTTGAGAGAAGTTGTATTGCTTTTGCAGTAATATCTGCCAGAGAGAATTCGTTCTCTCTATCGATTTCGTAAGCCATCGCTCCGCTGCCAGGAATTACTTCGTTTGTGATAATGACCTTTCCTTCAACTGATTCAAGTGATTCGAACTCTTCCTGAGTTCTTACAACCGTGAATCCATTTTCTACAGCTATCTCAAAGAGATTTCTGTCTTTACCTTTGTTGTCAGGCCTGTTGAAAGTTCCGCCACCGAAGAGGTCGTAATTACTTGTTACTGCCTGAAGCCCAATTGAGTAGTAATTGTTTCTTGATTTCTCATGAGCGTAAAAAACTGCCGGCGTGGCATGGTCGATGGAGACGCTTGAAATGATCCCGACTTTCATGTCCCTGCTTTTGGCAAATTCTGCAACCGTTTGGTAGGATTCAGTAAGTGTTGGATCCATGCTAATAACGCCATCATTCGTCTTCCTTCCTGTTGCTATCGCAGTACCGGCCGAGGCTGAGTCGGTTATGAAGGAGTTTGAGGAGTAGGTTGTCGTCATACCCTGGACTGGAAACCTAAGCATGTTTAGCTTAGGAGTTACCGCATCCTCAAATGATGAACTTAGAAATAGTTGTGCTGCGTTGATCTGTGGAAGAGCCATGCCATCGCCAATAAACAGGAAAACATACTTTGGACCCGCAAGAGCCGTTAACGCAAATAGAACCACAAGCGAGAAAAGTAGCAGTGCTTTCTTCATAATACTTACCTCCTGAAAGAATTTGACCCGATTACTATCCATAGAGAATTCTAGAGTGCAGTTTTTTCCACAGTAGATTCTGAATATTCGAGATGCCTAATCACTTAATGGAAAGCAAAAGTAAGTCATGTATGCGAAACAAGTGGCTTCTAGAACTACTGCGAGACATTTGAAAAGAGCGTCTTGACAAGGCACCGAAGAAAGGCTTTCAGGTAATCTCCGCTTGATAGTCTTCTCGACAAATCACTGGGTAAATCAATAACTGATGTTCAAGATGTCACCTGGAGCTTGTCTCACAGTCATCAGGCAAACCAAATCTAGATCCCATTTGTTCGCAAAGAAATTTCCCTACATGAAGGTGGGCGGAGTTACATACGAAGAAAACGGCGTGAGAATTACGCATTTTCCCACCGTTCAAGACAGGCATGAAAGACGCCAGATTCGGTTTTTCTCTCTAGGTAAAGCCTCTTGGATTAAGCACCTTCCTCGACACCGTGTTCGGCAATGGAGTATCATTGCATCAAGGACGCTCTCTATTCAAGGGTCTCAATTTGTGAATGAAGGTTATTAGAAAGAGAGACGGCGGGAGGAATAATGCTCTTAACAGACCATGTAGATATTCCTACAGAATTAATAAGGGCGCAGGAGGAAGAAAGGCTGGTAGTCTTCGCGGGTGCCGGCGTTTCAATGGCCTCTCCTTCAAACATACCCGGTTTTGTCGACCTCGCAAAAGCCGTCGCGAAAAGCTACGGCCAAAAATACTACGTCAAACAGCAGCGAGTCCAACCTCCGGACGTCTTTCTCGGCAGTCTAAACTCCAAGAATGGCGGACAGGGCGTCCACGAAATCGTAAAACAGATTATGAGTAGAGAAACCTCTAGACCGTCGCAGCTTCACAACCTTATTCCTCTTCTATTCAAGAGCGCCCGGGACCTCAAAATCGTAACGACAAATTACGACGCGCACTTTCTAACCGTTTTGAAGAATTACGGAGAGAGATACGACGGCTTCGATATCTTCAGAGCGCCCGCTCTACCGAGGGGCGATGACTTCAGGGGAATAGTATATCTTCACGGAAACGTGGAACAGGATTCTAGATGGCTTGTCGTTACGAACAGGGACTTCGGAAGAGCTTACCTAACCGAAGGTTGGGCGAGGGACTTTCTTAGGGATCTGTACCTATCGGACTACACGATTCTTTTCATAGGGTACAGTCACAGAGATACCATAGTCGATTATCTGGCAAGAGGACTGGACATAAGGCAATCGAATAGATACGCACTTGTCAGCGCGAGCGATGCCGAGAGGTGGAAAGAGATCAATGTGATTCCCGTCTCCTATCCCCTAACACCCGAAAAGAAGAAAGTTCATTACGAACTTCAGAAGGCTCTTGAAAACTGGACTTCCCTGGCCAGTTCAGATCTTGAAATCCATACCGACAGAATTAAAAGCATTGCCGGCAAGAAACCCGGAATAGATCAAAAGGTCGACAGTTACCTAACATACTGTCTCAACCGTGAAGACCTCACAGAGGTCTTTTGTCGTTTCGCTGAGGGCTTCGCATGGGTGGAATGGCTCGATTCGAAAGCGATGCTGGATAATCTCTTCCGCGAGGAAGAGCCGCTCACAGAGATCGAAAAGTCTCTAACCCGCTGGTTCGTAAAAACTGCTTTCGTAAGCAGCAGCCAGGAACACCTGACTTTCTTGGCCTCTAGAAGATCATCCTTGAACCCATATCTGGTCTCTTCGATCGTGGAACAAATGGCAGACAGTGATCTGGAGATTCCAGATACCTGTCAGGCAGAATGGTTGAATCTGATCCTCAACAACTGGCACAAAGGAGAAACTCCATGTCTCGCAATGCTGAAAGCCCTGAAGAAGGTCGATGTCACCACAAACCCATGGATAATCACGAAGGCCATACAGAGCTTCTTCTCTCTTTCTCAGACTGGAAAACCGGCGAAGCTTTCCCTCTTTCACAGGCAATACGATCTTGAGCCTCTCGTCAAAACCGATTGCTTGAAGAAATTTTGGTCCGAGATCATTGAACCAAACCTTGATATACTACATGAAGACATCCTTTCGATTCTTACCTCGCAGCTAATGAAGGCCGTCACAGACATGTCGGTAATCAACGGCTCGGTAAGAGAGTACGACAGCATTTGCAGCGCGAGAAAGACCATCGAAGAGAGCGAGCCGGAATCGAGCCCGGAATGGCTTCATATCTATATAGATTTCGTACGTGATACGATCCTTCACTTGATAAAAACCGACAACAAAGACAGGAACTTCTATTACGAATGGTGGAGACGATCCAGGGCCCCTATCCTGTGGCGTATACTGCTTTATGCTGTATCCGAAGACCCTTCGTGCTCTGACGATGACCGTGTTAGGATCGTCCTGGATAATGGGTGGCTGATAAATCCCGTTCTGAAAGCAGAAACTGCGAAGATCATCTCTAACTCTCTTCGAACAACCTCCACATCTGTTCTTATGAAAGTCGTTGAAACAATCGAAAGAGAACTAGACAGACTGAGCAGAGTACCTAATCTTGGTGACGGTCAGAGATCTAATCCCGCTATTGGAGAAATCCTCTTGGCAATCGAAAAGTCAGGAGTCGACTCCCCCGAAATCAAAAAACTAGTCAAACCGCTTAAAGAAAAAGAACGGTCATAGCGCCTCAAAGCCTCAGAATATAATTTGATTCGCAGGCACAATGTAATACCGGAGTTCTTCGTTGAAGAGAAAGACAGCCGTGGCGACCAGTATGATGTGCCAAATTCAGAGCTTCATGAAGCGCCAAAGATACTGAAAGATCTTGAAATAAGAAAGTGAAACTTCAAACGAAAGGATTCATAACGAGATATCACAAATAAACGGCCCGGAGAATCCTCCGGGCCTTGTAATACTAAGAGTCCGACTTAGCCTTCTTGCCCTTATCCATATAAGCAACAAGGATCATAATAGCACCGCCTATCCATTTCAATGAAACGTACCAGGCGGGTATTACAATACCTCCGACGTTGAATGAAGCTAGAAGAGCCATAACCAGGACTACCACACCGGCGAGCATCAATACAGTTCTTGACATAACAATCACCCCTCCTGTTCACAGGTATCTGGTACAATCTTGACTCCGTCTACTATCGTGATTTTATCACAACTTCACGCTGGAAAGACCATTTTTGTAGAAAAAAACTCGCCTTGGTTTCAATCTACACATAATAGGTCGGTTATTCAGTTGCATTGATAGATTCGTCGATGATATCTTGACAGGCAACTTCGACCGCGCGCTGAAGGCAGAAAACACTGTAGTTCGCTTCCTCTCTTTGAGATGAAGAATCTAAGGTCTTTTGAGAAACCTTCGTTGGAGATTCTAAAGAGCAAGAGAAAGTGGTTGACCGTTGAATCGTTCTCCGTTCACCGAGGAGAACCCGTTGCTCGTTCAAGAGCGAGGATCTGTTCTTCGTTCTTGGTTGAAATCGTAAGCAGTAGCATCAAGATTCCGACCAGGAGCTTTGTCGGAATGACGGAATCTAGCCTTTTCGCAATAACCGTCAGTTGTCATCCCACTGAGCCTGTCCTGAAACCCTGCGCCAAAATGCTCCTGTTTGGGGTCTCCTGTTCAGGGTCATCCCGAACTTGTTTCGGGATCTTGGTTTTGAAGGGGAAACCGTGGTTGGGGGTCGGAGGTCGGAGGTTGGAAAGAGCAAAGGATCAGTTGCAAGATGCAGTGTGCCAAGAAGGCGAAGAAGGAAACTTCAAGCCATGCTTAATTGAAGATGAGGGAGGGCCCCTCGAAGCCGCCATGCAGGTGGAGGCTTCAAACCACCGTAAGCTGCTGTGGTAAAGAGCCATGGTAGTGAACGTTACGGGAAAAGGCGGGACAGTGATCCCGTCAGGTGAGTACCAGAGGAGACGAATACAAGTGAACCACCGTGAACGTGTCGTAACAACTACTAGTGTCATCTAAACCGGGAGGTGCAACTATCCCGGGATAAGTCTGGAGGAAACCTGCTTACTGTCCAGATGGTGACCGGCATATAGGTGGCGTGACCCTGGTACAGGCTTTGATTAGGAACTTGGGAACCTGGATCTGGATGTTAAGGGAAAAGCCGCAAGTGGAAGAACCCACGAGGGTGAAAGTACCGATGCCAGATTCAGGGGCGGAACAGTCCGTAGTAGTGATGAAGCTCCTGTAATGGGAGTGGAGCGAAGGGACTGTGTTATCCAGTTTTGTTGGTTAGTCAACCAACTCTGTGCAGACAACCGAAAGGGAGGAACTGTGAACAGAGACAAGGAAGGAGCCAGCAGACAAGATGAGGTCGTATGAAATCCCCAAGAAAGTAGTACTGGAAGCATTCAAGAAAGTGAAAGAGAACAGAGGGGCAGAAGGAATAGACGAGGTAAGCCTGGAAGAGTTCGAAGCCGATCTTGACAACAATCTCTACAAGATTTGGAATCGAATGACCTCGGGCAGTTACTTTCCACCTCCAGTAAAAGCTATAGAGATAGAAAAGAAGAGTGGAGGAAAGAGAGTACTGGGAATCCCCACAGTGGGGGACAGAGTAGCCCAGATGGTAGCCAAAATCTATCTCAATCCCCTGGTAGATCCATACTTCCATAAGGACTCCTACGGATACAGGGAGGGAAAGTCAGCGATAGATGCCCTTGAAGTAACGAGGCAGAGATGCTGGCGGTATGACTGGGTACTGGAATTCGACATTAAAGGACTGTTCGACAACATAGACCATGAACTACTAATGAGGGCAGTCAAGAAACATGTGAAGATTCCATGGCTAATACTCTACATAGGGAGATGGCTGAAAGCACCCTTTATGCAAGCGAATGGAAGAGTCGAAGAGAGGAGCAAGGGAACGCCACAGGGAGGAGTAATAAGCCCTGTACTGGCTAACCTCTTCATGCATTACGCCTTCGACAAGTGGATGGAGAGAACTCATCCGGATAAGCCCTTTGCCAGATACGCAGATGATGGAGTGATACACTGTAGAACTCTGGAGGAAGCCAGGCTTCTTCTTGAAAGTCTCAAAGAAAGACTGGAAGAATGCAAACTAGAGCTTCATCCAGAGAAGACCCGTATTGTCTACTGCAAAGACGATAAAAGGAAGGGCGAGTATCCAAATACAAGCTTTGACTTTCTAGGATACACCTCCAGAGTCCGTAGCTGCAAAGCCAGAAACGGGAGGATCTTCTACAGCTTCACCCCTGCAGTGAGTGAACAGGCAAAGAAGGCGATGAGACAGAAGATCCGGAGAATGAGACTTCAAACCAAGTCATACCTGAGTATTGAAGAACTCTCAGAAAGAATCAACCCGGTAATAAGAGGTTGGATAAACTACTATGGACACTTTCGCAGATTTGAGATGTATACAGTACTGAGTCAACTTAACAAAGCCTTAGTTCAGTGGGTAAGAAACAAGTACAAGAAAAGGAGAGGTCGTACAAAAGCGGGTAAATGGCTAGAAACTCTTGCTCGCAGGGAGCCTCGTCTATTTGTACACTGGACAATGGGGATATTCTATACGGCTGGATAATGGGAGCCGGATGAATCGAGAGGTTCAAGTCCGGTTCTGAGAGAGCCTGGGGGTGAAATCCCCCTGGGCTACTCACCAGTTCCAAGTTGTAAGTAAAAAGACCTAACAAAACGGGGCTCGGGTTTCGAGTCTGGGGTTTCGTGAACAAAACCGGCTCACCAATTCAGGGTTTCACTGTAACTGAGGAAGTTATCTCGATATCGGCTTTCGAAAGTCCCTTACTCTGTCATCCCGAACTTGTTTCGGGATCTGCTCTTCGGGAAACCGTGGTTGGGGGTATCGGGTTGGTGGTAGGAAAGAGCAAGAGAAACTGGTTCGCCGTTGAATGGTTCTCCGTTCTCGGAATAAAAAACCTGTTCTTCGTTGATCGAAATCGTGAAGCAAGAGCATCAAGATTCCGACCAGGAGCTTTGTCGGAATGACGGCATTTGACTCCTTTCTCTGGGCTTCAGCTTGCAACTTGGAACAGGTGAGTAGCCCAGGGGGATTTCACCCCCAGGCTCTCTCAGAACCGGACTTGAATCTCTCGATTCATCCGGCTCCCATTATCCAGCCATATAGAATATCCCCATTGTCCAGTGTACAAATAGATGAGGCTCCCTGCGAGCAAGAGCTTCTAGCCATTTACCCGCTTTTGTACGACCTCTCCTTTTCTTGTATTTGTTTCTTACCCACTGAACTAAGGCTTTGTGTAGCCGACTCAGTACTGTATACATCTCAAATTTGCGAAAGTGTCCATAGTAGTTTATCCAACCTCTTATTACCGGGTTGATTCTTTCTGAGAGTTCTTCAATACTCAGGTATGACTTGGTTTGAAGTCTCATTCTCCGGATCTTCTGTCTCATCGCCTTCTTTGCCTGTTCACTCACTGCAGGATTGAAGCCGTAGAAGATTCTCCCATTTCTGTCTTTGCAGCTACGGACTCTGAAGGTGTATCCTAGAAAGTCAAAGCTTGTGTTTGGATACTCGTCCTTCCTTTTATCGTCTTTGCAGTAGACAATACGGGTCTTCTCTGGATGAAGCTTTAGTTTGCATTCTTCCATTCTTTCTTTGAGACTTTCAAGAAGAAGCCTGGCTTCCTCCAGAGTTCTACAGTGTATCACTCCATCATCTGCGTATCTGGCAAAGGGCTTATCCGGATGAGTTCTCTCCATCCACTTGTCGAAGGCGTAATGCATGAAGAGGTTAGCCAGTACAGGGCTTATTACTCCTCCCTGTGGCGTTCCCTTGCTCCTCTCTTCGACTCTTCCATTCGCTTGCATAAAGGGTGCTTTCAGCCATCTCCCTATGTAGAGTATTAGCCATGGAATCTTCACATGTTTCTTGACTGCCCTCATTAGTAGTTCATGGTCTATGTTGTCGAACAGTCCTTTAATGTCGAATTCCAGTACCCAGTCATACCGCCAGCATCTCTGCCTCGTTACTTCAAGGGCATCTATCGCTGACTTTCCCTCCCTGTATCCGTAGGAGTCCTTATGGAAGTATGGATCTACCAGGGGATTGAGATAGATTTTGGCTACCATCTGGGCTACTCTGTCCCCCACTGTGGGGATTCCCAGTACTCTCTTTCCTCCACTCTTCTTTTCTATCTCTATAGCTTTTACTGGAGGTGGAAAGTAACTGCCCGAGGTCATTCGATTCCAAATCTTGTAGAGATTGTTGTCAAGATCGGCTTCGAACTCTTCCAGGCTTACCTCGTCTATTCCTTCTGCCCCTCTGTTCTCTTTCACTTTCTTGAATGCTTCCAGTACTACTTTCTTGGGGATTTCATACGACCTCATCTTGTCTGCTGGCTCCTTCCTTGTCTCTGTTCACAGTTCCTCCCTTTCGGTTGTCTGCACAGAGTTGGTTGACTAACCAACAAAACTGGATAACACAGTCCCTTCGCTCCACTCCCATTACAGGAGCTTCATCACTACTACGGACTGTTCCGCCCCTGAATCTGGCATCGGTACTTTCACCCTCGTGGGTTCTTCCACTTGCGGCTTTTCCCTTAACATCCAGATCCAGGTTCCCAAGTTCCTAATCAAAGCCTGTACCAGGGTCACGCCACCTATATGCCGGTCACCATCTGGACAGTAAGCAGGTTTCCTCCAGACTTATCCCGGGATAGTTGCACCTCCCGGTTTAGATGACACTAGTAGTTGTTACGACACGTTCACGGTGATTCACTTGTATTCGTCTCCTCTGGTACTCACCTGACGGGATCACTGTCCCGCCTTTTCCCGTAACGTTCACTACCATGGCTCTTTACCACAGCAGCTTACGGTGGTTTGAAGCCTCCACCTGCATGGCGGCTTCGAGGGGCCCTCCCTCATCTTCAATTAAGCATGGCTTGAAGTTTCCTTCTTCGCCTTCTTGGCACACAGCAACTTGCAACTGCTCTTCGAAGGACGGGTCCATGAAGGACCAAGGACGGCTATTTGCAGCATTCAGCGGTTCTTCTCCCGTGAGGTGGTGCTGGCGAAGGCGAAGCCTTCACTGGCGGCGATGATTCTCGCCTTTTGACCGGCTTCTGAGTGCTTCCCGCTGAAAGCCGCATCACTTCTGCTCTTAGTCTCCTCGGAGGACGGAGAACCTTTGACGGTGGACCTGAGAATGCTTCCTGCCAAAAGCAGCATCTCCAATATACTTGGTACTTCTGGAGGACGAGTCTTCATTTAACAATCTCAATCAACTCTGAAGCAATGTATTTCTTTCCGTATTTGCTTTGATCTGTTTGTGAAAGGACTCCCTTCTCACACAAAGCAGTGACCGCCCTTCTGGCGCTAACGTAAGTCACGTTTAGTCTTTCAGCAGCTAGCGGAATTGTAATTACAGGATTCTCGAATAGAGAATCAATTAGCGCTAGTGGAAGGGCTGAAGAAACAGGTTTTAGACGACCTATCCAGTTGCTTCTAAGATCCATGATCTCCTTCAGCTTATTCTTTCCTAGCTCAGACTGCTGAAGGATCGCCTTGAGAAAGAAGAAAATCCATCCATTCCAGTCGCCCTCAAAGCTTACGCTTCTCAGTCTTGAATAGTATTCCTGTCGATTAGCTTCGAAATAGCCGCTGAGATACAATCCCGGTTGATCCATCAGTCCCCAATAAGTTTTGAGTAAAGAGATCAATAGCCTCCCAACCCTCCCATTTCCGTCCACAAATGGATGGATGGCTTCAAACTGATAATGAACCAAAGCCAACCTAACAAGTGGAGGTAGTCTAGATTCAGAGTTGATGAAATTCTCCAGTTCGCCAAGACAATCGTTCAGCTCTTCGGGAGGTGGGGGTACATAATCAGCTTCATTCAAAGTGCAGCCCGGTTTTCCAATCCAGTTCTGCGTTCTCCTTAATTCTCCGGGATATGAATAGCCTCCGCGCACTCCCGACATGAGCACGGAATGTAACTCCTTGAAAAGTCGTGTTGAAATCGGCAAAGACTTCAGGCGTTCAAGACCATACTCAAGTGCCTTTAGATAATTCGACACCTCCCGAACATCATCTGCCAAGGGAACACTATTTTGGTCAGCTTCAAAAAAGTAGAGATCTTCAATGTCCGAAGTCGTTCCCTCGATCTGTGACGAAGCAACGGCTTCCCTGCGAAAGAGAGGCCTGATCAATAATCGCGATCCTGGACTCCCAGAAAGAAACCCCGAAAACTCTCCCATCGCTCGATTTGCTTCACCGAGAAAAAACAGAAGGTCATTGTCATATACGAGCTTTGGTGGTAAGGGATTAGGTACAAACGCCCAGTATGTGAAGCTCGGACCGACTATCTTCTTCACTTTTCCTGGTGAATTAGAGGAAAACTGATCCGGTATCATTTTGCCCTCCAAATTGTGCGCAAGTACAATTCTTTTCAAGACAATTATACTATAGTGCTCATGAGTATAATTTTTTTGATCGGAGAAGTTACCTAAATTGAAGCATTTAAGGAGTAAACAAGCGCCGTGGGCTCTGTTTCCCTTCTATCAAGAGCAATGGAAACTGTCGACAAGACTCTTTTTCGATTTATTGTAGAAGAACATAGATGCTGAAACAAGTTCATGACGCCGAGCACGGAGTATCGATTACAAGGTATGGAGTCCCGCGAACGGAAAAGGCTCATAGATTCAGGGTTTTTCTGTAATTGAGAAAGTTATTCGGGCAGCGCGTTTGGGAAGTCCCTCACATTGTCATCCCGAACTTGTTTCGGGATCTGGTTCCAACCTGGACGCGCAGCCTCGGAACGAAGAACCGGTGCTTCTTGGCGCGGGCGAAGGACCAAGGACGGCTATTTGCAGCATTCAGCGGTTCTTCTCCCGTGAGGTGGTGCTGGCGAAGGCGAAGCCTTCACTGGCGGCGACGATTCTCGCCTTTTGACTGGCCTGCGCAGCAGACTGGTTTTTTTCCCTCCTGCGAAGCAGCCTCACTTCCCCGGATGATCCTCCGGGCATCACTTCCGCCGGGATCTTTCGGCGCATCACTTCCTGGGATGCTCTTCCCAGAATCACTTCTCAATGGAGTCGGCATTGCGTCCGCCGATGTTTTTCGGCGCCTTGCGTCTTGTTTCAATGGGAACTGGCCTTCTTCAGCAGATATGCCCGCTTTCAACGCACCACTCTGTTTTTTCCACCGGATTTTGCACTATAAAGAGCGTCGTCGACACGTTTTAGTATGCTTGACTTCGTGTCTGAAGGCTTAAATGTGGCGACCCCGAAGCTGGCCGTGACTGTCAATCCGAGCTTTTTCTCAGTCTCTCTCTCGAAGTTCTTCCGAACCTCTTCTGCGATCTCGGTAGCCTCTTCTGATGTCGTTTCGGGAAGCATTACAATGAATTCCTCGCCACCGTATCTCACGGTAGTCCGTCTTGGTGAGATTATTTCGTTTAGAACATCAGCGAACAGCTGTAGAACTCTGTCGCCTTCGGGGTGGCCTCTAGTATCGTTGACTCTCTTGAAGTCGTCTATGTCTGCCATTATTATGGAAAGAGGCTTGCAGGTCGAGCATAAGCTCTCTATCTCTTTATCTAGCCTGTTCATGAATTCACGTCTGTTCGACAATCCAGTCAGCGGGTCGCAGTTCATCAGCCTTTCTATCTCTTTATTTGCAGCCTGAAGCTCTTTGTTCTTACGCGCTAGCTCTCTCGTAAGCGATGCGAGCTCATCCGTAACCTTCGACATGCTCTCCATAATGTCTCCGGCCGAAAGGCCAATCTTCACGCCTAGAAACAGCCTCCTTGACTCGTCGACAAGCATGACAAATCCGCTCACTAGATGAATGTTCGATCTTGAATCGCTAAGACCGATTCTTACAGGCTTCGCTCCAAATCTCTTCAATAGTGCTTGGGAATTGTCCACAACAAGATTGCAAATATTCTCGCCTTTGAGAGTATCACTTTTCTCCACCAAAGAAATCAGAGAGGGGCTGTGATCAAGGATCTTGCCTTCGTTGTCAAAGAGAATAAGGATTGCTCCAGATAGATTCTCGAGAGCGGAAAAGAAATCATCTTTATTCGAAAGGATAGCCTCTCTTAGCTCATTCACGCTCTTTCCACCATTGTTTGGCAAGCTCGATAGCCTCATCGGCCGATTCGGCAGTTCCATCGGCACCCAGTCTCTTCCAGAGATCCTCTGATTCGTTGATTACCAGACCTCCGACCATGATCCTCATTGTTTTGAAGTCACTATCATTGTGAACGGACTGAATTAGCTTTTTCGTGAGATCGAGATTGAAGGACATCGTAACGGAGATCGCCAGCAAAAAAGGAAGATTCTTCTTCAGATGCTTGAGCACTTCGGACACCGGTGTATTTGCTCCGAGATAGCTGACATTCCAGCCGCTCAGTTCAAGAAGGTCGGCAAGTATCCTTGCTCCAAGCTCGTGGTATTCGTTCTGCGAACTGAGCACAACGGCCTTTCTTCTGGGGTGCGAAGGTACGGTCTCGATCATGCTGTATGTGCTTGCCATAAGCCTATTCATAAGAGAAGTCGCGAGATGTTCCTCGGCAATGGATATCTCACCGGTCTGCCATAGGTAACCTATCTCGTACATTGCAGGCTGAACTACCTTCAAATAGAAATCGGCGAGCAATTTTTCGCTATTGATTTCACGGTTAGCAATCTCTCTAAGCTTTTTATAATCGCCTGTGAGCAGGGCTAAGACGGTTTGCCTCTCGATAGCCTTCCAGTCCTCGTCAACCTTCATCTGGATCAGACCCTCCTGAGCATGTTCTACAGCCGCATTATGTGAATCCAACATTTCAAGATATACTTCGATTACCTGAGCGGCGCTTTCCGGAGTTAGAAACTCATCTATCGCCTTCATCCAGGCCTTCAAGACTTCAGGAAAGAATTCGACAGAGAAATCCCTCGAGGTGTAAGTCTTATATACCCAGGGTAGAGACTTCGCCAGGAGATCGTAGTCGTTCAGCTTAATGACGTTTGAGATGAATTGGAGATGATTCGAGTTGTTGTCATACATTATGTATAGCGGATTCATACCGAGAAGTTCAGAAATGTCCTCTCTCGCCGCCATAAGCTCGTTAACCCTCTTTAGCATCTTCTCTCCCTGAGACTCGTACTCCATAGCCGCCGAGGCTGAAACACTCAGATTTTTTCCAAAATCATCCGATACTCTCTGCATATAAACACTCCCAAAGTGATTTAATCGAATTCTAGCCTATTCCGCATACACATTATAAACTAATGAGACCTAGTTCACAGGAATCCTTCAGCTTATCATCTAACCCTGGTCAATCCGATGTAGAGAAAAGGCCAAATACACGGCGGCTTTTCGCTTCATAATTGTCTGACCTCTTTTGGCGTCCTAAAACCGGCAGAGGCGATATCCTGCGGCAAGTATCGATTATCCGATTTTGAGATTCGAGTTGTTACACAGCCTTCAAAGGTAGCCTGATCATGCCGGAGCATTCACAGAAGAAATTCATTTAAGTGTCCGATTTATTTCAGTATCTAAATGAAAAGCACAAAGCACTTCCAAGTACACATTCCCGTCTGAATGGAGTTTCTTTAGACTCGATTCGGAAATCTCTTAGACTAGAAATAGCCTACCGTCTCTCCAGCTTAATTCCCTATACTTCAACGCGTATAATCTAACTTTCGACTCCAATCGTATGAACTCGATGGGAGGTGAGAAAATGAAACGTTTCTTCGTACCGCTCATGATAGTTGTTCTGATCTTTCTTCTTTCGGGATGCATATGGGGAGATAAGCCTCTTCCAAAGATTGTTCTTATAGATGACTCCCATGCAAACAGATTTGGAGGGGAAGAGAGCGAATTTTTCGATGGAATAATTGCTATTCTCGCGGCCAAGGGTTACGACTACAAATACTCCTCTGTCGAGGGGTTTGAACCGCAGAACTACGCGATAGTTATCCTTTCGATGCCCGGCGCTAGTTATTCTACTTCGGACATAGACAAACTGGAAACACAGCTCAGCAAAAAAGGCAAGATAATTATGATGGATATCCTTGCTGAGGTTCCGCCGGCAAGCACCTTCTTTCTAGATGCTCTTTCCGACGGCCTCAATACTGGCATAGGTTTTGTGTGGGGGCTTGTAACGGATACCGTCAACAACATCGGCGGAAACAAGATGATGATAACAACCGATAACTTCACGACCCACCCGCTTGCATCTACCCTCTCTGCGAAGATCGCCATGATGATGGCTACCAAGCTTACTGTGGAAGGGAATGCGACAGTCGCGATCTTTGCGGAATCATCTGCAATCTTCACTACCTATGTACCCAGTGGCGATGAAGTGACCTATGTACCGGAGGCTACTCCTCCCATACCGATTGTAGTAGCATCCAATATCGGGGGAGGTAAAGTAGTAGCGATTTCCAGCGCATATGCATTTACAGGAACCCTTATGGGAATCGTTCCAGGCAACACCGACCTCTTCAGGGCAGCGGTCGACTGGTAAATCACCTACTAGAAACGTAGTTACTCTAAGCTGTCAGACTTGTCGTTTCTCTCGGGCTTGATAATAGTGTACTTATCGAAGAGCCATACGGTGAGAATTCCGCATGCTATACCGATAAGGGCACCGGCAATAACATCCGAGAAATAGCTGAAATAGACGTAAACCTCTGCCAGAGCTATTAGAGAAGAAAGTAGAGCTAGCGGGACCCTGAGCATTTTGACGCTGTTCCATAAGACTGCAGTGTAGGCAAAAGCGACGGCAACCGGAGAAGACGGAAAGGAATAAGTCTCGGGAATTGGAAAGATGATAGTATACCCCTCGATAAACTCGAGCGGCCGCAGCCGCCCGAAAACGGGCTTAAAGATAACGAAGGCAATCAGTAAACTTATACCGAGTCCCAGCGAAGTCATATAACCTGCCCTACGGTATTTCTTATCTAGGAGGAGAAAGACCGTAAGCAGGATCCATACTAAGGCTCCCCTCTCGAGAAACAGCATGAACGAGAGAAAGAGATCCATAAACTGTCCAGACATAACTGCATTAAGCGAATCCATAACCGAAAGCTCAATCTGATTAAGCGCATCCCACATTCTAGAACACCACCATAATCTCTAAGAAAAGGGGCGGTTCTAGACCGCCCCTCGATAATAACACTCTCTATAAAACTATCTAAGAATATCCTGAATTGCAGCGATCTCGGTGTAAGAGAGACCGGCCTTCTTCGTCAGGTAGTCTAAAGCAACGCTCTTCACGTTGAGATCGTCGACGGGATTGCCGTCGTTCATTATAACGAAGAGATCAACGATGATCTTTCTTACTGCTTCGTAAGCTGCGGTTCCCGGTACTACATTATAGTAGTTCTCGTAAGACTTGACATAATCGGCATAGATCTCGTCGGTCTTGGCGTTCATGATTGCGCCAAGCAGAGCAGATGCGATTCCGGCCCTATCCTTGCCTTCGACACAGTGAATCAGGTACGGAGGCTCGTGAGCTATCATGAATCTAAGGCCTTCTCCGAGCTTCTTCGCAAAGTCGTCTGCGAGAGGATCGACACCCATATTCAAATTGATTAGGTTGCCGGCCTCGCTGATGGACTTGTAGTACTCCGAGTATTCAAGATTTGATGCGAGCTCTTCATCCGAGTCGGAGAGATTGATGACAGTCTTGATACCGGCCTGCTCGATAAGAGCCGATGCGTACGGAGCCCTGGGATCGTCTATCGAGGGATGGGAGCATCTGTAAAGCTTACCTGGAGCAATATCTCCGAGGGTAATCTCTCTGAAGTTCGCGAAAATCTCATCGCTCGCGTAATCTTCCCTTACGTCGCTTCTCACAAGATGTCTTATCTCCAGCTCATCCTTGTAAGCCCCCTTCTCGACTAGACCCATATAGACGGGACTTCCAACTTCCAGTCCATAAGTCTTCGCAAAATTGCCATAGTTGATCGCAAGAAGAACATGATCGTCGGAATATCTCGCAAGCGGCTTCCCTCTGTCGACATCACCGTATGTGGTCACGAACGGAACCATGATAGTGGTCGTTCCCATCGTTACGTAAACCAGATCTCCCGCTTCAATAGCGGCGTAAACAACTGCTTCCATCGGGATATTAGTATGAACGTTACCGTACTTATCAATTTCAGCTACTGCACCAACGATTCCGGCTAGCATCAAAGCTGACAGAACCACAAATACACCCAGTAAAAACCCTCTTTTAAGCATAAAACACCTCCACCTATCTTTTTTAGACGTTAAGGTATTTGCACCACAATTATATCACCAGCGACTTTTAATCACGAAAAGAACAACCTTCACTATCCAGTCGATTTGAAGGTAATGCGACAGCCGCATGGCACTGTTGCTCCGCGTTAAAACACCTGATATACAGTTTATACCACAGATAGAGCCGTAGAGAAACGAAAGATCAAAGTGTGGGGATAACAACGGCAGGAAGTTATCCGGGCAGCGGTTCATGGAAGCCCCCAACTCTGTCAGCCCGAACTTGTTTCGGGATCTGGGTTTTGAAGACCGTGGCCGGTGGTAGCGGATTGGGGGTTGGAAAGAGCAAAGGATCAGTTGCAAGATGCAGTGTGCCAAGAAGGCGAAGAAGGAAACTTCAAGCCATGCTTAATTGAAGATGAGGGAGGGCCCCTCGAAGCCGCCATGCAGGTGGAGGCTTCAAACCACCGTAAGCTGCTGTGGTAAAGAGCCATGGTAGTGAACGTTACGGGAAAAGGCGGGACAGTGATCCCGTCAGGTGAGTACCAGAGGAGACGAATACAAGTGAACCACCGTGAACGTGTCGTAACAACTACTAGTGTCATCTAAACCGGGAGGTGCAACTATCCCGGGATAAGTCTGGAGGAAACCTGCTTACTGTCCAGATGGTGACCGGCATATAGGTGGCGTGACCCTGGTACAGGCTTTGATTAGGAACTTGGGAACCTGGATCTGGATGTTAAGGGAAAAGCCGCAAGTGGAAGAACCCACGAGGGTGAAAGTACCGATGCCAGATTCAGGGGCGGAACAGTCCGTAGTAGTGATGAAGCTCCTGTAATGGGAGTGGAGCGAAGGGACTGTGTTATCCAGTTTTGTTGGTTAGTCAACCAACTCTGTGCAGACAACCGAAAGGGAGGAACTGTGAACAGAGACAAGGAAGGAGCCAGCAGACAAGATGAGGTCGTATGAAATCCCCAAGAAAGTAGTACTGGAAGCATTCAAGAAAGTGAAAGAGAACAGAGGGGCAGAAGGAATAGACGAGGTAAGCCTGGAAGAGTTCGAAGCCGATCTTGACAACAATCTCTACAAGATTTGGAATCGAATGACCTCGGGCAGTTACTTTCCACCTCCAGTAAAAGCTATAGAGATAGAAAAGAAGAGTGGAGGAAAGAGAGTACTGGGAATCCCCACAGTGGGGGACAGAGTAGCCCAGATGGTAGCCAAAATCTATCTCAATCCCCTGGTAGATCCATACTTCCATAAGGACTCCTACGGATACAGGGAGGGAAAGTCAGCGATAGATACCCTTGAAGTAACGAGGCAGAGATGCTGGCAGTATGACTGGGTACTGGAATTCGACATTAAAGGACTGTTCGACAACATAGACCATGAACTACTAATGAGGGCAGTCAAGAAACATGTGAAGATTCCATGGCTAATACTCTACATAGAGAGATGGCTGAAAGCACCCTTTATGCAAGCGAATGGAAGAGTCGAAGAGAGGAGCAAGGGAACGCCACAGGGAGGGGTAATAAGCCCTGTACTGGCTAACCTCTTCATGCATTACGCCTTCGACAAGTGGATGGAGAGAACTCATCCGGATAAGCCCTTTGCCAGATACGCAGATGATGGAGTGATACACTGTAGAACTCTGGAGGAAGCCCGGCTTCTTCTTGAAAGTCTCAAAGAAAGAATGGAAGAATGCAAACTAAAGCTTCATCCAGAGAAGACCCGTATTGTCTACTGCAAAGACGATAAAAGGAAGGGCGAGTATCCAAATACAAGCTTTGACTTTCTAGGATACACCTTCAGAGTCCGTAGCTGCAAAGCCAGAAACGGGAGGATCTTCTACAGCTTCACCCCTGCAGTGAGTGAACAGGCAAAGAAGGCGATGAGACAGAAGATCCGGAGAATGAGACTTCAAACCAAGTCATACCTGAGTATTGAAGAACTCTCAGAAAGAATCAACCCGGTAATAAGAGGTTGGATAAACTACTATGGACACTTTCGCAGATTTGAGATGTATACAGTACTGAGTCAACTTAACAAAGCCTTAGTTCAGTGGGTAAGAAACAAGTACAAGAAAAGGAGAGGTCGTACAAAAGCGGGTAAATGGCTAGAAACTCTTGCTCGCAGGGAGCCTCGTCTATTTGTACACTGGACAATGGGGATATTCTATACGGCTGGATAATGGGAGCCGGATGAATCGAGAGGTTCAAGTCCGGTTCTGAGAGAGCCTGGGGGTGAAATCCCCCTGGGCTACTCACCAGTTCCAAGTTGTAAGTAAAAAGCCCAACAAAACGGGTCTCGGGCCTCGAGTCTGGGGTTTCGTGAACAAAACCGGCTCAGCAGTTCAAGGTTTTGCTGCAACTGAGGAAGCTGTCTGGGCAGCGGTTCATGGAAGCCCCTCACTCTGTCATCCCGAACTTGTTTCGGGATCTGGTTTTGAACCGATCGGGGTTGCAGGTAGGTGGTTGCAGGTTCGAAAAGAGCTACGGAACACAAGATACTGATAATAGTTCATGATGTTGGTATGTGATGTTTGATCTTGATCTTCATACGTCTACCCTCATACCTCTGACCTCTTTAGTTTTTTGATCTTATCGAAGAACCGGCTCTTCACAGCGTTCAGCGGGTTCTCCGCTTTTAAGCGTGCAGCGGCTCTTCTCCCGCGAAGTGGTACTGGCGAAGGCGAAGCCTTCACTGGCAGCGATGATTATCGCCTTTTGAATGGCCTGCGCCAGAAGACTGGCTTCTCCATTTCTCGTCTCTCGTTAGCGCAGCAAACTCTCTATAATGCTCTTTCTCGGCTGATCTTATCGTAGGAACACGTGTATCTTAACTCCTTCTCCAAGGAATCAGCAAAGAACACTCTGGCCAGAAGAGCCTGAATCGGCCGATACTGTTCTAAAATCTATAAGGAGATGTTTGTTAGAGAACCACTCACTTTTCAGACTAAGCAGCATTCTCATCTCCTAATTCAGATTGTGGAGGATAATGAGATGAAGAGTTTTCGCCTGACGGTGGTTCTTGTGCTTACTGTATTATTTCTTACGGCCTGTCCAATTAAGAATAGCAAGCCTGAATGGGGTGTCATAGAGACAATTGTCGAGAATATTGGAGAGCTAATCCAGATCAACCTTGCCAACTATTGTTCAGATCCGGACGGCCATCTTCTTTCATATAGTCTTATTGGAGGACCGGGAACCGTCTCAGGCAGCCTTTATGAATGGACAGTCAGCGGACCACTCGGCGATATTGCAGTTACTATAAAAGCAGAAGACGAGAAGGAAGCGTCATCTGACAAGACATTCACAGTAACGGTCAAATCATTCCCCAACGTTCCCTCGAACCCTTCCCCTGCAAATGACGCGAAAGACACTGATCTTGAAGTTCTCTTGTCTTGGGAAGGCGGAGATCCCGACGGGGATGCGGTATTGTACGATTTATACCTTTCTACTTTCCACAATCCTTCCCTTTTCAGATCGAATCGAACTACGAACACTTATAACAAAATCGGCCTCCTTCCAAATACTACATACTACTGGAAGATCGCCGCAAAGAACGAAGGCTCAGAACCAGTAGTTGGTCCAATTTGGAGTTTCACAACAAAAAAGTAATTCTATCTGGCTGAATGTTGTGGAGACCCTGAAAACCGTTGGAGTCTCCTAAAATTATCAAACATCGTTGTCCAGTAGCGGCTTTCCTGTAGCTCTCACTGCGTTATCGAACAACGGGTTTTTGAAAGTTTCTCTATGCGTCATTCCTGTGAGACTCCTCACTCTGTCATCCCGAACTTGTTTCGGGATCCGGGTTTTGGAGAAGCCGAGGTTAGAGGTCAGTGGTCAGAGGTCAGAAGAGCAAGAGAGTAGTCAGCGTTCGCCGAGGAGAACTTTGAAGCAATAGCATCGAGATTCCGACCAGGAGCTTTGTCGGAATGACGGAATCTAGCCTTTTGCAATAACCGTTAGTTGTCACCCCAATGAGCCTACCCTGAAATGCTCTTGCTCAGGGCCCCTGTTTGGGGTCTCCTGTTCAGAGTCATCCCGAACTTGTTTCGGGATCTGGTTTTGATCCTCTCGGCGGGGCCGGAAGATCGTTGACGGATAACGTGGTTTTTAGCAGCGTTCATCCGCTCTTTCCCCGCGAAGCGGGCATTGCGACCTGGGCAGTTCTTGCACAGCCTTGCGTTCAATGTTCTACAACTGTATCACTTCTCAATGGAGTCGGCAGCGCGTCCGCCGAGGGCTTCCTAAGGACCAAGAGCAAAGCTCTTAGCTCTCGAATGAAGATCTATCTCATAGCAAAAAAAGCAGGGTTAACTGAATGCAAAAAATGGAGTCACGAAAGAACGAAAGAAGCAATTTATCGGAAATATATCGGCATTTTATCGGAAATGGGTACTAACTTCCCAAAAGGTTATAGGTTTTTCTAAAAGCGGTAAGAAACTCTATTGGATCGTAAAACAACAAACTGAAATTGCGGCATCAACTTACCTCCTATATTATTATAAACCCGCGATATTCAGTAACCATTTCGGCAACTTGCATATTCTCGAAGTAATTAGCTCCTTGTACTGTGAAAAACATCTTCCCAGGAATACCAGTGGTTTTTCATTTCAGGCGAATAATCTCCTTGTTCGTTTAAAACGCATACTTTCAAACCCGTCTTCGTAGTTCCATCTAGGTTATTCGGCGAACCGGTAGGTTGCATTTGCAATTCATGAGAGAAAACAATTCGCTTATCACACTCGAGTTAGTACCTTCGTTGTCCTGAGCCTTGCCTTCGAATGTGTGCAAGCCTTTAGAGTATCCACTCCATGTATAGCTTGTGCTCGTGCCATTCTTACCCAGCTGTCACCATCTTTTCTGTATTCGTACTTGGAAATAGTTCCATCCGGATCACTTCCATTCCAGCTGAATGTGCTGCTGTTCTGGGATATTGCTCCGGAAGGGCTACTTGCTTTGGTGATTGTTGGAAGCGTGTTTGGAACGGGTGGACATCGACTTATAAATAGCACCACAGCTGCTATAAGCACCAGCAAACAAAACGAGAAAATTTCGCTCTTCATTACCCACCTCCACAAGTGAGGCTTTGCATCTATACAAAATAAGTGAGGGCTCAGGGAAAATATGGGAAGAGGTGCAATGTACTGATGCGATTAATATACCACTTGTTACATTATAAACAAAATGGAAGTTTCCCTGTTCTAATTAGACAATGTGATTAGTTACATAAAGAAAGAGAGCCTGGTCCATTTATGTCTTTTATTGAGTAAAAAACCAATGATTAAGAACTATAAGTGACAATAATCGCTTAGGATAAGCCTCAACAAATTATAGTAAGCTCAATGGGTATCACTGAGTCTGAAGAATACGAAGGATTTTGGCAGTTCAAGACAGACTTTGAGGTATGATATTCGTCAGCTTTCTCTAAATAGTTAACATACGGTTAGTCACTGCGAAAATAAAAAATGCCACTTTATGCTCCGGATTTTCGTTCACAAAGTTGGCTTTTCAGTATAAGTCTACATAACTAATAAGTGTAAAGTGTAGTCTTTTCCAAACTAGCATTTCTGGTTCATACGCATATTAAGCAGATTGAGATCATCACATGTCTAGGTTGATCTGTTACTAGAGAGTGGCATGCAATCCCTTCCTTCCTGCCGTTGGATGAAAAACCTTTTCTGGACTCCATTTTTAACAACCCGTCAACCTTCATCAGGCTACAGGAAATCTCTATTGAAACAGAATCAAAACTCACTACCACAGTAAGATAAAGCTGTAGCTTCAGATTGTGCACACACAATTGCTTCCGAGTTAGTCATTTGAAGTTCTTATAATAGCCAATACCGCCAGCAAAACGAAAGGCGCAATGTTGCCGCTACGGGTGTCCTAAGAAGCTAGTTTCATAAGGCTTATTGACGGTTATTTGAAGTGCTCTTCACAAAAGAGCTCAGTCTTTTTTGTGGCCCGCATAATTTGGGTATCTTGATTCAGAAGTTGACTTGCTCAAGTAATCTAGTCCAGCCATGTGAAAGATTCTGCTTCAGGCGTTCTTCAGTCCCTTTCTGGACTTCAGATGAAACAACAGCAGAACGACTACACTCATCACATAAGGCAGCATTAGAGCGAACTGAGGCGCGACCTTCTCGCCTTGCAGCTTGACAGAAAGAGCATCGAAAACACCAAAGAGCAGAGAGATGACAAGTATCCTCTTCGGTTTTCCCCCCGAAATTAGAATCGCGGCAAGTGCTACAAAACCTCTCCCGCCCGTCATCTCGCGGGAGAACATCCTTACGTTGTATAGCGAAAGCTGTGCCCCCGCAAGTCCACAGAGAGCTCCACACAAAACGCTGGAACACAGTTGAACAAACCCCACCTTCACACCTGCTGTTGTAAGGGCCTGAGGCATCTCTCCACAAACCCTAAGCCTGAGCCCAAAGGAGGTCTTGTAGACTATGAATGCCAAGACAAAAGCAATCAGAATTGAAAGATAAGTGAGTATACTGAAATTCAGAATGTAGTTGTCTAGAAAGTAGTTTCCAGTTATGAGTTTGAGTTCAGGAATTGGCGCTATATCTGGAGAGTTGAATGCATTTTCTCCCTTAAACATGATTCTCATAAGGAATAAAGTGAGTGAACTCACCAATATGTTTATTGCAAAACCGATTGCGAAGTTGTTTGCTTTCAAGAAACTTACAAAAACTGAGTACAGCAATGATATTAGAATGGAAGCCATCATTCCGGCAATTATGCCGTAAAAAGCATTCCCTGTAAGATATGAAAACACTACGGAGAAGAAGGCGCTAATCAGCATGAGTCCTTCCATAGCCACGTTGATTATACCTGCATGATAAGTTAGTGCCCCTCCTAACGATGCAAGCAGAATTGGAGTCGCCATTCGGATTGATGTTCGAAATAGTGTAGTGATCAATTCCATGTCCATTCTAATTATCCCCCCGTCCAACAATGAAGGTCTTGAATGCAGCTACAAATAAAACCATAACCGCTTGAAGAACACCGCTAATCTCAGCCGGAACCGACGAGAACAACTGTAGATTCACACTTCCGGTTTGAAGTACAGAGAAGAGAAAGGCAATCCCAATAATGATCAGTGGATCATTGAATGCAAGTAGACAAATCAGGAGACCAGTAAATCCGTATCCCGGTGGAAAACTTTGCATAACCCTTTGTGTCATTCCCAGGACCAGAAGACCACCGGCTAGACCTGCCAAAGCACCTCCAATGAGCATCGACAGAAGCTTTATCTTCTTGACCTTAACTCCACTCAACTCTGCAAAAACCGAGTTGCTTCCAGTGATTTCAAATTCATATCCCATGATGAACTTCTTCCTGAATACGAATAGAACCAAAACTATCCCTATAGCAATAAAAAAAGTCGCGGAAAACTGTGACCCTTCGAACAAATATGGAATGACATAATTCGACTTTATATAGGGAGTCTGGGCAAGAGGTGATCGAGGGTCTCTAAATGGTTTGTTGATCAAATAGGCTATCAACTGAGCGGCGATGTAGTTCCCCATCAGAGTAGTAACTACCTCATCCATTCTCAACTTGATCTTGAATATCGCAGGCCACGCAGCCCAGGCCATACCAAATGCAGCAGATACCAAAAGGGCCACGACAATGTTCACGATACCCGCTCCGAAATCTATAGAAAAACCGACTAGAGCAGCCCCGAATGCTCCCAACAATAACTGACCCTCTCCACCGATGTTCCACATTCCGGTCCATGCAGGAACGGCAACGGCGGCTGCGGCTAAAATCAATGGAACCATTTTGTTTAAAGTAGACAAAAGCTGATAGTGGTTGCCTAGTGAACCTTCAATAATAAAGCTGAATCCTTTGAAAGGTGACTCTCCGCCAAACCATATAATCAGTGCCCAAACCGATAAGATACAAACTACGAGAAGAAGCGAGAGAAGGAGCTTTCTTAGACTAAGAGTTCGTGCAGCTTGCATTCTGCGACCCCCTTATCCCCGTCATGTAATAACTGATCTCCGTCGTATCGTAATGAGGGTATGCCAGCTCCGCAACGGCTCTACCGCGGTATAACACAATAATTCTATTCGCAAGATCCATTATCTCCTCGAGATCACCGCTGATCAAGATAATACCGGAACCACTCTTTGAAAGTCTCCTGAACGAATCGTGGATGAGCTTTCTCGCTGCCACATCGACTCCTGCTGTGGGCTGAGAAGCAATAAGAACGGCAGGATCATATGCGATTTCGCGTCCGACGAGAAGTTTCTGCATGTTGCCCCCCGACAAAGCCCTCACAGGGGTTCGAATATTCTTACCTGTTCTAACGTCGTAATCGGCAATGATTGACTCGGTGAACGCGTTTGCCTTCGAGCTATTTATCGCCAGTTTCCCAAATCTTCCAGATTTATGGTGGCCCGCAATGCTGTTCTCGACTATACTTCTGTCAGGCGCTAGCCCCTTCTTCATTCGATCGTCGGTGATATAGGCAAGTCCTGCTTTTCTTCTTTCGAGCGTATTTAGTGATTCGATCGAAGATCCCTTTAGTAAGATTTCTCCCGAGGACAACATCAGATTTCCTGCAAGCACCTCAAAGAGCTCCTCCTGACCATTTCCTCCAACTCCTGCGAAACCTAGGACCTCCCCTTCGTGGAGGTCAAAGCTCAAATTCTTTAGTATTCCCGATGCGTCGGAAATCTGCTTCACAGACAAAACGATTTCATCTCTCACGAAGTTTTCTGGTCGTTCATAGAGATCACTGGCTGTTCCGATCATCATGTTTGCCACACTCTCTCTGTTCACGTCCTTCTTGTCAAAAGTACCTACGACCTTGCCCCTTCTCAAAATCGTTATTCGGTCAGCAATAGCGAAGACCTCTCCCAGTCTATGAGAGATGAAAACCACCGTCTTACCCATGTCCCTAATTCCAGTCACAAATTCAAGAAAGTCATCCACCTCGTTCGGGGCTAGCACTGCGGTTGGTTCATCAAGAATAACGAAATCCGTATCTCTATAGAGAACCTTAAGAATCTCAACCTGCTGCTTCTTACTTATCGGTAAGTCCTGTATTCTGTCATCCGGAGAGATCGACATTCTAAGCCTCTCAATCAACGAAGAAACCGAACTGTTCATCTCGGCGTTGTTGATCTTTCCAATTCTGTTCTGAAAGCGTTTCTCCATACCAAGCACTACATTCTCGGCAACCGTTATGCTCTGCACGAGCTTGAAGTGCTGGTGTACCATTCCTATGCCAAGGCCTATCGCTTCCGAGGGATGTTTTGGCGAGAACTGCTTGTCCTTGAACGTTATTTCTCCCGAAGTCGGTTTGAACATTCCAAATAGAATGTTCATCAGAGTCGACTTTCCAGCGCCATTCTCTCCCACGATCGCGTGAATCTCGCCTCTTTTTACATCGAAACTCACTTCTTTGAGTGCTTCCAGGCCATTTGGGTATGTCTTCGAGACTTTATTGCAGACAAGAATTGGTAACACCCCCCGAGATATTGAAGACGGAGCCCCCGGAGGGGCTCCAAAAAACATCAGTTGAGATATGAGTCTACTACGATTTCTCCGTTCGCGATCTTCTCCTGAATCTCTCTGATTTCTATGTAGACTGACGCTGGTACTGTATCCATCATGAATTCGTTATACGCGAGTCCCACTCCGCCATTAGCAATACCGTAGACATGGAGGGAACCCTTTTCAAGCTTATTCTCAACCTGCATTCTAACGATATCCAGAACTGCGACGTCAACTTTTTTCATCATACTAGACACTATGAAACCTGGCTGAAGATAGCCCTGATCCGTATCAACGCCAATTGCAAAGAAGCCATAGTCCTTAGCTGCCTCGAGAATTCCGAGACCCGTGGGGCCCGCGGCCTGGAAAATCACATCGGCTCCTTCTTTAGATACTGAATAGGCCGTCTCTTTTCCAAGGGCTGGATCGTAATGATCTCCGGCATATCTCGCAATGACCTTGACTTCTGGATCGACATATCTGACACCATGTTCGTAACCGACCTGATAGTCCCTGATTACGGGCATATCGAAACCGCCGACAAATCCAACTATCTTCTCGGAATTGATCTTGCACAGTTCAGTCTTGTCAGTCAATAGCGCAGCAAGGCATCCAGCGAGGAAAGCTCCTTCATTCTGCTTGAAAGGAACTGAAACGACGTTTGGAAGATCCGATGCGCCGTCGATATAGACAAAGGTCTTCGACAGGAACATTGCGCTTACCTCCGCGAGCTCCTTGTCAAAGAAGTAGCCAGGATCTACGAAGATTAGATCGTAGTTCATAGCTGCCGCTCTCAAAGAATCAAAATACTTCGAAGGGTCGACATGGCACTCGAATACTTTGTATTCAATATCGAACTGCTTTTCTGCTTCTTGAATGCCAATGTAAGCCATGTCCGTAAATCCACGGTCTCCGATTGCGTCTCCTGCAACAATGGCCACCTTCAATGCGCCGAAACCCGTTGCAACGATCCCCAGTAGAAATAGAACGAGAATCATTCGTTTCATGATACTTTCACCCCCGTTTTGATAGATTTATAGTGCTTGCTTTCTAACATCTCTTTTCTATAGGGATAAGATGTAGCAGCACCGATTCTTTCTGTGCTGATCCCTGCGTAAATATTTCCGTAAATGCCAATCTCCTTCTCTTCAAGATTGTTGACATAACCCCAGATAACGGCTGCGTTGAAGGCATCACCTGCTCCCGTGCATTCAAGAGCCGTTACTCTTGGAGCGGGAAAGTCAAAACAGCTATCCTTCGAAAAGAGAGAACAACCATTTGCTCCTCTCTTTATCCAGATGTCAGAAATACCAGTTGAAAGCAAGTCCGAGCAAAACCTGAACTTGTCAGACTTTGAAAATAGAGCTTTCAACTCATCTTGAGCGGGAAGGAAGACATCCACGAAAGGAATTATCTTTTCTATTCTCGAAATCGAAACCAAATCGGTCTTTCTTATGTTGGGATCGAAGAAGATCTTCGTGCCGGAAGACTTGGTTTCCTCAACAACTCTAAGAAATGTCTCGAAAGTCTCCTCACCTTCTACAACAGACACACCCGTAAGATACAATATACCTGAATCCAGAGAGGTTCCCGAAAGATCTTCGTAAGTTATATGTACATCGGCCGCACCTCTTCTGAATGAGAAGAAGGTCCGCTCGTTGTTTGTAGAGAGAGAAAACACTACACCGGTTGAATACGACTCCGAGATTTTAGGAGAGAATTCAATTCCAAGTGTCAAAAGTTCGGCCTTTATGAAATCGCCAAAAATGTCCTCTCCTATCATAGTGAAAAAATCAGCATCGATCCCAAGCTTTCTCAATCCAACATAAGTGTTCAGTCCTGAGCCACCGGGTCGCAAAGCCGGTTTCTCGCTGTAGGCACAGCTACCCGGTGTGGGAAACCCATCAAACTTCCCGATTATATCTACGTTTACATCACCCAGAACAAGAACGGATCTGCTCATCGCTTTCTTATCTCCTTGATGACCTTCATGAACTCCTTGACTCTCTCGGAATCCACTGACTTGTAAGAATCACCGTCGACCTTGAAAGTGGAACCAACAAAAGCTCCTGAAGCTACTTCGAAGATCTTTCCAGCGTTAACCTTGTTCATTCCTGAACCCACCATAATCGGGTAATTTGGAAGTACGCCTCGCACCTTTTTCAGATCTTCGAGAGGCGTCTCAAATCCAGTGTGCTTTCCACTAATGATTACAGAATCCGCCAGGAAATATGCGGCATCGTAGGCGGATTCTTCAATCGGTCTCATCGCAAGAGGCGCGGAATGTTTGATATGAACGTCTGCAAAGATCCTTATGGAAGGATCGAGGAATTTGCGGTATCTAAGAATTTCATGAGGTCTTCTTATTGCTAAGCCCGAAACATCTACAGATGCTTCGGTGAACACGGTCGCTCTCACGAATTTCGCGCCGGAGGAATGCGCTACAGCAATGGATGCTATTGGATCGGCAAGAAGACAGATGCCCATAGGCGTATCCGGAAAAGCTTTGTGAACTTCGTGTGCAACAATGGAGAGCGAGGAAACAGTCTCGGGGGCGGCAACATCCGGGAAGTAAGACGGATCGTTGTAATTCTCGACTTGAACGCCATCTACTCCGCCTTCAATGAGCTTTCCCGCTTCGTCCAGCGCATGATCTATTACTTTTCTTAAACCCTCCCCATCATAAACTGGTGAGCCTGGTAATGGCTTTAGATGAATCATCCCAATTATTGGTTTCGAAGTACCAAACAACTGGTTGAACTCAGTTATTGTGGTCATCAATCAAGCTCCTTTCTGCACTTCTCCATATGATTTGCAAACTGCCTGACTCTCTCGGGGTCCACAGGGCTTTCAGTCTTACCGTCTTTCTTAAGGCTCGTTCCAACAATTACAGCATCGCCAAGTTGTGGGAAGTACTCGGAAAGACTTTCTGGAGTCACCCCGCTTCCCACAATAAGTGGAAGCTTTGGAAGGTAATCTCTTACCGCCTTTACATCCTCTGGTTTGGTCTTGCCGCCGGTCTTTTTCCCCGTGACAATAACGGCATCGGCAAGTCCTCGTTCAAAGGCATCTTCGGCCGATTCCTCAATGGGTCTGCGTGAAAGCGAATAGCCGTGCTTGATGTGTACATCTGCAAATATCTTTACGTCTCTGGCTTCGATCATCTTTCTGAATCTCAGTGCATCGGCTGCAATACTCTCCATCATTCCAGCATCAACTATGTATGTCTCCGTGTAGTAAGGTACCCTGATAAACTTGCCCCCAACTGCTTTCGCGATCGCAAGAGCAGAAATCGCATCGGATTGGAGAACGCAGAGCCCTATTGGAACAGAGAGATTAGCGACTACTTCCGAAGCAACATAGGTCATAGATGCAACGGTCTCGGGACCGACTCTCTTTTTGAACATCATGTCGCGGAAGTTTTCGATTATCAGGCCGTCCACGCCATTCTCCACCATGGTTTTGGCTTCTTCAACAGCGAGCCTGGTAATCTCTTTCATAGACATTCCTTCATATCTCGGCGCACCTGGCAGTGGCTGCAGATGAACTACACCGATTATTGGGAGCTTCTTTCCAAACATTTCTTCAAACATCTTCATCATCTCACTTCCTGTCTATAGAGTTCTTGGGATATAAAATATCTGTCTGGCCTGAACAATCCCTCCATGTATTCAATAGGTACGTTGTTCGAAATAAATGTGAGCCTAGTTATTTTCAGGAGGGGGGCTTTGTCTTTCACACGCAGAAAGTTCGCAGTCCTTTTGTCGGCTGCTTCAGCTGTAACCGTTTCGGTAGCCTTTTCTATTCGAAGGCCTAGGGACTCAATTTGGTTGTAGATCGAAGTCGCGCTGAAGTCTATCTCATCTACCGGAAATGCTCTTGACAAAGGAAAGTACGAAACAGTAATCGCCATTTCTAGATCGTCAACCAACCTCAGTCTTTCAACTCTCATCACCTCATGACTGCTGTCAATCCTTAGAAGAGAAGTGACTGAGTTTCCAGCCTGACCTCTCTCGATCCGTATCAATTTGGCTGAGGGGCGATGCCCGGTAGAGATTATTTCCTCTGAGAAGCTTCTCAAAACATTTAGCTCGGTTGCAAACTTCTCACTGCTTACGTAAGTACCCTTGCCTACCATTCTGACAAGGATTCCATCGTTAACCAGCTGATCGATGGCGTGTCTAACAGTCATGCGACTTACCTTGAAGAGATCAACAAGCTCCCTTTCAGACGGAATTCTGTCACCGGGGATAAGTATGCCTTTTTCGATCTGCTTGATCATGTAGTTTCTGATTTTAAGATAGATAGGTATCATGTTGACACCTCGCATTCACACACAGATATCTATATGTCTATACCAGTTTTATTCTACACTTTCTTCGTGAAGCGTTTCTTTTGCTGCAATTAAGCTTTTATGCGGCATATAGACCATTACACTGTGTTCTCTATTAAGAGTAGTTTTCGAACGTGTACCAGCTGAAAGAATCTCACCCTTTCATTTTCAGAATGCTGCATGAAAGGGTCGTATTCCTCAGTGTCGCTGGGATGTTTAGTTCGGCCAGACCAAGTGAACCGGAACAGTTGTCAATTCCAAGCGCAACCTTGTTCAGTAAGAGCCTATAATCAATTCCTTAGCTTCTGATTTGACCATGAGCAAGAGCGAGAATTGGAGGTAAGGAGAGCCGGATGCGAGAGGGAAAAATCCTGAGCGAAGAATACAGCTTTACATTCCTCATCAAAAGATCTCTAGAGCGACAATATGAAATTGTGTTTTATATACTGGACATTTTAATCAAAAACTGTCCGTTAAGCAGGTCATAGTTGAAGAGAGACGCTTGTCGCTCGCTAAGAGACGCTGCTCGCTGGGACGACCATCGATGCTGAAACAGGTTCAGATACGTTGAGCACGGGGTATCGATTACAGGGTATGGGGTCTCGTGAACAGAACCGGCAATCAATTCAGGGGCTCACTGCAACTGAAAAAAATTATCCGAGCAGCGGCTTCAAGAAGCCCCTCACAATGTCATCCCGAACTTGTTTCGGGATCTTGTTTTGATCCTCTCGGAGGACGGTAGACCGTTGACAAACAACGTGGTTTTCATCAGAGTCGCGCGGCTCTGCTCGAAGGATGGGCCTGCGGTCACGGAGGACCAGGGAGACCTCAACAACAAGAGTCTATCTCCTGGTATCCTGATCCCTAGGTTGACTGAATGCAGAAAATGGAGTCACGAGGGCAAGGGACAATATGATGAGTGAGTTTTTTTGTATTATTGGTTCACAGGCTAAATATTGGGCCACAAGGTTGCATGGCACTGATGCTTTTCGATATGGAGAGTGAAAACATAGGTATATAGTCCGCCGCAAGCTTCTGAACACATCGCTGTCAGTCTCTTGTCAATGCCCACAGCATCCCGCTCTGAAATTGGTAACCTGAAACTGCTCTCGAGAGAACCAGCGAGACTACTCACATTTCTCATATCTAGAAATTATGGAATTCTGCCAAACTTTCCCGTACAGTGAGGAAAAACCGTACATTCGTCCCTATTAATGAATAAACAGGAAAAATGCCTGCAAATTGCCGGCATTTGTGTTTGTTGTTAAAAACTAACTGTCTATATAATGTAATCGATTACATTGAAATCGATTACATCTTTTGCAGGAGTTGCTTATATGAACATTAACATTTCCAAAATAGCGAAGATGGCAAGAGTATCTACGGCGACTGTTTCCCGGGTAATAAACAATCCAGAGAAGGTATCAGCTAAAACCCGCGAGAGAGTTGAAAGTGTAATAAGCAAGCTAGGCTACGTGCCAAATCAGCAGGCGCGAAGCCTTAGAAGCCAGCAGACGAAGATGATTGCGATTATTGTTCCGCACAGCGCTGATTATCTCTTCACATATCCGTATTTTTCGATTTTCTTGAGGGAGACCTCGCTCGAATTGAGTCGTCTCGGTTACCATCTTATTCTGACAACCGACGAACCACATAACTCCGTGATAGATACTTACCGTGTATTCACAGACAAAAGACTAGTGGATGGATTTGTGGTACTTGACTTGAAAAACGAAGACGAAAGAGTGGACTTTCTCAAATTGCGGAACATTCCTTTTGTGGCAGTCGGTAGAAACGAAAAAGATAAGGACATCTCATTTGTAGATACCGATAATGAAGGAGGTGCGTATCTTGCAGGGAAGCACCTCGCCCGAAAAGGTTGCTCGCATGTTCTCTTTATTAACGGCCCAGCCGATCAAAGCGTTTCTCTATGGAGGGAACGCGGCTTTCAAAAAGCGGCGCAGGAAATGAATTTCACCTTTCTCGGCCGCAATGGAGACTTCGTTGAAAAGAGCGGCTTCGAAATAACGAAAAAACACCTTGGCCAGTTCGACGGCATCTTTGCGGCTTCAGACCTGATGGCGATTGGCGCGTTGAAAGCCTTGAGGGAAGAGGGGGTTTCTCTGCCAGTCGTGGGATTTGACGATATTCCCATTTCATCAGACGTTTCGCCCTCTCTGACAACGATCCACCAGCCAATAGACGAGGTCGGAAGAAGGGCCGCTATCAATCTTATCAGACTCATATCCGAAGACCACACGGAAACGACGATTCTTCCGGTCGAGCTGATTGTCAGAGAATCCTCAGAGGTGAAAAGATGAAGGTTTTCAAGAACGGAAACCTTATGGTAGTTACCGATGACAGAGGGATCATCGACTGCGAGTATGAAAAGGCGGCCGGACTTTATCTGGAGGATACCCGTTTCATATCCAGAATGATATTAAAGTCCTCGCACAAGCTCAGAAGACTACACACAGATTTTTCCTGGGACAGGATTGAAACCCATTATCTGGGGCGATCAAAACCGGGAATTCCACATTACGATATCGCAGTCTCCGAATGTCTCCGGGCTGAAGGAAATGCTCTTCAAACAGAGTTGACGGTGAGGAGTTATTCTCTGGAAGAAGTTCGGATCTCTTTCGAATATGATATCATTTGCGTCTTCGAAGACATTTTCTCAGTGAGGAAAAAGAATGACTCATACAATGAGCTCGAAAGCTCGAGAACTCTTTCCTCTTCTCCACCGAGGAGTTTTCAATATGAGACCGACCTCGAAAGGGATACCGTTGAGAACTCTCTGACTTCACTCTCTCTGGAAGTTAGACCAGGTCAGATTGAGAGAGTATCCGGGAAATTGAGGCTCGGCAAATATGTGAAAAAGGACGTTGTTTTCAAGAAGATGTTGTCCGAAAGACCGGTGAAGGATATTGCGCCTATCAAAAAGACTTCGCTGCTGGATGAAAGGGAACTGGGAGATCTGAAAATGCTCATGATTCCCACAGTCTACGGTGATTTTCCAGGCGCAGGCCTACCCTGGTTCGCCACAGTTTTTGGGAGGGATAGCCTTATCTTTGGCCTCCAGACCGTGGATCTTCTTCCTGAAATAACGAGAAATATCCTTACGGTGCATACTCATCTTCAAAGTAAAGAAGAAGACAGCCAGACCGAAGCACAACCCGGAAAGATCGTTCATGAAACCCGTCTGAATGAACTATCGCTAGCCGGAAGGCTACCTTTTGAAAGATACTACGGATCGATAGATGCAACGCTCCTGTTCATTATGCTCTCACACAGGTACTACTCACAGACTAATGACTGGAACTTTATAAGATCTATAAAAAACAGCATCATGGCAGCTGCCAAATGGATCGATACTTACGCTGATCTAGATAACGACGGATACATCGAATTCGCACCTTCAGGCACCGGTCTATCTATTCAGAGCTGGAAAGATTCCGCCGACTCCGTGAGCTTCTCCGACGGTACGCTGGCAGAGCCTCCACTGGCGCCAGTAGAGGTCCAGGGATATCTGTATGATGCCTTCAAGTGTCTCGAAAAACTCATGGCTCTCTTTGAGGACGAAGAAAGGGCAAATGTGTATGCACTGAAGGCAGCCGCCCTGAAAGAAAATTTCAACCGGGACTTCTGGCTGGAGAGCGAAGACTACTTCGCTACGGCGCTGGATAAAAACAAGAAACCGGTCGATTCAATAACATCAAATCCCGGGCACTGCCTAATGACGGGCATAGTGGACGAAGATAGAGCCGAGGCGTTGGTGAACCGTCTCTTTTCCGATGAACTATACACCGGATGGGGGATAAGAACGCTCTCCAGCAAAATGAAGCGTTACAATCCATTCTCCTACCACAACGGAAGTGTCTGGCCGCACGACAACTCACTGATTATGCTTGGCCTGATAAAATATGGTTTTTACGAAAAGGCCAGACAGCTCGCGCGGGATCTGTTGAAAGTGAAGGACAAACATCATGACAATCGCCTCCCCGAGCTCTTTAGCGGTCTGTCAGTATCTGAAACATCTGGAAAGTTGATTGAATATCCAACAAGTTGCTCACCTCAGCTGTGGTCTATAGGAACTGTTCTAGTAATATCCAAGGCGCTGGACGCCTGAAAAGGAGGGTTTAGTATGAAAAGATTTCTGTTGGTAAGTCTTGTTTTGTTAGCTGGACTCATGGTATTAGGGGTCACGAACATCAGAATCAGCGGCTGGCCTGGAAACCCTGTTGAAGAGGCCGTCATAATGAAGAACGTCGAAGAATTCAACAACATGCAAACGGATATCGTGGTCGAATGGCAGCCTATACCGGGGGACTTCAGGCAAATGCTTATCACCCAGTATTCTGCTGGCACCGCTCCTGATCTCTTCTATGTTGAAGCCTTCTGGTTCGAAGAACTGGCCAAGCAGAATATGCTCCTTCCACTAGATCTATACATCAAAAGAGACGATAGTTTCGACATCGACTGGTTCTACCCCAATCTCATCGAAGCCTTCAAGTACGAAGATAGGATCTACGGGATCCCGAAGGACTTTTCGACCCTTGCACTTGTTTTCAACAAGAAAATATTCGACCAGTACGATGTCGCCTACCCTACAGACGAAGACACCTGGTTCGATATGCTTGATAAGGCTCTTCAACTCAAGAGAAAGGGCTTTGAAACCCCTCTGGTTCTTGCGGCCGATCTCAATAGGATACTACCTTTTGTTTATGGAACAGGCGGAGACATCGTTGACGAGGATCTAAACGTAGCTCTGGGTAAACCAGATGCCAAATTCGGCCTCAATTTCTATCTCGATCTGGTCAACAAGTACAAAGTCGCTCAGGAACCGGCAAACCTGGGTGCTGGTTGGATTGGAGAAGCTTATGGAAAGGAAAGGGTGGCTATGGCGATGACCGGCCCCTGGACCATCGGATTCCTCGCCGGCGATTACCCGGAAGTTCTGAAGAACACCGGTATAGTCGAGATGCCGCATCTTATTGAGAAGTCAACGATGGTTTATACGGTCTCCTGGAGCATAAACCGAACTACTCCAAACAAGGATGCAGCCTGGGAAGTCTTGAAATTCCTTGTTACGAAGGGACAAGAGCGGTTTGTCAGCGAAGCGGGAGTACTGGCCTCCAACATACAGAACGCTGAAAAGGATACCGATCCAACGAAACAGGCATTCTACAGAGGCGCGGAGTATGGCACTCCCTGGAAGGTCAAGACACCCAGCGGAGTTTTTTCCAGAGCACACGACCAGCTCAATTCGTTGTTAAAGGATCTCTTCTATCAGAAAATCAGCCTCTCCGAAGCCTTAACCTTTGTCGAAGAGAATTATTCGGGCTGGGTAGCCGAATAACCTGTCTCTTGCCGGGCGGATTGCGATCCGCCCGGATCTCTTTAGAGGGGTGAGGATATGAAGCTGAATTTCAAAACGAGAGAAGCCATGGTTGGTTATCTCTTCGCAGCGCCTATAATAATCACCATCTTGATCTTCACGATCTATCCTGTTTTCGCAGGCTTGTACTACAGCTTCACCAACTACCAGCCCACGGAAGCCCAAAAATTCAACATGACCTTCGTCCCTGAAGAATCCGTTTCATTTCATCTGGGCGTTTTCCCCGATGAAGAAGGACTTGTCAAGAATGAGCTTCTCTCTCTTTTTGACCCGGTAACTTTCTTGACGCTGGATATGGGGGTAAAACTGAACGCAGAGCAAAAGGAAGCCGTAAGTAGCTTTCTAGATACGGACAAAATAGTAGAAGACTTTCTGGCAGGCCGGCTCAACAGTTCGGTATCTGTCAAAGACTTCATGAAGGAATACATGTCCTCAAAGAGTGAACTCTTCACGAGATACGTGCCGGAATTTGTAGGATTAAAGAATTTCAGAGAGATGTTCAAGGATCAGTATTTCTGGATCTCGTTAAAGAACGCCTTTGTCTATTCCATCGTAGTCGTACCCATCCAAACGTTACTGGCAATCCTCCTGGCCGTAGCCGCCAACATGAAAATCATGGGACAGAGATTCTTCAAGACGGTTTTCTTCCTCCCTTCAATTTCTTCTTCCGCGGCTATCTCGATGATCTTCTGGCTTATATACTCCAAGCCCGGCGTTTTGAACAGGTTCCTTTCAACGTTCGGGTTTCAGGCTGTTGACTGGCTCAATGAACCGAATACGGCTCTCGGAGCAATTATGGTGATGAACATATGGACCACAGCCGGTTACTTCATGATAACCTTTCTGGCCGCGCTGCAGAGTATTCCATCATCCATTTACGAGGCCTCCCAGCTCGATGGGGCGAAATTCTGGAAGACCTTCTGGAAGATCACTGTGCCCCTTCTCAGACCTCAGATGCTCTTCGTATCGATAATGGGAATAATAGGTTGTCTGCAGGTTTTTGACCAGATATACTTCCTAATCAAAAACATGCGAAATATAACGATTTCCTATTACATATACAAGAACGCTTTTGAATATCACAGGATGGGCTATGCTTCTGCGATCGCGATGGTCCTCTTTCTGATAATTTTCGCGATCACTGCCCTTCAGCGCAAACTGATAAAGGAAGAGTCGTATTTTTAAGGGGGCGATTACATGAAGAAAAAACTAAAGATTGGTATGATTATCGCCTACGTCGTGTTGATTCTCTATGCGGTCGTTTCGCTCTTTCCCTTCCTCTGGTCGGCCATAGTATCTCTCACTCCTATGAGATACACCGAAAACGGTGTGACAACGGGTACGGATATAATGAAGTGGCCTCCCGAGATAAATTTGTTTAAGTGGCCTCCGGAGTTTTTCGGAGCCCCCGCTACCGGCGAGAATTACGTACAAGTCTTCAAGATCACGCCCTACGCCAGATGGATACTTAACACGATCATCTATGCCGCGCTGGTAACAATTGGCCACCTTATCTTCGATGCCCTTGGAGGTTACGCCTTCGCTAGGTTGCGTTTTCCGCTGAGGGATCTGTGGTTCGCACTCTTTCTAGCCACACTCATGATCCCCGGTCACGTCACGCTGATACCCAATTACAACCTCATGGTGAGGTTCGGATTCGTGAACACTTATTACGGCCTCTTTCTCCCCAAGCTAACCGGTGTCTTTGGGATCTTTCTGATGAGGCAGTTCTTCATGGCTATTCCCAGGGAGATGGAAGAGGCCGCAAGAATCGATGGCGCCTCGATAATCAAGACTTACTTCAAAGTCGTGTTGCCAATCTCAAAACCGGCCATTTCAGCATTGGCCATATACATCTTTGTTGGCACCTGGAACGACTTTCTCTGGCCGCTGCTCATGACCTCGAGAAAGGAGATGTTTACCCTAACTGTGGGCCTTGATTTTTACCGGACAAGTTACTATACGTACTGGCAGTATATGATGGCAGCTTCCATAATGATGACGATTCCCATGATAATCATTTTCCTGATCTTCCAGAGGCAGTTCATAGATACAGGCGTTTCATCCGGGGTGAAAGGCTGATGGATAATTTTGACTACTACGTGGCAGGTAGAAGGGCATATTTTTTTGGAGGTATCGACGGAAACGCAGAAAACATTGGCTGGCACTTGAAGGGAAAGATGGGCGGGTTTTGGCTAGATAAATACAGGCTATTCTCTTCGTATTTTCTCTCGCTCAATGGAAAGAGGGTTTCGCCGACAAGTTTTCAGAACAAAGTCTCGGAACGAATTGTCAACTATCCCGGGGCCGACCTCCGGATTCTTGCCCACCCTGAACGGCCACTTATCGCCATCAGAATTGAGAGTCGTGCCAAGATCGAGTTCTGCCTCAGACAGGAGATGGATCTAGTGTGGCTCGAAGACAGACCTTCTGGAAACATCTCGCTGAGAGTGGAGAATCAAGACCGGGACACGATCGTATGGCGCGAATTAGAGGGCATGAGTTCTTTCGTCAAAGTGAACGGAAAGGCCACATCGGAAGGCGACTGGCTGAAACTCAGCAGAAGGGGCAGACTTGAAGCGGTTATTGCTCTGGGCAGACCAGGGAAAGAGGGTTACGAACAATACCTCCTTGAGCGGGAGGAACACAACCGTCGATATCTTCCACCATTCCAGGACACTATACCATTCTGGGCAAGGGCTGGAGCTCTTGAACTCTTCTTCGAAAGAGACGTGGGATGCGGATTTGTCGCTGGGCTGGGAGAGTTCCCCTGGTGGTTCGGGATCGATGGAGTCTATACCTGCCTCGGACTGCTCGACACGCCCATGCTGGAACTTGTGGGAAAGACAGTAGACAATCTCGCGAAATTTGGCAACGGCCTGGCCCCTCACGAAGTTACTACGGCGGGCAGGATATACGCTTACGGAAGAATGAACGAGATAATCGCTTTTGCCTATCTAGCCCTGAAGTATGCGGTAAAGACTTCCAAAAAAGAGTACTTAGAACTTGTGGACAACGCGCTTTCACATGTTTCCGGTCACCTTTCGCGAAAGCTGTATCCTCAGGGTGAAGGCATCGTAGAAGTACCCATCAGTGGCGAATTTGCTCTGCTGGATTCCGCCTGCTGGCTATACTCTATGCTGAAAGAGCTACGCGACTCGAACATGATGAAAGATCTCAAAAACTCTCAGTTCGCGGCTTGGCTCCTTGAAAGATACGATCGTGAGTTTCTAAAAGACTGGTACGGCAAAGATGGCCTTTTTTACGATGCCCTCACCGAAAAAAGCGGGAATTTCGAGGGTCACTTTATACAAATTTACCCACTGTCCATGGGTCTCATCCGGAGAGAAATCGGGGAGAGATTGCTGGCAAAAATGGAGAAGATAGGCTACTTCAAAGAGCCGGGGCTGATACACTCGCTCCCTCTAAAAACCTTCGAAGCAGGCGATTATGGAGAGGGAGACAAAAACGATATTGTCTGGTCACTTCCCACTCTCCTTGCCATAGAAGCGGGAATTAGATACGGAAGGCCGGACCTTTCTGAAAAGTTCATCTTGTCTCTTGAGAACTCTCTAAAAAGCGAAATGTACGGGGCGTTACCGGAAATACTTCCCGCTGGCGGTTGTACGATCCAGGCCTGGAATGCCTATGCGATACCTTTGATCGAGCACATGAACTCCCCCTCCCCTGCTTAATGATAGAAACTCCAGAAAGGGCCTGTATTCACGCCTGGTTTTTATTCGGGAACACTGTCAAGGCACAAGACTGACAGCCATTATCGATGTGCCGACAGAGTCGAATCATTCGCTGAATTGGTAGCCAAGTCCCTGAAAAGTTTAATCACAGCCAGCCGGAGTGTGAGTATGCCGGAAGCAAGAAAACACTTGGTGGCTGGGATGCGCCGTATATCCAGTCACTCCTGAGATCGATAAAGAAGCAGAGCAAATCGGCACTGGCAAATCTTGCGTTTGATTGTTCCGAGAGTTCAGTTGCCGCTCTGGGGCAGAAACCTTCTGGACGACCCGCTTCCCAAAACGTATTGAAAGCCACCAAAGACCAGTTGTCGGGAAAGATAACGCTGCCTGAGTAGAAAAAGTGAATCCTCCAATGCCACACGGCTGCATGAGAAACCTAAAACAATCTTGTTGCCCAAACCGATGAAAGAGCGATTCGTCAGAGCCCTTCGACGCTGTACTCGGTGAGTCATTCTTTCGAGCGGGCTCTTATGGATTGTTATCGGCTGCGTACGGTACGCTCGGAACGGTCCCGCCCGTGAACAAACTGAACGGCTGGTCGAAAAGAATGTGAACGTTTCCTTAACGAGCTACGTAAAGTGTCGACCAAAAACTAACCAAACCCTTTGAAGATCAATTGAAAGACCTGAATGACAAGGATACGATGTCGCAGAAGTCCTCACCTGATCGGGAAGGCAAACCACGAACAACCCGGACGCTTAGCAACGAAGAACCGTTCTTCCCGAAGGACGGGTCCATGCTCTTGGAAGGATCAAGGTCGGGCTTCTTGATGACGGTATGTGAAGTTTTCGTAATCGCCTAACACTGTCAGCCTGAAATTGTTTCGGGAATTGAAAGACCGGGGTTGGGGGTTGGAGGTCCGTGGTTTGAAAGAGCAAAAGAAAGTGGTCCTCAGTTAAACGATTCTCTGTCCATCGGGGAGAGCCGGGAAGCAATAGCATCGAGATTCCGACCAGGAGCTTTGTCGGAACGATGGAATCTAGCCTTTTCGGAGTAACCGTTAGCTGTCATCCCGAACTTGTTTCGGGATCTAAGTTTGATCTTATCCAAGGGCGGGTTCTTGCCATAAGGATTTCGACCCTAACGAACCGATACATGAAAACCATTTTCATATGCGAGGATTTCATTTGGGTCCTTCGAAAAACATTCTCCGCATAAAACGGCAAAAACAAATTCATCTTTGTCACTCTATTGTGAGAGAATAACACTTACACGAACTTCACTAAAGATAATTCAGATAATGCATGCGGAAGGCTACACGGTTTACCTTGAAATAGCGTTAATTATTTGTGAATGTAGAAAGCATTACGCATAGTTCGATGATAATTCCAGATTTCTGAGAAATATCGGCCTGAGATCGCTTTAATATGTAAATGTTTTCAGGAATATTATGTTAGCGGAGCCCTTAAGGCTAAGTAAAGGAGGTTGGGTATATGAAAAAGAGGTTCATTTTACTACTTCTGGCCATCATACTCGTTAGTAGCCTCGCAATTGGTCAAGTTTACGATCGAAAAGAAACTCTGTACGCCGGTGGAGGCCTTTGGAGTCCACCAAACAACTGGAACCCATTCACCCCATGGGCGATTATGACCGGAACCAACGGTCTAATCTATGAATACCTGTTTATGTTCGATCCTCTGAGCAACGAGATGATACCCTGGCTTGCGGTGGATGGAGGATGGATAGACGAAAAGACCTACGAGCTGAAGCTTCGAGACGGAGTATACTGGACGGATGGAGAGGAGTTCAATGCCGAAGATGTGAAATTCACATTTGACATCGCAAAGAAGTATCCCGGAGTCCATTACAGCTCTATGTGGAACTGGATGAAGGAAGTGGAGATAGTAGACAGACTGACTGTACGTGTCCACTTCACCGAACCGCTGTATCAGCAATGGTCCTTCCAGCTCTACCAGTTGCCCATGGTTCCCGAGCACATATGGAAAAACAAGACGGAAGCCGAAATTCTGACTGGAGCGAACGAGGGGCCCATTGGAACGGGTTGCTACACAGCCGAAGGTTACGGTCAGGACAGAATGATCTATTTGAGAAACGAAAACTGGTGGGCTATCGAGCAGCTGGGAATAAAGCCTACGCCCAAGAGAATAGTCTATCTCACCGTTTCGGGAAACAACGTGGCTCTCGGTATGATCTTCAAAGGGGAACTGGATATCAGTAACTTCTTCCTTCCAGGAGTCCCAGCCGTCAAATCCGCTTACGGAATCCACACATATTTCGATGGCCCGCCTTACATGCTTTCCGACAATACGGCAGTTCTCTTTCTAAACAACAGCAGAAAGCCAATGGATGATGTTAACTTCAGGAAGGCCGTTGCCTGGGCAATAAACGCCGACGACATAGTCACAAGGGTTTTCGAGAACCAGGTAATCAAGTCTAACCCACTTGGCTTCCTTCCTATCGACGCCTGGATGAAGTATTACGATGAAAAGGTTGTCGAGCAGTATGGATTCAAGTACGATCCATCGGTTTCCAAAAAGGTCCTTGCCGATGCGGGCTACAAGGACATTAACGGAGACGGATTCGTCGAGGCGCCGGACGGTTCCGAGATAGAGCTCTCTATAATAGTTCCATTCGGCTGGACCGACTGGATGGAGTCGATAAAGATAATTGCCAACAACCTGAACGCCGTGGGCATTAACGCAAAGGCCGAGTTCCCCGACTATTCGAGGTATCAGGACGAGCTTTACGGCGGCAACTTCGATATGGCGATAAACAACTTCAACAGCAACCTGTCTAACACAGTATGGAGTTACTACTACTGGCTATTCTGGGATATCAGAGAGCAGCAGACTCAGGGCAACTACGGAAAATACAACAATCCCAAGGCCTTTGAGTTGATGGAAGCCTTCGACAGAACGCCTGTCGATGACTACGAGACTGGTCAAAAGATCATGTCGGAACTGGAAGAGCTTTTCTTGAAAGAGATTCCCTACGTTCCCCTCTGGTTCAACGGAATGTGGTTCCAGGCAAGTACCAATGTTTGGACCAACTGGCCGAGCGAACACGGCCCTCACTACTATCCATGTACGTGGAACGGAAAATGGCAGCTCGGTGGTATATTCATGCTGACAGCCCTGGAGGCTAAGTAACAGAGTATAATCTTCGCCCCCATGGACTTCCGGCCCGTGGGGGCTTTTGGCAGACTGAGATTAAACGGTTTGGCTCATGCGAGATTCAACCTGTCATGTTCGGGCTCCGAGTGTTGTTTTTCGCTGAGCGACGAACAAGAGTGTTCTGGCAAGACGTCCGAATACCGAAAGACAATAGCGATAATGGTACAGACTGGAGAGATCGAGATGCCGGACTGCCTATGAGTATAAGGTTGCACCCGGGTCTTCATACGCGCAGTCTCTAAACATTATTAAAAAACCAACTTTCAGCAATTTATGAAGAAAGAAAAACCTGTCTAATCACCTCTCTCTGTCAAGCGAGAGCCTAAAGACTCTTGAATCTGAATGGGTGATCGGAAGGAATTGAGTATCGCACTTTCAACTGAAAATAACTTTTGGTTGGGCAAGAAGATGAAGCTCTCCATCACGTGGGTAGGGTAAAGGAAGGAGACTCAGACTGTGGGAGCCTATTTCAGAAGAAAGATAATAATCTACCTGCTGACATTTGTATTTGCGGTTACGATAGACTGGATGATACCGCGATTCATGCCCGGCAATCCAATTACGAATCTACTGTCTAGGTTTTCCACCAGATCGGATACAACCGAGGTAATCGCCGGCTACCTTAACGAGATCTACGGGCTGGACAAGTCACCTCTTCATCAGTATTTCGCTTTTTGGGCGGGCCTTTTCAGAGGCGATCTCGGAGTCAGCTTATATGTTACAGGCGCTCCCGTTACGAGGGTAATAGCCAGGGCCCTGCCCTTTGATCTTGCCCTTTTGATTCCCGCAATAATGTTGAGTTATATAGCCGGGAACAAGTTCGGCGCCTTTGCCGCCAGGAAAAAGAAACTAGACGGCATCGTCTTGCCCATCTGGTACGTGCTTACGGCCACGCCCTACATGTGGCTCGGTATACTTCTGGCCTGGTTCTTTGGGGTCGCGCTAGACGTTCTTCCCATAGCGGGCGCCTACAGTTTTTCAATGGTCCCCAACTGGAGCTGGACCTTCATCTGGGATTTCCTGAAGCACTGGATACTTCCCTTCAGCTCTCTCTTTCTCGTGCAATTTGGAGGCTGGGCCATCGGAATGCGTAACATGATCATCTACGAACTCGAGGCCGAGTATTCCAGGTACCTTGAATCTCTGGGTGCCTCGGGAAGACTGGTCAGACAGTATGCCTATAAGAACGCGGTTCTTCCTCAGATCACAGGACTGGCTCTCCAGCTAGGTGTCATAGTTGCCGGGGCTCTTGCTACCGAAGTCGTCTTTTCATACCCCGGCATCGGACATCTTCTAAAGGAAGCGATAATGAATCAAGATTACTTCCTAATACAGGGCTGTTTTCTGTTCATAATCGTCGGCGTGTTGTTGGCTAACATCATTCTGGATATCGCGTATATACTGATCGATCCGAGAATCAGGCACACGGCAGAAGGAGAGACTGTATGAAGACAAAGAATGAATTTCTATACTTCGCCCTGAGGAACGGACGTCTGAAGGTCGGCTTTTTCATACTGGTGATCTTCATCTTACTCGCGATCTTCGGACCTCTCTTCGCGAAGTACGGACCGCTCGATTATGCGGGGCCAGGTTACCACCCTCCTTCAAAAGAGTTCTGGTTAGGGACCACAACCTTCGGGCAGGATGTTTTCTCGCAGACGGTTTACGGGCTGAGATCAACCTTCCTGGTCGGATTGGTTGCCGGAGGTCTCGCTACGCTTCTGGGAGTCCTAATCGGCTTCGTAGCCGGCTACCATGGAGGCATGATCGACGAGCTGCTCAATATGTTGACCAATGTGGTCACCGTGATACCGACGCTGGCCCTCCTTCTAATTGTTGCGGCTTATCTGCCATACAGGGGAATACTCGTCCAGAGCATATTTATAGGGCTCACTTCTTGGCCGTGGGCGGCGAGAGCGATAAGGGCCCAGACGTTTACTTTGAGAACAAGGGACTTTGTGGACCTCGCAAGAATAACTGGCATGAAACCCATGAGGATAATCTTTGGGGAGATCGCTCCAAACATGATGTCCTATCTTTTCATGACCTTCATACTCCAGTTCGGAGGCGCTATTCTCGCAGCCGTTACGCTTGATTTCATCGGGCTCGGCCCGACGCAGGGGATTTCTCTAGGGCTAATGATGCAGAATGCGGTTCTTTGGAGCGCAATTCAGCTCGGAATGTGGTGGTGGCTGATACCTCCCGGAGTAGCCATTACGGCTATCGTCGGCGCGCTCTACTTTATGAATACTGGACTGGACGAAGTCTTCAATCCTAAACTGAGGGAGCTGTGACGATGTCTCTAAGCGTGGATGGCCTTAGAGTCTATTACCAGACTCTTAAGGGAGATATAAAGGCACTGGACGGTGTGAGCTTCGATCTTCGTGATGGGGAGATCGCAGGAATTGCCGGAGAATCGGGCTGTGGAAAGTCGACTCTCAGCAACTCCCTCATAATGCTTCGCCTCCCGATGAAACTCGTGGAAGGCAGTGCCTCTCTTGACGGAAGCCCTCTTCCAATCGGCGATCAAAGAAAGATGAACGACTTCAGATACAAGAGAATCTCGATAATCCCTCAGTATGCTATGAACGCCTTGAATCCCACCGTGAAGCTCAAGAGACTCATCTCAGATCTTCTCGCCTGTCACGGCGTGGGTTACGAAAAAACTCTCCCCGAACTCAACAGGAGGCTGGATCTCGTGGGTCTGGATAGTTCGGTCCTGAAGATGTATCCCGTGGAACTGTCGGGCGGAATGAAGCAGAGGGCCGTAATGGTTATCTCGACGCTTCTGAATCCCTCTCTGCTGATAGCCGACGAGGTCACATCGGCCCTGGATGTCTCGACTCAGCGAGCAGTGGCCGAGATGATCGTGGAGTTCAGGGACAAGGGTTTCGTCAAAAGCATCATCTTCGTTACCCATGACATCTCGATCCTCTACCAGATAGCCGATTCTATTCTTATAATGTACGCGGGTAAGCTTGTCGAGCGGGCCGCCACGGAAGTGATAATAAAAAGGCCCGTCCATCCCTACACGAAGATGCTTATCTCGTCTCTGCCGGAGGTCGGCGTTCACTACACAGATAAGAGACTGAAAGGGATCCCTGGAAAACCCCCTCAACTCCTCTCGCCCCCGCGGGGCTGCAGATTCAAGGACAGATGTCCCATCGCCTTCGAAAAGTGCGAAGAGGAACCGCCCATGGTTGAAATTGAGCCTTCACACTGGGTGGCCTGCTGGGGAGTGAACTAGATGCTTGAGCTCATTAATCTGACTAAGGTCTTCAAGACGGGAATGTTCTCTTCAGGAAGGCTCAAGGCCGTAAACAACGTCTCATTCAAGATCGAAGAGGGAGAGGTCACCTCGCTCATAGGCGAAAGCGGGAGCGGAAAAAGCACCATAGGAAAGATGATCTTGAGATTGTTGACAATCACCCAAGGGGAAATACGACTTGACGGACGCGATATAAGCGGGCTGAAGGGCGCAGAGCTAAGAGACTATTACAGAAAGGTCCAGGGTGTCTTTCAGGATCCCTTCAGCTCGTATAATCCTATCTTCAAAGTTGACAGAGTCTTCGAGAATCTTAGATCGGTCTTCTTTGCGAAGATGCACTACAGCGACTGGATGGACAAGGTCCACACGGTCCTGAAACTGGTTGGCCTTGATCCGGATCAGATTCTGGGCAAGTATCCTCATCAGCTCAGCGGCGGGCAGCTCCAGAGAATTCTCATATCCAGGGCCCTGCTGCTGGACGTGAACCTTCTCGTTGCCGACGAACTGATAAGCATGCTCGACGCCTCTACAAGAATAGACGTTTTGAACCTGCTCGCAGACCTCAAAAAGAAGGGGCTTTCAATCCTCTTCATAACTCATGACCTGTCTCTCGGCTACTATTTAAGCGAAAGAGCTGTGATACTGTTCAAAGGTCATGTCGTAGAAATGGGAAGAACTGACAAAGTTTTCTTCAACCCCCAGCACTATTACACATGCAAACTTCTCTCTTCAGTACCGAGGCTCGACAAGAAGTGGGAGGATATTGAAAGCGATCACAAAAAGAAAATAGACGGACGGAAGTGTTTCGATCCCATCATGGATGCGGAACATGAAATGGTGGAAGTTGAAGAGGATCACTATGTTGCCGTACAAAGGAGATGAAGACATGTTTGGCGAAGATTTCCTGTTCGGTGCCTCTCTTTCGGGATTTCAGTTTGAAATGGGTAGGAACTCTCCCGAGAGCATCGACCGCGGCTCGGATTGGTACGCTTGGGCTCATGATAAATTGAACATCGAAAACGGGATAGTTAGCGGGACGTTTCCCGAAAGCGGGCCGAATTACTGGACAGGTTTCGAGGAGTTCCACAGACTTGCGGCCGACGCGGGAATGAAGATAATACGAATAGGTCTGGAGTGGTCTAGAATCCTCCCCAAACCGACTTTCGAGAGATGGACAGATGATTTGGATGACATATGCAACACTGAAGCGTTAGAGCATTACAGAGGGATCATCGAGGACATAAGAAACCGGGGAATGAAGGTGATGGTAAATCTCAACCATTTCTCACTCCCCATTTGGCTCCACGAACCGATTAGGGTCAACAGATACTCCGATTTCACCGCCGGGGGCTGGGCCGATCCCCGCGCTGCGGAGGAATTCCGTAAATTCGCCGCTCTCTGCGGAAGGAGACTTGGAGATATCGTCGACATGTGGTCGACCGAGAATGAACCGAACGTCTTGGCTACGCTTGGCTACAGAAACAGGGCCTCCGGGTTCCCTCCCTCGATAATCAGGCCCGAACTGGCGGGGGTAGCCCGCGACAATCTGATCAATGCCCATCTTCTTGGATACGAGGAACTAAAGAAAGAAACGAGCTCTCCGGTAGGACTGATCTACGCTATGAGCTGGATAGACGGGGAGGAAAGGGCGGTCGATTCTGCCCTGAAAGCTCAGTTTGAATTTATCGACCGCATAAAAGATAGAACGGACTTCCTTGGTTTGAATTACTATTCACGGATGGTAGTAGAAAGCGATGAAGAGAGCGACATAGGTTACAAACTCCTGCCGGGATTCGGACAGGGCTGCAAGCCCAACTCGCTTTCCAGATCGGGCAGACCGACGAGTGATTTCGGCTGGGAGATCTACCCCGAAGGGTTGTACAATATACTGAAGACGACTATGAGAAGGTACGACGTTCCAGTCTTCGTAACCGAGAATGGAATCGCCGATGCCACGGACGGACTGAGACCATACTATCTCATAGGTCACCTGAAAGCAGTGGAAAAGCTTATTGAAGAGGGCTTCAGCGTAAAGGGGTACATGCACTGGTCTCTCACCGACAACTACGAATGGGCCTCCGGCCTTGGGATGCGTTTCGGACTGGTCAGTGTGGACTTCAATGATGGAAGCCTCACTCCGAGACCTTCCTACTACCTTTTGAAAGAAATCATAAAGCAGGGCTCGGTTAATGGTTTCAAGAAGATGCTGAAAGAGCCGTACGACATTTTTGACGAAACCCTGCTCATCGAATAGGGGGAAAGGACTGGATGGTGACGATAAAGGATGTGGCTGCCGAAGCTGAGGTTTCGATAGCGACCGTCTCTCGGGTATTGAACGGAAGCGGCTATGTTTCCGAAGATACGAAGCTGCGCGTGTTGAGGGTCATCAACAGACTCAACTACCATCCCATGCCTTCGATTCGAAAGAAGAGCCTATACAGAACCCTGGGCGTCCTCCTGCCCAACACCATGGGAAACCATTACGGCGAAATTTTCATGGGAGTGGAGGATTATGCTCACAAAAACGGTTTCAACGTGATGCTTGCCATGGCCAGAGAAATGGTCAGTCGTGAACAGGAGATTCTGAACGAATACTTCCAGCGAAAGGTAGATGGAGTCATAGTTGCGACTCTTCACAGCGACGAGCACATGCTCAACAGGTTCATAGAGAGCGGGATAGTCGTTGTCGCCGTCGACTCCCCAATAAGAGAAATAAAGGCCGATTCCGTAAACATAGACAACTCCTTTGCAGCATACAACGTTGCGAAATTCCTTTACGAAAAGGGGCACAGACGGGTCCTCTTTCTCCCGGGGCAGGAAGGAGTGCATGCTTCAAAGGATAGGTTGAAGGGGCTGAGAAAATTCGCTTCGAGGACCTCGGATTTCGATCTGAAAGTCGCGAGGATAGGGGGCTTCGAACCTCACCACGGGCAGGAGGCGATCCGTGATTACCTTCGGGATTTCGGTATCGATTTCACGGCGATCTTTGCCGTCAACGACCACGTGGCAATGGGGGCAATGCAGGAGCTTCACAAAAACGGTGTTCGTGTCCCAGACGACGTATCCGTGATCGGGTTCGACGATTCCGTTCACGCGCCCTATACGATCCCCGCATTAACCACCGTCTCACAACCGAGAATCGAAATGGGAAGCGCTGCGGCCCAGCTGCTCATAGAGAGATTGAGACTCACCCAGAAGAGAGTATTCAGGAATATAGTTCTGCCCACGGCCCTTGTCGAAAGGGACTCGGTTAAAGCCATATAGGAGAGAGGAAGGAGAGGATCTCTTTGTCGATCACAATACTCGGCCACAAACTCAAAAATCTCCCCTGGGAAGAGAAACCCAAAGATTGTCTAGAACCGGTCTGGAGATACTCGAAAAACCCCCTCATCACACGGGAAACGGTGAGAGGCGCAAACAGCATCTTCAACAGCGCGGTCGTAGCCTACAAAGATGAATTCAGGGGAGTATTCCGTATAGATACGAAAGAGCTTGTCATGGAGCTTCACTCGGGAAGAAGCGAAGACGGATTGTCGTGGAACATTGATCAGGAGAGAATCGAATTTAATGCCGAAGACCCGGAAATCGGCCGATTCGTTTACGGATACGATCCCAGAGTCGTCTTCCTGGAAGACAGATACTACGTAACCTGGTGCAACGGTTATCACGGGCCTACCATAGGCGTTGCCTACACTTACGATTTCGAGAGATTTTATCAGCTTGAGAATGCATTCCTTCCCTTCAACAGAAACGGGGTCCTCTTCCCGAGGAAGATCAAAGGAAAGTTTGCAATGTTGAGCCGGCCGAGCGACAACGGCCACACTCCCTTTGGAGACATCTTCTACAGCGAGAGCCCCGACATGATTCATTGGGGCTGCCACAGGCATGTAATGTCACCCACCGCCGGCTGGCAATCGACCAAGGTTGGGGCCGGACCTATTCCGATAGAAACCTCGGAAGGTTGGCTGCTAATCTATCACGGAGTATGGACATCCTGCAACGGCTTCGTGTACAGTGCCGGCGTCGCTCTCCTCGATCTGGAAAGGCCCTGGAAAGTAATCAAAAGGTCGAAACACTACATACTTAACCCGAGAATGCCTTACGAAAACATTGGCGACGTACCCAACGTCACCTTCCCCTGCGCAAGCCTTCAGGACCCCGAAACGGGCAGAATCGCCATATACTACGGGGCGGCCGACACCGTTACCGCCCTCGCTTTCACGACTTCAGAGATCTTGTACCACTTCCTTCAAGAGCACTCATATTGAGACTGCCATTATGTATCAGACTGTGCCAGGAGATTAGTATATGTGCCGGTCCTTTCGGCTGCCTCTTACGCGCTTGTCAGTTGAAGTTCTGATAATAGCCAATACTGCAAGCAAAATGAAAGTCACTATGTTGCCGTTGCTTGCAGTGACTGGCCTCAGCTTTAAGCTGAGACTGGCACCACGAAGTAGTACTAGCGGCGATGATTCCCGCCTTTTGACTAGCTCCTAATGCTTCCCGCTGAAAGCGGCATCACTTATGCTCTTGGTCTCCTCGGAGAACGGAGAACCTTTGACGGTGGACCTGAGAGGCTTCCTGCCGGAGGCATCCTTGCTGGTATGTTCTTTTCGAGTCCGGCTTCTAAATCCCCGCTCGAGCGGGGGGACCGCTTGCGGTGGGGTGTGTGCTCTTCTCTAAAGACGCCTTTTCACAAAGTTTTGCAACCAGAGAGGAGAGGGTGTCTTTCCTCGCGCCAGCGAACATCACTTCCCGACTCAGCCGGCCTTGAGTTCCTGCGCAATTTTCGCCGGCATTCCGCGCGCGATTCGGAGGACGGTGGACCGTTGACGGACAACGCGGTTTTCATCAGCAACCAGCGGGTTTTTGATTTTAAGCGTACAGCAGCTCTTTGATCATCGAGATTCTGAATCAAGTTCAGAATGACGTGATGTGATGTTTTCGTGATCGCCTAACATTGTCATCCCGAACTTGTTTCGGGATCTGGTGCGCCCGGCATGATACACAACTATAGGGTGAAAGACCCGAATGCGGGGAGTCAAAGAAGCATTAGCCAGAGGCAAGGGTGTCACTGGTAACGGTGAATCTGAAGGAAGCCCGAGGCAAAGTCCGGAACTGAACGAAAGTGAACCAGGGATGGCCGTTACAGTAGGGTAACCCTGCCAGATAAGGGAAAGCCCTGACTCCAGCTGTAAAGGTTTGGATGGCAGGATTCGGATGAAAGTGGTGTATCTTACCCGGGGAAGTCCTCATGAGTCCGAAAGGGGTAACCGTTAGCAAGGAGGTGATCCAAGTTAACGGAAAGCTCAGGAGGATGGCAGATGAACCCGTAGTAGTGAAGAACCTCTCCGAAAGGGGAAGGGACCTTGGCTAAAAGCCAAGGGGGTGATGGGGAAGTCGAAAGGCTCCATCACTTGCGAAGGGGGGAAGGATCGAAGAAATGTGATCGGAAGACAGTGAAGAGATTCAGGTTAGACAGTTAAAGACAAGGTACATATTCCCGAAAGGGTAGAGAAGCCAGTCATTAGTTGTCGCAATAACATCTGAGACTACAACTGTTGGAAGAGAGCATACAGGAGAAAGAGATGAAGTATTACAGTCTAATCGACAAAGTCTATTTGGAGAAGAACCTTTTAAAAGCCTATGGCAGGGTAAAATCCAACAGAGGAGCCCCTGGGATAGACGGAGTAAGCGTAGAAACATTTGGAGAGAAACTTCTCGAAGAAATCGAGAGACTATCCGGAGAAATCAAGAGAGGCGAATACAAACCCATGTCACTCAGGAGGGTAGAAATCCCGAAAGCCGACGGTAAAACGAGGCAATTGAGAATACCTGCCGTAAGGGACAGGGTTGTACAGCAATCTCTCAAGGAGGTACTCGAACCGATATTCGAGGAAGGATTCCATCCCTCCAGTTACGGTTACAGAAAGGGAAGAAATGCCTGGCAGGCAGTGGAGAAGGCGAAAGCCTTCGCATCCAAATACGGACTGTGTAATGTAGTGGAACTTGACCTCAGTGAATGTTTCGACACTCTGGATCATGAGAAGATAATAGACTCCGTAGCCGAGAGAGTGAGTGATGGAAAGATACTCAAACTCATACGGGCAATACTGAAGAGCGGAGTAATGGAAGATGGAGTCTGGAAGGCAACAGAGACTGGCAGTCCACAGGGAGGAGTAATAAGCCCGCTGCTGGCTAACATCTATCTGAACGAATTCGATCAGAAGATGAAAGCCAGAGGAATAAGGATAGTCAGATACGCAGACGACATACTGATCTTCTCGAAAACCCAGGAAGAAGCCCGAGAGTTTCTGGCAATCGCGATAAACATACTGGAGATTGACATGAAGCTCAAGGTCAACAGAAACAAGACGAGAATCACAACACTTGAAGATGGATTTCACTTTCTTGGCTTTGAAATAAAAGGCGAGAGAGTAGGGATAGAGAAATCCAGATTGAAGAGATTCAAGGAAAAGGTCAGGAAACTTACAAGAAGGAATCAGAGCAGGCCGGTAAAGGAGATAGTGAAACAGCTTAATCCACTGTTGAGGGGATTCGCCAGCTATTTCAGGATAGTGGATTTCCAATCCATTTTGAGGGGACTTCTGAGCTGGATAAGGAGAAGGCTGAGAGCCATCATACTACACCAGTGGAAGACAACTAAGAAACTGAACAGAGTTCTCAGAAGGACCGGATGGAAAGAGAAAGTCAACATGAGAATGAACAAATGGCGATCTTCTCATTCAAAAGCAGCCAATTACGCCATTCCCAACAGGTTCTTTGAAGAGATGAACCTCGTCGATATGACAAAATATCATCATCCCCTGTCGAAATATCCGATACTTGATCCATGAGCCGTGTACGCGGCCCGTACGCACGGTTCTGTGAGAGGGCGAGGGGCTCCGCCCCTCTCCTACTCGATGTTTTTATCTTCTCGGCTGCGGAGGACCGCTGACGGACAACGCGGTTTTCATCAGCGATCAGCGGGTTTTTGATTTTAAGCGTGCAGCGGTTCTTAGGATAGAGATGCTGAAACAAGTTCATGACGCGGAGCGGGGGGTATCGATTACAACGTATGGGGTCTCACGAACAGAACCGGCTCAACAATTCGGGTTTTCTATGCACCTGATGAAGTTATCCGGGCAGCGCGTTTGGGAAGTCCCTCACATTGTCATCCCGAACTTGTTTCGGGATCTGGTTTTGATCTCTCTGTCCGCAGAGATCGGTAAATTATCAAGCGCTTATCCGTTTGTCAGTCTAAGTTTTGAAGCCAACCAATATAGCTAAAAATAATGGTCTGAAAGTTGCCACTACAGTACCTTTAAAATATCGGTTCATGACGATTATAGGCGTGTTCTGGTAAAACCGTGCGGATAACCTACTCTATCGAAGCGGCCTTCACTTCAAATACACGCATCGAAAACCAGCTTGCTAAAGAAAACCCTTTTATACTCAAAACCGCTTCCCGGCAATTTCTATCATTCCCATTCCAAGGGAATTCTTTTCTCCAAGTCCAGTATCGTACAGAAACGCAATCTCCTCTCCGGTACCGGAAATCTTTACTGGGACGACCGATCCGAAGACCTCGATATCGTCAACTATGTTGATTCTTATGTTGCTCTTCCTCCCGACTTTTTCTACATATTCGCCATCGACAACAATACTGACACTGCTCTCTCTCCCGGAGAAAACTCTGAATTTCTCTCTGGCATTCTTAGTAAGGAATTCGCCAAACTGGGCAGGATCCTGATAGGCCCTCAAGTAGAAAGGCGTCTTATGTTCGTCGTTTCTCGTCGAAAGAACGATAGGCGTAATACATTTGAAGAGCTCCTCTTCGCTTTCAAAACTCTCCGTCGATGCAAAGGCGTTTTGAATCACCAGATTATGATTGAGGATTCTAATTTCCCTGTTTAGCAGCAAGAAATCTACTAGATGCTGCATGATCTCCCTCACCGGCGAGGATATATATAGAGCAGCGATGTCTTTGGTGAAGACAATCATCTCGCCATTATCTCCGGCTTTGATATAAGCATTCTTTTCCGGAATTAGCTTGGAGAAACAGAAGAACTTGAAGCTCTTGCTTCCGTCAAGAAAGCCCTCGTCGTGCAGCCATTTCGAATAATCGGGATTTGCCTTTTGTATCATCGCGTAAATAAGGCCCGAAAGCTGATGAAAATGATCGCGGGGAACGGCCTTGTTCTTCAGACCGCTAAGCGTAAGCTTAACTCTCATATCTACCTCCCATAGAACTAAAACTGAACATCTCTAGACAGAACAATCTCCCGTCCATCCATCTTTGCGCTCATCATGGCCGCGGTAACAACTCTCTCTAGTTCTCGATAGTTGCCGGGGTACTCGTAACCCTCCAGTTTCTCTATTGCGGCTATGCTTATCTCATCTATACTTAGATTCAGAATCTTCTTTTTCACCTGGAGAAGATGACTAAGAATATATCTGAAATCTGACTTCCTCTCAGAAAGCGAAGGCATGTGAATCTCGTAGGCAAAACGCTGATAGAAGTCAGACCTGAAATTGCCGAGGCTCATTTCCTTTCTAACATCTCGATTCGTGGCGGCGATAATCAATACGGGAACTCTCACTCCCGAAGTATCTGAAAGGCCTTCTATAAGGACCTTCATATCGTCCAGATAGGTCAAAAGCTTTGCCTGAATGGCAGGAGAGATTTCTCCGATCTCATCGAGGAATACCGCTCCTCCCGCCATTGACACCATTTTTCCAACCTTATAAGAACTCCCGGTCCACGACCCCGGAAAACTTCCGAAAAGCTCGCTTTCAAGAAGGTTATCGCCCATATTGACCAGTGAGATTCTAGAAAAGGTCTCCAAGGAGCCAAATAGGCTGTTTGCTATGTACTTCGCCAGAAGAGTCTTGCCGCAGCCGGTTGGACCCGTAAGCAGAATACAAACCGGCTTTCTGAACTTCATTTCGGATGTCAAATCATTCAGTTTTCTTATGGCTATTCTAGCTCCTTCAAGTTTCGGGTCTTCAGAGAGTTCCTTCTTTTTTAGCTCTTCAAGAACCCTTTTCGATTTTAATCTAAACGTCTTTAGCTCTTTAACATAGGGCATGACAGACGTTATTATTTCGTTGGTCTTCTTGACGTTCTTGTGGGTAATCTCGTCTCCAAATAGCGAAATATAGGCGTCTTCATCTTCGAAAGCCTTGTCATCAAGTTTCATTTTCCAGTCGATCCTTTTTTTAAAGTCCCATTCAGGAAAACGGGTTGAAAGTCTATCTCTCAAAACGTTTTTCAAGACATTCTCAAACCGTGAAATCTCCCCATATTCCATTCTCTCTCCATAGAAACGATCGATAGGGAAGATTCCGACAGCACCCATTCTTTGCGCGAAACCTACTATGTTGCTTTCAAGACCTCCTTTGAACATTATGAATAACTGGCCTGAAGACCGTTCAGGATTCAGCTCTCCAATGACCTGCTGGGAGATGATCATTATTCCCTGTTCTTCGCGAAATTCAGAAAGCTCAACAATCTCCACTTTTTCTCTTAGATCCTCTTTTGAAGAAACAAGACTATCAACGATCTCCTTGAGCACTCTTAGCTCATGCTCTTCAAAACCCTTCTCGACAATGAATACTCTCATTTCCTAGCTCTCCCAGCAATTTGATGAAAATAGTGTCTTATTGAACTTCGGTTAAGCTCTTTCAATAGAGCTCTCGGTTCGCCCAGTTTGCTTTCGGGATACCCGGCCTTCATAATGGTCCTGTTCAGGCAGATGACTCTCCCCAACAAATCTTCCAGCTCAAGCGAATAGTCAATTAACCCGGTAGACTTTGCGATCACTTCTTCAAACTTATATTTGAGCACTTCTCCCACCTCCGGGTCCCCCATTGAGATTCTCATAATCGACAGTGCTTGCTTCGAAAGATTTGGGGCACCGCTTCTGGGAGTTAGGCAGTTGAGAGTGTATAGAACTCCGTCGGGCATCCGGAAGAGATACCAGGATAACTGGTTCTTGGATACGTCATTCAAATCGGAGACGCCAAAGAGAATCTTTGAGCTGAGCGAGCCAAAGAGATCTTGAATCGAGGCCGTCTCTCCTTCGAGGTATCCATTGAGGAAATTCTCAATAATCCTGCCTGTTCTTCTAACCGTTTCCCCAAAACGCCTCATGTGTTCTTCTTTTTGGGGAGAGTTTTCAGAGAATTCGAAACTCCACCTGTATCTTCTCAGACAATGGTACCTCTTCCCTTTGACGATTTCCAGAACAACTCTCTTCTCGGAAATCGGATTCCTCTCTGCCGGCTCAAAAACCAGATTCTCAAGGTTCTCTACAGATGCGAACGGATCGGAATTTGAAGTCTCGTCATTATCGTGGTCTTCAGATTCAACTTCCTCAAACGCTTCTTCATCTGGAAGCTCTTCTTCACTTTCTTCGCTGGTTTCAACGGGTCTATTTCTAAAGGACGTGGTAAGCGATTTAAACTTTTCCTTGTTTTTGCCTTTCGACTTTTCAGGTGTCTTTTCTGTTATTTTTTCCCTACCCATTTAGCCACCTCTCCCGGCCTAAGCGCATAATTCGCCTTAGGAGACTTCTCCTCTATTTCTTCTCCGATTCCGATTTTCTCTGAACTGCCGCTTTTCTCGAAAGAAAGTGCAGAGAATATCCCGACTTCCCTTGGATCAGAGAGTCTCTTCTTCAATTCCCCCTCAGTACGTATTTCGGTATCCTTCAAATGTCTAAAGAGAACCTCCAAATAGATAGAGGCCACATCTATGGTACCGAGAACGGGCGATCCCTCTTCAGCAGAACCTGATGCCGACTTCGATGAACCCTTCATTATCCCTTCGATAGATCTGTCGGCAAGCCGTTTTAGATAAGAAGAAAACTCTTCTTCGGCCTTGAAAAATTCCGAAGAGACCCGCTGCATACTGAACCCTGATGAGCCCGTCTGGAAGGTCTTCATCGAAAGCTGAGTTCCCCGCTCTCCTATAGTATGGCCTGAAAGAACTCCCAAAAAGCTGCCGACTCTAAACTTCTTCATACTGGAGAGCTCGAGACCCGCACACTTTGAACAGATGCCGTTCTCCCCTGAGGACGCACACTTAACCGGGCTTCTCAGCAGAAGATCGCAGTCTCTGAAGTCATTCAGATTACTTCGCGTTACAGGCATCCACTCTTTGTCCATCGGCCTCTTGACATATCTGCCGAGTATCAGTCTTTCAAGAGAGTATTTTCGCAATGCCAGATGCTGGACAAATGATTGATTGAGTTCTATTCCGTCATCTGTACAACAGTCTTCTTCTGTGACAGAAACGGGATACAGAAACTCGACCAACTTCCTGGTAAAGTATCCCGCTTCGGCGACATGGAGTTTCTTGTCGATCAAACCTGTCCTCGATCTGGACGCAATGTTCACATCAAGACCATCTGTACGACCAAGGTAATCTTCTCTCGATACTCCTCTCGCAAAGGCTTCAGCCCTTCTTCCATCGAGATCAATCCCCTCAGCCATCTGTACGAAGTGCTCTGGTTTTCCTCTACTGCCCGAATCTTTAACGCTCTTGGCAACCTCGCTCATCAAAGCGATATCGCGCAGATCAAGACTCAGTCCCGATTCCTTTGCCGCTGCAAGGCTTTCATTCTGCCACTTCAGAAGATCTTTCGAAATATTGTTGGAATTCTCTATTATCTGTGTAAGCTCCTCTTTTACCTTCTTGGAGTTAAGTCCTCTCTTTCTATATAGACCGTACACCAAATCCTGAGTGACCGAAAAAGTGAGTTCTCCCGTTCCAATTCTGAACGGGTTGTTGGAGGGAAGCATAGATTTCAGCTCTCTCTTCAGATCTTCATCCTGATCTACGGGCAGGTAAACAGCCATGGAGTCGCCATCGAAATCGGCGCCGAATCCATCGCACAACATAATTGGCAATCCTATTGTCTTGTTCTCCCAGAAAATCGGCCTAGCAGAGGAAATACTGTGTCTATGGAGAGAGGGCTGTCTGTTGAGAAGCACATAGAGATTACTCTCCTTCGCCAGATCATTAGCAATCTTAATCCCTTCTTTAGAATCCTCTTTCAGAGGAAGCCAAAGTTTTGCAAATTCGTAGGGAAGATAAACATGGTCTATGTCTATGTCTGTCACCGGTGTGATCACGGTTCTGCCAGAAGAATGAATCCGTCTTCCAAGCATGTACTTTCTCAAATATCCTGACTTAGATAGCAGGAATCTTCTCTCTTTCCTGTCTTTCGCCCTTCCCTTAATTTGCTTGAAGAACTCGCTCATGGTTTCGTCGCTCGCGACTTTCTCCAGGAAGTCATTTGAAGTCTCCTTAACAATTATTCTCAACGGGTCGTCCTCGATTTCAACATCAAAATCCCTGTAGTAGTTCATAAGAAGCCTGAAGGTATCGAAGTAGCGCTTCATGAAGTCTGAAGAATCGCTGATGTTAGTTTGAGAAAACCTCCCAACGGTCTCAAGCGCATTGTTGTCGAAGAGAGTCCAAAACTCCATTTCGCCGATTCTCTGTCCGCCCTCTCTCCGCTTTCCTTTCACTGGCTGTCCCGTAATCTTAGAGGTCTCCGCAAGATCTACTACATGCAATTTGTCCCTTACGCAGTGATCTAGCCTCACAAAATACTGATAACCGACTGCTGCCTCAAACGAAGTTCCATCTGCAAAAAAGAGTCTCTTCTTCAGCTGTGGTATGTCTCTTCCTTTGGCGACCCTGGAAGCGAGATCCAGATTCTTAAAAGGTTTGTCGACATATTCACCTTCAAGTGATTTGTGCGTCTCTAGTAGCTGACCTAGATTCATTCTGGTTATAACCCCGAAGGGGCTCAGAATAATGTCCAGAGGTCTGCGTTGGCCATCTATTTCAACATGCGGCATTTCTCTTTCGGAAACGATCTTCGATATAGTGCCCTTGTTTCCATGTCTTCCAGTAATCTTGTCACCAATTTCGAGCGGCTTTGTGATAGTCAAGGGAACACTTATGGAGACGACGCTCTCGTTCAAGTTGTCTACTAATTTTTCCCCCTTTTTTATCTTCCTGGCGGTTGGTATAGTTCTCATAATGAACGAGATCATTCTCTCTTCTGGATTCTGCAAGATTTCCCCTGGATATGAAAGGTCATAGTAGATATTCTTTGAATAGGACTTAGTGGGATTATCGTTTCCACCAAAAAAGACATTTCTTCTTATCAGCCAGTCACCTTTATTGACAATCGAACCTTTAGTTCTGAAGTTGTAAACAATCCTTATCGAACCTTCCTCACTGGAAAGCTCTATCGTAGACCTGTTCTTAACACTGACCTTCGCATCGAGCAATACAGGAACTGAGTCGACGATTTCAATTGTCTTTTTCTCTACGATGCACATTTTCATTGAAAACCCTTCAGAACAAACTATTCCATCTTCGAAGTTCAAGCCGTTGAACAACGCATATCCGGCTAGGGCATTGACACCGTAGTCAAGATCAACTTCCTCATCAATGGGAGTCCGAATTATTGGCTTTTCGCTGGAAACAACCTTTACTGCCTGCTTCAGATTCTTGCCTCCCATAGTAACCCTGACGCCATCTGAGTATGCCATGAAAGGAACAGCACACGTAGAAGGGCTAAGAAGGGCTTCGGAATCTTCGCCACTGCTTTCTATCTCAAGATCCGAAGCATTATAACGGGCGCCGTTCGCAAGGAAGAGATTCATTCCGATTCTCACGGATTCAGGAGTCTCGAGAAGATCCAGCTTCCCCAAGTGCGAGAAATGAGGCAATCTAAGCGATTCCTTCACTTTGTCTCCGGGTATGACCGCCTTTCTCAGCTCGGATATCTGCAGAAGCCCGTTTGAAGAGGGCAGTTCAAAGAGGATCGGGACCTTTAGATACTTCGGCTTCTTCATCTCGGGTTCTTCCTCAATGTCACTTGTGTCGTATTGCTTGAGAATCTCGGTCCCAACAACCGTTCTGTTGAGAAGAGTTTCAGCCGTTTCGAGGACTGTATCTAAACGTTCCATGCCGTTTTTTGACTGCAGTTCTCTCAAAACCTGCAAGCACACAAAGGCCATTCTCAAGTAATACCCTGGCACTACCCAGAAGTTCTCGAGATCGAGATAGTCAGAGGAACGCCCCCTCTTCTCTAGCAGTATTAGCGGCGTCGAATACCTTTTCGAAAGATATGAAAAGGCACCATCCTGATCGGGATTTAGAACCTTGAATCCTACAGAATAACGATCTTCTTCGAATTCAAATGAGAACTTCGCTAGAGCAGAACCGGAAGGCTCCTCGAGCGTTTCGATCAGTCCAAACTCCGGAGAAAACTTCTCGAACAACAGTTTGTAGTCCTCTTTTATCAGAAGTTCTAGACCGGCGAAGACCTGCTGCAAGGAATAAGTGATTTTATTAACCATAAATCCTCCAAAACAGACAACTGCAAAGAATTAGTAATTCAGTTTCAACGATATTATACGCTTTCCATTTGCGAATCCAAAGCCTCGTAAAAAAGTGTGATTATAAACCCTGAAAGGGAGGTGAGATAATGGTTACGAGCAGTAATCCTTTACAGGCGTTCGGAGTGAAGCATCTCTACTATCTTTCGCCAGTAAAGAATATTCCTTCGATACTCGAACACGGAGTAATGAGCAAGATGGCAGTAGAGACTCTGGAGATACCATACGATGATTACTCCGATCAGACCGTTCAAACAATCAGAGAAAGAAAGTCCCTACATGAATATGTACCGCTGTTCTTTAATACCAGGAATGCGATGACCTTCCGCTACCAGAAAGAAAACAGAGATTTCGCGATTCTAAGACTGAATAGCGATCTAGTAACTCACTATGACTGCCTGGTATCTGACAGAATCGCCGCCTGCAGTGATGCCGAGATCTACACTCTAAGTGAACCCGCTCTCAAGAAGATAAATATTGAAGTGGTGCTTTCAACGAGAAATTTCTACGATAACTGGTTGCTCAAGAAAAGACTTGGTGCCGAGATCTTAGTGAAGATCGACATGATCGAACCGGAATGGATCGAATGTATAATTCTAGACAGAACTGCGGAAAAGATAAAAGGAATCTCCATCAGACAGCTCCGCGATAGCGGATACACCTATTACTTCGAGGGCTGAGCTTATGATAACTGTATATAAGAAAAGCGTATTTGCCGCGTTTGAAGAAGAGAATGTCCCCGTAATAGCAAACACCGTCAATACAGAGGGAGTTATGGGGGCCGGATTGGCGCTTGAGTTCAAACTTAGATTTCCTAGCTATTTTGATAATTACAGAGAGAGATGCTCCCACGAAGGTCCTTTGCCCGGTTCTGCCTGGATATTCCGAGGAGATATTTTTCCAAGGATAATCAGTCTGTTTGTCAAAGAAGACTGGAAGATGCCATCAAAAATCTCATGGATACGTTCCTCTCTTAAGCGTGCGGAAGAGATCATAACAGAAAGCAATTTTGAAAGAGTTGCCCTTCCTCTGGCCGGGGCAGGAAAGGGGGGTATAGATCCTCAAACATCGGAGAACATAACAAGAGAGGTATTTGAAAGCTCAAAGGCAGAAATACTTCTCTGTCTGGATAAAAGCCCTTCGAAAAACGAGGAATCGATGATAAAACAGCTAAGGGCGATGTCTGAATATGAACTGAAATGCCTTACTCTCAGGCCTTCGATCATAAAAAGACTTCTGGACAAACGCGAAGACGTCACTCGTTTCAGAGAGATCCTAGACATTAGAGGAATAGGAATCAAGACCTATTCGATTCTTTTTAACGCGCTGATCTCAAGAGAACCCGGCCATGATAATCAGCTAAATCTCTTCTGAGCTGTCTTTGCGGCAATAATTTAAAAAGTGTGATTATGAATCATGAAAGTACGATCATAACTGAGATAAAGGGAGGTGAAACAGTGAAACCAAATGAACTGGGAGCACCTCGCAATCCAACAAATATCGCACAAGCAATCATGCTCGTTGTCAAAGTAGGACTGGAAGTATTCGATGCTGCATGTCATATAGCTGTACAGTACAAGAAGACCAAGGAAGAACTGAGCAAGTAATCTGCGCCACCAAGCTAACGGCACCTGGATCCCCGTTCCATACTTAAATTACCCGAAGACTTTCTCTCTCCTGATTCTATTTGTATTAGAGAATTCAGATCATATCTTTAAGAAAATCGTGCCGTTTATGGAATAGCAATCCCTACATTAACGTTCTTCTTCACAAACACCATCTAGGTAGAAGAGGTCATTCTTCACCAAGCAAATCCCAGGAAAACCAAAAGACTATCTGCTCATTACAGAAAAGTGTGATTATATATCCTAGGCTGAGTGCCATGACTGTCAATATAAGGAGGTGATTTCATAGAGCTTGTCTACAAATACTATGCAAAAGCTCCCTGGATTGTCGTCGATTACTTCAAAGAAAAACTGCTCGACTCTCTCAAAAATGGAGAGATACTTCCCGAAGGACAGATTCAAATCAGCCGACGGCAGGACGACTTTTCCGTGTTCGTTACCTTCTCCCATTTCTGCGAGGAAGACAACGGCGTAGAGGAATTACAGTCTGCTCTGGACAAGATATCCGAATTACTAAGTAAGGTCAACATCGCCTTTGAACCACCAAGACTCCATAAGATTGACGGGGAATATGTACTCGAGAACTGATACTCCAAAAAAGTGTGATTATAAAGCTTGAAGGAGGTGAGCCATCTTGGAAGACGAAAGAGATTTCTACGAGGATGATTGCCTAGATGAAGATGAGGGATTTGGTTTAGAAGGCAGCGCCTGCGCGACCTGCTGGTGCAAAGGAGTCTTCTGCGACTGCTGCGGTTGCACAATTCAGGAAGGAAGAAACGTCTGCGAAAACTGTGAGGACAATTCTTAACCGAAAGAGGTGTCACATGAGAGTTCATATAAGAAGTTTCTGGCAAATGGCCGGAGCGGTCGCGATAAAGAGATATACTGCAGACTGTACTATCACGGGAAACCTTTTCGAGACACAGACGCCCAAAAAGACAATCTTCGAAAACGCCCTCAAAGATATGCTCAACAAGAACGGCAAGCCCTGGGCGCCAAACCTCAGACCTTTTCTAAAGCAGTACACAGTTCTGGACAAAGTCTCAAAGATCCTCGAGGAAAACAAGATTGGAAGCAAAGTATGCAGTCTTTGCGGTTCTAGAGTCTCAACTCTCGAAAAACTGTCGATGCTGGGAGATCCCCTATCGGTGAAGGCCGAGAACTTTCAGAGCTTCTTCAGCTTCGGCTCGGGAAGCGGTGAAGTCTGCCTTAACTGCCAGTTCCTTGGAATGATGGCCGGTCTCGCCTTGTTCTACACATCCTATAAGGACGGGCAGGACTACGTGATCACTTACCTCTTCCCGGAGAGCGATACTCTCGAATCGACCTACAATACATTTCTCTGGATGAAAGACCTCCACGAACCCGGTTCATGGAGAAACCTGAAGGTCAAGGCGAGATTCTATCCTCAGGAACCCTATGAAACCCTTCTCCTTTCTCTTCACACCCTGTTCGAGAAGACCAGATTCATTCCCCGCTCCTCGTTCAAAGTTATGCAGGTCTCGAACACTGGAAGAAACAACTCATTTCTCAACTTCGACTCATTCGAGAGAGTGGAGGAGCTGACAACCTTTTTCGAAAACGTGGAGACCCTGGGTGGCGACTTCTCGAAATTCATGGACAGTCTGGTAATCCCCGGAAGCCCCTCTGCCGACGTTTCGAGACGTGAAGAGATATCCAGAATGATCCTCTCTTTCAAGCCACTCGAAGAAAGGCTTCAGATGATCATCTTTGATTTCGATTACCCTGTCCATTCTATATACGAGGTGATAGTTGCATCAAATACCATGAAAGGAGTGAATGGCTTGGATCAAATGACAATCGATCTCTCAAAAAAGGCCGGAGAAGTGATTGGCAACGCGGTCTTTGAAGCCCAGAGCTTCGGCGATCTATACTCTTTACGCAACAGCCGCTCTCTGGAGGATCTCTTGCTCACCCTTGCCGATCTTGAATTCAAGTACGCAAAAGAGGATTGGAAAATCAGAATTCCCGAAGAGTTCATAAGGATCCTCAATGAGGAAAGCTGGAAGAAGCCCAAAGCACTTCTTGTAATCTTCGCCGTGAACAAATACCTTTCAAGACATTATGCATCCTCACAGAATGGAGGTGAAAAGATTGCAGATTAAATGTCTCTCCTGGGGTTCGATATCCAAAGTCACTATGGGTAACCCCAACGCAGGATTCACAGAAGGCAACATTCAGACCGCAAAAAAGATCGTCGCTCCCGACGGATCCGCTTTCAACTACGTTTCCGGACAATGTCAGCGCCACGGCCTGAGAGAGAGATTTGCAGAAATCGGCGAGGCCCTCTCCACTCCCGTAGACGGAGAAGTCGAAACTACACTCGGAGATCCGCTGAACTACATCGACGACGACCTCTTCGGCTTTATGATCGCAGTAACCGGTGACAACAGAAAGAGAACGTCTCCCGTGAGAATCGCCCCGCTCGTATCTCTCTTCCCTTACAGAGGCGACAGAGATCTACTTACAAAGACAAGAAAAGCCAGCGACAAGGGCGGAAACATGGTTGAAACCGAAGTCTACTCCGCGTATCTCAGAGGCGGCGGACTTATAGAACTTGACAGGGTCGGCAAATTCGATCCTTCTGAAATCAAAGAGACCACACTCGAGATACAGAAAGAAGAGCGCTTGAGAAGACTCAACCTCTTCCTCGATTCCATGATGACTCTCTGGACAGGCGGAAAGCAGACCAACATACTATCAGACATCTCTCCGAAATTCATCGCCTTCGCCTTTCAAACAGTAAAGCTTCCCTTCCTCCTCGAATCCGTAAGCTGTGATACAAAGGGAAAGATCAATGCCGAAACGCTGATCGATAGCATTACCAATTATTCAAGCATAATCGATCGCGTAATCATTGGAACCACGAAAGTACTTGACGCATCTGCGCTGGATGCTGGAGTTCCTGAGACAGTTGAAGTTCTTCCCATGACAGACGCCTTCTCCAGAGTGAAAGAGATTCTTTCAACAATATAACACTGGCCCCTCATGCGAGGGGCCTTTTCCAATGGAGGTGAAAAGATGTTAGTGCTCCAAATCTCAATAAAAGGATACACAGCTTCCTTTCGAAGCCCCGCATCCATGAATTATCAGGAGAGCCTGCCCTTTCCTCCGCCCACCACGATCACTGGAATAATCGGCGCAGCTACCGGCAGAGAATACTTCGAAGCACAGAACTATTGCCGGGACCTTTCTTTCGGCGTACACATACAGGAGAATGAAGGAATTGCAAAAGACGCATGGGCGATAAAGAAGGTAAAAGACGGTGGAAGATCCATTGGTAAGGCTGTCGTGATAAGAGAGGTCCTCTATCAACCCAATATTAGACTTCTAATTGTGGGCCCCGAGACCAAACTAAAAGAGATTAAGAAAGCTATTTCCGATCCCTGCTTCCCCCTAAGTCTGGGAAGAGACGACGAGTTCATAACCTTTATCCAGTCTGAATTAGAGACCGCAGAGAGAGTGGAGAGATCAGTCATACACAACACTGTGGTTAAGGGAGACCTTCAAGGCAAGATCAACATCACCGCTCTAAATGAAGGGAGTATCCCTCACTTCAAGACTTACTGGCTGAATAGCGAATTTGATAGAGATAAACGGAACCCGAAAGCACGGAGGCCAAAAAACAGATCTCCTTACACATACATCTCCGAACCGGTCGAATACTCTGGAGAGGCAGTAGATGTCTCAGATACTGTCTTTCCCCTCTGGAGGTAGAATAATGTCTCTCGCAAAGCCGGGAGTAAGCCTGGTAGAGCATACCGAGAGAGTTCTTGATTACGCTCATAGCTATCTTGATCAAAACAAAATCGCCCTCAAAAACACGAATCTTGACCCAAAACAAATCTCAGAAGCAATTCTAACCGCCTGCGCCTTCCACGACATCGGGAAAGGCTGTGTAGAATTCTCCTTCGACAAGAAGGGCTTTTCCCACTCACTTGCTTCGGCTCAGATAGCTATGGCCTCTCTTAAAGAATCCCCCATCAAGAACTACATCCTCCAGTCTATACTGGGCCATCATGGTTCTCGATTCAAAGACTCTTTTTCATCCTTGGAATTTCAAAGACAACAGGCGACTCCAAACCTCGAACTTGTGAATGAATTCAAGGAGATAAAAGACTATGCGAAGGGTCACTTCAGAATTGAGCTTCCCGATCTCGACTTGCAGATACCTTCTCCTCGAGAACTTCTCAAGAGACTCTGCAACTTCTTTTTTGGCGCACCTCGCGACAGGCGACTCTATTTCTTGATCCAGGGAATTCTAAACCTTGCAGATTGGTCGGCTTCCGCAAAGAAGTCACTCTCATCAGCAAGCATAAAACTCGATTCTCGGCCCTTGCGCACATTTCAAGCAGAGGCCTCTACCGGAAAGGACACGATAATCCTCGCTCCTACTGGTCGCGGAAAATCTCTCGCCGCTCTTGTCTGGACAAAATCGACTGGAAGAGAAAAGTCCACCCTCTTTCTTCCCACAGTGACAACAGTCGAAGCTATGTACAAAAGATACACGGAAGAAGTGTCCGACAAAACCGGTCTGGTCCACGGCAACATCGCATACTATTTGTATTCTAACGAAGGATACTCCGAAGACACCCGAGATAGAATCTTCTGGATGAAAGCCTTTGACAACCCAATTAACGTTGCGACTCTCGATCAGCTTCTTCTCATGTCGCTTAACTGGGGAAGATGGGAGCCAAAGATAGTAAATATCGTCAATTCGGCGGTCATATTCGACGAGATCCACGCGAGTCAACCGTACACATTTGGCATACTGCTTGAAAGCATAAAAATGCTTAACGCCATGGGTACTCCAGTTTGCGTGATGAGCGCCACTCTCCCTTCCTACATGATCCAGAAGCTCAAGGAAGTTCTTGACTACCCTGTGATAGTGAGAGATTACGAAGGTGAATCGCTGAGAAGAATCACCATCTCTCATTTAGAAGATGTCGACCCTGTTGAAGAGACAAAGAGGCAACATAAAAAGGGGAAAAAAGCCATTCTTTGCTTCAACACGGTCAAAAAGGCAACGGAAGCTTTCAAAACCCTGTCAGATAAGATTCCAGATAAAGAAATAATTCTCTATCACGGTCGCTTCAACCTCGAAGACAGGGAAAGAATCCTCTCTCGCATTACGGGAGATTCTCCTCCGAGAATCATCGTAGCCACACAGACGATCGAAATCAGCCTTGATATAAGCTACGATGTCCTCATAACAGAAGCTGCACCGATTGACTCGCTCACCCAGCGTTTCGGGAGAGTAAACAGAGAAGGCACCACTCCGATAGGTGAGGTTATGATCTTCCCTCAGAATGAAAACTCATATTCTGTCTACAACAAGAACCTTGTCGCCAAATCTCTTGGACTCCTAAAAGCCCATCAAACGCCTAGCGGACTTGAACTAAGGGAAATGATGGAAGACTTACTCTCTGAAATAGAGAACATTGAAGAGGAGATCTCTGCCGGTAAGGCGAGCTGGCAGTTTGTGAGAGAGATGAACTTCCAGATTTATTCGATGTCAATCGATCAAAGGCTTGCAGACGACCTGATTCGCCGTATCCCCTACAAGACTATAGAAGTGATACCTGCTGAATTCAGGAACGATAATTCGGGCAAGATGCAGAAACTCGGCAAACTTGTCAAAGTACCTGTAAGAGATGTGATCGGACGCTTGGAAAAGGATGATGACGGATTCATCTACGCGCCAATCATCTACGATCCATCATTCGGCTACCTCGGTCCGAAAGAAGACGAAGGTTCCATAGTCGAGGGCTTCTGATGGAAATAACGGAAAGACAGCCGAGGATCGGGGGTAATGCAATCAACTATCTCCATTACTGCAAGACGCAGCTCTGGTTCTTTCTTCACAACATCTCAATGGAATCGACTTCAGAGAGCGTTCAACTCGGCAAGCTACTTCAAGAAGAATACAGTCAGGGCGAAGACAAAGACATCGTGATCGACGAGATCTCTCTCGACATACTCAGAAACACAAGAGAAATCGTTGAAATCAAGTACGGTAAAGAAGTGAGAGAGGGCCACATCTATCAGGTCAAGTATTATCTCTACTATCTAAAGCATAAACTTGGCCTTCACGAATTTACTGCCAGGCTAACGTATCCCAGAGCCAAGAAAATGATCATGCTCTCACTTACTGAAGAAGACGAAGAACAAATAAGAAGAGATCTCGATGAGATAAAGACAATCTTCAACCTGGATAATGCGCCCCTTCCGCTCTTCAAAGAAGGGTGCAAAGGTTGTTCGTACTTCGATCTCTGCTTTTCCTAGGAGGTTTGATCATGAAGAAGAACTTCTATCTCTTTGCCAGCGGACAGCTGAGCAGAAAGGACAACACTCTTCTGCTTGAACGTGAGGGCAGAAGAAAGTTCATTCCAATAGAAAAGATCGAATCGATTTCGACCTTTGGAGAAATCGATCTTAACACCCATCTTCTCTCCTTCCTTTCAAAAAAGGAAGTAGCGCTTCATGTCTTCTCCCATAATGGTTGGTACAGCGGGAGTTTCGTTCCGAGGAAGCAGAAAGTATCGGGGAAACTCCTAGTAGAACAGATCAAAACCTTTCTCGACCCTATTAAAAGGCTGAAACTATCTAGAGAATTCATCGACGGAGCGATGCACAACATGCTTAGAGTTCTCCAGAGATCCTCCAGCAAGATTCCCGGATACAAAGACAAGATAGAGGGGCTGAAGAACACTAGAGAAAGACTTCAAAACACAACTGGGGTAAACTCAGTAATGGCTGTCGAGGGCGCTTTCAGACAATACTACTATCCGATTCTTGCGGGGCTTACCGGTCAGGAATTCGTAACAAGAATCAGACAGCCTCCCTTGGGTATACTCAACTGCATGATCTCCTTCGGGAACTCACTACTCTACACCAGGACACTCAGTAAGATCTATCAGACCCAACTCGATCCCACAGTGAGCTTTCTCCACGAACCCTGCGAAATGAGATTCTCGCTCTGCCTCGACATAAGCGAGGTTTTCAAACCTGTAATCGTAGACAGACTGATCATGACTCTACTGAACAAAGCCATCATTACAGAAGACGACTTCGATAAGGAAATGAATTCAACCCTTCTTACCAATGAAGGAATGAAGAAGTACGTTGAGCACTTCGAGAAATTCATGGAAGAGACGGTCTTTCATCCAACACTAAAAAGGAAAGTCTCGTACAACACGCTTCTTCTAACCGAATGCTACAAACTGATCCGGTCTATTCTTTCAGAGGAAGACTACAAAGCGCTTCACATGTGGTGGTAGAAGGCAGAACACCCATTCAGAACAATTCTCTCAAATCCTTTCATCAAGTTCGAATTTTCTTGACTCCAGAAGTAAAATTCCCGCAATAATCATTCTCGGTCAATACCCATTCGGAACTACTTGCCGTCGAAATCACTATGCTTCTAAAACCCAATTCCACTGAGGCATTTCAAGATTGGTTAATTCAGCTTATTGTCGCACTAGATTACATGCGATCATTTCATGTAAACGCCATATTGCGGATTATCATCATCGGCTTTTCCGAACAGAGTTGTATTATCCTTCCCATAAGCCTTTCCCGAGTTAATAATTTCGTTACCAATTCTCGTCGGATCGATCGTATGCCATTTTCTTCTAGACTCATTTCCTAATAACACTTCTAGACCTATTTATAATCATTCCTGTACAGTTTACACAGACACGACTGCAGATAGGTCATTTGATTGAAAGCGAAATCGTGAGCAGCTTTCTTCTGTAAGCTTCTGCTGGAGAGTTTTTCGCCGGTATTTTCTGCAATTGGTCTTCCTTAGAAGATACCGGTGCCTTCTCCCTCCACATAACACTGCGTCCATCTAGAATCAAATCCAAGCGAATCGCCGAAATGTAAATTCGATGGCGCTTGCGAGATCTTCCCGATTGGTTGATTCTGCCTCCCCAAAACCTGTATAATATCTTTGTAATAAAAGCGGTTGCGTAAGAACCATAGTGGTATGGAAACAGTTGGGAAAATGGAGTTGTCCGGGTGGTAGGTGAGTTGCGTAAGAACCATAGTGGTATGGAAACAAGAATCAATGTTATAGATAAAAACCCCGTTCCTGTTGCGTAAGAACCATAGTGGTATGGAAACCTAAATCAATTCGCACCGTATCATATCTATAACTCAGTTGCGTAAGAACCATAGTGGTATGGAAACAGTTGGGAAAATGGAGTTGTCCGGGTGGTAGGTGATGTTGCGTAAGAACCATAGTGGTATGGAAACGAGGCAAGTTTCCAAACCCTCTATAACTTCCTTGCTTGGTTGCGTAAGAACCATAGTGGTATGGAAACTTCAAGCAGCGAATCCAGAAACCGTTTTCGTTGTATCCGTTGCGTAAGAACCATAGTGGTATGGAAACACTCACGTGGCTAATAAAGTAGTTCGAGGTATTAACTGGTTGCGTAAGAACCATAGTGGTATGGAAACGATTTTGTTGAGGAAAGGAAATTCCTGCCTCAACATTGTTGCGTAAGAACCATAGTGGTATGGAAACTCGTGTAGAACATAGTAAACAAGCCACCTTACAGATTCGTTGCGTAAGAACCATAGTGGTATGGAAACATCCTCAATTAGCACAAACAACCTTCGGGGATTTCCGGTTGCGTAAGAACCATAGTGGTATGGAAACAATACAGCCTCAAGATCAGTACCTTCATGATCTGCAGGTTGCGTAAGAACCATAGTGGTATGGAAACTTTGGCAGACCGTTCTTAGCAGAGACTATTCTCTCGTTGCGTAAGAACCATAGTGGTATGGAAACGTTAACGGGTGTTGCGTGATGGTCTCCTTGGCATGGTGTTGCGTAAGAACCATAGTGGTATGGAAACAGTATAGTGAGCATTACAATATCTTTCTGCAAACTTCGTTGCGTAAGAACCATAGTGGTATGGAAACAAATTTCTTCGGGGACAGGGACAATCCTGTCATCTCTCGGTTGCGTAAGAACCATAGTGGTATGGAAACATACTTTTTAGATAAAGATCCGCGGGCTTGTCTTAAGTTGCGTAAGAACCATAGTGGTATGGAAACTCATTTCTTCGTATACACGAAGCTAGCAGTATCATTAGTTGCGTAAGAACCATAGTGGTATGGAAACTCCTTACGCATACCAGGAACAATACCCCGAACATAACCTGTTGCGTAAGAACCATAGTGGTATGGAAACATATCCTGACTCATCAAACCAATACTTTCTGTTTTGTTGCGTAAGAACCATAGTGGTATGGAAACGTGATTGGATACTTTGCTAAGTATTGCGGAAAAGAAGTTGCGTAAGAACCATAGTGGTATGGAAACCTGAAAGTACGGGGGGCGGAATCGGATACCTGGTTAAGTTGCGTAAGAACCATAGTGGTATGGAAACGGAATCGGAGGGGTAGCAATGCCAACGATTGAAAGAGTGTTGCGTAAGAACCATAGTGGTATGGAAACTTAGGGAATTGGATATATTTATGAGAAGTAATGGTGCGTTGCGTAAGAACCATAGTGGTATGGAAACAAAATATGGGGGCTTCTCTGGGTGCGTGTATCTGGGGTTGCGTAAGAACCATAGTGGTATGGAAACAGGAAAATACGGAATCAGTCTTGTTAAGCATGAAAGGTTGCGTAAGAACCATAGTGGTATGGAAACATAAAGAAGTGTATGAGAAGCTATACGAGATCGCTGTTGCGTAAGAACCATAGTGGTATGGAAACCTATAACCCCCATCCTTTACCATCGCAACCCTCCTGTTGCGTAAGAACCATAGTGGTATGGAAACACTCATGTTCGGTCAAGATCGCCCCGAACATTCGCAGGGTTGCGTAAGAACCATAGTGGTATGGAAACTTCCTGGATCCCTTCCCTCGGACTGGTACAGAACAGCCGTTGCGTAAGAACCATAGTGGTATGGAAACGATAATCCTTTCCCATATATCGCATCATGTAACCAATCGCGTTGCGTAAGAACCATAGTGGTATGGAAACATTGTAACAGACAAAGTCTCCTTGAATGACCTTAGTTGCGTAAGAACCATAGTGGTATGGAAACCCTTGAGAGTGGCTGCTCTCGTGGCGGAGGTGATAGAGTTGCGTAAGAACCATAGTGGTATGGAAACTGCTGAGATGAGTAAGTTTAATGAGCTTGCGGAGAAGTGTTGCGTAAGAACCATAGTGGTATGGAAACGATGATATTCCTAGCGTCTTCTGAAGGTAGTTCCAGGGTTGCGTAAGAACCATAGTGGTATGGAAACTCTTCTGATGATCTTCAACGAGGTATAAACGCCAATTGTTGCGTAAGAACCATAGTGGTATGGAAACGTATAAAGATTCAATAGAGAGGCATTGTCGCAAGCCTGTTGCGTAAGAACCATAGTGGTATGGAAACGTGAAAGGACCAGTGTAATCCGCAGCGTACTTGTGCGTTGCGTAAGAACCATAGTGGTATGGAAACCTTATACATGTCTTCTATCATCTCTTCCGGCAGGTTCGTTGCGTAAGAACCATAGTGGTATGGAAACGTATTGGGTCTTTACTGATGAGTTTGTATCCGTGCCGTTGCGTAAGAACCATAGTGGTATGGAAACCGAAAGTGAGGACTGAGATCGATGGATGACCTTTTGTTGCGTAAGAACCATAGTGGTATGGAAACTATGCTAGTATCAGCAAGAGAACCAACTGCACCAGGAGTTGCGTAAGAACCATAGTGGTATGGAAACTACAATCGCCCCTCTATCTCATCGATAAATTCCCGGTTGCGTAAGAACCATAGTGGTATGGAAACTACATATGCTTCTTATAAGCCTTTTTGTAAAACTGAGTTGCGTAAGAACCATAGTGGTATGGAAACAACCAAAACAGTTTTTTCCATATGCTAGTATCAGCAAGAGTTGCGTAAGAACCATAGTGGTATGGAAACATGAAATAAGCCCATATAAACAACGTCGATATAGGCTTGTTGCGTAAGAACCATAGTGGTATGGAAACTTTTAATATAATTAAACACATAATAAAAGGCACAGATAGTTGCGTAAGAACCATAGTGGTATGGAAACGTATTGCATTTTTATTATAGGGTTGGTATGATTATACCGTTGCGTAAGAACCATAGTGGTATGGAAACGAGTTTCGCTCTGAATTTGAGAAATTTGCTTCCTCAGTTGCGTAAGAACCATAGTGGTATGGAAACATGCCCGGGAGTTATCCGTTGACTACGAAGCCCTCCTGGTTGCGTAAGAACCATAGTGGTATGGAAACTACTGCATCTTCAGCCTGTACGCCCTCCTAAACTGCAGGTTGCGTAAGAACCATAGTGGTATGGAAACACTGAGCGCGCATCTTGGAGCTAAAATCACCCATACATGTTGCGTAAGAACCATAGTGGTATGGAAACATCCACAGAGCGGTTTTATAACCGACTATTATGACATGTTGCGTAAGAACCATAGTGGTATGGAAACAGGCAGAAGTCATAAAACCTCCTTGCTTCTTCCATGTGTTGCGTAAGAACCATAGTGGTATGGAAACCACTTAGCCGATTGGCATAGTGAACCATTTTCAGTATGGTTGCGTAAGAACCATAGTGGTATGGAAACGCAAGTTGAGTACCCATGCCTAGCATCGCTGCCACCAGGTTGCGTAAGAACCATAGTGGTATGGAAACGTGTGGGGGCAATAGCGTTCACTGTAGTTGGCGATTGAGTTGCGTAAGAACCATAGTGGTATGGAAACCTTTATATCCGTGGCGTTTCCTTGCCTTGTTATCCTGTTGCGTAAGAACCATAGTGGTATGGAAACTGTGAATACTTTTGTGTTCGTTTCGATCCTCTTCCTGAGTTGCGTAAGAACCATAGTGGTATGGAAACGTGGACAGTACCGCGAACTGCACCGTCACGGTCGGGTTGCGTAAGAACCATAGTGGTATGGAAACATATGCTTACCGAGGCTTCATTCATGCCCGGTGCAGGTTGCGTAAGAACCATAGTGGTATGGAAACTTGGAAAACGCACTGAGTGTCAAACTCTCGATTCTGCGTTGCGTAAGAACCATAGTGGTATGGAAACATGTTACTGTGGTAGCTTCCATCGTAAGAATACCGAAGGTTGCGTAAGAACCATAGTGGTATGGAAACCACCTCCTATGCCTTTCCTTCCCAAGTTCGTGTGCGTTGCGTAAGAACCATAGTGGTATGGAAACTGTCCAGGACGTATAGGGGGTTACCTTACGGATTCCGGTTGCGTAAGAACCATAGCGGTATGGAAACAAGCGAGGAACTCAAACAGCTGTGCTTTCGTCACCTGGTTGCGTAAGAACCATAGTGGTATGGAAACGTTATACACAAACTTCTCAAGCTTTCCTTTGTCATGTTGCGTAAGAACCATAGTGGTATGGAAACGCAATACTGACGTCTTCTATAGAATACAGCTGATAGGTTGCGTAAGAACCATAGTGGTATGGAAACATATTTGCCGACAGAGTTTACCCTGCGGCCAGGGACAGTTGCGTGAGAACCATAGTGGTATGGAAACATTAGCTTATTCATATTTTTCCTCCTTTTTTATATAACGTTGCGTGAGAACCATAGTGGTATGAATTGCTGCCTTCGGCAGGACGCTGTGCCGGGAAGATCATCCCGGGAAGTGATGCGCCGAAGATCATCGGCGGACGCAATGCCCGGAGATGCATCCGGGGACGCACGGCTGGCTTCGCCAGGAGGAAAGATCCTTCAAGGGGCATCATGCTAGGCTGTGAGAACCAACTATTATGTCATCCTGAAATGCTCCTGTTCAGGATCTGATCTTAGATCCTTTCGGAGGACGGTTCTCAGGCCCGACGAAGTCGGAACTGGCCTTTGCGAAGCAAAGACTGGCCGCACGAAGTGCGACTGGCCACCGAAGGTGAATGAACCATAGTGGTATGAATTGCTGCCTTCGGCAGGACGCTGTGCCGGGAAGATCATCCCGGGAAGTGATGCGCCGAAGATCATCGGCGGACGCAATGCCCGGAAAAGCATCCGGGGACGCATGGCTGGCTTCGCCAGGAGGAAAGATCCTTCAAGGGGCATTATGTTAGGCTGTGAGAAACAACTCAGTTTGTCATCCTGAAAAGCTCCTGTTCAGGATCTGATCTTTGATCCTTTCGGTGGACGGGTCCATGATCTGGGACGGTCAACGGAGGACTGCTTTTGTATGAACCATAGTGGTATGGAAACAGATCATCACCATCCAGAACATCCTCCGGATCAATCTCAGTTGCGTGAGAACCATAGTGGTATGGAAACTTGACGATACCGCAGGAAGCGACCAATCTACACCGTTGCGTGAGAACCATAGTGGTATGGAAACTGTTAAGCATGGAAGAAAAAACGGTGCGGAACGCTTAGGTTGCGTGAGAACCATAGTGGTATGGAAACAAGTAACGAATCCATACACATAATAAGCAAAAAGAAGTTGCGTGAGAACCATAGTGGTATGGAAACTGAAAATAGGTATGCTTCGCCTGAAAGATGGGATAGTTGCGTAAGAACCATAGTGGTATGGAAACGTGTCTTGTGCTGCAATAGAAGCGACTTCCCGCTGTAGGTTGCGTAAGAACCATAGTGGTATGGAAACATTGAGCCGCAATCCTTCTATGAGAGAACTGCCCGGCGTTGCGTAAGAACCATAGTGGTATGAATTGCTGCCTTCGGCAGGACGCTGTGCCGGGAAGATCATCCCGGGAAGTGATGCGCCGAAGAGCATCGGCGGACGCAATGCCCGGAGAATCATCCGGGGACGCAAGGCTGGCTTCGCCAGGAGGGAGAACCCTTCTAGGAGCAGGACATTAGGTTGTGAAAACCAACTCACCTTGTCATCCTGACGCGCTTCTAGTCAGGATCTGGTCTTTGATCTTAACGGAGGACGGGTCCATGATCTGGGACGGTCAACGGAGGACGGCTCTTATATGAACCATAGTGGTATGGAAACATATCCCCGACAACCTCTTGAGTCATCGCCGTGCGGGTTGCGTGAGAACCATAGTGGTATGGAAACGAGATTATTCTGCTTACATTTTCGTTTGCAGCTCTGGAGTTGCGTAAGAACCATAGTGGTATGGAAACTTGGTAGATCACAATACTTTAACCATTTCTTGTAGTGAGTTGCGTAAGAACCATAGTGGTATGGAAACAGGAGATTCTCAACCTTATGAATGTTTGCTCTCCAAACGTTGCGTAAGAACCATAGTGGTATGGAAACCAGCAGAAGTAATACTAGGAATATCGAACCAGAAGATGTTGCGTAAGAACCATAGTGGTATGAATTGCTGCCTTCGGCAGGACGCTGTGCCGGGAAGATCATCCCGGGAAGTGATGCGCCGAGGATCATCGGCGGACGCAATGCCCGGAGAAGCATCCGGGGACGCATGGCTGGCTTCGCCAGGAGGGAGAACCTCTCAAGAGCCAAGACGTTAGATTGTAAGAACCAACTCAATTCGTCATCCTGAAAAGCTCCTGTTCAGGATCTGATCTTTGATCCTTTCGGTGGACGGGTCCATGCTCTTGGACGGTCAACGGAGGACGGCTCTTGTATGAACCATAGTGGTATGAATTGCTGCATTAGTAGGACGCTGTGCCGGGAAGATCATCCCGGGAAGTGATGCGCCGAGGATCATCGGCGGACGCAATGCCCGGAAAAGCATCCGGGGACGCATGGCTGGCTTCGCCAGGAGGAAAGATCCTTCAAGGGGCATTATGTTAGGCTGTGAGAACCAACTATTTTGTCATCCTGAAATGCTCCTGTTCAGGATCTGGTCTTTGATCCTTTCGGAGGACGGGTCCATGCTCTGGGACGGTCAACGGAGGACTGCTCTTGTATGAACCATAGTGGTATGGAAACTTGATCTGCTCCGGAGTCATCTTTGCCACCTGTTCCCGTTGCGTAAGAACCATAGTGGTATGGAAACTAGGTCATCTTCCGTGTGGAGATCTTCATTTCATCACCGTTGCGTAAGAACCATAGTGGTATGAATTGCTGCCTTCGGCAGGACGCTGTGCCGGGAAGATCATCCCGGGAAGTGATGCGCCGAGGATCATCGGCGGACGCAATGCCCGGAGAAGCATCCGGGGACGCATGGCTGGCTTCGCCAGGAGGGAGAACCTCTCAAGAGCCAAGACGTTAGATTGTAAGAACCAACTCAATTCGTCATCCTGAAAAGCTCCTGTTCAGGATCTGATCTTTGATCCTTTCGGTGGACGGGTCCATGCTCTTGGACGGTCAACGGAGGACGGCTCTTGTATGAACCATAGTGGTATGAATTGCTGCATTAGTAGGACGCTGTGCCGGGAAGATCATCCCGGGAAGTGATGCGCCGAAGAACATCGGCGGACGCAATGCCCCGAGAAGCATCCGGGGACGCATGGCTGGCTTCGCCAGGAGGGAGAACCCTTCTAGGAGCAGGACATTAGGTTGTGAAAACCAACTCATCTTGTCATCCTGACGTGCTTCTAGTCAGGATCTGGTCTTTGATCTTAACGGAGGACGGGTCCATGCTCTTGGACGGTCAACGGAGGACTGCTCTTGTATGAACCGTAGTGGTATGGAAACTTTAGGCTGCCTGTCTAATGATCAGGACTTACAGCTTGTTGCGTGAGAACCATGGTGGTATGAATTGCTGCCTTCGGCAGGAGGAAGAACCCTTATTGAGTATTGACGTTTGGCTGTGAGAACCTACCCAATTCGTCATCTGAAATGCCCCTGTTCAGGATTTGGGCTTTTGGGAAACTGTGGTTGGTTAGCAGGCAGCGGGTTCGTAAGAGCAAGAGAAACAGGTTTACCTCTGGCGGCTCCGTTCGTCGAGGAGCGCCGTGAAGCAATAGCATCAAGATTCCGACCAGGAGCTTTGTCGGAATGACGATATTTGACGCTTTTTCCTCGGGACTTCAGCTTGCGACTTGGAACATTTAACTCGTAACTGTTCTTTCGAAGGACGGGTCCATGATCCGGGACGGTCAACGGAAGACTTTTCTCAAAGACGTTCAGCGATCAGCGGATCCTTGACTTTAAGCCTACAGCGGTTATTTGATGCGAGATTCCGTGCAGACCCATCATGGGATGACAGTTTTTTTCTTATTCTCATTGTCTGACAATCCTCTGGTCGGAATGTTGTTTTTTAGCACGTGTAAGTTTCTCGCCTTTTCGTGAGCGCAGCGAACGTCTCTAAATGATCTTTCTCGATTGATCTTCACAAAGAACGGTTCTTAATCCTGTCAGCAACAATAGCTTTGATCTCTCAACTTTTAGCTTCTTCAGCTGGTTCTTCCGAAAGCAAAACTTTCGTTTCTCCTTTAGGAGAAAGAATGTTTTATGTTTTGTTTTGTCTTGTTTTGTTTTGTTTATATATAATGTGCGGGTGCGTGCTTAGCGCGAAAGTTGCGCATAGTCTGCGCATGACTTGCGCATAGAATCGTCGCAGTACTGCATTTGTAATTAATGCTATCCCTTTTCGGAAGGGAATTATGTGCAATCAGCATAGTGGGTTGAAAGTGCGCATGGATTGCACATAGGTTGCGCACGACTTGCGCGTTGATTTTTTCGCGTTAGAAAGTCTTCACTTGCATCGAGAAATGGCTAAAAGCCTTTATTAAAGAGCTTAATAGACACTTTAGTGTTCAAGCGTGATTCTTGATTTCTTTTTTTCAGACTCGAGATTCGAAGCAATAAACTCTTTCAATTCATGGAAAAAAGAAGTCTTCTCAGCTCATTACTCCTAAGCAAAAGCGCGTCAGCAAATGCAAAGAGCAAAGTAGAATGATCTCAGACTATCCCAGTTAATTCCTTGTGTACCCACATGACTTGCAGTCACGTCAGTTAAACAATGCCTCCCAGATTATGGAGATAGAAGCGTCGGAAGAAGGAAACTCGATTGCCAAAAAACAAATCTACACAAAAAGTGTGAGTATGAAACTTGGAATGTGGCTACCGTTAAAAGGTTCGTTTATCCTAAGAATATCGTTCAAAATGGAGGTGAAGAAATGTCCTTACCCTATAAGCTCTTCATAGGAATCATAGCGCTGGCTGGTGTTCTCGGGATTCTTGGCCTGATTTCCGGAACTTGGTCAGGTCTGATAATCGGTCTCCTGTGCGCCCTATTCGCATGGACTATGGATCAAAATAAGAAAAAATAAACCTCGTTCAGTTTCAGCCGCTATTTATAGCTTCCGATTATCTGTCCATTGCCTATCTTAGCTCCCTCAAAAACAAGCACTTTGGTTTCTTGAAGGCAAACTCAGGTTCAACTTTGTTTCGTAGAATTGCTTCGCCAACCAGGAGAAGCTTAATCCTCGTTTTCACGTCCGATTTCTGTGAAGGGTACTCACAACACAAAGAATCGAAAGGAGGTGTAACTTGGTATACAGTATCAAGAGAAGAGATGACGGCTCTTTTGTTGCCTACATGAAAGGTGTGTTGTTCTCAAAAGATGGTGATTCATGGTATTTGCCCTCACCTGAGGAGTTCAAAGAGATTGGTGATCTTGAAGTGAATGGAACATTGGTATTTGAGAAGACCGATGAAATTGAAGACGACAGTCCAAAGTTTTCCGATCTATGTGGTCTTCCTTTGCTGTCACTTGAGGAAGCTCTCTTATCTGCTGGACTTGCCTTTGAGACTACAGGTAACAATATTGCAATAAGCTGCAAAGACAATCACAAGCTTGAAGTCTTGAGTTATGAAGACTTGCTGTTGATTGTATTCTGCCCCGAATGCAAGACCGGGATACTCAATTTCATCAGTTTCCTTGATGCCACTGGTGTTGGAAATGACTTGTTCCAGCCCGATTGTAACTACGATGAAGTGTGGCTCCCTATGAACGAAGAAACCTATCAGAAGACTGTAGAGGCTCTAAGCTCTGTAATAAACGTAGAGTAGTTCCGAAAGGATCATCTACAAAGGCAGGATTTCATCCTGCCTGCATTCGGAATTCTCTTTGAAGAGCTGGCTTCCAATACAGCCGGAGGTAATCATGTGGGTAATCATCGTCTATGACATCAATGAGAAGAGAGTAGCAAAAGTACTGAAGTATCTCCGCCGTTACCTGAACTGGATCCAGAATTCCGTCTTTGAGGGAGAGTTGACTTACGCAGAGCTTAAGAAAGTGAAGTCTGGACTGAAAAGACTCATGAACACGCAAGAGGACTCAGTTATAATATTCAGCTCGAGCCTGTCAAATGATTACAAGAAGGAGATTATTGGCCTTGACAAGGCCAAAGAAACGCAAATTCTATGAGAATAGCTAGTATGGCCTTTGGATATCCACAAAGTAACTGATATAATTCGTTCATAATCAATTCAAATTCCATTCTGACTTCAGTTTTTCTAGGGGATTGCACTTTGAGGGAAGACAGGGGGAAACCATCATAAACACGATTATCTGCACAGTCGGAGCAAGCTTGAGAAAACTGTGCAATATGACTTCGAGTGGAATTACTGATCGTCTCCTTAACTTGAATGACCCGATCGGGAATCGCGAGTTTGGAGCTGAGATTAACTCTCTAGCGTCCATACTTTCTCAGTCAGTTTTGTCTTCGAGAGACTACTTATATTTTCTTACCTCGGATACCGAAGAAGGCAAGAAGATCGGTGACGCTCTCAAATTATTCTTTGATTGCTCGAAAGATATGAGCTTCAAAAATGTCTCCGTAAATGCAATATCCGATCTTGATGACTCAAGGCCAGACGATTTCCAGAACAAAGGCTTACGTAATCTAGTGAAGAGAATTGCCGAGATATACAAACATCACATGGATAATCTACTTATCAACGCTACAGGAGGATACAAGGCTCAGATCGCGCTTTCTCTAGCTTTCGGGATGGGGGTTAAGATCCCTGTTTATTATCGGTTCGAGACATTTGACGGCGTTATAAAGCTGCCTCCAATGCCTCTGTCTCTAGATGTTGAGCTTTGGCTCGAGAACAAAGGCCTTCTCGACACTCTGGAAATGAATTCCGTAATAAACGAAAAAGATCTGGAAAGAGAGTACGATTACAGGATCAACTTCAGTTCGCTTCCCGCAGAAATTAAGCTTCTCATAGACCGCGAACAGGATTCAGTAGGTCACATGCTTTCACTGAGTCCGATGGGCGAGGTTTTTGTCCAAGCCTGCAGATTGAGTCTTGGAAAGCTGGATGTTGAAGCGAGTCTTAAGGATAGCTCTGTACCGATAGAGAACAGACTAAAGAAAAGCTCCAAAGAAGCCCATTCAAACAAGATGATTTCGGACAATCAATCATTCATAGACAAGCTGGTATCCATTCCATTCATCGAAGAAGTATTGGTGAGGGGCTCAAGCCAAAAATTTGACAGAAATGAATTCGTCTGCAAGCAGTTCGGCGAAATCATTAAGGCAAGATACAGTACTAGAGGCGGAACATTGTACATGGAAATTCGAACGACAGCTAGAAATCCATATGAACTAGAAAAAGCGGTTGAAGAGATAAAGAGATTATTGAAATAGAAAGGAGGGAAGAAGTTGCAAAAATCAACTTTCGTTTGCAAAACTATAACCCCAATGCTTTCAAGAAGCATGTATTCGAAAACAGGAAAATCCTGGCGATTTGAACTTAGACCTCAAAGCGTCAAGGGAGTAATGCGTTTCTGGTTCAGGGCACTGGTTCCTTGTGTTATAGATCCCAATTGGCTGGATGGTTCGAAGAAGCCTTTTGCAGCTCTTCATTATCTGGAAGGGCTAATGTTCGGTTCGCAAGAAAAGAAGTCACCATTCTCACTGACTGTCTCCTATGGTGACGACATTGAAGAATCGGTTAACACTTTGGTGGAATCAAGTGACAGGTTTTTTCGCAATGCATTGTTTGGAACTTATGAGCTGAAAGGAGACAATCCTTCTTTTTCCTACATGATGCCAGATCAAAGTTTCACAATTAGGATCCGGTATTCGAGTTCAATCTTGCCGGTTCAAAAGACTGTTACTGATTCTCTTATGAGCCTCATAAGCAACTACTCAGGCTTTGGAGCAAAGGCAAGAGACGGCTTTGGCAGTTTTGCGATCAGTAAGGCCAAAGGAGTGGAAGAGGATTCTGTAGGCGAACAGTATTCAACTTCAAAATCACTTCTATTGAAGATGATCAGCGAACTGGATCCTGACGAAAGGAAGTTCCGACTCATTAATGAAGAACCAAATTTGTACCCTTACGACTTTCCTACATTGGCCAGATCTAGAGAAATGAATTCCCTGATCAAATCGCGATCCTGGAAGGACATTATCGGAGCGCTTACTGGTCAGAGAACTAAGGACGGAGACCCAGTATCCAAGTATTCGAGATTGAAGCTTAATGAACTTAGAAAGTACGGTCAGCCGGGAGACAATCTTGAACCATTGAGGGCTGCTTATTTCGAAAGGACTGCACCTTCAAGAGAATTTGTGATGCGTACAAGCATAATGGGGTTACCTATTATCTATCAAAGATTCGGGGAATACCCTGGAACAACCGGAAAGGGGACGGCCACTGTTTCGAACAGCAACAATAGTTCGGGTAGAAAAGCATCTCCGATATTCATATCTGTACACAAAGCATTGAACAACTCTTACTTTGCCAGAATTCTGCTCATGGCAAGCAAGATATCTCCGGATAGAGACAACAATGACAGACCTGTGATTTATGCAATTGTAAAAGGCGAACCTTATCCAATACTCGGAAACGAGAACTTCGAAGAACTATGGAATCTTTTAAAGGGGGTTATCGAATGAACTGGGAAAAGAAGATAATTGCTCTTATGCACGATCCCCTTTTCAAAGCAATGGACATAAGAGGTCATGAAAGCAGCTCTGCTGAGATTCTCAAAGCCTTAGGAATTTCTCCTGACAAGGTCAAAGAAGAAGACTGGATTGCAAGTGCAATGGATAGACTTGCAATTCCCTGGGAAAAGAGCAATCAAGTCAGAGTCTCGTTGGATGATACAGGTGGGTTTGTTCATTCTCTCTCGAGTAGCAAACTCGATGTTCTGAAACATCTACCGAATTTGGATAGCGCCAGATCTCAGTTCATGGCTAATCTCAGAGTGATTTCAGAAGGAAATAAGAAAGAGAACCTGTTCCATGCCTTATGGTGGCAGCTACCCGATATGATGGAAGGATCGGCGTTTCTTCCTGCCGATACGAGAATCCCCAATCACTCGATCGTTGATCACCTTGATTCAACGTCTTCCCTAGCAGGGACTATTGAAAACGGGAAGATCAAGGCAAGTTTGATCAGCGTATCTGTGGGGCCAGTTCAGAGTTTCATCGCTGCAGCGAGAAAGACCATGGATCTCTGGAGCGGAAGCTATCTCTTGTCGTTGATAACTTATAAAGGAATAGAGTATGTAGGGCAGAAATACGGTTTCGACTGCGTGATATTTCCATCGCTCAGAAACATAGCTTTCGTGAAAAAGTCTCTGTCAGAATGGGGAGTGAAGTTCACAGTTGATTCTAAAGTTCCCAAACCTTCAACTAGAGTCGCTTCCTTACCAAACAGATTTGTTGCAATAGTTCCAACAAGTGAAGTAAAAGAGACTCTGAAAAACGTTGAGAAAGCTATAAAGGATGGCTGGAAAGAGATTTATAGTGTCTCGTTGAAGGCAGGCAAACCTCTTGACGAGACTAATTTGCAGATGCAGCTGGATACTTTCCCCGAGGTTTTCACAACAAGCCAAGAGCTTATTGAAATCGAAAACGCAAAGGAGATTATCAGCAATCTATATAATGATTCGGGAATAAAAGATGAAATCGATAATTTGAATTCCTTGTCTACCCAGCACGGCGCTCACAAACCAAATGCCGGTGCGCTTTACTCATACTCGTACAGACTTTTAAGGAGCCGCGCAGATGCAAGAAAAACGTTGAGAACTTTTAGCCACTTTACCGATAACTCTTCTGTCAATGGCAAAACTCTCCAAGGCGATCAGTTCAACGGAGATATGAAGGCGATCTTCAAACTAAAAGATGGAGAGAAGACAGACCACTTGAACGCAGTCAATGCTGTGAAACGTCTATACGCTTCAGAGATAAATGAGAAGTTCCCGTCTGTAGATGAATTTGCCGGCAAGAATGAACAGAAGTTCATCGAGTTTACTGGTAACATGCCAGAGAGCTATAAGAACAGCTATTACGCGATTCTCCTTATGGACGGAGACAGAATGGGCAAATGGATTGGTGGAGAGTATGCACCTCAGATCACTGAAGTAATAGCTGAACCTTTACGAACGGCCATAGTCTCTAGCGATCTTCCAACAAAAATGAAAGACTACATACTCATGAGGAAGACTGTGCAACCGGCCTATCACAGAACGGTATCCAGAACCCTGAATATCTTCTCCTCGCTCGTGCAGCTGGCTGTTGAAAAGCACGGGGGAGAGCTTGTATATTCCGGCGGAGACGATGTTCTTGCCTTCCTGCCAGCGGTATCTGTTCTCGAGTGTGCTGACGAAATAAGAAGGATGTACTCTGGAACCGGAGACGTTGAGCTTGATTCTCCCGCAGGCAAACTTCAGTTCAAAGATGAAATGCTCTGGATAAAAGGCAAACCCCACTCTCCTATGATGGGATGGAAAGCCACAATGAGCGCAGGAATAGCAGTCGTTAACAAGAAGTTCCCCTTGAGCCAGGCTCTAAGGATCGCCCGTGAATCTGAGCACATTGCAAAGGACGGGCTTGGACGAGACAGCTTTGTTGTGTCTATTGTAAGGCGTTCAGGTCAGATCAGTCGAAACGGAGCTAAGTGGTCAACCAAAGATGGAAGCTTTAACACAATTAAGAGCCTGCGAGAAATGATCAAGAAAATGGACTCGTCTGGTTTTGGCTCTAGAAGCCTAAGAAAGCTCTTCGGCGATGACCTGATTCTATCTAATGACGAATACGTGAACAAGTATATTCCGTATGTGCTAAAGAAAGCTGGATCGAGAAAAGAAGATGACGGGTCTTTTGAAAGAATGTTTAAAAACTACTTCCGTAAAATGATTGACCTGGAAAAAGGAATTGAAGCAATTACCGAGGAAAATAGTGATCTCTTTGAGGCGCGTAAAAGGGCGGTTGATCTGCTCCTTGTTCAAGACTTTCTTCTGAGAGGTGATGGCAGATGAAGCTAAATGCAGTTTATTTTACTCCGGAAGATTGGATTTGTTTCAGAGAAAGCACCGTCTTTCAATCTGGAGGCGATGCTAAGACAGGACTTCCAAAGATTGAGACCTTCCTTGGAGCTATCAAAACAGCTCTGATAAAGAAGGCCGGAGAGAATCCTTTGAATCTCTCTTCAGAACTCAAAGAGATTGTTGGGGATAGCGAAAACCCAGGCTCGTTAAGAATTTGGGGACCGTTTATATTCAATCAGGTGAACTCCGAAATTAGACATTACTTTCCTTCTCCAAATGGGATTTATCGAGTGGAAGAGGGTGGCGAATTCAAACTGATGATGCCACACTGCTCCGTTGAAACGGAGATCAATGGAAAAACCCTGAAGCTTACTTGGATCCCTTCTTCAGTCGAAGGTATTGAAACTTTCGACGGCAGCTTGATAGAAATGAACGAAGTTTCGAACTTGCAGAGAAAGCTTCCATTCTCGATTCTTCAAAGCAAAGAGATTTCTCAGAAGCTTTATCAGGTAGAAAGCAAAGTTGGCATTGCTCTGGAAAGAGAAAGAAAGAATGCCGAAGAGAGCATGCTCTATACTCTCTCTTACTACAGGTTCAAACCGGGTGCAGGCTTCTTTGTTTTTGCAGATGAATACACCGCAAAGACAATTTCCGGGTTATCAAATGTATTCATAGGAGGAAAGACCAGGGCAGCAGAAGTAGATGTGAACACCATCGAGACTGAAATCTTCAATGTTTCTCAGAGTTCAAAAACCGCAATATGTCTCGTTACCCCATCAGTCTTTTCAAACGGGTCTCTTCCTTCTGACATGAAAATTGCCGGCTGCGACATAAAGTCAGCGAACATTCAGAGAAAGATCGCTGTAAGCGGTTGGGATCTTGCAAAAAATCAACCTAAGCCAATAAAGCATTATGTCGCACCTGGAACAGTCTATTATCTTGAAGGAACACTTGATAACATCCAAAACATTAGCAGCGAATCGCAAGATTTTGGCTATGGTAAATACTTTACGGTAGATTGGGATTATATAGGGAGGGATTGAAGTTGAAAGCTTTCTGTTTGTACGCTGAATCTCAAATTCATGCGGGAACTGGTGCAGATGTTGGAATTGTAGATCTTCCAATACAAAGGGAGAGGACAACTGGTTTCCCTGTTATTCAAGGAATAAAAGGTGCATTAAGAGCTTCTGGACTGATCAAAGATGATACCGTCTTTGGAAGCAAGCCTTCAAAAGGTGGAGAAGAGAACACAGATGCAGGAAAGATCTCGTTTTCGGAGGCTAAGATCCTTCTCTTTCCTGTAAGATCTGCCGAAAAGATGTTCGTTTGGGTTACCTGCCCCATTGTTCTGAGGAGATTCGCAAGATCAACAGGCAAAAAGTTAGAGGTGCCCGACGTTCAAAATGGCAAAGTAATTCTAGCAGATCAGAATTTCAACGAAAAGTCTTTGATGCTGGAAGAGCTTGAGCTTCAATTCGAAAAGAATCCTGAAGTGGCTTCCATAGCCGCGTTTCTTTCTAGCTGTGCACCCGATAGTTATATGGCGACTAAATTGAAGAGGGATCTTGTATTAGTAAGTGACGATTTATTCGCCAAGATAGTAAAGACTATGACTGAAGTCCAACCTAGAATAAGAATTGATGAGAAAACGGGCATTGTTGTGAGCGGAGCACTTTGGTATGAGGAATATCTACCCCAAGATTCAGTTTTGTACTTCACCGCAAGAGAGACTGTCTATTCAAAGGGCAGTGAGTCGAAGCTCTCAGAACTCGACGAGAAGACCATGATAATTGGCGGAAAAGAGACCACGGGAAAGGGCTTTGTCTTCGTCAAGGAAGTGGTATGATGCCTTCCCTAAATGATTGGGCTAAGGAGCGAGTCTCCTCTATTCTCGGAAAATGCGAAAAGGTCCAGAAAAGCTACAAAAGCGAGATCAAAGGTCTGGGTAGTATGCTTCTTCAAAATGGTCTCTATGGAACGATTGCATATTACAAAGTCAGAGATAAAGATTCCAGTAAGGAAATACTGGCTGATTTAAGTAGTCTGCTTTCAGAAAGAATGGAAATCGCTGATGTCACAGAGATGAATCCGATTAATGATCTTGACTACATCAAGGCTCAGACGATTGTTCTTGAAGCCGTGAAATGGTTGAGACGATATGCTGACATTCTTATAGAAGGTGAGGACAATGGTTGATCCTAAGACCATTGCCAATAGAACTATTAAGAATTCATCACTAAATTACGATAAGCTTTTTCCGATAAGCAAACACAGTATGACTGATACCTCTCAACTGTCGAGTCTGCTTCAAATTCTCATGAATAGATTTTCATATTGTGATCGTGACTCGGTAAGAAGCCTTCTTGAGAGAAGGGACAGGATTGTTACATCGTTCCGGAAAGTACTTGATCGAGAACTCCAAACGAAGAAGTATCTGATGGTCGGATCCGGTTGTCCGTCGATATTTGACAACGGATTCACTTTGATGAGAAACTACGGGGTTCCGTACATTCCGGCAAGTGCATTTAAAGGAGCTTTCTCCCATTACGTAAGTCAAGAGCTTGAAGAGAATAGCCCTTTGAAGCAGAATTTCAAGTTTCTTTTTGGGACTGGTGAAGGTGATGACAATATCAAGGGAGCTCTGATTTTCATGGACGTAATCCCTAAGACCTACAGTCTGGGTATTGATATCATAAACAACCACTTCCAACCCTATTATAGTGACGATAAGAACGAAAAGGCACCCAACGACTACTATGACCCTGTCCCAGTACAGTACCTGGTAATTGCAAACGGGAGTATCTTCAGGTTTTCAGTGCTGGAAAAGGAGAAGATTGAAGATAATTTGAGAAAAGAGGTCTCTAGAGAACTGATCAATTTCCTGGGTGACTTTGGTCTTGGCGCTAAGACATCTTATGGGTATGGGCTTTTCAAAGAGGTCTAGCAAGATTGACAGCGGCATTCGCCGCTGTTTTTTCTTTGTACAGACGCTGCTGAATGATCCGTATGTTATTTTCGAATCACTTATGCTTGTTTCCACTTCTTCTGCTTGAGATAATACTCGGAAAACGAAGTAAGTAGCAAATGTCGATTCTCTTCTGAATGGGAAATCATATGATGCCAGAATTATCCTGTGGCAATCAACTCTGAGAAGAAACAATCATTCAACCTCCCAAAAAAAGTGTGATTATACACTTTGGGGTAGTCCACTGCTAATTCGTATTTCTATTTCGCTGTAAATTCTTTTGGAACGCTTTCTATATGCTTTTTATTCGATTTTATTTCCTGCTTAAAAAGAATTGCTCACGAAACCCTGCTTGAAAAAACTGGAGGTGATTATTTGAATGAACTCGAACCATTGAAAACGCTGTTGAGTTCAAGAGTGAAACACGCTACAACTCTCGGGGCGAAGACCATCGTCCTGAAAAATGCAAAGAAAGAAACGCTTAAGTGCATTTCTGAAGGTGAGTTCAAAACCATCTCAAATGACGTGAATCTAGATTTCAAATGGTATCAGACAATCAAATCTCTCAAAGGGCTTCTTTCAGTTGCAGATCATTTCAGCGACTCTCCGGTTGTAATCACTGAATGGCTATACGTCGTAATAAAAAAGTACGCTCCACTGTTTGAAAGCTACTTCGGAAAAGTGGTCGCCGTTGATTGTGGAGAGAGAGCTTCAATCGACACAGGGGAGAATATCTCAGATGAACTGATGCCTCTCTTCGATATCGACGGACAGTTCATTTCTGTCAAAGATTTCCCAGAGACCGAGACCATTCCGCTTTTCGAAAGAATCACTCCTATTGAAGTGAACACTCTCGATCAGCTTCTCAATCACACAGCGGGTAAAAAATGCACGGGCATCCACCTCGATAAGAATCTAGAATCATTCTTGATCGAAGCTGGCGTATCGCTTGTAAGCAGTAGCTCTAACCACGAAGTAATTATTGTGAGTTCTCCAGCCGAAAGTGTGCAGAGTGAAGTGGATAGAGAGGTCTCTATGCTTCGGGCTATCGGCAGAGAAGTTGAAGTAATAGACTTCACAGGATACTGCCCCGGCGAAGAAGCGAGAAGCATAGACCTCAAGAATGAATTGAAGGAGCATTTCGGATTCGATTCATTCAAAGAGTATGAAGTCTATGGAAAAACGGGCAATTATCTTGTCAGCCAGGAAGAGTTGATCAGATATCTGATCGATCAGAACTACAGGCAAGATCCCTCCGATCTATTCTTTGTTGCTTCGACCGGGTCTGGAAAGTCCCTTATCTATCAGCTTACTGCGAAGATTCTGAAGAGAGATCTGGATAGACTCACGGTAGTCATTACTCCTCTGAAGGCTCTAATGGAAGATCAGGTCAATGGGCTTATCGAGAGATACTTTGAGAACGGGGCTGCCTTTTTGAATTCAGACCTGAGTTTTGACGAGAAAAGTGAACTCACTCAAAGAGTAAGAAAGGGAGAGATCACCATTCTGTATGTTTCTCCTGAAACCTTCGTGGGAAACTCTCTATCTTCAATTATCGGCGAAAGGTCTATCGGTCTTCTTGTAGTAGATGAGGCTCATCTAGTTACAACTTGGGGCAAGACCTTCAGAGTGGACTATGGATATCTGGGAGAAGATCTTCGATTCCTTAGATCTAGGCTCAGCTTTCCGGTGATGGCCACTACCGCCACGGCCATCTCCGGAGGCGAACTGAATACAATATCTGAAATAAGCAAGCTTCTCTGTCTGAAAAATCCAAAGACTGTCATGACAAATGTTCGAAGGGACAATATCAAGTTTAAGATCGACAGTTTCGAATTGAATCAACATTCTAAAGACTGCAGAACTGCACAAAAGTTGTCAGACAGTATTGATTATGCAATCGACCTTGTCGAGTCGGGAAAGAAGAGCATTATCTACTGTCCCTTTGTCGGTCAGGCTCACAACATATACAATGCCATAGCCGATCTCGAAGAGTGCCGCAACAAAGTCGGCAGATATACGGGACCGACCGAGACCCAGGAACGTCGCCTCACCCAGGAGCTCTTCAGGAAGGGTATCTACAGAACGGTAATCGCGACCAAAGCTTTTGGGATGGGAGTAGATATTCCAGATATAGATGAAGTCTTTCACCACAGTGTTCCCTCTATCATGGCGGATTACGTCCAGGAAATCGGCAGAGCAGGAAGAGATGGAAGGCCTTCAGTGGCTTCAACTCACTTCCATACGAAAGACCTTTCAGATAGCCTGAAGCTCTCCAAAATATCCGTTCCGGAACAGTGGAAGATGAGACACATAATGGAGCACATCGGTACACTGATAAGGCAGAGCAAGAATGGAGAGATTGTTCTCTCCCTGGACGACATCAGATATCTCCTCATTACCGGAAAAGACAAGTACAATGAGGAAACAATAAGGGATAAGGCTAGAGTCGCCATCTTCCTCATTCAGAAAGACCTTGAAAACAAGACGGGGAAACAGATTCTAATTAGAAAGGGAGAAACCTATCAGTATCTTTACTTCACCGCCAGCAACGATGACGCCGAAGAGCTCATGAAATCCTTCCCGGAAATATCCAGAGAATCTGCCGGCTATTCGAGAAAAGGCTTTTTCCATAACGAGGAGATCAGATCCGTTGGAGCCGTTTACAAGATAGACATCTCTGCCCTCTGGGCTAGGCTATATAGGGACAGAAATCTTAGAAAGCTCGTCTGGCAGTTCATGAGATTTCCGTCGAAGATTCTAGGAAAACCGGTAATCCCGAAAATTGCTGTCGAGATGTCAGTTATCAAGGATATGGACAGTATAAAACAGCAACTCACAAGATTCATTGAGATTCTGGGCGAGTTCGCCCTAGATTCTGCAAGAAAACAGATGGATGAGAAGAGCCTCTTCGACGGGATCATTTCGAAGGTGAAGTCGGCATCTCTTCTCACAGGTGTGCAGGATCTGGATATAAAAATTAGAAATATCGTGAAGAACAACTTCGTTTCATATAATGGTGATAGATTTCAGACAGGCCTGTTCAAATGTCGGGGAGAAATTGGGAATTACATCTATACGGTCCAGAACATCCCCAACATAACAAAGGACAGATGGTTGAACAAGCTCGAAGAGTTACTCGAGCCCTGTGAAGAAGGAATTTGCAGACTCTATCTAAACGGTCAGGATGAACACACAGAAGTAATTACCAGTCTACTAAACATTTTGGACATCTTGGGAATGGCAAACGTCAAGTTCAGCGGTGGCGAAAGCTGTGCTGTTCACTTGAAATGCACAGACAGAAATTACATTCTGAATAACTTCAAGAACTACTACTGTGAAATAACGAGAGATATCCGAAGAAGAATCGATAGGGAAGAGCAGATTATGCGCGATTTCTTCACCATGAAGCTCGATGACAGCCAGAGATGGGATTTCATTGAGAATTACTTTCTTGGTAGAATTTATTAACGGGGCGGAAATCCCGCCCCGTTTCTTTCAGAAAATGGAGGCCGCTTGATGTCAGAAAAACTAGAAAAAGAAGAGAAGTTTCTGCTAGACAGAACTTCACACGAAAAGGCAATTGCTGCTTTTAAGGAAGAGGCAGAAAGAAAAACAGGCATTATTCAGTGGTATATCATGCGTGAAGAAAATGAAGAGGAACGGGTCCGTCTAGAGATTGTTCCGGAAAAGACCGGAATGCGCCATGTGTGGACTCAGACTTATAAGAAGCGTTCCTCGGATTCGAAAGACAGAATCGAAAGAGAGTATTCGCTCGACCCAACAGAAGTAGATCTCAAGAACCTGGAAACACTTCCCTTCGTGGTAAAGATAAGGCATTATCTCGAACCTAAGAACAAAGGGATCAAAGAAGTGATTCTGGATGAATTTCTCGAGAAATGGAAGTGCGATTGCCAGTATCTAGTTGAGATCGAAATGAACGATGGGAAAGAAGACAGGAGCATCATCTCTGAAGAGGCCTCCTCATGGAAATTTCTGAAAGATCTTACTGGTCTGACAGAGGAAGAATCAAAGAAATATGAGAACAAGACACTTGCCAAACATCACGAAGAGAGCAGCGCATTCAAAATCATTCAGTATGTCGAAAACAGGCTCAAACCAGAGCAAGTCGTTGTGGCGTTGCAGGGTAATTCTTTCTTCAACAAGCTTGGCAACCTTAGAAACGAATACGAACGCGAAGGATTCCGGAAAGAAAAAGAGTACAGCGTACTTAGGTACAAGAAAAAGTACAACGACGATGAAGAACTCAGTTGTGATCTGAACGAAGTACTGAAGAATCCGTGCTCTTACAACGACATTCGTTTCCTAGCCGCAGAGACCGATAGTATCCAGCACATATTGAATACAGGATATTCAATATCAGATGTAGAGTACATTGTATTTCCGGATAGGCCAGAAGGTTTTTCGAGAGAAGACGAACCGGCAATCTATGGCTTTCTTAAGGCGCTTACAGAAAATGCTTTCAGCAAGTATGGTATTGATGTCCACAAAAGGCCAATGTATTACACAGGTGATAACATAGAGAGTCTTTCAAGAGCCTTCACTGAGATCTGGAAAATCCTTGACAGAATCCGAGAAGAATACCCAAACAAGGAAATTCTGATTGACGTTACGGGTGGTCAAAAGTATCCGGGTATTATGGCTTCACTATACTGTATTTTTAACAATCTACCCTTCTTCTACATCTTCGAAGGAGAAGTCAGTCTTGCGAAATTCCCACCCGTTCCAGCAAGCTGGGATTTTGGAGCAATTGACGAAGCGCTGGCTGCATTCAATTCTATTCTTATTAGGAACACAACACATAGTTTCGAAAGAAATCATCTGAAATACTCAGAGTATTGCTCGCTCCCGGAGACTTTCAGAAATCTGTATACCGCAAGCAGCAATGAAGACTATCTTACGAGTTCTCTACCGCTAAACGTCATTGAAAGCAAATATAGAAAAGCTAGAGGCCTTCCCTTCGGGTACGGCGAAGACTTCTTGAAGCTTCTAGATAATGATTACAGTTGTACGGAAAACTACAAGAACTACCTCCGGAAAATGATTCGAGAAGTCTGGTCCCTGCAATGGATAGGCGATCAGATACCCGAGACCGTTGAACATTCTCAGCGCCATAGTAAAAGGCTTATGGAATTTACTGTCAATCTCATAAATACTATCGGCGAAGAAAACTTTCTCAACGGTATCCCAAAGCAACTGCGAAACGAGTTCTATTTCGTGTTGGCAATTGCGATGAATGTTCATGATCTGGGTCACACAAAACTAACCTACGAACTTGGAGACGGTCGCATATTGCCTCTAGATAGTCTTCCATGCGTAGTAAGAGATCTTCATCATGAGCTCTCATATCAGATGCTGGAAGATGATGATAGATTTAGGCTATTCGATGATAAGCAAAACTCATTTGACACAGACTCATGTAATAAAAACACTTGGGACAACATAAAGACTGCCGTGAAACTGGTGACAAGATACCACAGAGAGTACATGCCCATTACCGGAAAACCCGGAAAGCTGAAGGATATTGTGAGGATGCTTTCGATGGAACCAGAACCTCTCGATAAGGTGGTTGCGGCTAGTTTCGCCGACGAAAACTGGCAGAAATTAACGATAATGGCTGCGAGATGGCTAAAGTTTATTGACGGCACGGATGTTCAGTCAGACAGAACCGTAGAACCAAACTATTTCAAGACACGCGTCTTGAGAACAATAACCGAGATCGAAGCGCTTGCTGTGGAACTCGAAAGCAACACGGAGATTTCACCGTTCATTAGGAATGAAGTATCCGATCTCGTGAGTGAAGTGGGCAAGCTGCGAGCGTCCTTCGAAGCCTCTGAATACAAGTCAATGAACAGAGATCTCGCAATCTCAATCAGTAACAAAGCAAGTGAGCTAGAAAAGAATACACTCTACCCAATGATTCGGAAGAGAATCGATGAATGCAAGGGTACGATCACGATGCCAAACTGGCTGAAGCTCCTGTCAAAGATCTCTTTCAAGGCTGTCCAGTTTCCACACTTCGAAAAACACAATATGGTGAACTACGTTTACCCAAGGTTCTTCATGGAAAAGAGCCTATTTGGAAACACCGATGGCACTCTCCGCCTGAGTATCAATATAGAGAGAGAAAGCAAAAATGACATGAATTCATTGATCAGAATCATAGATAGCGTTAAGAAGGACATAGTCAAGGAGTTCGTCCGTGCCGGCCTGAATCAATTCGCAATAAAAACCATAAAAATGGAGGTCACACCATTGACAGAGAAAATACTGCTTACTCCTCTCGGCACATCCCCGGGAGTACTGTACACGCTCATTAAAAGGCTGAATCCTGACAGAGTAATAGTCATAACTTCGCAAGCAGGTAAAGATAACATTCCAGAGATATGCATGAAGGCCGGATTCGATATTGAGAAGATCAGCACTTATCTCTTCAATGATCCATTCACAGGATTTGAAGAGGTTCAAGACATCATGAGAAGAATGAGCTCGGACTTCCCGGTGGACATCAGATCCAGAATAACCGTAAATCTCGCCGGTGGAACATCCTTCCTGCAATACGTAACGGGTGAATTTGCAGAGGTTCTAGAATCTAAGATGCTCGATGTCACTAGAGTATTCGCGGTCGACAGAAGAGGAATTGACGCTCAGAAGAAAGAACCTTATGTCGTAGGTGACGTTGTCGAGCTTCCGGAGAGCAAATCATGGGCAGACAAAGAAGAGTAATAACAAACGTCGGTGGAACGATATGGTTCAACCTTAAGAAAATGTATGCTTCCCCAGACAGTGAACTCAGCAGTTCAGCAATCGTAAGCTATCTCAGAAAGATGAGCGAGGACGAGCTTAAGAAGATCTCTCCAGAAATCAACGGGCTCGGAACCTTCGGCGTAAACAAAGACGATTTGCTAATCTTCATAGCGACCAACACTGATGTATCTAAAGCATGCATGGAAGCTCTCACTGAGTTATACAGATCCAGGGGAATCAACGTCATCACAAGAGTTGTCGAAGGCTTGACCGACGATTCGAATACGGCCTTCAAAAAGGGAATCGCAGATTACGTGGATCTAATTATTGGCCTATTTGATAACGGCGAACAATGGTCATATGACAACTACTTCAATGCCACCTCAGGATACAGATCACTGATTCCGTACACCACAATCGTTGCGGCAGTTTTCGATTCCAGGGTGTTCTACCTTTACGAGAACTCCCCTCACTTGCTGGAGCTTCCTCCCTTCCCGATAAACTTTGACTTCGAGATAATGGAGAAACATTCTTCTTTCTTCGAAAAAGTCGATAACGACTGCGTTCCTGTCGAGGAAGCAAGGAAGGAATTTGGAAATGAGCTTTTCACCAAAATTGTCCCACAAATACTTCTTGAAGAAGATGGGCTTGTCTATCTCTCGAACTTTGGAAAAATTCTCTGGGGGAGATACACTGTCTCGAACCCTGAAATCTACTTAAGCGACTCAGCACAGAAAGTAATCGACAAAGATCCAGTCTATCTGGAATATATCAAAAAGATGCTCAGGAATGAGGCAGAAGCAGAGCATCAGCTTCATGAGTATGTTGGTGATGCCCAGTGCTACAAGTTTCCGGCCAAGGGTGTGAGAGTATTCTATATAAGACACGGGGAAGAGCCCCTCAAAATAGCCACGATACTTAGAAATCACGACGAATACGAAAGGTACATCAGAACAGAGCAACACGAAGCAGGTTTAAACTATACAAAAACAAGAATAAGTATCTGAACAATTCGTACATTGGCTTTTCCTTGAAGACTTTTTCTGGGCACACCTTGGGCAACAAAGCCGGTGTGCCTTTTTGCTTTTGAGGGTATTGAAGATCCGCTGTTCAGCGGCAGTCACCTTCTCGATCTTGGTTCATATCTTCGCAATATTATCATTTCAAATAACCACTTTCAAACACACGACCAACTATTTTATCAAACGGCTACAAGTCTTTTGAATTCGAAGATATATAACTTAGTTTGTTATCCTTATTGTCGGATCGCATTACGTAAAGTCGATTTCGATGAACCCCAAATTAAGGAGTGTATTTATCCGATTTTGTTGATCGCATTGAGTTGTCCTTGCATAGAGCTTTTTCCGAGTTAATAATTCCGTTACCAATCCTCGTCGGATCGATCGTATACCATCTTCCTATGAAATCATTTCCTAATAACACTTCTAGGCCTATTTAGAATGATTATTATGCAGTTTACACAGATTCGACTGAGGATAGGTCATTTGATTGAAAGCGAAATCGGGAGCGCTTTTCTTCTGTAAGCTTCTGCTGGGGAGTGTCGCGTTGGTATTCTTCACGGTCGTTCTTCCTTAGAGAATACCGGCGCCTTCTCCCTCCACATCACACTGCGTCCATCAAGAATCAAATCCAAGCGAATCGCCGAAATGTAAATTCGATGTCGCTTACGAGATCTTCCCAGTTGGTTGATTCTGCCTCCCCAAAACCTGTATAATATCTTTGTAATAAAAGCGGTTGCGTAAGAACCATAGTGGTATGGAAACAGTTGGGAAAATGGAGTTGTCCGGGTGGTAGGTGAGTTGCGTAAGAACCATAGTGGTATGGAAACAGCTGTGACCTGATTCTACTACTCCTATACACTTCATAGTTGCGTAAGAACCATAGTGGTATGGAAACTACCAACCTCCTTTTAGGTTTGTCAATCATTTGTTTTTGTTGCGTAAGAACCATAGTGGTATGGAAACAACCAATACTTTCTGTTTTCCACTTTCCGCTATATTCCGTTGCGTAAGAACCATAGTGGTATGGAAACTTGAGAATACCTATCACCGTGTTGGCCGTGTCTGCATGTTGCGTAAGAACCATAGTGGTATGGAAACGATCGAGAGAGCGTCGAGAATCCCGTCTTTGACCTTGTTGCGTAAGAACCATAGTGGTATGGAAACGAATCGAGAAGGCCACTACCGGGGACGCGTACTCTTCGTTGCGTAAGAACCATAGTGGTATGGAAACGTTCTTGAAGTTGGGTACGGATGAGCTCTCGAAGTGAGTTGCGTAAGAACCATAGTGGTATGGAAACTTTGAGCATATGAACCCTTGTTCTCTGTGAACATTGGGTTGCGTAAGAACCATAGTGGTATGGAAACAACAGTCCTTCGAGTTTGAGGCCGTACTCCCGGGCGAGTTGCGTAAGAACCATAGTGGTATGGAAACTTTCACGCCGACGATGTGACCATTCTCGTCTCTCAGTTGCGTAAGAACCATAGTGGTATGGAAACTTGCTCCACATTCTTGGCAAGTGTGTTCTTTTCTTGCCGTTGCGTAAGAACCATAGTGGTATGGAAACGGGGAGTGTCATTTCTTCGTCTGAACCATTGATTAGGTTGCGTAAGAACCATAGTGGTATGGAAACCCGAGACCTCGCCACGAATCGTATTGCTTCTCGATCATGTTGCGTAAGAACCATAGTGGTATGGAAACGACTCATTCCCTTCCCGATCTCTTTCGCGATAGTCTGGTTGCGTAAGAACCATAGTGGTATGGAAACCCGTTTGATCTTACATTATCCATTAGCCATTCATAGACGTTGCGTAAGAACCATAGTGGTATGGAAACTCACGCACCCCCTATTGTTACGAAATTCTAAACCGCGTTGCGTAAGAACCATAGTGGTATGGAAACAATTCAATCCACTAAGATATATCCGACAAATAAAGTGTTGCGTAAGAACCATAGTGGTATGGAAACAAACTTAAGGAATTCCTTTCTCCCATCATTGGACGACCGTTGCGTAAGAACCATAGTGGTATGGAAACACAGAATACAGCTGATAGCTTTCGAAAAGTATCGCTGTGTTGCGTAAGAACCATAGTGGTATGGAAACGCGGGTTCATAGCGAGCGTTTATACTCTCCCCGCAGTTAGTTGCGTAAGAACCATAGTGGTATGGAAACATTAACTTGGCCCTTACTACCTTAGCAGAGCAATTGGTTGCGTAAGAACCATAGTGGTATGGAAACTGTAAAAGCAGGGCAAAGTAGTGCCTTTGAGTGTACTTTGTTGCGTAAGAACCATAGTGGTATGGAAACTTTCTATTCTTAGCCACGATTATCTCGAAGTCCTTCTCGTTGCGTAAGAACCATAGTGGTATGGAAACTTCGTTTCGCCAATTCCAGCCGTGAGACTTCCTTTTTGTTGCGTGAGAACCATAGTGGTATGGAAACGTTTTACGTGTTGGCGCACAAATTTTTGTGATGCATGGTTGCGTAAGAACCATAGTGGTATGGAAACATTTTCCATTCATCGTTTTTTATACTTATGATTTATGTTGCGTAAGAACCATAGTGGTATGGAAACGTGTATCAATGGCTTCTGCGATGGCCAACAGGTATGTAGTTGCGTAAGAACCATAGTGGTATGGAAACATCCCGCGGCGTATGATACCGCAAACGCCAACATGAATGGTTGCGTAAGAACCATAGTGGTATGGAAACGTTTTACGTGTTGGCGCACAAATTTTTGTGATGCATGGTTGCGTAAGAACCATAGTGGTATGGAAACATTTTCCATTCATCGTTTTTTATACTTATGATTTATGTTGCGTAAGAACCATAGTGGTATGGAAACATCCCGCGGCGTATGATACCGCAAACGCCAACATGAATGGTTGCGTAAGAACCATAGTGGTATGGAAACGTTTTACGTGTTGGCGCACAAATTTTTGTGATGCATGGTTGCGTAAGAACCATAGTGGTATGGAAACGCGTGCATACTGTACATATACGCTAGAGCCAACCTTCCTTGTTGCGTAAGAACCATAGTGGTATGGAAACTTCTTTTTCCCAATTGAATTTCAGGGAAGCAGGGCGTTGCGTAAGAACCATAGTGGTATGGAAACACTTTAAGACTTCACGGCATCGAAAAATTCATTACGTTGCGTAAGAACCATAGTGGTATGGAAACATTTCTGTAACCTTTCCATCAGAAGTCGATACTTAGGATACGTTGCGTAAGAACCATAGTGGTATGGAAACTGTATATGCATATATATGAATAAGAAAGCGCCCTGCAGGTTGCGTAAGAACCATAGTGGTATGGAAACTGCTTGATCTGTTGTGACTTTACAATTACGTTCCAGTTGCGTAAGAACCATAGTGGTATGGAAACAAACTGGCTCTGTTTTTCCACTTATCGAAACGAAAACTCGTTGCGTAAGAACCATAGTGGTATGGAAACTTGCAATGCTCTTGCTATAATGGCACTAAACAAGTTTTGTTGCGTAAGAACCATAGTGGTATGGAAACTGCAATTTTTTAATAGTCATAGTTGTCTCTTCCATCTGGTTGCGTAAGAACCATAGTGGTATGGAAACTTCTTCAGGCCCAAATAATTCAGATGGAGCAACGCCAGTTGCGTAAGAACCATAGTGGTATGGAAACCCACAATTTAAGATTTGCCGTCTCGATCAGTAAATCCTGTTGCGTGAGAACCATAGTGGTATGGAAACACAAGGCCATAAGTTGCGCCTTGAACTCTTCAACGGGTTGCGTGAGAACCATAGTGGTATGAATTGCTGCCTTCGGCAGGACGCTGTGCCGGGAAGATCATCCCGGGAAGTGATGCGCCGAGGATCATCGGCGGACGCAATGCCCGGAGAACCATCCGGGGACGCAAGGCTGGCTTCGCCAGGAGGGAGAACCCTTCAAGGGGCATCATGTTAGGCTGTGAGAACCAACTATTTTGTCATCCTGAAAAGCTCCTGTTCAGGATCTGGGCTTTTGGAGACCGTGGTTGGGGTTAGCAGGCAGCGGGTTCGTAAGAGCAAGAGAAACAGGTTTACCTCTGGCGGCTCCGTTCGTCGAGGAGCGCCGTGAAGCAATAACATCAAGATTCCGACCAGGAGCTTTGTCGGAATGACGACATTTGACGCCTTTTCCTCAGGACTTCAGCTTGCAACTTGGAACATTCAACTCGTAACTGCTCTTTCGAAGGACGGGTCCGTGATCTCGGGACGGTCAACGGAAGACTTTTCTCAAAGACGTTCAGAGTTCAGCGGATCCTTGACTTTAAGCCTACAGCGGTTATTTGATGCGAGATCCCGTGCAGACCCATCACGGGATGACAGTTTTTTCTTGTTCTAGTTATCTGACAATCCTCTGGTCAGAATGTTGTTTTTTAGCACGTGCAAGTTTCTCGCCTTCTCGTGAGTGCAGCGAACGTCTCTAAATGATCTTTCTCGATTGATCTTTTTGAAAGGGTTTTGCGGCCTCGGCGGGGGACGGAGGACTGTTGACGGACAACGTGGTTTCATTAGCTTCAGCGTGCAACGTTTTCTGGCCAAGCGGATCTTCTTTTTTGCCCGACGAAGTCGGAACTGGCCTTTACGAAGCAAAGACTGGCCACCGAAGGTGAATGAACCATAGTGGTATGAATTGCTGCCTTCGGCAGGACGCTGTGCCGGGAAGATCATCCCGGGAAGTGATGCGCCGAAGAACATCGGCGGATGCAATGCCCGGAGAACCATCCGGGGACGCATGGCTGGCTTCGCCAGGAGGAAAGATCCTTCAAGGGGCACCATGTTAGGCTGTGAGAACCAACTATTTTGTCATCCTGAAAAGCTCCTGTTCAGGATCTGGTCTTTGATCTTAACGAAGGACGGGTCCATGCTCTTGGACGGTCAACGGAGGACGGCTCTTGTATGAACCATAGTGGTATGGAAACTTGTAAACGACTGCGGAATGGTGACAGAACTTGCATGCGTGTTGCGTAAGAACCATAGTGGTATGGAAACACGGGCCTATCAATGTGGTACCGCACACATGGGTATCGTTGCGTAAGAACCATAGTGGTATGGAAACGCTAAGTGGCAGCAATCCGTCTATCATTTCATCTTGTTGCGTAAGAACCATAGTGGTATGGAAACATGTAATTAGCATGATGTCAAGGTATGAGGGGGGGTTGTTGCGTAAGAACCATAGTGGTATGGAAACATTTCAAAGACGAATCGATAGAAATGGAGAACAACATGGTTGCGTAATAACCATAGTGGTATGAATTGCTGCCTTCGGCAGGACGCTGTGCCGGGAAGATCATCCCGGGAAGTGATGCGCCGAAGAACATCGGCGGATGCAATGCCCGGAGAACCATCCGGGGACGCATGGCTGGCTTCGCCAGGAGGAAAGATCCTTCAAGGGGCACCATGTTAGGCTGTGAGAACCAACTATTTTGTCATCCTGAAAAGCTCCTGTTCAGGATCTGGTCTTTGATCTTAACGAAGGACGGGTTCATGTTCTTGGACGGTCAACAGAGGACGGCTCTTCCCAGCGTTCAGCGGGTCCTTGGTTTTAAGCGTAGAGCGTTTTCTAATGCGAGATCCCGTACAGAAGCACTACGGGATGACGCTCGGGGATATTACGGAATGATACAACATGTTTTCGGGGCGTGATACTCTCTTCTTAGGTCATCCTGAAAAGCTCCTGTTCAGGATTCGGGCTATTGAAACACCGGGGTTGAGGGTTGCAGTGTGCCAAGAAGGCGAAGAAGGAAACTTCAAGCCATGCTTAATTGAAGATGAGGGAGGGCCCCTCGAAGCCGCCATGCAGGTGGAGGCTTCAAACCACCGTAAGCTGCTGTGGTAAAGAGCCATGGTAGTGAACGTTACGGGAAAAGGCGGGACAGTGATCCCGTCAGGTGAGTACCAGAGGAGACGAATACAAGTGAACCACCGTGAACGTGTCGTAACAACTACTAGTGTCATCTAAACCGGGAGGTGCAACTATCCCGGGATAAGTCTGGAGGAAACCTGCTTACTGTCCAGATGGTGACCGGCATATAGGTGGCGTGACCCTGGTACAGGCTTTGATTAGGAACTTGGGAACCTGGATCTGGATGTTAAGGGAAAAGCCGCAAGTGGAAGAACCCACGAGGGTGAAAGTACCGATGCCAGATTCAGGGGCGGAACAGTCCGTAGTAGTGATGAAGCTCCTGTAATGGGAGTGGAGCGAAGGGACTGTGTTATCCAGTTTTGTTGGTTAGTCAACCAACTCTGTGCAGACAACCGAAAGGGAGGAACTGTGAACAGAGACAAGGAAGGAGCCAGCAGACAAGATGAGGTCGTATGAAATCCCCAAGAAAGTAGTACTGGAAGCATTCAAGAAAGTGAAAGAGAACAGAGGGGCAGAAGGAATAGACGAGGTAAGCCTGGAAGAGTTCGAAGCCGATCTTGACAACAATCTCTACAAGATTTGGAATCGAATGACCTCGGGCAGTTACTTTCCACCTCCAGTAAAAGCTATAGAGATAGAAAAGAAGAGTGGAGGAAAGAGAGTACTGGGAATCCCCACAGTGGGGGACAGAGTAGCCCAGATGGTAGCCAAAATCTATCTAAATCCCCTGGTAGATCCATACTTCCATAAGGACTCCTACGGATACAGGGAGGGAAAGTCAGCGATAGATGCCCTTGAAGTAACGAGGCAGAGATGCTGGCGGTATGACTGGGTACTGGAATTCGACATTAAAGGACTGTTCGACAACATAGACCATGAACTACTAATGAGGGCAGTCAAGAAACATGTGAAGATTCCATGGCTAATACTCTACATAGAGAGATGGCTGAAAGCACCCTTTATACAAGCGAATGGAAGAGTCGAAGAGAGGAGCAAGGGAACGCCACAGGGAGGAGTAATAAGCCCTGTACTGGCTAACCTCTTCATGCATTACGCCTTCGACAAGTGGATGGAGAGAACTCATCCGGATAAGCCCTTTGCCAGATACGCAGATGATGGAGTGATACACTGTAGAACTCTGGAGGAAGCCCGGCTTCTTCTTGAAAGTCTCAAAGAAAGAATGGAAGAATGCAAACTAAAGCTTCATCCAGAGAAGACCCGTATTGTCTACTGCAAAGACGATAAAAGGAAGGGCGAGTATCCAAATACAAGCTTTGACTTTCTAGGATACACCTTCAGAGTCCGTAGCTGCAAAGCCAGAAACGGGAGGATCTTCTACAGCTTCACCCCTGCAGTGAGTGAACAGGCAAAGAAGGCGATGAGACAGAAGATCCGGAGAATGAGACTTCAAACCAAGTCATACCTGAGTATTGAAGAACTCTCAGAAAGAATCAACCCGGTAATAAGAGGTTGGATAAACTACTATGGACACTTTCGCAGATTTGAGATGTATACAGTACTGAGTCAACTTAACAAAGCCTTAGTTCAGTGGGTAAGAAACAAGTACAAGAAAAGGAGAGGTCGTACAAAAGCGGGTAAATGGCTAGAAACTCTTGCTCGCAGGGAGCCTCGTCTATTTGTACACTGGACAATGGGGATATTCTATACGGCTGGATAATGGGAGCCGGATGAATCGAGAGGTTCAAGTCCGGTTCTGAGAGAGCCTGGGGGTGAAATCCCCCTGGGCTACTCACCGGTCCGTGGTTTGAAAGAGCAAAAGAAAGTGGTCCTCAGTTAAACGGTTTTCTGTCCATCGGGGAGAACCATGAAGCAATAGCATCGAGACTCCGACCAGGAGCTTTGCCGGAATGACGGAATTGGGTGTTTTCGGAATAACCGTTCTTGCCAAACCATTATTCAGAGAGTAGAGAGAAGGGAAAAGCGAAGAGAGCAAGTAAAGTTCTGGGATCTTGAAAAACCTTGAAGAGCTCTACAATCCATCTCGAGAACTCATCATTACACATGAGTCAGGGAGTTAAATTCCACTAATACGATGGTTCTTGCGCGAATTTGTATTTGGCTCCTAATGATCCTGATATTAAGTCCTCCCTTGAGGGAGGAGGACCACGTAGTGGCGGAGGGTGTTGGTCTTTGTATGCGAAAAAACCGATGCTCTGAAATAGTCCGATGTGAGTGGTTGCTCGATGTTAGTTCTTGGTTTCTGGTAGGAGCATACATATGGATCACAGACCAAATAACGTTAAGAGCGAATTTGTCGTTCAATTGCGAACAGGCCAATCTATTCTAAACGTTATTCAAAGAGCACACACCCGATCGCAAGCGGTTCCCCCCGCTCAAACGGGGATTTAAGATCAAGAACGGCCCTCATTTTCATGACGGAATTCTTTACCAAGAACGAACAACCTGGACGCGTAGCGTCGGAAAGAAGAACCGGTATTCTTGGCGGGGTACGCAGGACCGCTGACGGGCAACGTTGTCTCATAGGCTAGTCTCACTATTTGACCGGATACTGAAGGCAGGGTTCGGCCGTGACAAATCCGTATTCTTCTGCACATCTATTATTTATCCTCTGATTATAGTTATGACAGACGACTGAGATAAACTTTTGGAATTTCCGAAAGTATGATTGTTCTTCTCTGTCACTCTTTCCTTAAGATACGAGCCGTTTGCGTTACATTTATGCAAGAGGAAGGAATAAGCCGGTAAGACACGGAGAACTCTTGCGAACAGTGGCACAATATTATTAAGAGACTTCGATGAGGTATCAATCATTTTGCTTTTCAGCCGTTTGACTCAAAATGCAGGATTTTCATGTTGTTAGATTGCTCTCCGATCAAGTCCATCTGGCGCATTGTTTGGGGAAGCCAGAATAGTATATTGGTATAGAATTTCTCGTTCAGACGCATTTTCTCACGTCAATAGAAGTTGCTAATCTCTAAGAAAACTAGGAGGCCACAAATGAAAAGATTCATGTATGTTGTGTCCATTGTTCTTACGATCATTATCTCTCTATCTAGTTGTGTGAAACCAGTGCCACCCGTCGACACCACAGATCTGAAAGGTGTTGTAATGACAGACGGTGAGCATGATGGCTTTGTCAGGCTGTTATCCACCTCTGATACTCTCATCGGCGAAGAAAGTGTTTATAGACTTGGAGGCTTCTTCTACAAATCAGATGTTCTCCTTCCTAAAAGCTTCCTAATTGAAGCCAGCATTACCTTTGGCGAGATGGAACTAGATTATTACTACGAAGTATCGGATCTCGGGCCGGACGAGATAATCTACATAGGGCCAATTTCGACCTTGATTCACAAATACCATCTAAAGCATCCCGAAAAGTCCTTGAACGACGTAAGAGGAGAGGTGTTGATCTTCCTGTCGATCGATCCTGGCCATTCTGATTACACTATCGCAATGAACCGCGGAAAGTTTTCGATTACCAACTTCATGAACAGCGCGCTTGCTCACGGAGGCTTTGACTCTTTCATCGATTTTCTGGTCGATGATCTTTCAGTTGGAGGCGGGCCACACGATTTTGGAGACTATGAAGAGGACCCTGAAGCCTCCATCTTCGAAAGCCTTATTGGAGAGCTGAACGAAAACCTTGAAAGCTCAGCGATCGACTACGCCACGGGCTGGGTCTTTGACATGATAGGGGGAGGAAACGGAGACAATCCAGAAGCGGATATCGAGAAGCTGCTTGAGTTGCAGCTTGAGATGCTTAAGGACATAAAGACGGAACTGGACCAGATCGAAGAAGAACTCAAAGAAGCGGTGAACGAAATAATAAGTGCTGTCGACAAATCAACATATAACACTGCAGTGACCGTGATAGCGGATGAAGTGGGAACTATAGAGGCCAAGTATCAGAATATCGTTTATTATGCGGCTCTCGACCCCGATAAAAAGTATGAATCAGACATAGAGCTGCTTAGCCGTCAAATTAAAGACGAAATACCGAACTCTTTCATGACTATCCGGGATGTGCTTGAAGGAAGGGCCGGGGCTGAGAGCCTCTTCTCCCTGTGGTCGAGAATCGCCTTCAAGGACGCTTCAGACATTTCCGAATACGTAGCCATGATTTCCAGTCAGTTTTCTTATTACTTCGCTCTGCAGTTGAAGGCAATTAATCTAATGGTAGAGGTCTATCATGCCGAAGATCCGGCAAACGTAGGGATGGCAGCCAGCTGCTTCAACGATTGGTTGAATAATCTCAGAGATGAGCTCGATTTATTCAATACCTTCAATCCCATAAGCGAACTTGCAACATCTACGACTTTCCCGACAATCAATACGGTGGATGACTGGTTCGCATGGCCTGATATATCTAGCATGTTTCTCGTTGGAGACCGAATAGTTGTAACCGATGGCGGTTGGGTGCAAGCGCCGACTGAGGATCCAAACATAGAAATCTACTCAGTTGATTCAATGACGCTTCAAGACAGACACAAGTACTCTCAGATAAGTCTTTCATACCGAGCGACTGCGGTTGACGACACAAATCTGTACCTTCTCTATCATCTGCAGAACAACAATTACAGGCTGTATAAATCGGAAGTGGATGCCAGCGAAGAGGACTGGACATACAGCGATTTCACCCTGGAACACGGTTGTCTTCAGATGGCGGCCAACAGTCAATGGATATTCATTCTGGGAGGAGACAGGGACGGTTTCTATTTGAATATCAGAGACAAGGCAACACTAGCTCATCACAAGACAGTGCAGCTTACGGGATCATCGGGATACAGTTCCCAATCAGTAGCCATGACTTCAGATGGAGATTACGCCTACTTTCTTTTCAGCAATGGAAACAAGTTGTTGAGTGTTGACCTGAAGACCCTGGAGATACTTGACACAATCAACTTCGGCAGCACTATTAGCGATTTTCCAAACATGATTGTACGGGATGATATCCTCTGCGTTTCTACCGCCTATCATGATGTTTTCTTTGTCGACACGAGTGACAAGGCCGATCTGAATCTATTTAAGACCATTGAATTCGATCCAAATCAAGCCGATCAATGTTCTCCATTAAATGTGAACTTTGCCGGCAATTTCACCTATGCGGCGGGCGCCATGCCCTGGGTAATCTATGTCGTTTACGATAACCCTAGGAACTTAACCGGACCTATGTTCAAGGAAAACATGTCGGCCCAGTCACTGCTGAACTGGCAGCCGTTGCTCATGAACGGCGAAGACGAGCTCTATATTCTGGGGAATTCTAATACATTGCAGCTATGGAAAAAGTACGTTGTTGTAGATATACCTTTGTACTGATTCCCCAGAAGCGCAAATAAACAATTCTGGGTCGTCAAAGAAGTTCATTCATCGCACGTCTTGAAGGGCTCATTGCTCACATCTCGAAAATGTGAGCAATGATCTTTTTTTCCGCGAAACTGTCATTCTGGATTCTCTTTGTGATTTCGTTTGAGAAGATCTGAATCAGCGTACTTTGCCCATAAATCCATGTTGTTCAGGAGAAAATTGGGACGCTAATTTTTTCTTAGCTACATTGATCATGTATGGAAGAGCAATAATGTAGGACAAGATCCCGTTCAGAAGCACTACGGGATGACTGAAGAAAAGCATCAAACAGGAGACCTGAACAAGAGACCCCAAACAGAATCACTTTGGGGCAGGCTCTATGATATGACGGAACAAGGGTTTTCTGAAAAGCGGGAGAGCTCATTTATTTTCGCGAGTTCGACATCATATAGATAGTCAAACCGCATGAGCTCATTTTCCTGAAAGGGTAATGGAGTTTGTAGAGATTGTGAGCGCGCCACTAGTTTTTTTGGCCAACTGTCGAAAAAGGGCGGAGTCGCTTCAGCCTTGAGTGCGAGCTCATCTGCAGAATAACATTATGTGTCCACGTCGATCTTCTTTTTACTGCCATGAAACGCTGGAGGGTTTGTCTGAGAGATGAATAGAAGTCTCCTAATGGAGACTATTCCCAATCAAATGCCATTTGTCTTCACTGCATAAAAGTTGTGAATAATCACGCTGATGAGCGACGCCCCTGAATTGCACTTTTGGGTACCGGATTTCTTGGACCTTCTTAATCCGAATTCAGCTTACAGGATTACACTAGAATCCGTTTCAAAGATTGCAGGTTAGTTTGCCATTCCAGACTTCATTACCGGAGGCGGGCAGTATAAAGGATTCAGCGCTACCTCTGATGGAAGGTAGATTCTCATGCTGATCGAAAAGATTCCATCTGGTGCGGGTAGCCAATTTGATTCTTTATCGGCGCCTGGCGATTCGTGCTGAATGTAGATCACAAGCGAGCCGTCTTCTCCATATTTCATGTTGGTTCGATCGCCTATCGAATAGCGATTTATCTCATTGGCTACAAGGAACTGATCTTCGCCGTACATAGTGATAGACCAGAATCCCTTTGGCTCAACAGGAGGAAGCTCATCACTATCGAACGAGAGAACGTATTTGAATTTCGATCCATCGTACACATCCCCGTCTCCATCCACTAGTCCGTTCGGGCAATATGCCTCTTCAAGGCTGTTCCCGTACAAGCCAAGATAAGCCGCGGCGGCTCGCACTTCATACTTTCCCTGCATTTCTTCGCGACTCCCAAAGATCCGCTTTGTCAGATTCCAGCCATTCTTCGAGATTCCAACCATTTCTCCCGGGTTCCTGATTGTCTCCAGAGCTCCCTTGATTCCTTCCTCCACAGCCTCTCTTATGCCCAGCGGCATTGAATTGAAATCAAATGGGAGGTTTGGACCGATGCCTATCTTTCCGAACTGTTCTATCAGCTCCTTCTCGCTCGGATGTACTTCAAGCTGACCCAGAAGGAAATTGAAATACGAGATGAATTCCACGGATTCTGCCTTCGTCGTGTCATAGGTCGGGAAGATAGTGGGATCTGCGGCCGGCGGAGCCTCTTCTCCAAGATATGAACTGAGGGGTTGAATCTCATGTCCCTTCTGGATTTCGAGAACCTTATCAAGATCGCCTTCGACTTCCATGTCAACCGCGATCCGAACTAGACAGAGGACAAAGTTACCCTCGCTGCGAAAGACGTCATCTACCCCGGTAGGAACGCTACCCTGCCAAAAAGCACCGGATATCACGAAGGTTCGCGCGCCAGTTCCGGTGGCTCTCGTGCCAACATAAGCGAAGTTATGAGTATACATGTCGATCATCTGGAAGGAGTAATAACGGTCCTCGACTGCCGGTACGCTCACCACAACAGGCTCCGATCTCAGATCAAGCCAGAGCGCAGAATAGATGTTGTCGTTATTTGGCCGGACGACTTCTTTGTAATCGGGGCCGCGAAGTTTCCTGCTGTTATAGAACTTGTTGAAAAGCCCGGGTCCGATCGCCTGGATGGTCATCGTCTTGAAATCCTCAAGCATCGGATAAGCAAAGATGTAAGCTTGCTTAGCGATTTCCCTTGCTTCGTCGCAATCGGTTGTGAACTCATTTTCACTGGAGAGCAAAAGCGAAAGAAACGAGAGAGTAATAATTAGAAGCGCAATATGTTTCCTGCAAAGCACGGTGGGTTCCTCCCTTGTGCCGGCTTTTGAACAGAAGATCGGTGGGAGATTGAGTGGTAACCTTCTGCTTCTTAGAAGCACACGTCCGATTATACTTCAGAGAAGTCTTACGAAAGAAGCTGAGGCGGGACTGCCCAGCAAATAGACTTATTGAGGATTAAAAAGAGTTTTGCGAAATCAGAAAGGGTACTTCGTCTTTTGGCGGAAAGAGCGAAAGATCAGTTCCAAGTTGCAAGCTGTGGTGTGCCAAGAAGGCGAAGAAGGAAACTTCAAGCCATGCTTAATTGAAGATGAGGGAGGGCCCCTCGAAGCCGCCATGCAGGTGGAGGCTTCAAACCACCGTAAGCTGCTGTGGTAAAGAGCCATGGTAGTGAACGTTACGGGAAAAGGCGGGACAGTGATCCCGTCAGGTGAGTACCAGAGGAGACGAATACAAGTGAACCACCGTGAACGTGTCGTAACAACTACTAGTGTCATCTAAACCGGGGGGGACAACTATCCCGGGGTAAGTCTGGAGGATACCTGCTTACTGTCCAGATGGTGACCGGCATATAGGTGGCGTGACCCTGGTACAGGCTTCGATTAGGAACTTGGGAACCTGGATCTGGATGTTAAGGGAAAAGCCGCAAGTGGAAGAACCCACGAGGGTGAAAGTACCGATGCCAGATTCAGGGGCGGAACAGTCCGTAGTAGTGATGAAGCTCCTGTAATGGGAGTGGAGCGAAGGGACTGTGTTATCCAGTTTTGTAGGTTAGTCAACCAACTCTGTGCAGACAACCGAAAGGGAGGAACTGTGAACAGAGGGAAGGGAAGTGCTAACAGACAAAATGAGGTCGTATGAAATCCCCAAGAAAGTAGTACTGGAAGCATTCAAGAAAGTGAAAGAGAACAGAGGGGCAGAAGGAATAGACGAGGTAAGCCTGAAAGAGTTCGAAGCCGATCTTGACAACAATCTCTACAAGATTTGGAATCGAATGTCCTCGGGCAGTTACTTTCCACCTCCAGTAAAAGCGATAGAGATAGAAAAGAAGAGTGGAGGCAAGAGAGTACTGGGAATCCCCACAGTGGGGGACAGAGTAGCCCAGATGGTAGCCAAAATCTATCTAAATCCCCTGGTAGATCCATACTTCCATAAGGACTCCTACGGATACAGGGAGGGAAAGTCAGCGATAGATGCCCTTGAAGTAACGAGGCAGAGATGCTGGCAGTATGACTGGGTACTGGAATTCGACATTAAAGGACTGTTCGACAACATAGACCATGAACTACTAATGAGGGCAGTCAAGAAACATGTGAAGATTCCATGGCTAATACTCTACATAGAGAGATGGCTGAAAGCACCCTTTATGCAAGCGAATGGAAGAGTCGAAGAGAGGAGCAAGGGAACGCCACAGGGAGGAGTAATAAGCCCTGTACTGGCTAACCTCTTCATGCATTACGCCTTCGACAAGTGGATGGAGAGAACTCATCCGGATAAGCCCTTTGCCAGATACGCAGATGATGGAGTGATACACTGTAGAACTCTGGAGGAAGCCAGGCTTCTTCTTGAAAGTCTCAAAGAAAGACTGGAAGAATGCAAACTAGAGCTTCATCCAGAGAAGACCCGTATTGTCTACTGCAAAGACGATAAAAGGAAGGACGAGTATCCAAATACAAGCTTTGACTTTCTAGGATACACCTTCAGAGTCCGTAGCTGCAAAGCCAGAAACGGGAGGATCTTCTACAGCTTCACCCCTGCAGTGAGTGAACAGGCAAAGAAGGCGATGAGACAGAAGATCCGGAGAATGAGACTTCAAACCAAGTCATACCTGAGTATTGAAGAACTCTCAGAAAGAATCAACCCGGTAATAAGAGGTTGGATAAACTACTATGGACACTTTCGCAGATTTGAGATGTATACAGTACTGAGTCGGCTAAACAAAGCCTTAGTTCAGTGGGTAAGAAACAAGTACAAGAAAAGGAGAGGTCGTACAAAAGCGGGTAAATGGCTAGAAACTCTTGCTCGCAGGGAGCCTCGTCTATTTGTACACTGGACAATGGGGATATTCTATACGGCTGGATAATGGGAGCCGGATGAATCGAGAGATTCAAGTCCGGTTCTGAGAGAGCCTGGGGGTGAAATCCCCCTGGGCTACTCACCAGTTGTAAGACCGTGGTTGGGGGTAGCAGGTAGCAGGTTCGTAAGAGCAAGAGAACCTGGTTAACCGTTGAGCGGTTCTCCGTTCGCCGAGGAGAGCCATGAAGCAATACTATAGAGATTCCGACCAGTAGCTTTGTCGGAATGACGGAATTAGGCGTTTTCGGAATAACGGTCAGTTGTCATCCCACTGAGCCTGCCCTGAAATGCCTCTGTTCAGGGTCATCCCGGACTTGATCCGGGATCTGTTCCAAGAACGAACAACCTGGACGCGCAGCGTCGGAACGAAGAACCAGTCTTTCCGAAGGACGGGTTCATGCTCTTGGACGGTCAGCGAAGGACGGCTCTTCCCGGCGTTCAGCGGGCTCTTGATTTTAGCGTGCAGCAGCTCTTTGATCATCGAGATTCTGAATCAAGTTCAGATGACGTGATGTGATGTTTTCGTGATCGCCTAACATTGTCATCCCGAACTTGTTTTGCAGTCTCGGCGGGGAACGGAGGACTGTTCACTGATAACGTGGTTTCATCAGCTTCAGCGTGCAACGTTTTCTGGCCAAGCGGAGCCTGACTGGCCTGCGCCAGCAGACTGGCTTTTCTATTTCTCGCCTTCTCGTGAGCACAGCGAACGTCTCTACATTGCTCTTTCTCGCCTCGTCTTGAAAAAGGCCTCTCTGCGCATGAACGAGAAGCCGTTCCTATTGAACAAAATTGCTTTTAAAAAAACTTCGTAGATCTTATAACTGATCGCTTCAGCAGTATAGTTGATGAAAAAACATCATTCATAAGAAATATGAATTCATGATATCATATTACTTGCTGGAGGTGATGGTATGTCGACCAGATTACTCAGACCAACTGAGAGAGGACAGATAACAATACCAAAGGAAGCGAGAGATAAACTTAAGATCACTCCCGACAGCAGGTTTAAGGTCTCTGTGGAAGGAGATAAGATAATCTATCAGCTGGTGTCGCCTTTCGACATGATAGTAAAGGAGTTTCAGAAAGAGGCGGAGGCGAGAGGCTATACAAAGGAAGAATTAGAAAACGAGCTCGAAAAGGTCAGAAAGAAACTCTTTAAAGAGATTTACGATGAGAGTGATGATTGATTCGAACACATTCCTCTCGGGCATTGTTTTCGACGGAATGGAAACAAAGACTCTTGTTGCGTACCCTCATCCATTCTGATCATGTGCTTCTGCTTGCGAAGTTCAGTGCTTCAGAGGTCGAGAGAGTATTGAGAAGGAAGTTCCCAAGTATGATCCAAGATTACGAGGATGTTCTCCAATCACTTGATGCAGAAATACTGCCCTTTCCAGACAAAAGCTAAGTGGAGCGATGTATTGATCTAATCAGAGATGATCATGATGCTCCGATTCTTGCTTCCGCCATTAAGGCTAGACCAGATGTGTTTGTCACAGGCGACAAAGACTTCTTTAAAGAGCGAGTTAGAGTATTAATCAGAGTCGCAACTACAAGAGAGACTCTCGAGCTCATACTCAACTTTGACAGCAAGAAATCTGAAAACAGCTAAACAAGGGGACAAATGAAAAGGAAAACAGACGTACCACCACAGTGGTCTATTATGCAATCTCTTTGAGTAGATCCGGCGGTCTTATCTTGAGTGCTTTGAAAGCGTCGTAAGCATTGCCCATCATTTCAGTCCTTGCAAGAAAGCGTTTGTTTTCTACCGTTATCTCAACTGCTCTTATCTCTGTCAAGTCTTCAAGTATTTCTGCGTAAGAGAAAGTACTTCCAATCTCTTTCAGCTTTCTGCATAAGGCAGTCTCCATTACAAGCGCAAGGAAACAGATCATTATGTGTCCCTTTACCCTCGTGTCTGTGTAATGGTATATGGGGCGAAGATCGAGTCTGCTCTTCAGTTCCCGGAATGTGAGATTTTGAGTTTTCTTCAGCCGACTTTGCGTAACTTCTTTCTCTCAGTCGATTAGTGTCGTTTAAGGAAGCAGTAGGTCAAATAAATGCCCAGGTTGGTTGTAATTCGTCTAATCTGTGAATAGTCGGCTGTAATCGGAGTTCGTAGAATCAGTGGCTTTCTGTTATAATAATTTCGTAAACGTTTACGTACTATCTAGAAAGCATTAGCGACTATTTATTGGCACTAAATCCCCAAACGTTTACTAAGAATATTTCCGAACCGAAAAGGAGGGGTAAAAGTGAAAAAGCTCTTGTTACTGTTTCTTGTTTCTGCCTTTCTTGTTGTTACAGCGTTGTCTGCCGAGATCACGTTCTGGAAGTTCACCGACACATACGCAGATCCGACAATTCAGAGGTTCGTTGATCTTTGGAATGAAGAAAATCCGGACAAGAAAGTGGTATTTGAGACTTTCCCCTGGGGAGACTATACTGGGACTAAACTTACAACTGCCTTTGCGACTGGCGAAGGGCCTGATGTTTTCTTCATAAGTCCCGGTGATTTCCTGAGATACGTTAATACTGGGATTGCTCTGCCGCTCAGTAAATACTTGACCGAAGATATTATTGCAGACTTCTTACCCGAGACGATTGAAGCTGTAACTGTTGGAGGAGAAATATACGCTCTTCCGCTTGAAATGGAACCAGTAGCAATATTCTACAACAAGGCTGCTTTCGAAGAAAAGGGAATCAGTCAGCCTCAAGACTGGGCCGAGTTGAAGGAAGCGGCAGCAAAATTGAAAACTGCCGACCGATACGGAATAATCGTTGAAGTTGCGCCTGGTTACTACCAAAACTTCACATGGTATCCGTTCCTGTGGACCGCGGGTGGAGACGTCGTAGACGAAAACTGGGAGAAATCTGCTTTCGAATCAGAGGGAGCGATAGCTGCTCTTGATCTTTGGGGATCGTTTGTCAAAGAAGGTTTAGCTCCTTCATCGCTTCCAGCAGGAGCGAATGATATTGGTATGTTCGGAAACGGTCTTGCAGACATGATTGTTTGTGGATTCTGGGGCGTCAAGCAGTTACAAACTCAGTTTCCTGAATTCGATTTTGGAGTATTTCCAATCCCCCCTTATGAAAAGGGAGGAGAAAGCATCAGTGTTTATGGCGGTTGGAAGATGATGCTGAATGCCAAAGGAAAGAACACAGACATAGCTGCCGAGTTTGCCAGATGGCTCGTAGCAGAGCAGATAGATTTCCCGCTTGATTGGTGCACAGTGACCAATAGTAAGTTCTCACCCAGATACTCCGTTCTCGAAGCAGGAAATGAGTTCTACAATACTCCGCCAAATGATGTATTCCTTGAGATTCTAAAGACGTCTAAGTCGGAGCCCACATTCACTCCGGAAATGGTTAAGGCTGTGTCTGATGCTATACAAGCAGTCATGTTCGCAGGTATGGATCCCAAGGCTGCTGCAAAAGGGGCTTCTGCAGCTATCAATGCTTATCTTAGTAGATACACAGGTGGAGTTCCCGGAAAGTAAGTGAATTTCCTTAGCCCGGGATTCAGTCCCGGGCTGGTTTTTCGGGAGGATTGCCGTGAATAGAAAAACTCGGGAAAGACTGGTTGGATACTCTTTTATTGCTCCAGACATAACTGGACTGATTATTTTCGCAATGGTCCCCGCAATTGTGGCTCTTGTAATAAGTTTCTTTTCCTGGAATGGCTTAAGTGATATGCTCTTTGTCGGCCTAGACAATTACAGGACAATGTTTCAAGACCCACAGTGGCGAAACAGTATCTTTGTTACTCTTAAGTACTCGGTCTTCTTTGTTCCGATGAACTTCTTATTTGCACTTCTCCTGGCAATGCTTGTTCAAAAGCCAGGACCTGGAATAGGGCTTTTCAGGGCTATTTTCTTTGCGCCTACCGCTATGTCTATGGTTGCGGTTTCCTTCGTTTGGAAATACATGTTTCAACCGTACGGTTTCGTCAATTACTTTCTGTCGTTCTTTGGAATAACTAGGCAACCACTCCTTGGCTCTATGTCTCAAGCTCTTTACTGCATTACTGTGGTTAGTCTATACATGAGTGTTGGATACTATATGGTGATCTTTCTCGCAGGTCTCAACGAGATTTCGAATGAATACTATGAAGCTGCTGAAATAGATGGTGCGTCCGGTTTTCAGAAATTCCTATACATCACTCTTCCACTCCTGAAACCCACTACCGCATTTGTTCTTGTAATGACCTTTCTGCAGAGCTTCCAGGTTTTTGACCAGATATACATACTAACAGGAGGAGGACCTTTTTATAGTACATCAACCGCAGCGTTTTACATCTATTACAATGCTTTTCAAATGTACCAGTTCGGTTACTCATCGGCTCAAGCTTTCACACTATTTGCGATTCTTCTTGTAGTATCTTATTTCATGCTAAGAGCACTAAGAGGCGGTAACGTCTCCACCGGATCGTGAGGGGGGTAAATATGAAGACCAGAATAGTGAAGGGAATACTGAGGTACGTTTTGCTAGTGGCTCTTGCGATGTTCTTTCTCTTTCCAATCTATTGGATGTTCGTGAGTTCTCTGAAGTCACCTAGCGAGATCTTCGCATTCCCGCCGAAGCTAATCCCCGAAAACCCAGTATGGTCAAATTACTCAAAAGTATTCTCGCAAGTGCCTTTCGCCAGATATATGTTGAACACCTTCTTTGTTGCCTCCGTTGTTACTATTGTCGCTCTTCTTCTTCACTCTATGGCCGCTTATTCGCTGGCAAGACTCAGATATCCTGGCAGAAATGTACTGTTCATTCTCGTCATTAGCACTCTAATGATTCCGTTTTCTGCAATCCTGATCCCGCTGTTTCTAATTGTAAAAAACTTTGGCTGGATTGACTCTTATAGAGGGCTTATAATACCGGCTATTCCCCACGCTTTTGGGATTTTCTTTTTGAGGCAGTTCTATCTCGGATTCCCTAGAGAATTGGAAGAAGCGGCAATAATTGACGGAAGCGGATTGGTGAGGGTTTTTTTCAAGATCGTGCTGCCACTTTCAAAGCCCGTACTCTCAGCACTCGCCGTCTTCTTTTTCTTGGCGAACTGGAATTCATTTATGTGGCCGCTGGTGATAATTAATTCGCCGGAGATGCGGACAGTACAGCTGGGAATAGCCCAGTATGGTGGAGAGTATAATAATCCATGGGCTATTCAGCTAGCTGCCTGCACGGTAGCTCTCATTCCAACTTTGATTGTATTTGTGATATTGCAGAAACAGTTAATGCAGAGCATAAAAATGACCGGTATGAAACTCTGACTGGAGGAGGAATCGTTGGCGCAAAGGGTTACCATAAAATCAATTGCCGAAGAACTCGGGGTCTCGGTTGCTTCTGTTTCCAGAGCTCTTAACGGGAAGGGTGAAGTTGGTCCTGCTCTGGAGAAGAGAATATTGCAGAAGGCAGATGAACTTGGTTATATAGCCAACTATTCTGCCAGGAGCCTCAAGCATCAGAAGACAAATCTTATAGGCGTGCTGGTTCCGGACACATTCAACCCATTCTTTGCCCATTTTGTGACAAAGATAGAAGAGCTTCTGTACGATTCCGGATATGAGATACTGCTTTCTACAACAAGGGAGTCTCTTGAGAAGGAACGTGAGTATCTTGAGATAATGGTTTCCAAGAATGTTACAGGTATCCTTGCAGCGCCCGTGGATAGAACTGGTAATATTTCGATCTACAAGAGGGTTAAAGCGATGGATATCCCTATAGTCTTCTTTGATCGAAACGTTGAAGGCCTTGATCTTAGTCGGGTGAATGTGGACAACAGAAGCGCGGTCTACAAGATAGTTAGATACCTGTACCGTAAAGGCCACAGAAGAATAGCTTTTGTAGAGAGTGTTCCCAATACGTCTATGGGAGAAGAGAGATTAGCTGGCTACAGAGAGGCGATTAAGGATTTCGGTCTCAGTGAAGAGTTCAGCCTTGAAAGATTTGGATTATTCATAGAAAATGATGTTAAGTCCCAAGCTGCTGAAATCCTCTCTCACAGACCAACGGCACTCATAACCGGAAACCTTGTCATAACAAAGGCTTTTCTTCAGGCACTGAAGACTCTTCGGATAAAGATTCCACAAGAACTTTCGCTTGTTTCCTTTGACGATATTGAATGGCTTGAAGTGACATCTCCACCCATTACTGCATTCCGGCAGCCGATCGAGTCTTTGGCGATGAATGCCGTGGCACTTCTGAAAAGAGAGATGAAGAACAACGAATCAAACTCTCAAATAGTGGTCGTCGAAGGTGAACTGATAATTCGTGATTCAGTTTATGATCTCTCTTCCGAAAAACAAGGAGGTTGATTTCATGATAAGAGTAGCTTTACTCCTATTAAGCGTGGTATTGATTTCTTCGTTTCTCCTTGCCACATCTCTTAAGGATGTTACAGAACTGGAAATGGTAGCAAAGCTTACAGGCCCCAACGCAATCAACAACACTCTTAAGTATGACGTCTTCGGAACCGATCTTGGTCACAGTTTCAATGATGGTGAAATCACATACTTTGTTTTTGGTGACACTTTTGGAATCAACAAAACAAATTGGCGCAAGAATGTTATGGCATTCACCACCGACCAAGATCCGAGTGACGGCATCATTTTTGAAGGGTTCATAACAGGGGATGGAGCTTCTACATACGCGTTTTCTGATAATACAGTCAGGCTCAATGTGGTAAAAGGAGCTGATTTGTGGTCAAGTGTTGATCTCGCGCCGAAACTTCTAAAATCTCAGCTACCTGGAGAATGGTCAATAGAGACAAGAATCGAAAGCAACTCTGCTCCTGTTGGAGCAACGAATTTGTGTGGATTACTTTTCTTCAGCGGAGTGCAGAACTGGATTATGTGGGGCCATCTTGGCAACAGGACAATGGAAGCTAGCGGAATTATCGGAGGCAAATTCGTTAAAATTGCTGAAGTGGCATCTCTTTATCCATATCTGAGAATTGAAAACAGGTTATTCTCTAATACATATGTATTCAGTTACAGCCAGGATGGAGAGAACTGGATTGAAGCCGGCACTTTTGATGACAAAGAGGGCTTTCTAAACTCAGCAAGGTACGGCATTGGCGCAAAAGAGTGGGGCACCTCTGACTATGAAGTTATCTTTACCGATATTGCTGAAAACTCAGTGAACTTTTCAGCTCGGGAGCTTCGAGAAGCCTTCTACTGGGGAGGACCTGGAGAGTCTTCCGGAGCTGCGAAAGAACTGATTCATTCAACTCCTGGAGATATTACGGCTATTCCAACCAACGGAGTAGCTGTCAACTCAAGACTTTACTTGCACTACATGATGGTCAACTACTGGGGAGAACCGGGGAGGTGGAACACGAGCTATTCTGGCTTGGCGGTTTCAAAGAACGGCGGAAGGACCTGGGATGTACTTGACTCTGTAAAATGGGGTTCGGAGAGTAACTTTGCCCAGGTAGGTATTGCGAAGGCTTCCCAGTGGCCAAAGATTCCTGATGGTTGTGACGTGAACAGCGATACCCTCTTCTTCTTCGGAATCCCCAGCGGAAGGTTCGGTGGAGTCAAATTAATGAAAGTGGATGGCGAAGAAATAGAGAAAATTGATGCATACAGATACTTCTCAGGCCTAGATAATTCCGGAATTCCTCAGTGGTCGAGCAAAGAAGAAGACGCAGAGATAATTATTGAGGCTCCTGTTGGCGAATGTTCTGCAATGTACAATCACTTCCTCGGAAAGTGGATAATAACTTATTTGAACGAGCAAAGTCACGATCTTGAGATAAGAGAATCTCCCAATCCATGGGGCCCATGGAGTAAACCACATCAGCTTGTTTCTTCAAGGGAGTATTCAGGCTTGTACGGGGCTTTTTTGAATCCTCTGTTCGTTGAAAATGACGGAGAGTACATTTATTTCACTATGTCATTATGGACGCCATACAATGTTTATCTAATGAAAGTCAGATTAATCAAACAGGAGGTTTAGAATGGACTTTTCCAGTGGAACTCTTAGAAACCTGATGACACTAAAAAATGCTAGAAGAGGAAGAATATCATCTTACGATGAAAGCGGTGGTAATAAAGACTGGAAAGCAATAGCAGCAGGAGAGACATTAGTTCTGGGTGAAATTGAAGGACCGGGAGTTGTTAGCCATATATGGATGACATTCAGATCTACCGAGAAGCACTTTTTGCGCAAGGGTATATTGCGGATCTTCTGGGATGACGAAAGTGCACCAAGTGTTGAGAGTCCAATAGGGGATTTCTTTGGTGCCGGACATGGGAAAACAGTCAACTTCTCTTCTCTGCCCATACAAATGTCACCTGAAGATGGTCGAGGCTTTAACTGCTTCTTTCCTATGCCATTTAGAAAAAAGGCACGAATAGAAATCGCTAACGAGAATTCTTCCCAAGATCTTGTTGCCTACTACTATATTGATTACGAGCTCTGGCCAGAATTACCGGAGAACATAGCTTACTTCCATGCGCAATGGCGAAGAGAGCAGGGCGTTTCGAGAGATGAAAGTAATCTAGTGAAGTCACTTGCTCCCAATAATCTTAAAGACTTTGCTCTGGAGCCGTTCGTAGCGAACAACATTTTCGAGTTTCAAGGCCAGAACAAGACCGGCAGGGACAACTACGTCATTCTTGATGCTCAAGGCAAAGGTCATTATGTTGGTTGCTTCTTCTATGTCCATAACATGCGTGAGACAGATCAGTGGGATTGGTACGGAGAAGGCGACGACATGATTTTCATCGATGGCGATTCATGGCCGCCTTCTCTCCACGGTACGGGCACCGAGGATTACTTCAGTATGGCCTGGTGTCCTTCTCAAAGTTATGCCTCGGAGTACTTTGGGCTGATACTTCCCGGAAACAACAACTGGAAAGGATACATGAGTATGTACAGATTCCATATAGAGGATCCGATCTATTTCAGTAAGTCGTTGAAAGTAACCATAGAAAAGGGTCACAACAACAACCGTTTTGACGATTATTCGTCTGTTGCTTTCTGGTACCAGGCAGAACCCCACAAAAGGTTCGAATCACTTCTGCCATCTGAAGATAGGCTGCCTTATGCTGACTAGCAGGGAAATCATTCAAAGAACAATAGTTCTTTGAATGATTTTTGGTAAGGCTCTGAAAAAGATTCATTGACTAAACTCCCTAAAGCCTGCAGAAGAATCACGTTACTACTTCTGCCTTTTTTCTACTGGAAATTCAATAATCTTGTTCTTTTGTAATGACTACTGCTAGAACTGATAGCTGAAAACAGTCTTTCTTGAACTCATTAAGATTGCTTCTTGGAGTCATGACTTTTTCGTGACTCCTTTTTTCCATTAAGTGCACAAACTCAACTTTGACAGCAAGAAATCTGAAAACAGCTAAACAAGGGAAAAAATGAAAAGAAAAACAGACGTACCACCACAGTGGTCTATTATGCAATCTCTTTGAGCAGATCCGGCGGTCTTATCTTGAGTGCTTTGAAAGCGTCGTAAGCATTGCCCATCATTTCAGTCCTTGCAAGAAAGCGTTTGTTTTCTATCGTTAGCTCAACTGCCCTTATCTCTTTCAAGTCTTCAAGTATTTCTGCGTAAGAGAAAGTACTCCCAATCTCTTTCAGCTTTCTGCATAAGGCAGTCTCCATTACTAGTGCAAGGAAACAGATCATTATGTGTCCCTTCACCCTCGTGTCTGTGTAATGGTATATGGGGCGAAGATCGAGTCCGCTCTTCAGTTCCCTGAAGGCCCTCTCTACTTTCCACAGTAACTTGTATGATTGAGCAACCTCTCTATTGGTTAGTTTTGCGTTCGTTCTTAGAACGTATTTGCCATCGTATTTGATTTCCGAGAGTATGTAAAGAAGATTGTGTAAACCCTCTAGAATGGAAGAGAAGATTGGAGGGAAAAGAAGATGAAATTTGACAGAGAAAAGATCAAGTCGTTAATCGAGAAGAATGGATTTGAAGATGTCGGAGATGTTCAAGAGGCAATGAAGGAATTGTTTGGTGACGTAATCAAAGAAATGCTTGAAGGAGAACTGGAAGATGAGCTTGGATATTCGAAGCATGACTACAAGAACAAAGAGACTGACAATTCCAGGAATGGACATAGCAAGAAGACAGTTAGGAGCGATTACGGAGAAATAGAACTTGAGATACCAAGAGACAGAAAAGGTGAATTTGAACCGGTTGTTGTGAAGAAACACCAGAGGGACATTTCTGGTATAGAGGATCAGATAATCTCCATGTATGCAAGGGGAATGACAGTAAGAGATATTCAGAGTCATATAGAGGATATCTACGGTTCCAGATTGTCTGCAGAGAGCGTAAGCAGGATAACGGACAAGATACTGCCACTGGTCTCCGAATGGAGAAACAGACCATTAGAATCTGCGTATGCGATAGTCTACATGGATGCCGTATTCTTCAGGGTCGTTGAAAGCAACCAGGTAAGGAAGAAAGCACTCTATATAGCCTTAGGAGTATCCCTAAATGGCCACAAAGACATTCTAGGCATGTGGATAAGTGAAACAGAAGGAGCAAGCTACTGGCTAAGCATTCTCAACGAATTGAAGAATCGCGGGGTTGAAGACGTGGCAATCTTCTCAATAGATGCATTAAGCGGAATGGAAGAAGCCATAGAGGCTGTATATCCATTCTCAGAGGTTCAGAAGTGCATAGTTCACCAGATAAGAAACACCATGAGATATGTTACCTGGAGGGATCGTAGACCTCTAGCACGCGATCTCAAGACAATTTATCAGGCACCTACAAGAGAGGCAGGATGGAATGCATTGCTTGCACTAGAAGAGAAGTGGGGCGACAAATACCACTTGTCAATAAAAAGCTGGAAAGATAACTGGGAAACTCTCTCAACCTTCTTTCAATATCCAGAGGAACTGAGAAGATTGGTTTATACAACTAATCCCATTGAATCAGTTAATAGACAACTCAGGAAGGTGACGAAGAACAAAGGAGTCTTTCCAACAGACAATTCTCTCTTAAAGATGGCTTATCTAGCAATAATGAACATAACAAAGAAATGGACAGTAAGAACTCTTGATTGGTCCAGGATCCTTACTCAACTTGTGATAAAGTATGAAAGATTAGCTAAGTACATAAGCTGATTCTTAAACCCATTACAAAAAAGGGGTTTACACAAAAAAGAGACAGAACCATTTCCGAGGCCATCTTTTCCTGGTCTATCTTCACATCTGTTTTCTGCATACTCAGATATCTTCTGTATCCTCTGTTTCCAACAAGACTCTTTGGCCCCTGTTTAAGTTTCTTCGTAAGGTTCTTCACTATCTCTTCTCTCTTGATTCTGTCTCTTTCTGCCTGAAATGGATTGAAACAGATTACGTATCTCTCCCCCTCATGCAGAACTTCCTTTACCTTCAGATTCTCTTCCACTTCTTCGTAATCACCGGGCTGATTCAATACCGCTTCAACTCTCTTGCTTCTTCTCATCTTCACTCCGAATATGTATGAAAGCCCGGTCTTATCTATCTCCTCAATGAGTCCGTTGCTTATCATTCCTCTATCGGCTACCACTATAACCCTGTCTATGTTGAATCTCCTTCGTATATCCTCAAGAGCTATCCTGAAAGTATCTATGTCTGCTGTGTTTCCGGGAAAGATTTGGTGAGCAACGGGGAAACCATCCTTCGTCATTAGTACCCCTATCATCACTTGCTTGCAATCAGACCTGTGATCCTTAGAACGACCATACATTGAAAGTTCGGGTCCTTCTCCCTGGAAGTACGTACTCGTTGTGTCCCAGAAGACTAGATCGAGATTCAAGTTGAAGAGAGTCTTCACATTACTGAATAGCTCTTCCTCCACTTCTTCCTTGAACTTCTCGAGATAATCCAGTCCACGGTAGTAATGCTGAAGACTCAACTGTTCGAACTCAGGTCTGTAAACCTTGCTTACCCACCTGTCTACTCCCCTCTTCGATCTCGGTTCGACAAGTCTGTTAAGTACCATAGCGAATATAGCCTCAACGTAATCGCTAACTGCATCCGTATCTCCCAGAAGTCTCTTCAATACTCTTTCGATACCCAGTTCCTTCCATAACTGCTCGAAGATAATTACAGGTCCCCACAGATAGGTTTGATTCACATTAAGGGCTTCTTTCCTAATCCATTCTTTCGTCGAGAAGTTCCTCAGGCTTTCAATAAGCCTATCTATCTGGCCACTGTTCTGAAGATCATCTACTCTCCCCAGATTAACCAGAACTTTCTGTCTAGTCTTATTCCCCACTCGTATATTCTCTACGAGCTGCAGGTAACTCCTGGTGGAACCGTCCTTGTTTTTGAAGTGCTTCAGTCTAAGAAACATGGCACCTATATTATATCACTATAACTAAATACAAGTCAAGTACTAACAAAATGACAAGCAAATACACATGGCACCGCATTTCAAAAACGATTCAAATATCTACTACGAACTTATGCACCTTTCAGAACTTATTCCCACCATTTATTCTCTTTTGCTGTCAAAGTTGAGACATAGCCATAGAAGGTAAATCCGGTCCTCGATTTCTTGTGTACGGAGATAGAAGAACTGATCCTCTGGATCAGGGAATACCCGATCCAGAAATCTTCAAGCATGCACAATCCGATTTCACTCTTGAAGATGGAGCAGAGGCGAGAAATCTGAACAGGCAGTATCCGGGAGTAGCAGATGGCAATCCCACGCAGCAGCTTGCTTACGCAATTATCCAGCTGATAGACACTGAGAATGTAGACTTCAATCTAGATATGCATGAAAGCGGGACACCTGACAGTTATATAGACAGCGAGGGGAATGAACGATCCGGTAGCAGTTTGGCCTATACGCTGGTCTGTCATCCCGATGCTCTGGAAATAGGTGCAGTGGCGATCATGGAAATCGAGGCTTATTATGGAGTATCTATGAAACTCGAAGAATCGAACAGAGCCTTTAGAGGCCTAAGTCACCTTGAGATCCGTGACGCAACAGGTTCGCTTTCATTCCTTTCAGAGACTCCAAATCCCGGGCAGGATAACTGGAGAGACAAGTACGATGTTATTGATGATCCCGATTACCCATTGACTCACAGGGCCGGTCTTCAGCTTCAGATAATCAGATCCTTGTTCAGTGCATATGAAATGATGATTGGCGAGACGGTTGAGGTCGAAAACTTACCTACCTATGAAGAAGTAATGCAGAACGGAATATTCTCATTTTTGAACTGAATGACCGGGGGTGACAGCCATTTATACACCTGAAGTCTGGTATTTTTTGGTAATGCTTGCAACTTTCGTAGGTCTGGCAATAATAAAAATCCCAATATCAGTTTCATTGATGTTTTCAGCCCTTGCGGGTTCAATTGCTTTCGGCGAGTTCTTCCCTCTGAGGCATCTCGTTGAAGGAGGATTCGGTTACATCGACACGATACTTGTGATTGGTTCAGCAATGATTTTTATGGAATCAATCAAGGTATCGGGTCTTCTGGACACGATTGCAGGCAACATGACGATTGCCTTTCACAAGAAACCGACTTTTCTTCTCGTGCTAATGACTTTCTTCATAATGATAGCCGGTATGATTACTGGATCATCAACGGCTACGGTTCTTACAACGGGTGCTATCGCCTTCCCGGTTCTGAAGACCCTGGGGCTTAGCAAAAGGAGAGCGGGATCGATAATCGCAATGAGCGGTATATATGGAATGATCGCCCCGCCAATAAATCTACCCGCAATGATAATCGGTCAGGGTGTCGACATGCCATATATCGGTTTCACTAACCCTCTTCTGCTGATGACATTTCCGCTGGCAATTGTCACTTCTCTGATTATTGGAGTTAGACAGGTTAAACCGGTCGATCTCCAGGAGTTCGTGAGAACAAGAGAAAGGGAGCCAATAAAGGGCTTTGCGGTGTATCTTCCGTTAATAATAATGGTGATACTCATGGTGCTTGAAAACGTGAGTTGGGGCTTTTCGCTTGGTCTTCCCTTGATCTTCATGATATCGGCAATTGTTGCATCATTGACTGGAGCAAGGGGAAATCTTTTCAAGATCTCACTTTCAGCGGTTCAGAACTCTCTTGGTATACTCTCGATTCTCATTGGAGTCGGGATGTTTATTCAGATTATGACTCTGAACGGCGTGAGGGGTTTAATTGTGGGATTTCTCAACGGTCTTCCTCAAGGCGCGCTCTTGGTTGGTATTGCACTTGGCATCCCTGCTTTCGGTGCAGTGTCTTCCTATGGTTCTGCCTCAGTGCTGGGAGTTCCGTTCTTGCTTGCATTTCTCGGGAATAACGACATCGTTGTCTGTTCGGCGCTCTCCCTCCTCGCGGGGCTCGGTGACATGGTACCCCCAACTGCGCTTGCCGGGATATTTGCGGCCCATGTCGTCGGAGAGAAGAATTACTTCAAAATCTGGCTCAGTTCAATGCCTGCCTTTTTCATTACAATGATTTTCGCCACATTAACCATAATATTCTCAAACGAAATAGGTAGGTTCGCCAACAGCTGGCTCTTCTATCCCCTCTTCATTGCTGGACTTGTAGTCGTTTCTGTTGCTCTTCTCTTAGTAGACAAGAGAAAGGAGATGTCAGTAACTTGACCTACTTGTATATTGCGATAGCAGTCTATTTATCTTCTGTGCTTATTTATAACGCGTACAAGAGTGCAAAGAAGTGGGAGTGGGTCATGAGCGCAATGATACTGATCCCTCAAATCTTAAGAATTTTCCTGATAAAGTGAAATCACCGGACCCGGAGAGTTTTCTTAGAGTATAATTTCTCTATTGAACTCTTCGGGAGGGGTTTCAAATGGAAATAAAACGGGACGGGCAGTTCTATAGATTCGCAGCTTACGGGTTCCTTAAGAATCTTCGCTTTTTCGACCCTTTTCTTATCTTGTTCTTCAGAGAAATGGGACTTTCCTTCCTTCAGATCGGTACTCTTGTCTCCGTGCGAGAAGTAGCGACTAACTTCCTGGAACTCCCGACCGGCATATTCGCTGACCTGTTTGGAAGAAGATTGTCCATGGTTTTTTCGATGATCTCCTATCTTTCTTCTTTTTTAGTCTTTTACTTCTTTCCGAACTTCTACATATATATGGTTGCAATGATAGCTTTCGCCTTTGGGGAAGCCTTCCGTACCGGAACTCACAAAGCAATGATACTTGAGTACCTGAGAATTAATGATATGACCGATATTAAGGTTCACTACTATGGCGCAACGCGAGCCGCATCACAACTAGGTTCAGCAATAAACGCCTTGATAGCTGCCTTCCTTGTATTTTACACGGGTAGCTACAAGATAGTCTTTCTCGCCTCAGTATTGCCTTATGCCGTAAACCTCGTGAATTTGATGATGTACCCCAAGGAACTTGATGGTGAACTGAAATCCGGGGAGAAAAGAGAAACATTGAAAGCCTTCCTGGGGATTTTCAGAAGTGCCAATGCACTCAAAGGTGTTCTCAACTCGTCACTGTATGATGCTTTCTTCAAAGTCATCAAGGAGTATCTGCAGCCAATTCTAAAGGCTCTCGCCCTTGGTCTTCCGATAATGCTTGCCTTCAGCCCGGAGCAGAGAACCTCCGTAATCGTAGGAGTCGTATATTTCGTGATCTTCATCGCCACAAGCTATGCTTCTAAGAATGCCGGAAGGTTGAGCAAAAAACTGGGAAACGAGGCGAGATCGCTGAATTACTCTTATATATTCGGGGCGATATTAGTCATACTGAGCGGGTTATTTCAAATAGTATCTCTTCAAGTAATCGCAGTGATAGTATTCTTCCTGCTCTACATTCTGGAGAATTTCAGAAGACCAATCAATATAAGCTACATAAGCGATAACATAGACCACAAAACTATGGCATCAGGTCTATCTGTCGAATCTCAGTTGAAGACTCTGCTGGTGGCAATAATAGCGCCCATAGTTGGATTCCTTGCGGACAAGTTGGGAGTAGGTATGGCATTGACTGTTGCTGGAATGACGATGCTCGTACTCTTTTTTATCGTCAAACTGAATCCCCCAGAAAATACCAAAAACATCGAAGAGAAGAATTCACGGACGGCTGATTGACTACTACAGATGTAATATTCATGGACTCCTCGCATTTGCACTATGTCTAGCAATACGTTCTTTTTCTCTGATTCGCGAGGGGAGAATCTAGAAGTGACAGAAGTGTTAAGAGTTGGCCGCATTGATCAGGGAAAGAAATCGGTATCTAAACACCTTCCTTAAGAGTTGATCTAGTATTCTAGGATGACTTATAACGAAAGACAATTGCTTCACTAAACAGAGATCTGTAAAAAGGAACTCTGATGAACGAGATCAAAGCAGTCTTTCGTTGATAATGATTAGGAACCTGTAAATCCCATACTCTTAATTGGAAGGATACCCAAGAAATCAAGTGATTGCGTACTATGAAAAAGCCAGAGTTGCGGGGGAGAGCGTCGTCTATATTCCATCTCTAGCGGCTATTTCAACCGCGGCGATTTTTGGATCTCGAAACCTCTTCCTACAGAGGTCAGTCGAGAGGTCTCTTCTTCCATTTGAGGCCTTTGGGGATTAAAAGAGGAGTTTGTTTTTCTGACGAACTTTGCCTTAATGACTTGTTCTACTTCGCCTTCGATGACAGTTTATTTGAGATTTGATTCAAAGAGGCTAAAAGATCTGCGCGCACTCTCAAAATCAACTATCTTTACAACGAAAGAATTCGTGGATTTCCTCCGGGCTTCGTGGGTGCCTAGGTTTACGTGTTTCTATAGAAATCCTCAGCGATTTTCCACAACACTCAGCGGATGATAGAATCGAATTTGTGGGAGGAGTAAGATGAAGATTACGCTATTCATAGGTCCTTTAGCCTCAGCAAAGACTGAGCGGTTGCTTCGAGAACTCGAGACCGTCCATTGGAGAGATCCGTTCTCCTACTTCTTCGTGGGACCTTCCGGCGACCACGTAAGATACTTTAGAGAGAATTTCATATCGCGAGTGGGTACTATCCCGGCTTCGAGATTCCTCGCAATGGACCAATTTGCCGTAGAGGTTTTCCGTAGACTGAATCCGAATTCTATTCACGTTGGGAATCATTTGATGAGGTTGGAGATCGGTGACATTCTGGATCAAATGGGAAAGGGCGAACTCGCCGACTCGCCCGTATTCGTCGAATACCTTCTTGAAATGATTCATGATGTAAAAGAGAATAGAGGGTTCGACCGGATATTCTCTACGGAAGACGAGGCAGTCTCCGTTCTAGAGTCAATTTACAACGAGCTTGACAGTAGATTCTCCAGAAGAAACATCTTTGACACATTCGACGCATATACGAGGATTGAAGAGCACAAGGATGAGTTGATTAACGAGGAATTCGGGGACACTCTTTTCCTCGACGGGTTTCATGATTTCAGTCCGGCCCTGAAGATCTTTTTCAAGACCATCATTCCAACATACAGGGAAGTTTTCATTACCATTACTCAAGAACCTGACAAGGAAAGTCTCTTTTCAAACATAGATTCGATACTTGAGACGATCGATGAGATAGCCGAAAACAGCACAGATCTCGAAATCAAAAGGATATTCTTCGAGAAAAGTCCTTCTTCAAGCGGTCTGAACGGGTTCAAAGAAGCCCTGTTCTCTCCAGGTAAAGTAGAGCAGAACTGTGATTCGGTGAGTGTTGTGGTCTATCCTGACATCTTCGCCGAGGTCGAAGGCGTATCGAGATTTGTGAAGGAATCTATTATTTCCGCCTGCGAACCAGGTGACATTTCGATTGTCTCATCCGACTTCAATCTTTACAGCAAATTGCTTTCCGATAAGCTGAATGAATACGGTGTTCCACACAGAATAGAAGGCGACGAAGAGCTTCACTCATCTCTCTCGATAAGACGGTTAATCTTGCCACTTGAAACCGCGGTTCTGGGATTCCCACCGGAGAAGATAATCGCTATGGCTGACAGCGGCTATGGGGGAGAAGTTGATTCAAGTTTTATTGAATCCGCCGCTGCTATGTCAAGAATTATCTACGAGAGACCAAATATGTGGCTCTCCTTGGAAAAGAGACGGAGTTCCTGGGATGAGAGGCTTTCAAGACTCGTTGACCTCATGAAAGAAAGAAGAAATGCAATAATTTCCCTTGCCGACGATGAGCTCGAAATGAGCGCGGCTGAGGAGCTTGATGAGGCGATCGAAAGAATTGACAGCGAAGTAGTTCCGGCTGTTCAAAGAATCTTCAGACTCCTCGACTCTTTTCGAAGTCTGCGCAAGCGAGATGTCGGTAATTATCGGAAAATGTTCATTACTTGGGAAAAAGAACTTTCTCTGATCCAAAGTCTAACCGGGTATGAGAGTGAAGTTAAAGACAGAGAGATGGATGCAATAGTGAGGTTTTTCGAATATACCCTACCTTACCTGGAGAGACTTCTGTATTTCATGGGGAAGTCCTCTGTTTCCCCAAAAGAATACTACAGATATCTAATGCTTCTACTTAAGCATGACAAGTTTCCTCTTTCGAGGAACAAGGCAAACAGGGTTGAGATACAGTCACTCATCAATTCGCGCTTCTCGAAGAAAAGAATGAAGGTCTTCGTTGGGTTTGTTGACGGTGCTTATCCGCACGTAGAAATGAATCCTTTGTACAGTTTCACGCAGTTTGGAGATTCAAGACCCAGAGACCTTCTTCTTGATGAGGAAACACACGAAAGGCTCAACCTGTATCTGTCGATTTCTACTGCTGAAGAATCAGTGAGGTTCTCTCTGCCTGAATCGACGATCGACGGTGAACCAATTCTACCTTCTCCATACCTGAAGAATGTGGCGGAGAGTTCGGGATGTGAGACCACTAGAGAAGGAAGAAAGGTGGGAAGAAGATCTGGATACATTCCGGAACTCCGGGCATCTATGAGCCAATCCGAGTTGAAGATCTCCGCTGCGAAGTTCTTCTTGAATGAAAAATGGGATCTTCTGAAGAGCTTTCCCCCTCTGAGCAATTTAGATACCGTCCTCTCGAACTTCAGAAGAGATTTCAGTTGGTCAGTCCAGAACAGAAGGCGTTTAGAGGAAGTTGTCGGTAACGTCTTCTCCTTCTCAAGACTGAAGTCTTACCATGACTGTCCGTTTTCCTTCTTTCTTTCTTATGTTGTTGGTCTGGATGTTTCCCCTGAACACGTCTTTGAATTAACGCCTCTTGATGAGGGCAACATCTTTCATTCAGTGTTGAAGGACTTCTTTTCGGGCAAGAATAGAGACTGGCAGGATTCGCTTGCCGAGAACATCAAGAGACACCTGATGCATGATAGCAATATCGTGTTCAGATTCGAATTTGAACGCCTGAGCGAAGTACTTCACGAGTACATAACAGTCAGGGAAGGAAAGAGACCGAATTTCATGGGAGACAATTTCATTCCATACGCCTTCGAGAAGGCCTTCGGAATAGGTGAAACTGAGCCAGTGAAGCTACTCGAAAACCTTTACTTGAGGGGAAAGATCGACAGAGTCGATATCGACAGATCCAGTTCCTCTGTCTATCTAATAGACTACAAGCGCGGTGATAGCGGCGATGAAAGACAGCTGCTCCTCTATTCGCTTGTTGCAGAAAAACTTCTCGAAGATGAAAGCCTTGATGTTGCGGGAGGAGTATTCAAGACTTTGACCGGAAAAACCGTGAACAAAGCTGCCTTCAGAACCATTTCTTCAGAAGGAGGCAAGGTCTGGGAATTCGCGGGTAAGAAAAAGGACAACAGGATTGTGAAGGAGTCTGATCTTCTCAAATGGTTAAAGGAAGTACACGAGGGAATCTATTCTGGCGAGTTCACTCCCTCATTCACAGTGTCTGCAAGTAAGTGCTACAGCTGCAGATTCTCCGAGATAAAGAGGTCCATAACCTGGAGAGAAGGCAGAAAAGAATATGAATAAAGACATTTTTGTCACCGCTTCTGCCGGCACTGGAAAGACGTTTTCACTGGTTAAGGAGTACGTCGGGGTCTTCGACAGGTCATTCAGAATCGGAGAACGGCTTGATGTTCATAATGTTGTAGCGATTACTTTTACTAATAAGGCGGCACGGGAAATGAAGGATCGAGTAATAACGGAAATCGATCATAGAATAGCCTCCGGGCATCCCGGAAGCTGGAAACCCTTAAGAAACAAAATGTCGTACGCGTGGATTTCCACCATCCATTCCTTCTGCGAAAGGATATTGAGGGAGTCTGCCCTTTTTGCTGGAATAGATCCGGGCTTCCAGATTCTAAGCGGAATGAGGAGAGCGACGCTTGAAGAAAAGGTTGTACGAACATATTTCGAAGATAACCTCGAAAGCCTGGAACCTTTGATTCAGCTTACGGGCTTAGACAAGGCTTTTAGAATTGTGAAAGAAGCCATATCAAGTAAACGACATTCTTTGGCACTGAATCCATCTCCTGTCGGAAGTCTCTTAGGTGACTCAATCATAAGTGACGATGAAATCATCGAGGGTTCGAAGTCCTTTGCGGCAGCCTATAGCGAAATCCTTTCCGATTACAGAGACAGGACTGTAAGATCGGGGTTCCTTGATTTCGATCAGTTGCTCACAGAAACGAGGGATCTGCTTCTCAAGATGCCCGAAGTCCAGGAGAAATATAGAGACCGCTTCAAATTTATATTCGTAGATGAATTCCAGGACACCGATGAGCTTCAGAGCGAGATCATTCGACTCCTTCGGGAAGAGAGTAAGAATAGAGTCTTTTTTGTTGGAGATTCGAAGCAGTCTATCTATCGTTTCCGCGGTGCGGACGTATCGGTATTCAACAAGACAATGAAAAGCTTTCAAAATAACGGGGGCGAATTAAGAAACCTACGAATCAACAGGCGTTCACATCCCGATCTTGTTACCTTTCAGAATAAGCTTTTTGGGAAGATAATGAAGAGGGATTTCGAAAACGAGTTTTTTCGTTCGATTTACGATGAAGACATAGAGTCTCTACCATATCAAAGAGATATTGAGTCTTCGAGAGTGAGGATAATTCGAACGGAATCATCTGACGATTCGAGAGAGGTCGCAAGATCCGTAAGGGCCCTAATTGAAGAGGAGCTTGTTTTCAAAACAAAGACCGGTGAATACGAGAAACGGCGAATAGTCCCCGGTGATATTGCTATTCTTCTTAGGACCTTTTCAAAGATCTCTAGCTACGAGAATGCACTGGAAAAATTGAATATTCCCTTCTACACCGTTGGAAGCAGAAACTTCTACGAACAGCCCGAGGTCTCCGGACTTCTGTCATGGCTCGATCTCCTAGTAGATCCCTTAGACAACAACAATCTTGTGTCGTTCTTGCTTTCGCCGGCTTTCGGGGCTTCTCTTGATGAAGTCCTAACGCTAAGGTCGAAAAGAGATCTCAGACGTTTGCCACTGTACTTTGCCCTCATGGAAAGCAAAGAGGACAGATTTGCGCACTTAATTGATCTGCTCAAGAAATTCGGAAAACTTAAGTACATTCTGTCACCGAGCGAAATCCTCGAGAAGTTCGTTCAAGAAACAGATTACTTGCCTAAGCTGGCCACACTCAAATCCGGAGAGAGAATGATCGCCAATGTCAAAAAGCTTCTTGAGCTTGCGAAGGATCTGGATAGAATGGGTAGCTCGCTTCGCGAGCTCTCCTCGAACATCAAGGCTTTTATAGATTCCAGCGATGAATCGGAAGCCGCTCTTGAAACAGAGGAATCAGACAGTGTGAAGATTCTCACCGTTCACAAATCAAAGGGACTGGAGTTTCCAATCGTGATTGTAGGTGACACTTTCTGGAAAAAGAAGAACTCTGACAGGCGACTTTTCTTCCATGATGGAGGCTTTCTCATAAGTAAAAGTAAACCTGACAGAGAAGAAGGCCTTATCGGAAGTTTGGCATCGCTAGAAGAGGAGAAGGAGTTTGAAGAAGAAAAGCGCACTCTTTATGTCGCTCTTTCAAGAGCACGTGAGATGATAATTATCAGTCTAAATGGTAGGAGTGATTCCTCCCGACCATGGTCGAAGATGATATGCAGTTCTTTGCTTCAATCGGAAAGCGATAAGGTTGAAGCTTCCTTTGAAGGGATAGTAAAACACTTCTATCCAATCGATCTTCCATCCATTCAAGAGACTGTTTACATTGAAGAACCTTTGTTACCTGAAGTCACTTCGGTACTGCCTCTGACAGATTCTTCGTACATAAAGTACCTCTCTCCAACTTCGATAACTGCAGACGACGAATTTGAACTGCAATCGGAATCATACGCTGGAAGCCCCGGTCTTGTAAAGAATGCCGCAGGTATCGGCCTCCTTGCTCATTACTTGCTTGAACCGGTGGGAGTCATCAGTAAGCGCGGCTCGGTCACGACTCTCGAATCAATTCTTAACGGGGGTAGGCCAGTCTCAGTTGACAGGATTAACTTCAACGAATATGATCTGTCTGAAGTGAAAAAAGTTCTTTCCACTCTGGTAGCTCATCCGCTGATAAAAGAAATAGAGGGGGCGGAAAGAGTCTTCAGCGAATTTCACTTCCAGCATGGATTCGGAAAGTACGTTTTAATGGGAATTGTTGATAAACTATATTTGAAGGATGGAAAATGGAGGATAGTAGATTTCAAGTTTGCCAGTCTGAACAAGAGATTCATAAATAAGTATCGTTTTCAAATGAACCTGTACCTGTATATTCTTAAAGATCTCTTGTCACCCATTGAAGCTACTCTTCTCTTTCTCAGAGATGGGAAAACCGAAAAGATAATGCTGGAAGACTCTGACAGCTTCGAGAAAGAGCTCCTTCAAATGATCTCAAAAGCCGGAGGCGGTAAAAATGGATCTTAAACCAACGCGTCGCTCTTTCATGATCAGATACTTCATTTACCCTTACTACTTCGTATTGGGAATCGTTTTCTATCTCAATTTTGATCTCTCTGGAATTGATGGAAACAACTGGCTGTTCTTAATAGTGAGCTGGATTGCCTTGACCGTGATTCCAGGCATTTTGCTTGCGTTTTCGCGAAAAAAATTCGGTTGGTTCTTCTGGCCGGCAATCTTGAACGCTTCTGGATGGCTCGTTAGGTACTTATTCCCGGAAGAAACTTACAATGATTTGAAGCCCCTATTTGATAACGGTCCGGTTCTGCTCTTCATCGTAGCAGGGCTTCTTGGCATAGTATTTGTGGAGATCTATAGAACTACCTTCAAGTACAATCTTAGCGATGCGGGAGTAGAGGTAACTTATGGAATGTTCAGAGCGAATTCCCATATGATCGTAGCCAGACACATCACAAACGTGATGCTTAAAAGGAATTTCTTCGAACTTATATTGGGAGTAGGTCATGTGATACCTGTAACATCGTCTGGAATGGGTTCGGGAGACAGGGGCGTATTGGGAGGCTTTAGTGCCGACACTGGTACTCAGAACGTTCGAGGTGGAGCGTTTATCGGAAGTGTGAGTACCGAAAAAGAATTCGTCGCCAACCCAAAGAACTGCATTTACGGCATTTCAAAGCCCAAGGAAATTATGGAGAGACTGAAAGAAATGGTTCTATAGAAAGGATTAATGGCGTGCCCGGGGCGATTTGAACGCCCGGCCTCCAGATCCGCAGTCTAGCGCTCTATCCAGCTGAGCTACGGGCACCCATAAACAATATAATGGCGGAGAGAGAGGGATTCGAACCCTCGGAGGGTATAAACCCTCACGTGCTTAGCAGGCACGCGCCTTCGGCCTCTCGGCCATCTCTCCACCCTACAGAGTTCATTCTATCATGGTGCGCTGGTCGTGTCAATACAAGCTAGATGGCTCAAGTCTTTTCAAATAAGGCTGATTAAGCCTTTTACGATCATTTGGATTTGTTCTTACTTCACAAAAGATCTCGACCCTGGATAAGATTTCGTTCAGGTTTTTTGGCTAGAGAGAAGGCCCGATTAGTGGGCAGTGAAGAAATGAGTATCCGTAAGAAATCTCTTTTTCAAGATATTTGATTCAGAATCATCGGAAAGAAGTTTGCTGGAAAAGAATCCCGAATTCTCCGCTCTTCAAGATCTTCACAGTACTAGCTCTTGACTTTAGATGATGAAATGGATTCTCCGCACAAGGATTAACTGAATGTTTGTGCAGTATCGTCTATGGAATAATGGGCTTGAAATTGAATATGAAAGGGCGTGATCAGAATGATCATAAGAGAGATTAGAGACACAGATGCTCCCGGTCTACACGAGGTATTAGTTGATATCGGATGGTTCAAAATGAAGAATGTTGAAGAAGAGATTTATCTGAAAAGTGTGAAGGAAATGATCAGATGGAGTATCGAGAGAGATGATCACCTGATTCTCATTTCGGAAGAAGGTGGCGAGTTAACCGGGTACACGAGCGTCCATTTCTTGCCCTACCTTTTCATGGGTAAGCCGGAAGGGTACGTTGGCGAGCTTTTTGTGAAGACTGTCTGGCGAGGAAAGGGATTTGGCAGTGAACTTCTAAGAAGAGCCATAAATGAAGCGAGAGAAAGAGGTTGCTGTCGTATCAGACTGATAAACATTAGAGACAGAGAATCATATAGACGTGGCTTTTATGCGAAGCAGGGGTGGCAAGAGAGAACCGATGCAGCCGACTTCATGATGAAACTTGATTGAAATAACCCGCAGATTCGAAATGAAACGAAGCAGTGACAATATTCATTGTCAAGCAGGGAAACTTGAACTACCGAAGCTGAAAGGACAATAACGTTGACTCTACCAGGAAGAAAACGGGGGAAACCCATGGGCGATGAAATAAAGTGGTTGACTTTCTCTGATTGTTTCTTGATCCCACCCCAACAATCAATCTATCCTGCGCTCTTCTCTAGAGCGATTCCTTCGGCAAAACGCTTTCATTTTGCCTCAAAGAAATAGTTTATAATTTATGAGGAAGGTGATCGTGTGATAAGTCCGGAGGCTTTTGAGAAACTCCTGGTGAAAGTGGGCTTGTTGTGCCTGGCGATTGCTTTGCTCCTATTTATTTTCCGGAAGGCAGGTCTCAGTCTGGGAAGGCTTCCGGGAGATATTCATGTAAGCCGGGATGGTTTTGAGTTCTGGTTCCCAATCACTTCGGGGTTTGTTGTCAGTGTATGCATTACGGGAATACTGTGGCTCTGGAAGTTCATCAGCAAGTTCTTTTGAATCACGGAGGATGAATGAATACAGTTTATTTGAGAGTAAATTCAGAGGAACCGGATGAGTTCAGACTGAAAAAAGCAGCGAGATTTATCAGGGACGGTGAGTTGGTTGTCTTCCCAACGGAGACGGTATACGGGTTGGGCGCCAACGCCCTAGATGAATCTGCAATTTCGAAAATCTATCATGCAAAGGGAAGACCGCAGGACAATCCGCTGATTGTTCATGTTTCCAGTCGTGAAATGGTCGCCGATCTTGTTTCGCAGAATCTCAGTGAGTATTCAGCTTTGATGGACACTGTTTGGCCAGGCCCCGTAACTCTCATTTTCAGGAAGAGAAAAAGAATCCCTGACTCGGTAACGGCTGGGCTTGACACGGTCGCCATCAGGTTTCCGTCTCATCCGGTAGCTTCTAAGCTTATCGAGCTTTCTTGTGTCCCAGTTGCTGCTCCCAGCGCCAACTTGTCGGGAAAGCCCAGTCCAACCAGGGAAGAACATGTAGTAGAAGACATGGATGGGAGAGTCAGCTGTATTATCCTTTCGGGGTCGACAGTCTTCGGTCTAGAATCGACTATCATAGATCTTTCGAGGGAAAGACCTGTTCTTTTGAGACCCGGGCCGATAGATCCAGATCAGCTCAAAGGTGTGCTTCCAGATCTACAAATACCGGGCTTTGCGTCTGGCCGGGAGCAGTATCTCGGTGATCCTTTGTCTCCTGGCTTGAAGTATCGTCACTACTCACCTGACATTCCTTTGATACTTGTGGAAGGCGAGTTGGGCTTGGTTGTCAGCAAAGTGGGGATCATCGCCGGAAGGAAGAGCTCACTTGTGCTCTGTTCCGAAGAGCTCCGGGACTATTATCCCGTTCAAGTAAAGAAGGTGGTTCTCGGTTCGAGAAGTAACCTTCTCGAAGTCGCATCAAATCTCTTCAAAGAGCTCAGAGATAAGGAGAACATGAGCTTCTCTCAAATTATAGCGGAGCCTTTCCCGGAAACGGGAGTCGGTCTCGCAATAATGAATAGACTCAGGAAAGCAGCCTGGAAAATCGAAAGAGTTTAGACGTAGCAAGTTGGAGAGTGATTCGTTTGAAAGGAAGACTCAAAGATATTTCTGGAGAGGTCTTTGTAGTACTCGGTACAATACTGGTGGCGCTTGCCTTCTTTATGGTCTTTACCTGGGGTGACAAAGCGGTAATGATGACTGAGATTACCGTCATAAAAAAGATAGACAATTCAAGCGCGGGAAATTCCGACTACAGAATAATCTCCGAGTCAGGTGAGGAATTCACTGTGAGAAACGCAGAAAGCCAGGGCTTTTATGCTGCGTCTAAGGTCTTCAGGATGCTGGAAGTGGGAAGGACGTATCAGGTTCTCGTCACAGGGAGAAGGATTCCCCTGTTTTCTATAAAGAGAAACATCATAGAGGCTATCCCCTCCCAGTAATCTACTAGAAGGAAAAACCATTTTTCAGAAGATCAACACAAGCCCTTGTAACGGAAGGATCGTAAAGAGTTCTTGCTCCGGATGTGATTTCCTCTATTGCGACGTTCAGTCCAAGAGCAGGCCTGTATGGTCTATGTGATGAAATTGCTTCCACAACATCTGAAACGGCAATTATTCTTGCCGGTAGAGATATTTCTTCACCTTTCAATCGGTTTGGATAACCGGAACCGTCCATTCTTTCGTGGTGTTGGATAACATATTCTGCAATCGGGAAACCGAACTCGATCTCCTTTAATACTTCACTACCAAGCCGTGGATGCTCCTTGATCATTTCCATTTCTATCTTATTGAGTTTACCTGGCTTACTTAGAATCTCTGAAGGGATCCAAAGCTTACCAATGTCATGGAGGAGCCCGCTTATTCTGATGTTTTCGCAAAGCTTTCTCTCAAGTCCCATTTTTCTAGATACGGCTTCAGCGAGGAGTCCGACTCTTCTTTGATGACCAGAGGTATAAGGATCTCTGATTTCAGTGATCTTCGAAAGAGCATTTACAGTACTCTTGAAAGTGTTTTCGAGTCTTTCTTTGCTTTCTTCGATCTCGATCTTTGCAGCCTTAAGATCCGTTATATCGGAGATGAAACCCTCTACGAACGACTGATCTTCACCTGGGTTTTTGATTACTTTTCCCCTTTCCAGTACGTGTTTGACAATGCCTGACTTGGTTACTATTCTATACTCAATCTCATAATGATCGTCTCTGGTAAAAGACTCCTGTACGCTTTTCCAGACTTTCTCCCTGTCTTCCGAAAAGATGAGATCCGCATACGACAGTTTTTTGTTTCCAATTATTTCTTCCGGTCTATAGCCTGCAAGATCAACCAATCCCCCACTGAGAACTTCCATAGTCCAGTCTTTGTCGTTCTTGCATCGGAAGGCAATCCCGGGAAGGTTTGAAAACAGCCTATCTAGCTCTAATTTGCTCTTCTTCAGGTCCTTCCTCGCTTCAGATGATTCGTCAAAGTCATTGTAGACAATGGCGATAACATTTGAAGAAAGTCTGGAAATCGATACATCTCTCCAAATCTCGCTTCTTGTTTCTGGATTATGTTTCGATCCAATGTGAAGTGGAATGCCCGTTTCGCTTACTCTACGAACGCCGTCCATTACACTGAATTCCCGGGCCGGAGGAAACAAGTGTTCAAGGTCCATTCCAATGGCAGCTTCTCTCGTAAGACCTTCAGTTTCAAGCGCAGCTGGATTTGCATCGATCACTTTGCAGCGTCCCTCGAATGTCAACTCGCACAGAATAATTCCGTTCCTTAAAAGCGATAAGAAATCACGGTAGCCATCGATATTCATTAAACTAATCTTGCCGAACGCTTCTCCAGAACTTCATTCGACTTTAGGTCTCGAGTTTTAAACATTCATTTTCATCTCCCGATAAATGAATATTCAATCTTAGCATCAATAGGTTACCGCGCAAAGTGTTCGACAGACTTCAACTAGATTAATTTCAAGGTTTGCGAATCACTGCGCTCTTCAAAGATTTGACCGATCCTTTGAAGCCAGTCATACTGTCGGAAGAAAGCATCGAATCAACTATGGCCTCAACGCAGGCCCATGCGGATGCCCTGAATATCTCGCTAATCGTATTCTCATTTTTCATCAATCGCTGATCCCTCAAAGAGTACTCCCTCGCAGTACTGAAAGCAAGAGAGATATCACCGCTTCCGTGATGTCCGGGAGCCCCAAGCAAGCCTATGGCAAGACTCATATGTCGCGAGACCCGCTTCAACTGATGGGGCATCAAGGGAAGGTCGGTGCCAAGAATCATGATCAGGGATCCGGCACCTTGAGCTGAACTACCACTGTCGTTAGACAACTCTAGCGAAGGTATTCTAAGATCGGAAGACCTCCCGAAATTCGAAAGAACAATCGCCCCGACGGTGTACTTCCTCCCATCGAATTCAATAATCCTGGATGAAGATCCTATTCCCCCTTTATACCCGAAACAGATCATTCCAGTTCCTGCTCCGCAACTACCAAGAGCAAAGTCTTTTCTTGCATCCATTACAGCTTTAGATACCATCTCTTCTCTGATAGATAATGAGCGAATATCACTGAGGTACCCATCGTTGCACTCCATTACAACAACATTTAAAGATGTCATTTCAGGATTGTCTTCAAGTGCTAGTTTCGCTGCTCCCTGCTGAACAGCCCCTATCGACAGAGTATTTGTGAGAAAGATGTCACTCTCTACAGTCCCGAGCTCCTCTATCTGCACAAGGCCCATCGATTTCCCATAACCGTTGAAAACGCTGCACGCCGCTGGAATCGGAGATCCATATACCCCAGAAATCCTTACGATGCTTATGCCGGTACGCAAACATCTTGGCGCGTCTTCAATCAAAGTGAAATGTCCTACCTCTATTCCCTCAAGATCAGTAATCTTGTTCAACGGACCTGTCTCATAAGCATCGGGTGGGCTAACCAGTTCTCTAAACCTCATTTCTACACCTATCTTTCGATAATCGACAAAGGATCCTGCTTGGATATCAGATACCTTTCCATCGCAAGACCAGAAAACAAGACAATTAGTATCATTATAAAGATTTTAAGAAAAACCTTAGCTGCCACGAATGATGAAATGTACACTCCAGACAGGAAAAATGCCTTAAATATACTCCAGCTCATTGTTCCCAGGATAAACCCGATTGTGGCTCCTGAAAATAGCACTAAAATCAACTCCCCAAAAAGCAGCAGAGCTATTTCACCCCTTCCCTGACCAATAATGTTTCTAATAGCGAGCTCTCTTCGTCTTCCCAGAACTATCCTTGTGACGGTGACAACAGCAATAATGACAACTACGAAGAATTGAAGATATATGATAATCGAGGTTATGAGATTCATGAACTGACTCTCCTTGAGAATCTTAGTTTCGAATGAGCGACGATCTACAACCTCAGCTACACCGGCTTCAGAGGCAAATAACCTGATTTCCTCAACCAGATCATCTCCAGCGTGAAAAATCAATAGCCCCTCGGCAGCGACTTCTTGTTCCACAACGATGCCGGAGAGACCGTAAAGGGACGGAAGCACAACCGGTGAAGAATTGCCATAGCCGTTAACCTCTCCGCTATTTATTAGATCGAACAGGCCCTTGCTGACATAGAATGCGTTTTCTGAAGTATCTCCCACAAGTGTCTGCACAAGCTCTGAATCCTTCGATGAAACAACGGGTATGAAGATCTCTGTGGTTCCAAAGATAAGCTTCACATCTAGGTTTAAAAGTGAAGCGGGAAGTACAGCCCTGGATCGGGAAACAATCTCTTCTGGCAGTTCAATATCACCACTTTCCATAGTTTGGACATAAGAACAACTATCGAAGAACCGACCACTATCGCGGATAGTATCGGTAAGCGAGGAAAGCAATGATCCGAAGAGCGTAACGAGAAGGGCAAAAACTATTATGTTTACAAATAGGGATCTATAGCCGTCGCTTCTCAGCGGAAATCGAAGCCATGGCAAACTTATGTTCTTAAATCTATTCTTTAGTATCCCTTTCTTCTTTTCCGAGCTCTTTAGAAGTCCCACAAGATCCCGGCTCAGGTGACTCCCGATCAAAACTTGAGTGAATACAACAGTTACTGCTGGAATAACTAGCGTCCATATCGTAGAGACAAAGATATCGCCGACAAACAGACCGTTGGGTTCGAAAAATCGAGTCTCTAGATATGAAACAAGAATCCTTCCCGCAAAGAGACCAATAATCCAACCGGCGGCACACTGGTATACGGATTCAAAGAAAAGTCTCGCACCGAGGCTCGCTGGTGAATGGCCAATTGCCGCTAGAATACCGTATTCCTTTCTTCTTTCACGAATGCTGACCGAGTTAAGCATTGTAAGTCCAATTATAAACACAAGAGCAACGCAGAGATTGCACAGGAGGACTCCCAGGTAATAACCGGAATAACTTCTTTCGATATTCTCTCTTGAAGAGATGGGACCTTGAACCCCTACTTTGAGTTCTTCACCGGCTATTCTTGACCTCAACTCACTTTCGACCGCTATTGAAAAACCTCTTTCCGAAAGCACTATGAATCCATAAGCGCCTTTTCCTCCTGAAATCCCGGACGGACCGATTCCAAAAACCGAAGGGCCTTTAAGTGCAGCAACAACATTATACAGCCCTGTGCTCGCCGTCTCGAAGATCTCCTCGTATACTAGTCCTATGCCGACTCCGGAGGCCTTTAAGAACGAGTCGGAAACCATTATTTCATTTGTTTTAGGGGAGAAAATCCTTCCGTCGACTATGTAAGACTGGCTCACCTGCAAAATCCGTGCAATGTCGGTTTGCTTTATTCCGTAAACAGGAAAATTCGCTCTCGCGCTTCCAAAAAGATTGTAACCAAGATAAGCGATATCTACCTGGATCACATCTGAAATGCCAGATACGTCTGCAAAAATCTCTTTGAGGCTGTCATCGATCTCTTCTTTTCTACCGGTATCGGAAAGGTACTGCACAGTAATCCAGTTTTCGTTGATCTTCGAGATCCTGCTTCTGGTCTCTCCAAAAGATAGAAATATCGAGCTCAAAACGATACTTACAGCGACTCCTAAAGCAACAACAATTATGAAGACTAGAATTCTCCCGGGCCTTCTCCTGAAATAAAGCCAAATGTACTTAAGCATTCACAGTATCCTCGTATACCTGCCCGTTTTCAACTTTGATCCTTCTCTTAAAATCAGCGATAATTTCCGCTGAGTGAGAGACCAGGACTAGAGTCGCTCCTGATTTCGAGCAGTAAGATCTCAACAGGTTGATTACTTTTCGACCGTTTTCATCATCGAGTGAAGCGGTCGGTTCATCGGCAAAAACGACCTTAGGATTTCCTATCAAAGCTCTCGCTACAGCTACCCTTTGGCTCTGCCCCACTGAGAGTTCATAAGGAAACCTCTTCAGCAAGTCTTCAAGTCCAAGCGCAGTAGTAATCTCCTCGACTCTCCTTTTGATTCCTCGTTTATCTCTTATAGGAACCAGGATGTTTTCTCTCACAGTTAAATGATTAATCAAGAAGTGTTCCTGAAAGACAAAACCAAACTCCTTCCGCCTTAGTTCCGCCTTCGCCGATGGAGTAAGAGCGGTAATTTCCTTACCTTCATATTTAACTTCGCCGCGACTTGGCTCTTTCAGAGTACTCATGATGAAGAGAAGGGAAGACTTTCCTGAACCGGAAGGGCCGAAAACTCCTACCTCTTCTCCTTGTTCTATAATTAGGTTTGTTGATTTTAGCGCTGCCAGAGCTTGTTTCTTTGTTTCATATATCAGTGCGACTTCCTTGAGTTCGAACATTCTTCTTCCTCCTTGAGAGAAGACCTTGTCTTGATTATCCCACAAACGTCATTTGGTGACAAAGCTTGGTGAATCCAGAATGAACGGAAACAAATTAACGGCAGGTATTGACGATTAGAGTTGCAAGAGTACTTTGGTGATTACTAGAACAGACACTTGAATGATATATACTTTTTCTATGCGGAGGTGAAGCGATGAAAATCATGATAGACATAGATGATATTCTCACAAACTTCAATCTTGCATTTCTTAGAATTGCCCATGAAATGTATGATGAAGTACCGATAGAAGTCGAAGTCAAGATCTGGGATTTCTGGAAAAGCGTGCCCAACTTGACGCTTGAAATGGAAGAAAGGGTCTGGGAAAGGATTAGAAACACACCAAACTTTTACGAATCACTACCTTCATACGCAAACGATGAGGATCTTAGGAGATTAGGAGAACTAATAGGCGAAGGTCAGCATGAGGTCTATTTCATTACTTCTCGCTTTCCCACCAAAGGGAGAAATGTTCAGACCCAATCTCAAAGATGGATTCAGGAAGAGATTGGTCAACCAGTTTCGGTAATAGTCAGTTCAAGAAAGGGCGAACTATGCGAAGTACTTGGCATTGAATTCGCGGTCGACGACGCCCCCCATCACATAGAGAACCTACTTGATCACGGGATCAATACGTACATAATGGACTGGCCGTACAACAGACATATAGACCACAGACTCCGGGTCAAGAGCCTTGGCGAATTTCTCGATAGCGTTTTGATCTAATACTCAGGAGGTTAAGTGTATGAAGAAAGTATTCATCGCTCTTCTATTAATGCTTTTCGTAACACCAATCTGCCTTTCGTCAGCTGTCTGGGAGGATCAAGTAGTCTATTTTTTAATGATTGATCGGTTTTCAAATGGTGACCCATCCAACGACGACATGGGATTAGGAGAGGCTGGTAGTGATAACTCAAGATACAATGGTGGGGACTTGAAGGGAATAATCGATAAGCTAGATTACATCAAAGGACTCGGTGCGACTGCAATCTGGATTACGCCTCCTGTTGCCAACCAGTGGTGGAATCCTTGGGTCAACTACGGTGGCTACCACGGTTACTGGGCGAGAGATTTCAAAAGGATCGATGAACATTTCGGCGACATAGCTCTATATAAGGAGCTGGTAGAAAAAGCCCATGAGAAAGGTCTGCTAGTAATACAGGATATAGTTCCTAATCACGTGGGTGACTATTTTAGATTCGTGGACGGCGAATTTGAAATGAATTCGGGAAGCGTTCCATCGGATTCTCCGGAGCAATACCCTTTCTCTCTGAACAATTTTGTGGAGCACAGAGACGAGAACATTTATCACTGGACACCTGACATATCAAATTTCAACGACCAGGATCAGAAGTTCAACTATCAGATGTCGGGACTCGATGACTTGAACACGGAAAACCCTTCAGTAATCTCTGCGTTGAAGGATTCTTATACTTTCTGGATAGATGAGGCTGACATCGATGGATTCAGAATAGACACCGTGATCTACGTGCCCCACGAATTCTGGAGGGAATTCTTGAATGGAGAGTCAGGTGTTTACGAAATCGCCAGCAAGAACGGCAAATTGAACTTCCTGACATTTGGTGAAGCCTGGGTAAGAAGCGACCCATTTGAAGACACTGGAGAAAGAGTTATTGGGGAGTTCTTCGAATCTGGCATGAATGCAATGCTCGATTTTCCTCTGAATATTGAGCTCCGAAGTGTTCTCAAGGAGGGAAAACCTACTGCCAATTTAGGGTACAGACTCGAGACAAGGCAGAGTTATTTCGACCATACTAGACTCTTAACCTTCATAGATAATCATGATATGGAGAGGTTTCTTAAGGGAGCGGGATTAGCAAGCCTCAAGCAGGCGCTGGCCTTCATCTTCACTGTTCCTGGGATACCAGTTGTATATTACGGTACGGAACAGGGCTTCGTTGAAACAAGAGCGGCAATGTTTGAAGACGGCTTCCAATCTGGCGGACTGAACCACTTTGAAACGCAATCTGAGTTGTATAAGTACACGAGCGATTTGGCCAAACTCAGGCTTGAGCATCCTGCATTAAGATACGGAAGAGTTGAAGTCCTGAAATCAGATCCCAACGGGCCGGGGATCTTTGCTTACAGCCTGGAGCATGACAACGAAAAAATCTACGTCATAATGAATACCGCTGGTGAGCGGCGGATTCTAGCAAACATGGAGTCAGGCTTGGCTGAGGGTCAGGTAATCAAGCCAATTTACACCTTCAACTCACTTTCGAAAAGTTATCCGGTAGATGAGGACGGAAAACTCCTAATGACAATGAATCCCCGCTCAGTATATGTTGGCGTGGCTTCAGAGGAATATCAGTCGGTTGAATCCCCCGAAATCCAGTTCATTGCCAATCTAGAATATGCTCAGAAGATTGCTTCGACATATACGATCACAGGAACTGCCTCAGGAGCTTCTTCTGCAAGGATAATCTTTGATGCAAGGATTGAGGAGGCCGAAGATATAGAAATCGAAGATGGACAGTGGTCTTACGAGTGGGACATATCGAAGTTCGATCCTGGAATTCACTCGATTCTCTTTAAAGTTTACGGAAGAACGAAAAGGGAGTCAATTTACAGTGAAGACTATACAGTTGTCCTCGACATACCGGAATTGCTCTTGTCTTCGCTTTCCGATCCAGAAGGAGACGACAAAGGACCGGAGGGAAGATACGAGTATCCAACGGATATCTCTTTCAAGAATCAGATGGACCTGTTGGGAGTTGAATTGAGACAGATAGGAGCATCGCTTTCTCTTAACATGAGAATCAAGGACTTGACTGACACGTGGGGACCACAAAACGGATTCGATCATGTCACTTTCCAGATATTCATCGATGATCCCCACAAAACCGGCTCAACGGTCCTACCTTTCTTGAATGCAACTATGCCAGCAGGACTTGACTGGGATTATTTCATTTTTGCAAACGGTTGGTCGATTGTTGCGTATTCTGCAGAAGGAAGCGGCCCCAAGTCATTCGGCACAGCAATATCTCCAACTCCTCTTGTACAGACAAATAAGATGAAGAGCGAGGTAGTACTAAGGATTCCCGGTGAAACCATCGGGAGACCAGAAAGCCTAAATGGATTCAAAGTATACATAACAACCTGGGATTTCGATGGTATCGAAGCCGTTTACCGGGACATCTATCCGGAACCTAAAAGCTACCATTTCGGAGGCGGTAGTAAGGAGGATCCGTATATAATGGATGACATACTTCTAAAGATTGGGGAAAGCGACTAGATCTAAAAACCACAGAGCAGAACATCTTGGAGGCAGATATGTTCTTCACCTTAGCGGTGATTATTGCGGTTGTAGTTGTTGCATTTCTCATAAAAGGTTTAAGCGAGAAAGATGAAGTAGCAAAGAGAGAAGAGGAACGGGAAATCTCTTTCAGTCAGCATGCCGTTCAAAGAATGGATGAAAGAGGAATCGAAACGGATAGGGTAATTAGAGTCCTTGAAGAAGGCATAAGGGTACAGATAGCAAACTACAACAGACTGAAAGTGTCGGACGATGAAATGACGGTTATACTGGAAAAGAGGCTTGATAATTTCGAAGTGATCACGGTATATTGGAATGATGATGATCACAAAGATGCGGACTTAATTCCTTGATTAAGCTTCCACTTACCATATTCAGGGAGGCGCTTTAGCTCTATCTCGTGAATAATTAGAAGCACTTAAATCCAGAGAAATACAAGAAATGGAGACAGTGATGGAAGACAATACGGAAATCAAAGATAGAGTTGTTGAGTTGCTGACGGAATACATGTCGGTGCCAGAAAGCGATCTTTCCCTAAAGATAACTTATCTGAATAAAGCTATCTCCAGCCTTAATCACCAGGGAAATACACTTGCCGCCCACGGAATCGTTGAAAGGGAGATAAGAAGATTCGATAATTGTGATTCTTTGGAAATGGCAGTGCTTTTGAACTCCATGATTAAACTGAGTGCGCTTGTAGGAGATTTCGCGGGCGCAGTCGAGTATTCCAGAAGGGCTCAGACAATCTGCAGAGAAAAAGAGGAAGAGGGATTGCTAACCAGAGTCTTGATTAACACCTCAGGGATCTACTTCAAAATGAAAGAGTATGATAAGGCTTTTTCGAATGCGAACAAAGCGCTGCAAATGGCCAGAAAAAATGGTGACGAGACTAATACAGCCTGTTGTTTGAACAATATTGCGGTGATTCTTGAGAACTCGGAAACTGATAAATCCGGCATTCCGTATCTTGAAGAAGCGATTTTAATCAAAGAGAAGAACAACATGAAGGATGAATTGCCCAACAGCTATTTGAATCTGGCAGAGCTCTATTACAATTCGGGAAAGAAGAAAGAGGCCTCTGAATTACTCCAAAGAGCAACTACTATGGCAAGGGAAAACGGGGATGAGCGAGCTCTGACAGAGACAATGAAGTACAGGGCACGCTTTTTGAAGGCCGAAGGTGAGCTCTTCTCAGCACTGGAGCTGTTGACAGGAGTAAGCGAGTATCACCAAAAAAACGGAAACAATACGGAGCTGCTAGACATACTGAATGAGATCTCTTCAATACATGAGTTAATGGGTAATGCGAATGAAGCTTTGCAAACATTCAAACTGATAACGGAACTGAATCGTACAATATTCAAAGAAGAACAAGCGCGTTCATTAGCACAACTCGAGTCATCTTTTGAAGCAAGAGAAAACCTCAGAGAAATGCACTCTCTTCTTGAGCAGAACAGTGAACTCAGAAGAGTAAATGAAGAAATATCAGAGAAGAACAACGAACTGCATGACATGAAACGCAGGCTTGAGAAAACCAATAAGCTTCTCGAAAGGCAGGCCGAAACCGATTCGCTAACCGGTTTGCTTAACCATAGAAAGATGCGGACTACAGTGGAAAACGAAATCGCAAGAGCAGAGAGATACGGCACTCCTCTTACGATGATAATGATCGATCTGGACAACTTCAAATTCGTGAACGACTCATACGGTCATCTAAAGGGTGACGAGGTTCTTTCGGAAATTGGAAGAATCATCAAGTCTTCTATTAGAAAAAATGATTTTGCCTTCAGGTATGGAGGAGAAGAGTTCCTCGTTCTGCTGCCGTTAGCTGATCTAGACAAGGCAACCGAAGTCTATTCAAGGTTGAAGGAATCCTTTCGGGAAGAACTGGAGATAACGGTTTCATTCAGTGCAGGTGCTAGAGAGTGGAATGGCGAGTCGGCAGACAAATACATTGCCGTTGTGGATAAGCTACTCTATGAAGCCAAAACAAAGGGAAAGGACAGATTGGAAACAAGCCAGGCTACTTCTTGAAAAGGGTGGATGAGATGGATCATATAAAACAGGAAAAGAGTTTTGCAGACTTGTATGAAGAATATCTGTCCAAAGATGAATCGGAGTTTGATTCGAGAATTTCGTTTCTCAAAAGGATTCAGAGATCCCTCGTTGATTCTGGAGAAACCCAGATTGCTTTTGAAATTGTTGGCAGAGAGTTGGAAAAAATCGGAAATCAATGCAGTTCTGAACTTGGCTTTGTCTATAATTCAATGATAAGAATTAGCTGTCAATCAGGCGAGTTTTCGAAGGCTCTGGAGTATGCTGCCAGCGCGATATCTGTCTTTGATGAGCTTGGGGATGATTCACGATTGCCTATGATCTATAACAACATTGCCGGCGTATACCTCAAAATGGGAGAATTCGAGACTTCTCTCGAATATATTGATAAAGCTATCGATCTCTCTCAGAGAAATAATGACAATCACTCTCTCGCCAAATATCTCAACAACAAGGGAATCGCAGTTGAGAATATTAAAGGTGATGGTTCAGGAGCGGTATTTATCGAGAAGGCCATTGAGCTCAAAGAAGAGAACTCACTCAAAAGCGACCTACCCAACAGCTACATGAATCTTGCTGATATTTACACATATACGGGCAAAGAGGATGAAGCACATTCTCTGCTGAAAAGAGCTAGAGAGGTTGCCAACGAGATTGAAGATGAGTTTTCTCTTGCAGAAGTCTGCCGTTATGAGGCGAACTATTACAGAGCTGTTGGTGAATTAGGTTCGGCCCTAGAGTCCCTGAACACTTCTCTCGAATATCACAAATCAAAAGGCAACAAATCGGAGATTCTTCAGAGACTTACAGTCATTTCGGAGATACAGGAGATTGTAGGTGACGTTAAAGGAGCTCTGGAAACCCATAGAGAAATATCTAAGCTGAACGCAGAGATTTTCAAAGAAGAGGAAGCGAGAATGGTCGCAAAGTTGCAATCATCCTTCTCCACGATGCAAAAACTCAAAGAAATCGAAAGTATGGCAAGGAGAAATCGACAACTCGATGAAGCGAACAGATTGATAGTCCAAAAGAACGAAGAACTATTAGAAATGCAAAGTCAGCTTTCATCTGCAAATCAGTTGTTGAAGGAAAGGGCTGAAACCGATTCGCTGACTGGGCTGATGAATCAAAAGAAGATGTTTGAAATAGTTGAGTACGAGATCAATAGAGCCAAGAGATATGGCAACAGGCTATCCATAATCATGCTGGATATTGATGATTTTAAAGTCATCAATGATACTTTCGGTCATCAGAAGGGTGATGGAATTCTCGAATCTCTTTCCTCGCTTATTATATCCAGTATCAGGAAGATTGATTACGCCTTTCGGTATGGGGGAGAGGAATTCGTTATTTTGCTTCCTTCAACAGGAGTTGAGGGAGCTTTTTCCACTGCGCAGAGAATAAGTGAGTCACTCAAGAGAACTAACGAAATACCTGTGACTATTAGCATTGGAGTTGCCGAATGGAGTGATGAATCGGTTAATGATCTCTTGCTTGAAGTGGATACTCTGATGTATGAAGCAAAGAACACAGGAAAGAACAGGATCGTGTCCCGCTGAAGATCTGAGATGCACTTTGCTTTGCGAGATGTCAAGCGAAATCTGCTTATGAAATGTCATGGTATATGGCCGGAGGGACAGAAAGTTTCATCAAAATGAGTTTTGGTTTCAACCACATAGAAAGAAGTGCATGAATCTCCTAAAGTATGAACTTGATTCTTTGAAAACCCCAGTTACCATGAAATCGGTTAGTCACTATGCATAGACGAATCGAGGAGTCTCTTAGAGACGCTTCGCTCTGATTATTTGTTCAGCTGCCGACGGTTGGTCAGTGCTGGTTATATAGATACGATTTGAAAGGCAGAGAATCTGTGAATACAACGACCAATAGGAAATCCATCGCGTAATGAAGTAAGGCTCAACCTATTCTTTGAGCCGATCGATTTCGAAGGGCCATGCTGGACATGGAGTAGCCAAAATACTGGGATCCTTTGGCGGGTCTTCTTTGACCAATCTTATGGAAAGAATCTCCTTTGATTCGAAGAAAAACCAGATGATTCCATAAGAGTGTTTATATTGCAAGCTTTTTTTGCCGGGAATGAGGTTTTCTATTCCCAATCTGTATTGGCATTTTGTTACTTATCCACAATGATAATTTTCAACAATCATCCATTTGGAGGGGAAAAATGAGAGTCCTATTTCTTGGAACTGCAGCTTATGAGGGACATCCCAACGTGTTCTGTGATTGCGACAATTGTAGAAAGGTCAGAGAGGCCGGTCCAGACAACTTCCGTTTGACCTCGGCCGTTCTTGTTAATGATGACTTGTTGATTGATTTTGGGCCAAACATTATGGCCGGCGCTCAGAAGACCGGGAGCACACTTTTCAATGTCAGAACCCTTCTAATAACTCATTCTCATTCAGACCATCTATATCTGCCTAACTTTGGTTACAGAATGGACAGATACAATGCTTCGTATGAAAGACTTTCTCCGATGAGTGTGCTAGCGAATTCGACTGTTCTGTCGTTGATTTCGGATTCAGTGTACTTTGATCCCGACAAAACTATTTTGTTAATGGCAGAAGCTTACAAAGAAACTGTGCTTAACGATTATAGCGTGATACCTATTCCAGCTGTCCACAAAGTGAAGGAAGGTGAACAGGCTCTGTTATTTTTGATTAAGAAGAAGGGTAAATCCTTCTTCTATGCCACTGATACAGGTCCTTTAGATGAGTTTTCACTAAAATTGATAAAGAGTTTCTTAGACTCTCCTTTGGATCTGGTAGCGATAGACTCAACTCTGGGATTCATGAAAGAGGTCACATTCCCATATCATCAAACTGCAGAACAGGTGGTCTCGACAGTGGAAACAATGAGAAAAAACGGAATAATGGACGACACAACCAAGATTTACGCGCATCACTTCTCCCACTATCCTAATCCAACGCAGGGTGAACTCGAACGGTTCTACGTCCGCTTCGGAATTGCTGTCGCATATGATGGTCTTTCATTGGAAATATAGACTGTATGTCCAAAGAATCACAGAAGATCTCTCATATCATTCCGTTCTTTCAATTTAGATAATGCTCAATCTGTTCAGCTTATACGAAAGAAAAGGCCCTCTGGTAAAGACTTCGAGAGAAGTCGAAAATCCAGGCCTTTTGCCAGCTTTCCCGAGACTTCTCCTAGCAGTATCTGTAACCTCCTGTCAGGGAGTGAATCTAAGAAAAGTGACGGTTGTCATCGACCCCGAGATCGTGAATCAAAGCTAAGCGGAACATAATAGAAGAGGAACTACCTCCTGACATTGCCCGAAGCTCTCCTTGCCCAATGCTTGACTCCTCAATTAACTACGCAAATGATCCAGTACAATATAAGTTTTTTGAAATAAACGCAAAATTATGTCCCGCAATTCTTTTGGACACAGTTGACTCTTCGACGGAATTTGGCTCTCAAATAACGTGCCGCTGAGACTTCTCTCTTTCTAAGCAGAATGCTCTCAACGGGCACGATAGTGAATACAGCAATCACTATTTCAGTCGTACCTTTGATGCTAAAAGAGGAAAACATTACCTAGGGATCTCATGGATCCCCTTGAATACTCTCACATCATCCCTTTGAAGAAGTCTCGACAGTAATTCACTTTCACTCAAATTGCCAAATGTATATTCGAGGAAGCTTTGAATAATGTCGTAGAGATAATATTCGCCACCGCTCTTCATAAAACTACCAGTGAAGTCAAGAAAATGAGCTAACGGCGACAGATGATCTAGCATTGCAAAATCCGGGTGTCTGGCTTCAGAGATCTTTATATGTAAGGGAGGAAAAACGCTGCTTTCAATCAGATCCGATATCCTTCCCGATTCTTCTCGGAATTTCCACTCATCGGTTTCAATAATAAGTGAAGGTATTCCAATACCCTCTTCAATCTCATTATCATTGAGCATGAAAAGCGCTGGATCGTATGAAAGCAAAGCCTTTATTCGACTGTCATCATTTGATGCGAAGTGAACAACTCCGCCACCTCCAGAGTGACCAAATGCAGCAACTCTGTCAAGATCAAATATACCCGCCAGCTGATGTCCACTTTCGTTCAATTTAGACAAACTGTCTATTACAAAAGACAGATCATCGGCCATCAACTCCATTGAAAGCCTAGCACCTTCTTCAAACGTCTCAACTCCAGGAAGATCGAGCACTCTATCTTTGTTGAAGTGAAACTGACTGCCGTCGGAAAATTCCACGACTGATGCGGCATACGGATGCTCAATACCTACCACGACAAAACCTCTGCTAGCCAAATACTCCGCAAATGAAAAATATAAGGGAACTATAGCCGGCATCCCTGGAGATAAGATTACTACCGGTAGATTATTTGCATTGGCCGAAGGAGCCGCGCCAATAAATGAATTAGTTTTGACGGCTCTCAAATGCTGAAACAGCATGGGTGGAAGATTATAATTATCGGCCAGGCTGTTCACAAAAAGCGAATGGCTCCTGAACCATGGGCTTCTTCTCTTACCCGATGTATCATCCGAGGGATACCATATATCAATCACAAGCCTGCGGATCATTTCTCCGTCGGAAAATGGATCGATCCTGCTGTTATCATCCAGCTCAATAATCTCGACTCCGACTTCGTACTTACCACCTGGATCGGGAATCTTAGCGGTAGGAAAGAGGTATGCAAGGCTACCAATCAGCACAAGTGAGAATAATCCAATAATCAAACCTATATCTACACTTCCATGAGTTTCTCTCAAAACAATCACCTCTTTTCAATTATTACACATTGGAGGCGCCAAAACAGGCATCTCAATGTGATCGAACGATTGTCGACAAATACTCTCTTCTCTCCACATAGATTTAGGCCGCATAATGTTATAGTAAATTCTGAGGAAGATAGCCTTCTTCTGGGAGTGTGTTATGAGAAAAGCATTTTCAATTGTTTTCTTCATGCTATTATCTCTGACTTTGTTTGGACAGATGAAGTACATATTCAGTGGCGATGTCGATTACCCGCCTTTCGAATATGAGAACGAAAGAGGAATACCCGTTGGCTTCAACGTTGATATTCTTCGGGCAATATCAAAGGCCCTCGATTTCGAAATTGAAATAGAACTCAGAACATGGGCAAGCGCTAGATCTGCACTTGAATCCGGTCAAATTGACGGTTTGCTGGGAATGTACTACTCAGAAGGCAGAAATCTTCTCGTTGATTTCTCCAATCCGCACACAATCCTTCATGGTTCAATCTTTTATAACAAACGAACCGAGGGATTTTCCTCTTTAAGTGATCTAAGAGAGTCCAGGGTGGCAGTGCAAAAGGGAGATCTGATGGATGAGCTTGTAACCAGTGAGGGAGTGGGTAGCGAAGTTGTGAGGGTCGAATCTCCCGAAATTGCATTGCGAATGCTTGAGAACGGGGAGGTCGATGCTGTACTTATGAATACTCTTCAGGGATTATTTCTCATCGAAGATCTCTCGCTGAAGAACCTGATGGATTCTGAACATCCAGTCACACGTCTTGAATACTGTTTTGCCGTGAAACGGGGTGACTCCGAGCTGCTCTCTTTGTTGAATGAAGGACTCTCAATAATCTCTTCGACGGGCGAGTACAGGCAAATCTTCAACAAGTGGTTCGGCAATATTAATGCTGAAGACAGTAGCGGTGATATGCTCTATTGGCTCTTCTTTGCAATTCCCGTGGCAAGCGTTGTTTTCCTGGTGCTGATTTTAATGTACTTCTGGAACAGAACTCTGAGAAGACAGGTAAAGGAGAAGACCGCTTCTCTGAGTGCGAAGCTTGAAGAGGAAAGATCTGTAAAAACCCAGCTATCACTTTCAATGGAAAGATACAGATCGATGTCGGAGACGATTTCCGATTACTACTACGAGACTGAGTTCCCGAGCGATGGAAAGGATCCTGAGATCTGGAGAAGTGAATCATATGAAAGGATTAGCGGATACAGCCTTGATTCCCCGGAACCTAGAGAATTCAACTGGGAGACTATAATTCATCCCGAAGACCTGGATTGTTACAAACAGCATTTGGAAAAAGTGAGGTCGGGCAAAGAAGAAAGAATAGAGTACCGAATTATTAGAAGAGACGGAGCTCTGAGATGGGTTAGCGAGTTTTCAAAGCCGAAGTACTGTGGCGGAGGATCGAAAATTAAAGGGATCTGTGGAGCAGTTAGAGACATTACGGATGAGAAACTGGCAAAGGAAGAACTTGAAAGAACAAAGGACAAAGTGTCGAAACTCCATTTTGTTGCCCTCAAAATGGAGAAGTCAAATGAAGAGGACACTATATATCACTCAATAATCGATGCATCGGTAAATATATTGGGCATGGAGAAGTTCAGCCTATATCTCCTATATGATCAGGAGTTAGTGACACTCGAAAGCCAGGGAGAGGTGGCGTCCGTTCAGGGATACCTTTTCAGGAGCGGGGTACTAAGAGACTGCGTTGAAACTGGCAAATCCGCCTTTATTGAAAGCTCATCTATTAGAAAAGTTGTTCCCAACTGTAAAGACTCGGTTTCAATTGTTCCGATGAAAAGCATTGGTGCCCTAGTGTCTTACCATGATTCTCCAATGAAACAGGAAGAAATCAAGATGGTTGAGACCTTGATGGCACATGCGGTTGAAGCGATTTGGAGAATCAGATCCGACAGGGAAATCCATTATGTGACATTTCACGACCAGCTTACCGCGCTGTACAACAGATCATTCTTCGAGGAAGAGATAGACAGGCTAAACGTGAAGCGTCAGATGCCGATAAGTATTGTGATGGGTGATGTAAATGGGCTGAAAATCGTCAACGATGCCTTCGGGCATCTCGAGGGCGACCGACTTTTGAAAGCGGTTGCCGACTGCCTTAAATCTTCAGTAAGATCCGACGACATCATCGCTCGGTGGGGAGGAGATGAATTCATAATGCTCCTTCCTCAAACCGATGCTCAGTCAGCAGAGTCTCTGGTTAACAGGATTAAAAAGGCTCTGGATCAGGTAACTGGTTTCAGTCTTCCAATCAGTGTCTCCTTTGGCATAGGAACCAAGTCCGACATCGACCAGGACTTCAGCGAAACCCTTGTGTCGGCAGAAGAAAAAATGTACAGGGATAAACTCCTGAACAACATATCGATGAGGAACAAGACAGTTGAGGTCCTTGAGAGGAGTCTTCTCAACAAGAGCTATGAAACGGAAGAACGCACTGAGAGAATTAAGACAATCAGCAGAGACTTCGGAAAGTCTATCGGTTTGAATGAAGCTGAACTTGACAACCTCTTGCTCCTCGGCGCCCTCCATGATATTGGGAAGATTGCAGTTCCCGAAGAGATCCTTACCAAAGCCGGAAGTTTAACGGCCGAGGAATGGAAGAAGATTAAATCTCATCCGGAGGCTGGATTTAGGATAGCTCTTTCCTCACCTGAACTTATCGGGATAGCGGATGAGATTCTTAGTCATCATGAGTGGTGGGACGGTTCAGGTTATCCCAGGGGTCTTAAGGGTGAATCAATTCCACTACTCGCCAGAATAATCTCCATCATTGATGCTTACGATGTTATGATGAGCGGAAGACCATATAAGCATCCCGTTTCCTCTGAAGAGGCCATTGAAGAACTAAGAACGTGCGCAGGAAAGCAGTTCGATCCCAATCTTGTAGATTCTTTTGTAAGTTTCTTGGGCCTATAGAAACAGATTTCGATTAGCTGTTCGAAAGGAATCTGTCATACTGAGAAACAAGACTGATTTATTGTCCTCTTCAAGGCGAAAAAGTGAGTGTGTAGGTAATCCGACTGGAGTGAAAAAGAAGCATCAGATAGGTCATCTGCTACTGCCAGTTAGAAGGTTTGAGTACTCTTGAATTAGTTGAAGAGTTCAAGGAAAATACAGTTTAATCGCTCGCTGCTTGGCAAGAGTAGTTAATTAAAAGTATCGGCTTTGGCCAGGAAAAGTTGAGTAAGAAGAGAAATTGTTTTCCATTTGCCTGGCGACTACTCCATAGTTGGCTTAGTACTTTCCAAGAGCCTCAAGTTTCTTCTGGCCTCCTTTATTCCCAGTTTTTTCAGTATGAACTTACCAAGAGCATACTCAAAGGGAAACCAGGATACATGTCCTACAGGCACAATATACCTCTTTGGTCTTCCGAAGGCTTCCCAAAGCTGTTTTCTAGTTTCTATGGGAAGAGTTTTGTCGAAGAGAGCCTCGATCATCGTTACTTTCTTTCTGTCATTGAAACGGGCATAGGCGAGAGGATCTATCTTAAACAAAGGATGAAGATCGGACTCGATCAGTTCATGTGCACTTTTTATAAGTTTCACTGCACGAGCATCCTCTTCGAATCTAGCATTTAACTTCACTTCGTCGTTTAGATAGCCCTCCTTTCCCGAGCCGCTCCTAAGTGAATCACGAATTGATTTCAATACCGGTGACTGCCATATTATTTTCGCAATGTTACCTCCAACGGTCATCAATATCATGTCGTTTATTCTTTGATCGATAGCGTTCACGATCGTAGAGATCATTCCGCCTAGGCAGTAACCAAAAAGGCAGTTGTTATCCCACCAGAGTTTCTCTTGTTGAAGGAGATCGATGGTTGTCATTGTATCCACAACTGCCTGCTCCCAGAAAACAATCAACCTTCTGAGATCAGGAGAAAAGAAATCTTTTCCACTAGTTGAACCGGTTGCCGTTCGTGTGTAATTTCCCGGAAGGATCATCACAGAAGCCTGCAAACCGGCACTTGCAAGATGGCTTCCCATCCAGAACAAAAATGGGATATTTACCGTTCCCAGTCCATGAAGAATGATTATCGAGCCTACAGCTCTTTCTCTTGGTGAGAAATTGTAGATTTCAACGTTTTCTGTTCCCCTGATCTTGTTCCTGTAGAAAGATGGATACTTGATAATCGAACATCTATAGTGCTTCCCTTTGAAAATGTACCCGCTGGAAAACTCAATCTTCTTCTTCTCGTAAGAGAAATCAGGGTTCAATTGCATTTGTTCATTATCCTTGTGCAAAGCTTGCGGCTCATGATTTCGTCGGAAATTACCACGGCGGCTTTGGAACGGTCAGCAATCTCCTGCAGAACCTCTGCGAGGGCTCTCGTCGAAACTGGGTCCAGTCCTATTAAAGGTCTAATAAAGATAAAGAGATCGCAAGCATCGAATCTCAAATGCGAAAGTTTTGTATCGTCATCGCGCATTAGACCGGAGAAACCGGGAGCTCTTCCCAGCCCAGCAAGAAAACTCTTCACGGAAACCAAGCTTTCTTTGTTTAAAATGAAACTCTTTTTCAGTGATCTATTTGAGGTGAATTTACGGGACTTTTTCAACATGATTTGCGAAACAAGACCGGTGTTCTTCACATTAGAGGAGAAGTATTTTTCGGCCTCGCTAGAATGACCTCTGGAGGAGAATCTTTCAAAGAAGTTCTTCGCCTCTCGAAGCATTGCCACAGAGTTCTCGGAGAAAGGGTCCTGCCTTGTAAGCGCTCTTGTGAATTCTCTAACCGAAACTCCATTGTCACAGGAAATACAGAGAACCTCTCCCCTTTTCAACCTCAGATCGAGTCCGGTATCTGCCAGGTTTTCTATGTCGATTAACGGTTCACCTCCAACTGGTGCTACTGAGTACTCAGGTGAGACACCCAGCATCTTCCATATATCACTTTCCTTAGTTTGCAGTGGAAGAGGTTTGATGCCAGAATAATCCATAAAGAATAGACGATCGCCCAGTACCATTACTTCTGGATCGGACGTTGTGACTAGAACGGCCACTCCTCCTTTTTTAAATGAGTCTATCATTTCAAGGAGTTTCACCCGGGTTGCACCACGTACAAAAGAAAAGAGGTCATCCAAAATGAGAACCTTCGGCCTGGAAAACGCTGCAACTGCAAACTCGAGAAGAACCTGATCATCAGATGAAAAAGAAGAGACTTTCGAGGAAGGATCGAACTCCAGGCCAAGCTGCTCAAGAAAACGCGAGACTTGATCGTTCATCTTCCTTCTGCTAATCGTGAATTTGTCACTCCCAAGTAAGATGTTTTCAGCGACCGTGAGATCCGGAACTAACATGTATTCCTGATAGATGGCACTTATGCCTAGACGTCTTGCCTCGGCGATCGATGTCAAATCCACTGGAGAGCCTTCAAATATTACCTTTCCAGAATCGGGCAGGATGTCACCGCTGATTGTCTTTACAAGAATAGATTTGCCGGAACCGTTAATCCCTCCAAGAACTGTAAGCAGCCCACTCTCAAGTTCTATGTCAGCGTTCCTAAAGACGTTGTTTTCACCAAAGTTTTTTCCAAGGCCTTTCGTTTCAAGAATCCCCATATTTTTCAACTCCGACTTTTGAAGTACCTTCTTGAATTTCGCTGAACATTAGTGAATCCAGTCATATCAATACTAACAGATGCAGATATAACATATCACTTAATAAGGGGCACCATAAGGTACATCTTGCTCTTTCTTCCCACCATAAGCAGATTCCCCTTTCGTGTTACCAGACGAATCTTAGAATCTTTTATCCTTGAAATAACAGACTGCAGCTTTCTCGGATCTACCTGCGCAACGAATTCATCACCAACAAAATCACACACCTCGCATTCATAACGGAGAGCACCGGCCTTCAGAAAGAACTTCAACTTGCTCTTGTCAGAAATCATCAGAACCGAAAATCCATGCTTTGATAACCGTGTTATCTTTCTGAGAGCGGAAAGAAAGGCCTTTCTCTGTACGTCATTTCCATCATCGGTGTCTCCGAAAAAGAAGGATGGTGGTTCGGAGAAATCCGCTTCATCAGTACATATTGAAAACAATAGAGGACCAATCTTCAGCCCCAGCTCGGAAATCCCTGTTCCAGCATAGAGTTCTTCCGATGTGAGCAACTCTAAGGCCTTCACCAGATGCCTAACGGTTACATATTGAAGAGAGTAACGGAACTCGGTTTTTGGCTCGTATTCAAGAACTGAAACCAATACCATTCTGTTCGCCGATGAGGCAAGAACAGTCTCGTTCTTCTTTGAGAAGATCTCGACAGTTTCTCCCTCAACAGAAGCAGATGAAACAAAGTTCAAAGAACTACTGAATTCCTTCAGGGGAAAACGCGAGAAGAACTCAAACTTTCTTTCCATAGCCGGAAGAGTGCTGCTGCGGGCCTTTTGTAAAGTAAGCGTCTCTGAGGCCGTCCTCAGCTCTAGGTCTTCTTCACCCGCAGAAAAGCAAATTAATGAGGTTGGGTCAGAACTCTTCAAAGCTCGAGCGTAATCGATCGGTACCGTATAAACTCCATTGAAAGGTGAGGTAGCAACGCCGGAGGAAAACTCAAGCTTCATGCAACCATCAGAAGCAAAAAACTTCAGTCCTCTCTTGTAGTAGATCTGAAAGTATCTGTAGGAGGGTTCCAGAGTACCGGATACTCTTCCAAAAAGATCGATCAGCTTTGCATAATCTGAAGCGCTTATTTTGAAATCCATTTTCGTCCTCAGAACAGTCTGATCTGTTCTTTCTCGGCCAGATTCTTCAAAGCTCCGTATTTTCTTAACATCTCAACACTTGTCTTGTTAAGAGCAGTTCTGCGGATCAAATCCTCAACCGATGAAAACGGCCTTTTCTCTCTCTCAACTTCAACTGATCTTGCCGCTTTGTCGCCCATGTTTTGAAGCCTATTAAGGGGAATTCTTAGTGAATTCCCCTCAATCAAGAACCTCGTAGGGTGGGACTCCATAAGATCCACATTGAGAAAAGAAAATCCTCTCAGTTTCATTTCCATAACAACTTCAAGAAGTGTCTCCTTCGCTCTGTCCTTGACATTTCTATCTTGATCGGACCTTAATCGAACTATCTCTTTCTTGATTGAATTTATGTCGGAAGTACAGATGTCTATATCAAATTCCCCGCCCTTGATCGAAAAGTAGGTGCTGTAGAAGGCAAGAGGAAAGTGCACCTTGAAGTAAGCGACTCTGTAACCCATGCTCACGTAAGCGGCGGCATGCGCCCGGGGAAAGAGGTACTTGATCTTCTTACACGAATTCATGAACCATTCAGGAGCACCGCAAGATCTTACCTCTATTTCATCTTCCTTGCTGAGACCCTTACCCTTTCTGACCTTTTCCATAATCTTGAAGGCCTCTTTTGGCTCCATTCCCTTGCCAATTAGATAATTCATGATGTCATCCCTACAGGCAATAACCTGCGACAATGAAGCATGTCCCGAAGTGATGATATCCTTCGCGTTGTTAAGCCAAACATCAGTCCCATGAGACAGGCCCGATATCCTTACAAGCTCGCCAAAAGTAGAGGGTCTCGTATCTGAAAGCATGCTTCGAACAAAGGTAGTACCGAATTCAGGGATCCCAAGTGTCCCCACATCCGTTCCAAGCTCGTGAAATCGCAAGCCAAGAGGCTTCAGTGAGGAAAAAATCCCAAGGGTTTCCTCATCGTCCATCGGAATTTTCTCGGGATCCACTCCCGTGATGTCCTTCAGCATTTTTATGAAGGTGGGATCGTCGTGTCCCAGTGCATCTATTTTGACCAAATCGTCGTGGATGACTTCATATGCGAAATGTGTGGTTAGTATCGAGCTTTTTGTATCGTTTGCGGGATGTTGTACAGGGGTAAAGTTATGAACATCCATGTCTTTAGGAACGATCATCAATCCACCGGGATGCTGTCCGGTCGTCCTCTTTACTCCAACTATTCCACGGGCAATTCTCTCCTGCTCTGCTCTCCGTAGAGTTTTGCCGCTCTTCTCCGAATAAGCCCTGACAAAACCGAAAGCCGTTCTCTCAGCAACTGTGGATATTGTACCGGCTCTGAAAACATGGTCTCTGCCAAACAATTCTTCAATGAATGAATGGGCCTTCTCTTGATACTCCCCGGAAAAGTTAAGATCGATATCGGGAACCTTGTCTCCTTCGAATCCGAGAAAGGTCTCGAATGGTATGCTCTGACCGTTCTTCAACATTTCATTTCCACATCCAGGACACTTCATAGCGGGTAGATCATAACCGGATTCCAGATCGGTTTCCGGGAATACTGATTTACCACACTCGGGGCATAGATAATGTGGTGGAAGAGGGTTAACCTCAGTAATACCGATAACATTGGCCACGAGCGAACTCCCCACCGACCCTCTAGAACCAACCACATAGCCATCCTCATTAGATTTCTTGACCATTTTCTGCGCGATGAGATACAGAACGGCATAGCCGTGACCAATTATCGCCTCAAGCTCCCGATTCAGCCTCTTTTCTACAATATCAGGTAAAGGCTTTCCATAAAGCCTTTCTGCATTTTCAATGGCCATCTTCCTTACTTCTTCATCGGCGCCTTCGATTACGGGTGGGTGCAGCTTACCCTCAATCGGGACAACGTTTTCGATTTGCGAAGCGATTAATCTCGAATTATCGACAACGATTTCTTTAGCGATCCCCTCGTCTTCAAAGATTTCCAGAGCTTTGCCAATCATCTCTTCGGTAGTGTGGAGATAAAGAGAAGGTTGATTCTGAAAGTTGTCATAGTCCTGGGCCGCGTTTATTGCTGCTCTATAAATATCGTCATGTGGATTGACAAAATGTACGTCACCGGTCATCACAACTGGGATATTTAGTTTTTTCCCAACTTTATAAAACTCTCGATACATCTTTATCAGCGTCTCTTTAGACATACTAGTCTCGCCCTCTGATGTGTCAATATTATCGAGCGGCATGACTTCAATGTAATCATAGAACTTTGCGATTTCCTCGAGCTCATCTACACTCGCACCACCTATATATGCCTTGGAAAGCTCTCCTGAAATACACGCACTACCTATGAGAAGACCTTCTCGGAAATCAGTAAGCAAGCTCTTTGGTATCCTTGGCTTCATGTAGAAGTACTTGGTGTGTGATGCAGTGACCAACTTGTAGAGATTTTCAAGACCTTTCCTGTTCTTTGAAAGAATACTTATGTGAACAGGCTTCAGCGAGTCGAGATTCTGGTTCTTTCTCAGCTTTTCCAACTCGTTAACCTTCTCGACTCCTCTCTTCTTTGCTTGCTGAAGGAATTTCTTAAGGACCTCTGCAGTAACCTTCGCATCCTCATAAGCTCTATGGTGATCGAAATGTCCCAGTTTAAGTCGCTTCACTACGTTGTCCAGAGAGTAACTCTTGGCTCTGTAAAGGCTCTTTGCAAGGGCAAGGGTGTCGATGCACGGCATTTCCCAGTCGCCTCCGAAGTATTTCTTTACTGAGTTGCGGATAAAACCATAATCAAAAGAGGCATTATGTGCAACTAGAATGCCTCCTTCAGCAAATTTCGTGAATTCAGGAAGAACTTGCTTGATTGTTCCTGCGCCTGAAAGCATATCTTCAGTTATCCCAGTCAGGCTTGTTATTAGAGACGAGAGTTCTTTCTGAGGTTTCACAAAAGAAGAAAATGTCTCGAGAATTTCGTTGCCTTTCATCTTTATTGCACCGATTTCAATTATCTCGTCTTCCTTAGGATTAAGACCTGTAGTTTCAAGATCAAAAACAATGAAGGTCGCACTTTCCAGAGGCGAGTCCTCTTTTTCCAGATTCATTGATATCTGTTCCGAGTCCTTTATCATGTAACCTTCCATACCAAAGATAGGTTTTATTCCTTTCTTTTTTGCCGCAAAGTAGAACTCCGGTATAGACTGAACAACGCCGTGATCAGTCACTGCAGCGGCATCGTGGCCCCAATCTTTAAGAGTGTTTACCAAATCGTTTACATCTACTACAGAATCCAGAGAACTCATTTTGGTGTGAAGGTGCAGCTCGACGCGCTTTTCCATCGCATTGTCCATGCGTTTCGGCAGTTTAGTTCTAACGATATCCCTCGGGATCAGAATCTCTTCTTTCATCCAGCTATCAGTTTCCATCTTCCCCCTGATCGTTACTTCATCGCCTTCGCGTAACTTTTCGGAAAGAGAGCGCGCATTCTCACCGATAAGTTTGACTGTGAGGGAATCCGTATAGTCAGTCACGTTGAACGTTAGAATCGAAAGCTTTCCATTCCTGTACTCGAGTCCAAAGATCCTCCCGCTGACAACAAGATTGGTTTCATTGCCAAGAACTTCACTCATCTTCACAGAGACTGCCCTGATCGATCTACCCATCAAGACTGAATCCGATCTTTCTTCCAAATGCTCCGTTTCTCCATTATCTTCTCTATCGAAAGAGACTTCCTCAACTGGTGAGTCCTGATCCTCTGAAATGTCCAGTGTTATCTCAAAAGGAATACTTCTCTTGCAGACCTTATCTATTGCCTTTCGTAAGTCATGCTTCTTAGAACTGATTCGTTGAAATGAGAACTGGTCGTGAACTGAGATAGTTATTTTGTTGTCTTTGAACTCCATTTCCGAGGATCTAAGATAAGAAGATGCACCATTCGTAAGCTGGAGTATCTCTCTAAACTGAGACTCGGTAACTTCCATTGCGTCTTCGTCAGGTATTTCACCCTCGCTGGTTAAAGTCTTAAACGAAAGAGTCACGGAAGACTCTAGAAGTCGAGAAGCCTTCTCACAAAAGACAGATTCAAGAAACTCCTTTATCTCGTTGCTAACCTCACATTGGAAAGCTAACTCGATCTCTTTAGATTTACAGTCCACAGATATATCGGAAATCTCTATTCCTTCACACTCGAAAGATGAGTCGATGCTCAAAGCCTTCGAAAGAAGCCTCGATAAAGGGAGTCCCACATTTCTCAAGAATAGTTTCATGCCTTTCGAACACCTCCGGGGAATTTCCTTGAAGTCAAGTGACACCAGGCTACTGCTAGCGCATCGGCCGCATCATCGGGTCTGGGGTTAACTTCCATTCGGAAGAAAGTTTTCAAAGTCCTCTGAACCTGCCCCTTTTCGGCTCTTCCGTAGCCAGTAACGGCAAGTTTTACTTGATGGGGTGTATATTCAAATATCGGTACTTCGTGTCTCCTCATTGCAAGAAGTATAACCCCCCTCGCCTCGCTCACCTGAATCGCCGTCGTGACATTTCTGAAGAAGAAAAGTTCTTCGACGGCAGATTCATCGGGGCGAAACTCGAGTAGAAGTTCTTCAAGCCGATCATGAATCTTTAGAAGTCTGTCAGGTATAGGTTCTTGCGGCTCAGTTCTGATCGCTCCGTATGAAACGAGATCGATCCGCGACGATCTCATCTCGACTACACCATATCCAACCGCTCCAAAACCTGGATCGATACCTAGAACCCTAACACAGGCAGGCAACTATGAACACCTCCAGAACTCGGTAGAAACCAGTCTATTACAAAACACTCATCACCCTAAGTCCAGCTCAAAGAAGTCAAAAGTCTGAAAGGCTTCGATTCTTGACAGCAACGACAATGGTCAAAACGACCCGACGGGAATTAATCTTTAAGTCACAAGGACACTGTATCGAATACATTCACTCTGAAGATATTGTAACCGTCCTCAACCTGAAAGAAGTTAAGTAGATATTGACCGGAAGAACTTGCTTGTCATCTTGAGTGTGAGAATTGTCTGAAGCTTCCAATATGCAAAAAAAGGAGAGCCCCTAAGGACTCTCTCTGGCGGGGACGACGAGACTTGAACTCGCGGCCACCGGTGTGACAGACCGGCATGATAACCAAACTTCACCACGTCCCCAAACATAAAAGATTCTACATTACTCGAATCTATCTGTCAATAGCCTGATATGCCATGATGATATTGCTGTTCATATAGAATACCGTGTGATGACTACCGGCAAATGAAGTGATCCGTCGTAAATGATCTAGAGCAAACCTGAACATGGAAGAACTTATCATCACCGGGAGGTACCACCAAGTTCTGGAGAGAACTACATATAGCCTCATATGTCTTTTTATGATTCAATACGTACACGCGTCGCGTACACTACATTTTATCGTGTACTTCTCTTAATAATCACGGTCATATTACAATATTACTGTGAAAATCTGCGATTTAGGTAACACAGGACAGCTGTTCACGAATATTTAGCGCTAAGCATATCTGATTTTGTTTATTCCTATTTTTCTATATGACATATATGGTGATATTATTTCAGTACCTTAACTAACTAGAAAGGAGAGAACTCTGATTTTTAAAAGGTGTTTTTTGATTTTTTCTTTCGTATTCCTGTCGATTTTGACATTTGGACTGACTGGTGGCGTGATCACAAGAGTGGAGGACCCAGGTTGCTATTTGTATGAATGCAATTGTTTCTTGTATTCAGAATTTTCTTACAGCAAAGAGTTGATAATTAATACGAGATTTGTACCCTACGCAGTATATTGCTGTATTTCTACAGAAGCACGTCATTACGACGCAAACAACAACCCTTTGAGTGTATTTGCAAGCGCTTGCGGAGAATGCAGATACTCGATTGACGCAAGTCCGTGGAGCTGGGAGTACGTGGATGTTGACTGCGAAGGATTTGGTGTAGCCAGCTGCAACAAATGCACAATAATGTTCTATTTCTTTCAAATCGAAGATGATTTTGAAGCCGAAGCTGTGAGTGAAAGTTGTTTTTGCTCTGATCTTTGACATATGAATTGAGGAGGTGATTCGTATGGCTAAAAAGGTAGCGATATTGCTTGTCGTTTCGTTGATTTCGTCGGCGATGCTTTTTTCCGGTACTCTGTCCGGTTATCTTACGGAACGGATGGGCTGGACATACATCGCGAGCGGAAGCGATGTCGAAATGAGTATTTATCCACCGGAAGGAGTCAGCGCAATCGCAGATGAGCGTATTTTCTACGGACAAATCACAATCGGGGATTCAACTGTCAACATAGCGATCATGAACGTCGAGCCTCCGATCCTCTGGATCGACAGCGATTACGACGGCTGTTTCCTAAACAACATTCCGATAAAGGGACAATATAGAGGGACCGTTATCAATGAAAGCCGTGCCTATAAATTCAGTCAACAGTTAAGGGTCGAATATCTTTCCAACGGGAATTCATCTTACATGACCCAGGATCTTGAAATTCACGCGATCCTTCCAAAAAAGGAAGGCGTCGAAGTCGACTACTTGCTCATGAGTAGAAGAGAAGGTTTGCTGGAAGTCGACGGAGAGCTTATCGAAATCGCCCTGTTTCCTACCGCGCCCGATGGCCTGGCCGATAAGATAGACGAAGTCTTCATCGGAATAGATCTGGACAGAGATGGAACTATAGACATGGTTCATAAGAATCACGAGCTTTTCGAAGCGACCAGCGTCATAAGAATCAACGACAAGAACTACAGAGTAAGCGAGATCAGCAGGGATGGCAGAAAAGTCACATTCGAGCAGGTCGATGAAGATGCCCAGAACAGGCCTCTGTTGAAAAAGGGTTCGATCGCACCTCTGTTCGAAGCCAGAGACGTATTTGGAGAGACCTTCTCTATGAGCGATTATCTCGGAAATCCCATCATCGTAGTCGTGACTTCAAAGACACCGCTTGAAGTTTTCAACGGCGGATTTCCATGCGCTACAGGTGATTGCGAAGATACTGGCAGAGAAGAGAAGAGGCTGAGAAGCCTTTTAAACGAGCTTGTCACATGGAACGAGTATTCCGCAAAACCAGAAATTGAGCTCTTATGGCTTTACTCCGGCGACGAAATCACTTCTGCAGACTCTCTTGAAGAATACTCCTGGTTACACCTGATTGCCGACAAATCGGCAGTGGAGCTTTACAGCACACCGTTGTCGAACGGCATGTTCCTGATCTCTAAGGACGGTAGGATCGAGTATCTTGACGATTATGTCCTTCAGGCGGGAGACGGTCCGATTCCCACATATCCAGTTTTCAGAATTCCCACTTTCGGGCTTACCAGTTATATTTGGTTCAGGGAACTCGTTTTTGACAAATGATTCATGCCTGTTTATTCAGCAGAGAATATTCGAAAGAACTCTGTCTTTCATGGTAATTTCCAGATATTACGGGTGCAAGAGAATAGAGCATACTTTCAAATTGGTGTTCATAGTGTAGATAAAGAGTGCTAAATCACTTTGCTCGTTTCAGGTCGGATAAATTCGCATTTGGTATCGGGTAAGCAACGATATATCATTGAGATGCAAAGGATGTCCCCGCGTCCTGTTGCGAGTTGGTTCCAGACCCAAGGAACTAAGGGAGCCAACCTCCCTCCTGAAGAATTTTCCACCCCGAGGGCCGCCAATAGCGGCCCTTTTGTTGAAATGATCTCATTTACATGCTAGAATAATTCTCGTTGGGCGACGTAGCCAAGGGGTCAAAGGCGGAGGTCTGCAAAATCTCTACTCAAGGGTTCAAATCCCTTCGTCGCCTCCAGGAGAGGGTAGATTTGCCCTCTCTTTTTCTATCTCTCTTACAACCCTACCGAAGACGTCCTCACGGTTCGCCTCAGTAAGCTCAATGCTACCGATTCCCATCGATCGCTTCAAGTGGTCAATAAATGAGAAGTTACCCTTTCTTAGAACGCATAGACAATGCTTTGCACGTCTTAAAGAAGAGACAACCGCTTGCTGAAACTCCGGAGAATCTTCTTCAAGAAAGCCAATTTCGTCCATTATCAAGAGATTGTCGTTGGGTATGTCAAGCGAGCCCAGAAGCTTTGTGGCAAATAAAAACCCTTCTTCTACAATTCTTAGTCGTCCTCTTTCCCTTGTTCCTATAAGAAGTGAGTCCCCTTCGTAGAAATTCATGTATAAATTTTCCAGATCATTATCAAAACGTGTTTCGAAGCCTCTATACTTAACGACCGGTTTTATTCTTTCCACAAGATAACTCTTTCCGACATTCCTTTCTCCGGTAATGAAGAATTTCATTGTGACTCCCCCATATGAAAAATCAATCAGTTAGTTGAGAAAACTCAGTTATCTTGGCAACTCGCTTTTGTGTTCCTTCACTCAGTATAATTTGATTGACCACGATAGTCAATTTCCTCAAAATGACTGAACACTTAATTGTTATTTTCCAGTATTTAGACTCTTGTAAGCTCTTTCAGTTTCCCTTAACTGAGCCTGAAGAAAAACAAAGGAGGGGACTTAGTTTCCCTGGATACTCTGATTAGTGTGTCAAACATTGATAGGAGGCAGTTCAAGTGATAAATATTCTTAGATAGGGTAGAATAGTCGTTGAAGAGAGTGAGAAGGCCACTCATGTCTGAACTGTTTTCTAACATAAGGAAAGAAGTAAGATTTTCTTTTTGACGTTTCTGTAGACAATCCTTTCTTGTTATAGATTTCAGCAGGCATTTTCTTGTCGAAATCGACTGCGAAGATCTACTAACAACTGTCCTGGAGGTAAAAATGAGAGTCCTTTTGTATTCCGAAGGAAAGAAGCTCTTCAGTAAGTCAGGCGTGGGAATCGCATTGAAGCACCAAATGTCGGCTCTTGAGAAAGTCGGTGTGGAGTATACAACAAATGAGGAAGACCGTTTTGATGTTGTCCACATAAACACGGTGGGGCCCGGAGCGGAGAGGATTCTTAAGAAAGCGAAGAAGTCCAACATTCCCGTTATCTATCATACACACACAACCTATGAGGACTTTAGAAACTCGTTCACTCTGTCAAACGCGATCGCACCCTGGCTGAAAAAAAGATTGATAAAGCTCTATTCATCAGCAGATTTTCTTATTTCACCTACGGAGTATGCCAAAAATCTCATCAAGAGTTATGGAATCGATCTCCCAATCAAAGCCGTTTCAAATGGCGTCGACAATACAAGATTTTCAAAAAACAAAGTACTGGCCGAGAAATTCCTTTTGGAAAACAACATTCGAAAGCCCCTGATTGTCTCAGTTGGACTCCCTTTCGAAAGGAAAGGAGTAATAGATTTCTGCGAAATAGCTGAGAAGAGGACTGATTTAGTTTTTTACTGGTTCGGAGCAAAAATCAGCAGTCTTCTGCCTTCCAAAATTCGAAGGCTTTTGAAAAATCCTCCAGACAATGTGAAATTTCCCGGGTTCATTCCGCAAGAGATGATTATCGGCCCTTATTCGGCTTGTGATGTCTTTCTTTTCCCGAGCTATGAAGAGACTGAAGGCATTGTTGTCCTGGAAGCCCTGGCTACAGAAGCCCCGATCGTTTTGAGAGATATACCTGTATACAGTGATTGGATGAAACATGAAGAGAACTGTCTGAAGGCAAAAAACAACAAGGAGTTCATGGAGAACATAGATAGATTACTTCACAATGAAAGTCTGAGAAAGAAACTATCGGCATGTGGAAAGGGAACTGCGCTGGAAAAGGATCTGTCGATTATTGGTCAGGAACTTAAGAAAATCTACCTAGAGGTACTTGACAGGAAAAAATGAAAAAATCAACCAGAAACTTTATGATCGCGATTTCTCTCAGTTTGCTGATTATTCTGATAGTTCTTTTTGCGACCGACTTCAGCAAATCGATTTCTTACCTTTCTGCAGCCAATCCCGGATGGATATTTCTGATATTCTGTCTAACGTTCGGTACTTGGTTATTCGAAGCAATCACCCTTAAACTGTTCGCAGCCATGCGGAATCTGGCGATTCCCTTCTTATTTCTTTTTAAGATTACGGTTATTGGAACATTTTTCAATGGTATAACGCCTTTCTCTTCGGGAGGACAGCCGGCGCAGATAGTCTTTATGCAGAGAAGAGGTATCTCGATAGGTGAATCAACTGCGATGCTCGTTTCAAGATTTCTGATTTATCAAACCGTAATCACATTGCTTGGAGCTGTAGCCGTTTTCAAGGCCTACCCGCTTGTTTCACAGAAGATTTCTAATCTCGCCGTGCTCTCTATTTTCGGATTTGCGCTGAACAGTGTAGTTCTGGTAGGACTTGTTCTATTTTCGCTCAGTCCTAAGCTAACTGATAAGCTCATCCACTTTGTGATCAGCTTTCTTCACAAGATCAGAATAGTAAAAGAGAAAGAATCGTTAATAGAGAAGGCAATGAGAGAGCTACGCTTCTTCCATTCTTCAATGAAGGAATTGGTCAGGAGACCCTTTGTCCTTACTAGTGCGTCTTTGAGTACTCTTGCACAGCTGATTTGCATGATATCCATCCCGTATTTTGTTGCCCTTTCAATTGGAACGCCTGTAAACTATCTCGAAATCACGGCCGTTCAGCTGATTTTGTTCCTTGTAGTCTCTCTTATTCCAACACCAGGAGCGAGTGGAGTGTCTGAGGGTGGGTATGTGCTATTTTTTAAGTCTTTTTTTGGCGAAGGAATTGGAGCTGCGCTTCTGATCTGGAGATTCTTCAGCTACTACGCAAACATCATTTTCGGAGGATTACTTTCAGCTCATGAAATAGGATTCAAATCTAGATCTCGTTCTTGACAACTCTTTCATAAAGATTCACTGTTCTCTCTACATTAGCTTCAGCGGAGAAGTCCTCCGAGATCTCAACTGAGCGTTTTGCCATTCTTTCTCTTAGGCTATGATCACTCAGCATTTGAATAGCCGCATTGGATAACTCATCTTTCGAGGAGCACATGAAGCCATTTTCTCCATCCAGTACCATATTTACTATGCTATCGTCCTTATATGCCACGACCGGCAATCCCGAGGCCATCGCTTCAAGGGTAACAAGGCCGAAAGTCTCAGTGTGAGAAGCGATCATGAATGCATCGCTGCTTTTGTAGGCTAACGATATCTCGTCGGGCCATCTCAAGAATCCCGTGAAGTGGACCTTCTCACCGACCCTCAGACTTCTGGCTAATTCCTGCAGCTTACCCTTCAGAGGACCATCTCCAACTAGCAGCAAATGGGAGTCTGGTAAAGCTTCGGAGACTCTTGCGAAATTCTCTATAAGTTTGTCTATGCTCTTCTCTTCTCCAAGCCTTCCAACAAAGATGAGCACTTTATCGTCCTCTTTTATCTTGTACTTCTTCCTGAATGCTCTTTTCTCTTCTCTGCTGAAGCTTCTCTTAAATGGAGTAAGATCGACCCCGTTGGGAATTACCTCTATATGTGAAGAAACTCCATAAGAAAGAAGCAGCTTCTTGATTTTTATCGAAGGAGCAATTACAGCCCTGTGCTTATCACAAAATCTTCTGTCCTGAGCTCTGATGTAAACTCTCAGAATGGGTTCCATGAATGGGATGTAGTGAACGTACTCTTCCATCATTGTGTGATAAGTCGTTACTCCTGGAATGTGCAAATTCGTTAGAACATAACTCGCCAGATACCCAACGATTAGTGACGTGTGCGAGTGAATAATGTCTATCTCGAGATTCTTCACGATCTTTATTAGTTCCTTGAAGTTTGTGGGCAAACCTATTCGGTGTTGCTTTTCCCATGGAAATTTAAGAGATGGTATACGATAAACATTCTCCTGGATGCCTGCTTCGGGGTGGTCAACCGTAAATATATATACGTTATGGCCTCTCTTCTGAAGATTCTCTTCAAGCATCTTGATCATGGTCACCACCCCGTTGACCTGAGGTGAATATGTGTCACTGAACATCGCTATGTTCATCCTATGCCTCCAAACGGCTTGACACCTCTTACCTTCTGCTTTATAATCTTTACTGTCTTGGGAGATCGTCCAATTGGTAGGACAGCGGACTCTGGATCCGCCGATGGAGGTTCGAGTCCTCCTCTCCCAGCCAGGGGCCGCAAGGCCCTTATTTTTTCCCCCCGGCAATCGCCAGCAAAGTGATTTCCTTAACGCCGCCTTCCTTAAGAACTCTAGCACACTGGCTTGCAGTTGCGCCAGTAGTAACGACATCATCGAAAAGAATTACTGACGTACTCCTAGGACTTCTCTTCAGATAGAACTTATCCTTTACATTCTGGAATCTATCTTCCATCTTAAGCCTTGACTGAGGAATAGACTTACCTGCTATTGTCAACACATTGTCTATTCTTATGTCAATAGTCTTAGAAAGCCTTCTCAGAATTCTGAGATTTGTGTCGAAGCCTCTCTTGACAAATGCTTGAATGGAAGTGGGAACAGGAACTATCACATCGGCGGCCGGAGAAAACGTATTAATCATTTCGAAGAGCATCTCTGAAAGGAGAGAGGCTATTCCGGGTCTGTCTTCAAACTTATAGGCACGTATGAGTTCCTTTAATGGGCTTTCATATTTCCAGTACGAAAAGGCCGAATCAACAAATTTAAGCTCAAATGGAGTCATGATTGGCCCCTTGATTGATCCAAGACAGTCTGCACACAAATACTGGGCTGGATCTATCTCCTTTTCACACACTAGACAGTGGTTTGGGAAAAAATGAGAGATCAGCTTCTTCATCATCACAGCCATCTCTCTTTCTTCAGTCTTCTAAGCTCTCGAAGTATCTGGTTGCTGTTTATCGCTTGAATATTCGTTCCAGGAGGGAGAGATGCAATCAACTTCTTAGAATATACCCTTGCCGGATCGATGATTCTCCTGTCAAGTACGATTACAACCCCTCGATCGTTCCTGGTTCTTATAAGTCTACCAAGCCCCTGCCGGAAGGCAGTTATCATTTTTGGATAGTAATACTTGTTCATTCCTTCGGCAAAGCTCCGCTTTCCATAGTGCTTGATTCTTGCTTCAATTAGTGGTTCGTCCGGCCTTTCAAAAGGCAGTTTGTAGACAATTAACAGCTTCAGCTGTTCTCCGGGGAGATCGATTCCCTCCCAAAATGCTCGGGCACCAAATATTACGGATTTCTCTGAATTCCTGTGCTCAGAAAGAATTGTTGTTAAGCTATCGTCTCTTTCCTGGATTCTTAGAGACAAGTTGTGAAGTTCACCTCGAATCTTCGAAAGAGTCCATTTCATGTCTTCGTAAGAGGTGAAGAGAACCATGGACCCTCCCCCGACTATCTTCAAAACGTCTTTTGTCAGTTTCGATGCACTTTGCATGTATGGAAGGGAATTTGGCAGATAGTCGGGAATGTCTGTGGGAACGAAAAATCTCAGCTGCTGAGTATAATCGAATGAGGTTCCAAGCCTTACGGCATCGGTCTCTTCGCCGGCTCCGAGTATTCTTCTCGCATAGTTGAAACCATCGCTACCTCTGCTGTAGACCCACAGTGTTGCAGATATGAAGATCTTTACGCCCACATCCGGGAAAATCGAGGACATCAGAGTGTCGTTTTCGACTGGAGAAGAGACTATACTCAAACTTTCAATGCATTGTTCGTTCCTGCTCACAAAAACTACCCTAGAATCTCTAGAAGCGGCAATTCCCGCGATCTGCTTAAGCCATTCTTTTATTTCAGCCAGAACCCTAGCAACTTCAAATTCTAAGCCGTCAATTTTCAAGTCCCTTTCTTCAACATCATCCAGCATTTGTACTGTTTGTCCGCCCACATAGATATGCGTCTGAAGAATATCTGAGATTACGGTTAGTGCTGAGACAAGCGTTTCAAGTCCTTTTCCAGAATACGTAGTTTTCTCCCCATTACGTTCCCTATCCAGATCCACCACGATCTGTCTTATTTTCCTGTCAAGAGTAGTTGTAGCTTCTTTAAGCTTAATCCACAACTTCCTTAAAAAATCCTCATTGAAATGCCTCTTGAGAAATCCAAAGCAGTCTCTAACCAGCTTTATCAGTTTCTTAATAGTATTAGCTAGCTGATATGGTTCAAACCGGTAACTCATTGCCTGAGTCAATGAAGACTCAAGCTCGTGAGCTTCATCCACAACAAGGTATTTAAATGCCGGTAGAAGTGTTCCAATACTTTCGCCGTCTTCCGGTTCTCCATCGGAAAGCCGAATATTCGCTTCACTGAACAGGAATGAATGATTCGTGATAACTATATCGGAATTCTTTGCATTTTCCCTTTGAACATAGTAAGGACAAACCTCGAAGAATGGGCAGAGTCTTCTGGTGCAATCGAACCTGTTGCCCGAGAGCATCCTTCTCAACTCATCACCCAACGGTAAGTAATCAAGATCTCCCTCTCTCGTGAACATTGACCATAGAATCACACCGGCAAGTTCTTTCGACGAACTTTCATCGAGCATCTTATTGAGAGCCATGTTCAGAACTTCAAATAGCTTTCTGACACATAGATATCTTTCCCTTCCCTTAATTACAGACACTCTGAGATTATCGAGGTTCGGTAAGGTCTTTAGAACCTCCACATCCTTTTTGAACAGTTGATCCTGGAGGATTCTCGTTCTAGTCGAGATCACCGCTTGATGCATCTTGGAAACACAAGCATATGCTACTGGAGCAAGATATGCTATGCTTTTTCCAGTCCCCGTTCCAACCTCAATCATGAGATTGCCACCTTTTTCTACAGATTCAGCAATTTCGAGAGCGGTCATGAACTGCTCCTGCCTGAATTCATACCCTTCCATTGAATCCTGTAAAAGCCCCCCCTCACTAAAGACAAGCCTGACTGCCTTCTTAATGTCAATTCTGGAATTCCCGCTTTCTCTTCTTTCACTCCTGGTAAGCCCCGAGAGTAAGAAGTCTTCCCAAGGATCGACATTCTCACTCTGCTTTAACACAAAAAGGAGAAAGTTTCTAAGTCCTCTGTCAGGAACGATTTTCTCGATTAATGATGAGAGTCCAATCGGTAACTTCTTAATGACTCTTATATAGTTATCTATACGGCTTTCAAGATCTCTGGATTCAGGTTGGTAGACGAAACTATTCAAAAACCTTTCATCTACGGCAATCTCACTTAGATACACCTCCTCTACAGAAGCATCTATGAAGAGGCAGTCTTCGTCTCTTTCCGAAAAAAAGGAAGGAAGATCCTTTATATTAATGGAAACAAATGAAGCGCTCTCAAAGAGACGCCTCAAGCCTATCTTAATTTCATTGTTCCTTTTGAAAACCTTACCAAGTAGAATTTCTCCCAAGCAGCACCTCGAAAGAAAAAACCGGGCTAAAACCCGGTTTAGTGGTGCCGAGGGCGGGACTTGAACCCGCATAGGCTAAACTGCCCACATGGACCTCAACCATGCGTGTCTGCCAATTCCACCACCTCGGCAACGTCACACGTCAGAAATTATAACTTGACCGGATTCCTTTGTCAAGAAGCAAATCGCGAGAATGGTTTATATAAGCATATCAAAACCGAGCTTGGACAGCTCTTCCTGAATAATGTATCTGTCGATGATCGCGTTCTCATATTCCACCTCAACGACACTACTTGCAACATCAACCTGGGCCTTTGTTATGCCGTCGAGGGACTTCAGTCTCGAAACAATTCGTTCGGCATCGGAATCCGTAATCTCGTTCCTAATTTGAAATAGCCTGATCACCCTGGGCATTTCTATCCCCCCAAAATCATCCCTTCACGAATCAGCCAGCCACTTACTGCATCTTTAGGGCTCATCGGCCTCTTTCCGGGTAACTGTACTAACGATATAATAACATTTCCGGTGCCACAGCTTAAAACCATACCGTGGTCTTCCACTTTCACAATTTCTCCATCCCTGCTCTTTCCATAACTTCGATCTGAAAAAGCTGCCCCAAACAGTTTTACCATCTTCCCGTCAAGGGATGTTCTTGCCCCAGGTTGAGGATCATAAGCTCTCACTTTGTTCAAAACATAAACTGCATCCGAAAAATCCGAAATGACCAGGTCCGAGGCCTGGACCTTTGGCGCGTAAGAAGGTGCTCCCTCCTGTTTACAAAGCTCGATTCTCCCGGCCTCAGCTATCTTCAAGAAATCAAGCAAAGCTTCCCTTCCGAGTCTCTCAAGCTTTTCATAGAGCGAACCAAAATTGTCTGAAATCTCTATCTCGATCTCCCTCCTCAAAGCTATTTCGCCGGTATCCATTCCTTCGTCGATCTTGAATATGGTTATACCGGTCCTCGTTTCCCCGTTTTCGATTGCTCTTTGAATCGGAGCGGCTCCTCTGTATTTCGGCAAGAGTGAGGCGTGGACATTGAAACAGCCTAAAGTTGGAAGGTCAATAACACTTGATTTGAGAAGCTTTCCGTACGCAACAACCACTATTAGATCTGGAGAAAGTTCTTTGAGTTTTTCCAATCCTTCTCCAGAATTGACTTTTTCGGGTTGAAAGACTGGCAATCCGTAGACTTCTGCAACTGACTTCACAGGAGTAGGATAGACTCTTCGTCCCCTTCCTTTAGGTCTGTCGGGTTGCGAAAAGACACCTATTACCTTAACACCTGACTCAACAAGCGCTTTCAAATGTGATGCAGCAAACTCCGGCGTACCCATGAAGACAATATTCATCTATCCAACGCTTTCCTTAATTATTTGATCAAGTTTGGGTTTCAAGATTGCCCTTTTTGCTGACGAGAGATAGTCGACGAAGAGTATCCCGTCCAGATGATCGGTTTCGTGTTGTACTATCCTTGCGGGATAATCAGTGAGGTCGTCTTCATGGTAATGACCATACTCGTCCTGATAACGAATTCGAACGGAGGCCGGTCTGACTACATCTGCGTAAATTCCGGGTATGCTTAGGCAACCTTCTTCTATCTTGACCTTCTCATCACTTCTAAAAAGGATCTCGGGATTTACTACAACCCTTAGTCCGTCGCCGGGGTCGTAGACGAAGAGCCTTCGCGATATCGCTACTTGCGGTGCTGCAAGACCAACTCCGTCTTCTACATACATCGTCTTACTCAGTTCATTCACGAACTGTCTGAGTTCATCGTCGAATACCTCTACCTTCTCCGAAACATCTCTCAATATAGGATTTCCTATGTAAATCACTTTCACTCTTACCACCCTCTTGAAATCTCTTTCAGTTTCTCAAAGTAATCATTATCTGTCATTATTGCGTGGAGAGGGGTTATCGATACGAATCCAGACTTTACGGCATTATAATCGCAATCGGTTGAGCACTCATCTTCAACTACCTCTCCGAATATCCAGTAGTAGTTATTTCCGTATGGATCTTTTCTCTTTTCGAAATAGTCCTTGTATCTCCTTCTGCTCTGCCTCGTCACCTTCCAACCCTTGAGCTCCTCAGATTTGACAGAAGGGACATTTATATTGAGGGCCGTGAAGTCTGGCATCATCTTAACATCAAAGACTCTGAGAAAACTTACCATAAACGCTGCGGCAGTCTCGAATTCCGGATTACTCCAGTCACTACTTGAAACTGCAATCGATGGAGTATCCATTACGGCGCCTTCTAGAGCACCTGAAACCGTTCCCGAATAAAGGACATCTATACCCATGTTCTGACCCTTGTTTACACCACTGATGACCAGATCGATCTTCTTTTCGGAAATTGCCAGAAGTCCAAGTTTAACACAGTCGGCAGGCGTACCGTTTATGGCATATCCGATGTTTTTGTTGCCAACTTTTACTTGCTTGGCCCAAAGCGGGGTTCTGATTGTTATTGCATGCCCAGTTGCACTTCTTTCAACGTCTGGAGCAACAACTAGGACATCATGTTCTTCCGAAAGCGCTTCCGCGAGTTTTATAATTCCGGGCGACATTATTCCATCGTCATTTGTAACCAGGATATTCAATATTTGTACCTCCTCTTAACTGTTCGAACTAATCATCTTGTATACTTATTCTACAATATTGAGCGCAACTTTTCTTTTTGACTCAGGGGGCATCCTGTGGACTTTGACCGACTCATCAACTGCATACCGCACATAAAAGAAATTTTGGGCGTTGTCGAGAAGGCTTTTGAGAATTACGACGACCCGGCTCATGACATCTCTCATGTTCTACGAGTAACTGAAAGTGCGAGTGAAATAGCCATCCGTGAAGGGGCAAACCTCGAAATTGCGGTCATTGCTGCACTTCTTCACGATATTAAGCGACCCGAAGAGGATTTCACTGGAATAGATCATGCGGAGAGCGGAGCGAAATATGCGTTTCAGCTTTTGAATGAGATGGGTTTCGAATCTCAATTCACTTTCGAAGTCTCTGAAGCAATTAAGGTGCACCGATATTCTTCTGGATTAAACCCTTCCAGCATGTCGGCAAGAATACTGCAAGATGCCGATAGGCTCGATGCAATAGGTGCTATTGCTGTCGCAAGGGTTTTTTCATTTTCGGGAAAAACGGGAACTCCTCTTCATTCACCAAAGCTCAAGCCAGGTGATTCATACAAAGGGTACTCAAGTACTGCCATTAATCATTTCTTTGAGAAGATATTGAAGATAACTCCGGAGAGTTTCTGGACGAAGACCGCAAAGGAAATCGCAGAAAACCGCTACAGATTTGTCGTGCAATTCGTGAAACAGTTTCTTTCAGAATGGGGTGGGATCTGAACTTCATTATCTGATTTCAAAATACTCGAATCTCATGAAGGGTAGCTCTTCAATTTCCGTCTTGGTTACATTTGCATACGTAGGGCCCCGATCAATGCTTTCAATAAAAGCCTCAATATCGGGATCTCTCCCAGAGCCAACTATCTCGACGCTCCCATCGGGTTCGTTCCTGACATAGCCAGTTATGCCCAGAGACCTGGCGGTGTACAGAGCGTAATATCTAAACCCCACTCCCTGTACGCGTCCGTAGACTCTAATCCTCACCGTCCTCATAAGCCCAGTTCTTCACCGACCAGAATAACTGTGTATCTCCAGGGTCTTCTTCTTGAATCAACAATTATCGAGTATATTTCACAAATCCTTTCATCGCTGTCGCAGTCGGTACAGAGACCGCTTTCAGCACAGGGAGTATGCAGATTCAATCTTTTAGCGTTCATCGGTGCTATTGATCTAATCCTCTTGATTCCAGCGTCTAAATCGCTGACAACCTTGTTAACTCCAGCAATTAGAATCACTTTGTCGGGCCCGAAGGTAACGGCGGCAGCCCTGTTACCGTTGCCATCAAGCAAAAGTATCTCGCCACTTTCAGTAATGGCATTTGCACTGCAGAAATAATAATCGGCCTCAAACGCACTGATCATTATCCTCTTCTTTTCCTCATTACCAGAAACAGAATCTCTATCAAGAAAGTTGTACTTTCCAGACTTCAGAAGGTCGGATACCCCAGTTTCCTGAAGAGTAAGGGAACCTCCCGCACTCACAGTTGCTTCGTCAGGAACGAGCTTTGAAACCGCATCTACGACCATCTCTTTATCGGGGAAGTACATGAATTTTATCGCCTTACTCTCGAAAACTTTCGCAAGTCTTTCAGAGAGTTTCTCGTTCTTCCAACGCCTTAGACTGTTTCTCATAAAGGACTCCTTTCCTAAGAAAAAAATATTCTGATCTGCTCTACTTCGTGGTGTCACGGGCAAGCTGCGTTCAATAGACTAAAAGGTAATTATCTCCGCTCCCCTCTCTACATAAGGAGCCAAAGGCACATGGTTCTTCATACTTCCATTTAAGGGAAGACCTTCCTTCTCCACTATCTCAAGCACACCCATCAACTTGGAACAACCATAACAAACGGCCTTGATCAAACCTTTCCTCTTTGCCTCGCTGTAAAGCCCATGTAGAGCATCCGTTTCGTTTACAATTTCCTTCAAGAGACTGGGTGATTCTCCCTCCATCACGATAGCCACTTCGATTCCCTTTTCTGACATGTCCAGTGCATTTAGGAGCGCATGTAAAAAACAAGCTTTCTTGCCTTCAAAGGCAAGTATCATCACTTCAGCCGACATCTATTCACCTCCAAGTAGCTTGTTCAATTTCATTGCGAAAGTCAGATCTCCGGAAATCTTGAGTTTTCCGCTCATAAAAGCAGCAAAAGGATTGACAGCTCCTCCGACAATTCCTTCGAAGGTTTCAAGATCAGTACTTATGGAACAATCCGAAGGTTTGTCTTCCTCGTACACTTCAAGTCTTCCATCCAAGATTTCGACAGCGAATTTTGATGGTTCCCCACCCGCGATGAAAAACATATATGTGCCGCTGATTTCTGAAAGCCTTTCGGCTCTCAGGCTCTTTATCTTACAGACTGCCTCCCTTACGGTCATCGATCTACCTCCTGCTTTTCAAAATACATACAAAGTCTACCATCTTGCTGTACAATGAGAACGATATTTCTAAGAACCGGGGGTGACGAATTGAAGAAACGCTTCTTTCGTTATTTGAATTCTGTTGTTAAGGTCAGTGTTGTGAGAGAGGGAAAGACAAAGCTGAAGAGCGGCGCGGTGATAATTGAACCCGAAGAGGAACTTGACGAGCTGGGTGCATGTCAACTTCTAGGCGTATTAGATCTTGGACAGGCTAGAACATTTGTTTCAAGAGCCGGTAATGAGATGAATGTCGCTGAGAATGACGCCGGTTATGTTGTGAACATCACGCTCCAGAAGAACCAGGCTGTCCTAGGGCTAGGAGAGACAATGGGACCTTTGAACAAAAGAGGCAGTATCTATGAGATGTACAATACCGACGAACCTGATCACTCGCCATCAAAGAGGAGACTGTATTCATCTCTTCCCGTTTTCCACATTGTTTCCCCCGAAGAGCAGTTCGCTCTTTTTCTTGACCATCCAGGTTATTCGAGTTTTGACATTGGATTTGAAAATAGAGACACAATCAAAATAAGCATTGAGGGGGACGGTTTCGATCTTTTCATTTTCGTTGGGAGTCCTTCTGATACAATTAGACGCATCTTCAAGCTCACAGGGAATCCATTGTTGTTTCCTGCCTGGTCCTTAGGTTACCATCAGTCTAGATGGTCATATGCAAACGAAGAAGCGGTTTTAGAGATTGCTGAAAATTTCAGGAGACGCCGCATTCCGTGCGATGCAATTCATTTGGATATTGATTACATGGATGATTTCAAGGTCTTCACGTGGGACAAAAATCGCTTCCCTAATCCTTCTTCCTTGACGGCTAAGCTGTCAAGCATGGGGATCAAGACTGTTGCAATAATCGATCCGGGGGTCAAAGCTCAGGACGGGTTTGATATTTACGAAGAAGGGCAGAAGAAAGACTTGTTCTGTTTGAGAAAGGACGGTAGCCCATTTAGAGCTGCTGTCTGGCCTGGAGAATCGAGGCTCCCAGATTTTCTAAACTCTGCCGCAAGAGAGTGGTGGGGACAACACTATGATCGTCTTATAAAGAATGGAGTCTCAGGATTCTGGAACGACATGAACGAACCTGCTATCTTCTATACACCGGAATCTCTTTTAGAACTTAAGCTTATGGCCGAAGAGCTTCATGATTCTGGAATCGAAACTGAATTCCTTTTTGGAAAGATTATTTCGAAGAAGAAGTATTACGATCACGGAGTAGATTTCGTTCAAAAGGATGACGATGGGAACACTCATTCTCATAGAGAGGTAAGAAATATCTATGGCTTCAATATGGCTCGTTCCGCATACGAAGGAATCAGGAAGAGCAAGTCTGATCTGAGACCGTTCAATATAACCAGGTCTTCGTATCCTGGAATACAACGTTATGCAGTCCTGTGGACTGGTGACAATGCAAGTCAATGGGAGCAGCTTCTGAATGAGATTAGGCTGATTCAGTCTATCTCCTTAGCAGGAGTTAGTTTCACCGGATGCGATGTCGGAGGGTTCGGTGACGATTGCTCCGGAGAATTGCTAGTTCGTTGGACACAGTTTGGGGCTTTCCTCCCTTTCTTCAGAAATCATAGCGCCATAGGGACAAGGAATCAGGAACCCTGGGCCTTCGACAAGGAAGTTGAGGAACTTGTAAGGGAAGCGATTGAGCTACGATATTCTCTTCTTCCATACCTGTATTCGGTACATAAACAATCTGCAAACGGGGAGATGACTATGGTTAGACCGCTCGCTCTGATTTGGCCCGGCGATAGCGAAACGTATTATGCCGACGACCAGTTCATGATCGGTCCTTCGATAATGGTAGCTCCCGTTTATCAAAGAAATTCCGAAGGAAGGCATGTTTATCTTCCAGGCGAAGAGTGGCTTGATCTCAACACCAGAAAAGTGGTCAACAGCGGTCATTCATGGGCAAAAGCACCTCTCAACATCATTCCTTACTTTTTGAAGAAAGACTCGCTCATTGCCATGACGGACGGTCTGCAATTTGTGAAAAGCGGCTCCTGGAAAACTCTGAAGTTCTTGGGCTTTGTTAAGGATAGGGCCGAATTCTACCTATATGAGGATGATGGTCTCACAGAGGCATATAAGAGAGGCGAGTATTCATCAAAAACAATCATAGTTGATAATACTTCAAACGGGCTGAAGGTTGAAGTCAAACCCCAAGAAGGTAGCTTCAAGTGTGATGAAAGAAGGATAGAGTTCGAAATACACGATGGAAGAAAGCTTTATAAAAGATCGATTATAGATTCCCCGGATGGTTATGAGTTTCTAATATATTAGCTCAAAATCCAGATAAGGGAGCAGTCTAGTGTTTTCAAGCATGATTCCTGCTTTTATGTGCATGGGATAGGCTGCGTACAGGAAGGCTGTTTCAAACTTGTAGATAGCTATTCTCCAGGAAAACCGACTACCGATCAAAAAGTCGATCTTTCCCCCAATACCTTCCTCTGAGAAATGGACGAGATTCATCACATTGAGACCCCTTCTCGAAATGACATAATCCGAGTCCAGGGAAAAGCCGACAACAATGTTAGTGTCGTCTCTAAAGCCCCAAAGTTCCACCGGGACTATGGAAGGCTCTTCCCCGAAAGTAACTCTGGAGTAAATTGTCGAATCTATAGTAAATCCGTGCTTATTCCAATCGAAGTCTACGTTTATTCCAACATCTACGAGATTAGAAGTCGCCGTCTGAGTGTCTCGAACATTTATCAGTGTATTGAGCGAGGCCTGACCTCCGTACAGTGCTGAGGAATCCTCAAGGGCCGCGTCGAGGGAACCGGCAATTCTCAAAGGATACTCAAGCGAAGCTTTCCAACCGAAAGAAAGCTTGGGATTGATCCTGTAGCGCCTGTAAACGTTTAACAGAGCTTTCGGCTCAAGATTGGCATATTCGAGCGACAGAGAGAAATCCACCGGCAAATAGTCTTCGCTGAAGAGTTGAACATTGATTCCAGGCAACATCGTCTCGAAGTCGAACGACACCCCTCCAAGAAGCTTGTTGCGAAAAGTTAGGTCGGAAAAGAGCACCGAAATCCCCTTAAAGGGAAGTAGCGAAACGAATCTCCAGTCTGAAAAGCCGTTGTAAGCGACTCCCTCTATTTCTTGAGGAGGACTCAAAATAATTTCTTTGCTCTCCAAACTATAATCGGTTGGTTTTGTGTTGGAGGAGAAGAGCAGCTTCCTTCCCTGAAGCTGGCCTACGGCAATCACGCCGTCTGCAATCATTACTGGTTCCCTAACATATCTTGAGAAGGAGCTCTTTCCGATCATCTCACCTTCAGATGTGACAACATAAACATCGCTGCCGAACTCGTTCTTAACAGAAATTAAAAATCCCTCGGAAACCCAACCACCAATCGAGAAATCATTCGTAACGTCAAAAAATCCAAACTTTTCGGTGCTTGAGTTATAAATCGCCAGTGACTTGTCGCCTTTATTGTTAATTCTGAATGCAATTAAACTGCCGTCACAAGATACTCTTATATTGTCAATTTGAGTCGAAGGATCAAGTGGCGTGAAGATCCTGGTTACCCTTTCCGTTCTCAAAGAAAGGATTTCTATCGAAGAAATGCCGAGATTGTTTCTCACAACAAGAAGCCTATCCTTGCCCAAATAATCGATTTCACGAAGATGAGCCGTTTTTGTTCTCTCTAACTTGCCTTCCCTAAAGAAATACAATCTGGTTTCGGATTGCTCCTCTTCAAAGAGGATAAGCGCTATTTCGCTTTCAAAGACTGCGAAATCCACAATCTCCATTGTAGAATTAAATATCTCAACGCCTTCGATGTTGAGAGAATAACATTTCATCTGCCTATCAAGAGAAAGATAGTAAAGTTTCCCGTCATAAATCTTTGGTCTGAAATGATTGACGAATTCGCCAACGCCACGTGAGAATTCGTAAACGAAGGGTACTTCCGCAGCTTCCCATTTCTTGATTTGATATTCTATGAACTCCCCTTTAAGCTCTTCATAGCTTTTTCCATATACCTTCTTTATCGCAAGCTCTATCCCCGTGAGACCAAGAAGTCCCCTCTTCACTTTCACAAGTTCCAGTAAGCTTTCGATTCCGTAAGTCTCGGAAAGATAAGAAAGAAAAGCATAGCCGTAATTGTAGTAAGACTCTCCGCCTATTCCGCTGAACCCTGTTACTACAGTCTCCTCCGAAAATGGCTCATTTTCCATTAATTGATCTAGCAGAAAAGGCAATCGCCTGTAGTCGTACTCGTAAAGATCTCCGATTAGTTCACTTCCCAATTGAGCAAAGCCTTCAGTAAGCCACATAGGCTGAAGTGCATTGGGCAAATAGGCTTTGGAGACATAGTTTCTCAGTATGTTTCCAAATTCAGTGACCGAAGTGATCTGAAACAGGTGAGTCAGTTCGTGAGTGATCACCTCTTCCAGCCAAAAACCGTCGTTTCTATATGGGTAGTCCATTCCAACTGTCATTATATAAATCGATTCAAGAACTGGATTTGCCAGCCCATTAGAACGATCTTCATAGCCACCGATGATCACAGTTATCTTCTCTTTAAACGGATTGCCAAACAACTCACTTAGAGTATCAAAGGCATCTTCCGCCAACGCCTCAACCTGAAAAATAGAGGAAGCCACTTCCTTATGGTACAAGTATACAAAGTGATCGGACTCATGCTTCAACCAGTCGAGATCCCTAAATGAATACCCGGAAAGAAATGCCGACAATAAGAGAAATGTTATCAAGAAATATCTTCTGAACAAAAAAAGCCACCGCCCTCTGAAAACGAAGCACAACTACTATTATTATAGACTATGTGTAGCAGACAACGTTCTCGGGTTGCCGGTTTGTTTTTCCCGGTGATATTATTGATTGAGGTGTTTTATGGCAGAGAAAGAAAGGGACAGACTTCTGGCCTATTTTGCTGGCATTGGTTCTTCGGTGATATTTGGTCTTTCCTTCTTGTTTACGAAAAACGCTCTTGAATATACAAATCCGATGTACTTTCTTTCGTACCGGTTTTCAGTCGCTTTCGTGACGATTTCTCTCCTGAGAGCGTTGGGTGTAATCAAAGTAAGGCCATACAAGTCTATTTTCAAGGATTTGCTTTTGCTCAGTCTTGTTCAACCGGTCATGTACTTCATCTTCGAGAACGTTGGAGTCTCACTGTCGACATCGTCCGAAGCTGGTATCCTGCTTTCGACAATTCCGATATTCGTTCTTATATTCGCCAGAGTCTTTCTTAAGGAAAGACTTGCCGCTCCTCAAGTGTTCTCAGTCTTGACCGCGCTACTGGGAATAGTTCTGATAACAGCCGGGAAGGGTCTTTCAACGGGCGGCAGTGTCCTTGGACCCATCATTCTTTTAGGTAGCACAGTTTCAGCTGCCTTCTACAATATTTTGTCAAGAAAGGCTTCTGTCAGGTTTAAAGCATGGGAAATAACATATCATATGATGACTATGGGTTTCATCTCTTTCACTTTGATCGCTGTGGTAACATCTTTGATAAAAGGAGAGTTCTCTTTCTACATTTTAGGCTTGGGTACACCTCAGGTTGCCATAGCAGCGCTTTATCTGGGCACTTTGTCATCGGTCGGAGCCTTTTTCCTCATCAATTTCATGCTTTCTAAGCTTGAAGCGTCGCGATCAACGGTATTCGTTTATCTGTCGACTGTCGTATCTCTTTTGGCCGGAGTTGTCTTCAGAGGCGAGAGATTCGGTCCACTTCAGGTAATTGGGATATCTCTAATTCTTCTGGGAGTTTGGGGTGCCAATGCCTTGGCGAGAAGAAAAACAAGGGAGGAGTCAAAATGATGTTAGTAAAGAAAATGATGATCATCCTTTTCTTAACGGTTATGACATTAGGATGCGGAGTATCTTTCTTGACCACATCGGAGAGCACACCTTCAGTAGTAGTTATGGAAAAATCAATGACACTCGAAATGATGAGACTGGAAAACGATTGGTGGACAGCAGAGGTTTCTCTTGAACCTGGTAGATACCGTTACTATTTCACCACAGAGGAATCGAGTTTCCCAGATGAAAGGAACGATGAAAAATCTTACGAGAATGAAAGAGAAATGTCTGTGATGATTGTCGAGGATTTCGAGGTCCTACATGATTCTGTCAGACACAGCGTTGGAGACAGGGATTATTTAAACCCGATAAACCATGATGAATACTATTTTGCAGTCTCGGCTCCGACCGATGTCCCTTTTGAAGCCAAAATCGTAATTGATGGGGAACGCTACCCGCTTGAATATCTACGGGACTTTGGAAATCAGAGCTTCTACCGCACAGAAAGATTAAGCGTCGAAGAACTTGAATACTACTTCGAAATACAGACCGATTCTGGACTTGTCTTTCTCGACTCTCTTGGACTCTGCAGAAAACCCCGAATTCCCTACTGTTTTTCGAAAGAGAGCCTTCCGATTTCCTACTTCGACCTCCCTGATTGGTCAAAGGGAGCAACATACTATCAGATATTCCCGGAGAGATTTGCCAATGGAGACCCGAGAAATGATCCGCCAAACGTTCAGGAATGGAATGCCGATCCCGATTACGCAAATCTTGGAGGAGACGGTTTCTTTGGTGGCGATCTCAAAGGGATTTTGGATCATTTCGATCACTTACTTGAACTGGGGGTAGATGCAATATACCTCAATCCCATTTTCGAGAGCCCCTCAAGCCATAAATATGACACCGAAGACTATCTGAAAATCGATGACAATTTCGGAGACGACCAGCTCTTCGAGGAACTTCTAACCGCTGCCAATGACAGCGACGTAAAGATCATTCTCGACGGAGTGTTTAATCACACTGGATACGACTTTTTCGCCTTCAAGGATCTAAGAGAAAGGGGAGAAGAATCTCCCTACGTTGACTGGTATTTTGTGAAACGCTTTCCGATAAGAAAAGTTCAGGACAGGGCAATGACATATGTTGGGTGGAACGGCTACGCATATATGCCGAAAATAAACGCTCTTAACAAAGATTGGCAATCATACGTTGAGAGACTGGTAAGGAAATACGATTGCGACGGAATTGGCGGTTGGCGTTTAGACGTCGCAACAGAAGTAGACCCACTATTCTGGACCGACTTTTTCAGACCGCTTTTGAAAAGCTTAGACGATGAGATGATACTTGTCGCTGAGTTTTGGGGTGACGCTAGATCTCTGCTAAGAGGTAAGAGTTTCGATTCTGTCATGAATTATCCTTTCAAGGATGCTGTTGTAGAATACGTGTTCAGAGCCGGAAATTCCGCAGCTAAGTTTGCTGCTATGACAAATCTGTACCTGAATGCTTATCCACCCCAGACTCTTCATTCTCTATGGAATATTCTCGACAGTCACGACACCGAAAGAATCCTTACTCTTGCTTTCAATCAGATCGACCTTATGAAGATCGCTGTGGCTCTCCAGATGACGTTCATTGGCAGTCCAGTGATCTACTATGGAGATGAGATAGGAATGAAAGGAGGTCGTGACCCTGAAAACAGAGCGCCAATGATCTGGGATGAAGAGCGCTGGAATCATGATGTTCACGATTTCTATAAGGCTTTGTTAGATCTTAGAAGATCGCACGAATCGATCCGCACTGGCGAGTATGAGGTCATTGCCGCTGAAGGACCGGTTTTCTCTTTTAGAAGATGGAAGGCCACTGACGAAGTAATAGTAATAACCAATCCCTCACGAGAGGCTGCATTCTTCAGCCCTTCGATGGAAGGTGAATTCACAGAATACTTGACTGGAGAGACTATTTCATTTTTTGGTGGGGAGATCAAAGTTCCTCCCCTAACGGTGTGGATTCTTACTCCAAGAGACAGCGTTAACTGATTTCATTTGAAGTTCGCGGTATCTTCCCGTTGTTACTTTATATAATTTTCGTACTAGATATCACATGAATCACTTTTTGCTATCCATATGCTTTTTGGTGGAAGCTCGACTTCCTTAACCGGAGGCTTAACTCCTGACCAATTTTCATACATCTCTTTGAGCTTTATGGAGTGTCTAGGCGTGTCAGTAAGATTGACAAATGAAGTCACATTGCAGTAATTGGCCTTTCTAGTGCAAGTGGCAAAAACACTATTCATTCCGTCAAGGAAGACACGAGGTTCTCCTCCTTTTAGCATTATCGCTTCTTTTAGAAGTGAGATTCCCTGTGAATCAACCAGTTCCATATCGTCGCTGTTTATCATCATTCCATCAAGCAGTCCCACGGACAAGGCGAAGATCCTCTTCTCTTCTTCAGTCATTTCGCACTTTCTCAATATGACCGTGTCGGGATCATTAAGCCAAAGTCTTCTATGCATAAATGCTCTTGTATAAGCATTTCTTAGTGAAAACCTTGCACTGGGAATACCGATATCCATAGCTTCACCGTTCCATTGTGGAGAGGTATCAGATCCAATCCTCATACCATCCACAAATCCTACCGAAGGGAGAAGCGGCGCGCCGCAACCAAGAATGAAGCAATCTTTTCCGGCGGCATCTCTTATAGCCTTCATGCCTATTCTATAAGCCTCGATCGGACCGCAGTCCTCTCTGTATCTCCTTCCGGGAATGGCACCGGCGAAAAGAAAGTCGATCTTCAGATAATCAAAACCAGATCTCCTTATCGAGACAATCAAATCTCTCAGGTGTTCAAGCACCTTGGGATTCGTAGTATCCAGGGAAAATATCTTCTTTCCCCAGTTCCTGTAGGCAATTCTCGGTGAGCCGTCTTCGTTTCTCACGAACCAATCCTGATGTTCCCTGAAGACTTTCGAAGTTTCAGACGCAGAAAACGGTGCAATCCAGAGACCCGCCGAAAATTTCCTCTTTCTTATTTCGGAAGCGATTTCCTTCAATTCAGGAAATTTGGAGTTTGTTTCGAGCCAATCACCAATATCCTCCTGGTATCCGTCGTCAAGCTGAACCAGTCTATAATCGATTTTCTCTCGATCTCTAATTTCCGCGAGCAGCCGAATATTCTTTGACAGTTGTTCAAAGGTGATGTCTGAGAAGTATTGATACCAACTACACCACCCGACACCGCTGAAATCGTTGAACTCGACCTTGTTGCTTTTCTTGATAAGACTTGCATAATTCTCTAACATACTCCACAAACTGTCTTTGCCAAAAATCACCATCTTCTCGAGCTGAACTGATTCACCTGGCGCCAGTTCAGCCCCAAAGAGATCTGCCGAGCCGCGTATATTGCACTGATCGTCGTTCCAGAGAAAGTATTGATGCGAGAATCTGCTGGATAGAAATCCAACAACCAACTCATCAGTGGCAATGAAGTAATCGCTTGGTCTTCTTCCCTCCCTCAAGATTTCGGGAATAGGTGTTGCTGAGAAGAGACTTATCTCATGTGAATCGGCGTACTGAACGAAAGGATCCACAATCGGTTGTTCCCAGTAAGCCTTGAATGGTAGCCATGATTGCCAACCATTGTAATATACGGGTTCGCTAACGTCCTCTATTTCAAGAAGATCTATCTTTCCGACTTTCTTCGGAGCATCAGATCTATTCACTACTGAAATCCGGAGGAGAATCCCCGGCGAATCGGTAAGTCTCTCGAAGTCGTATATATAAACAAAATTGCCTGCCTCCATTTTGAATTCCTTTCTGTCCGCCAGAAGGAACTCCTCGATACTAGAGACCCTTATTTTCAGCACTTCATATCACCTCACAGCTTGTTGACAATTATAGACGGGTGAAGAAGTAAGTTGAATCGCAGTCTAACCAACAGCTTCATAAGGAAAGCCGTTTATATTCTTATTCCTGCATTTCGGTTTTCTTTGCTTCTTCTCACGCTCAGTTCCTTTATTTCTCAGCTTCCGTTCTTTCCAGCAAAGAGCTGCGACGAGGCCAACTAAATTCCCTTCATAGCGAAATCTAGGTCGGACAGAAGATCCTCTAGATCCTCAATGCCGACAGAGAGTCTTACACCTCCTTCTGAAAGACCTGCATCGCGTAACTGCTCGGCAGACAAAGAAGCATGACTTGTCAAGACGGGAATGGTTGCAAGAGACTCAACACCGGCAAGACTAGTAGCTTCAAGAAACAGCTCGCTCCTTCTTATGAACGATTTAGCTGCACTCAAACTTTCCAGTTCGAGATAAACTACGCCTCCAAATCCCCTGCATTCAGAGAAACAGGCCGGTACGCTTGCCTTCAACGAAGGATAAGAAACCCGAAGTACTTTTGGATTTTTCGAGAGAAATTCTGCCACTTCTCTTGCATTTCTGTTGTGCAATTCCATCCTAGGGCCAAGAGTCTTCGCCCCGCGGCCAACCAGAAAAGCGTCGAAGGGCGCCCCATTTGTACCCAATTTGATCATTACCTTTCTTACCCTTTTTTCCAGACCACTGTCTTTGAAGGCGGCAAACCCTGCAATGACATCTGAATGCCCGTTCACATACTTGGACAGACTCTGAATGTCTACGTCTGCCCCGTATTCGAGCGGCCTGAAATTATACGGAGATAAAAACGTATTGTCTACTACGAGAACAGCTTCTTTTTCTCTAGTAATTCGAGCAATCCCTTCAATGTCTGAAAGAATCAAATCGGGATTCGACATCGACTCGACATACACAATGCCCGTCTTATCGTCAATAAGAGTTTCCAGTTCATCAATTCGTGACTGATCGAATCTCCTTATCTCAACTCCCATTCCCGGCAGATCGGAGATAAGGCTTTGCGTTCCTCCATAGATATTTCTCGAGATCACCAGGTTCATTCCGGATTTGAGAATGGACAGAAAAACAGTAGTTATGGCACCCATTCCAGATGAGAAGAAGACGCCGCCAGTTCCGCCGAACAGATCCGATAGCTTTCTTTCTACCACTCCAATAGAGGGATTTCCAACCCTTGTGTAAAGAACTTCCGAGCTTTCGTCCATGTACTTCACGTCATCTGCCAAGAAGTTAGATGTTTGAAAGATGGGTGTGCTAACCGCATCGTTTATCTTTTTCTCTTCACCAGCGTGAATTGCTCTTGTGTTGAATCCCCGCATATATATCTCAGCTTTCGTTTAGCAAAGAGTCAACTCTTACAACTCTCTTCTCTTTTGCGGAAATGAGTCCCGCTTCTATGGTGGCAAGATCCATAACTGCCTCTTCAACTGATCCCAGAGAGTTAATCTGACCCTCTAACACCCTGTGAAAATCAGTAAACTCTTCGGCAAAACCATCTGTTTTATTAAGAAAGAGTTTCTCCCTGTCGCTGGAATATATCTCAAGAGTAGCTTCGTCTTTGTCAACTTGGACTATTCCTTCTGTGCAGACTATTTCAAATCTATTTAGAGAAGCGGGGGCGCCATAGACGACGGAATAGTTACCAATCACATTGGAACCCAGAGTCATATTGAAGACCGCGGAGTTTTCAGCACCAAGATAGTCGAAATTCTTCTCCGAAAAGCCGCTTACTTCCTCAACGTTACCAAGAATCTTGCGAAGCGCGGCCACATCATGTACCCCTCCATCAGAGATGAATCCACCGATGTGCTGAGGCGTCTGCCTCCACTTAGTCTGAACGTATTTGTTGTCCTGCCCGAAATCTACCCACTTCAACCAGCTGAATGCCAGAGGCTTGCCAAGTCTTCCCTCCTTGATAAGTATTTCGGCCTTTCTGTAAACCTCGATATGCCTGTAATTCTCCGCTATATAAATGGGAGTATTACCTGGAAGATGCAACAATCGGATGGCTTCCTTAGTAGTGGCCGCTACTGGCTTCTCACAGATAACCGGCTTGTTTGCCTTTCTTGCCGCCTCAATCATTTGTGGATTCAAGGCAATTGGAACTGCAAGCACAACAGCGTCCACAACATCAGAATTCAGCATTTCTTCATACGAATCAAAGACCTCAACATCGCCACCAGCTATTTTGGCAAATTCCTCAGCCTTTCTTCTAGTCCTGCTGTTCACGGCCGTAATCTTGAATAACTCGGTCAGTCTTCTCAACGCGGGCAGATGGAGCTCCCTAGATGCTATTCCGGCACCCACAATACCCAAATTGACTTTCATGCAACTCCTCCTTAGAAAGAACTACAAAGAGACGGATGGAATAGTACTCTCTGCTCGACTGTCCAAACACATATTAAAGCGGGAAGGTGGCATCCACTTCTCTCGCTCCATCTGACGGTCTTACTTCATAAGAGTCGAGATCAATTCCAAATCTCTCTTTGTATCTGATTTTCATGACTTCAACTATTTTTTTCATCTCAATCTTTTCACATAAAGCGAGTACCGAACCGCCGAATCCTGCTCCTATCATTCTTGCACCGGAGACACCTCCAATTTCTCGTAGAGTGTCAACGATAAAATCAGTCTCTTCGCAAGTTACTTCATAATCAAGAGCCAGTGATTCGTGGGACTGAATCAATATTCGGCCGAGATTCTCGAAATTCGAGTTCGACATCATCTTCATGGCCTCTAGAACCCTCATATTCTCAGAAACAACATGTAGCGCTCTTCTGTAGTATAGATCACCAAGTTTACCTCTGTTAGGGAAGAGATCAATCATGGAGACCTCTCGATAACTGTTCTTCCCGAGTATTTCGAGAGCCTTATTTGCTTCGGCCCTTCGAGTATTGTAGTTACCACTGGAGAGAGAATGATGAACCTTGGAGTCGAATACGACAAATGTGTATTCACCAAGCTCTAACGGTACATATTCGTGGCGCATCTCGAGAGTGTCTAGGAAGATTGCCGTGTCCTTTTTTCCCATCACGGCTGCAAACTGATCCATAATTCCACACTGGACACCGACAAACTCATTTTCGGCCTGCTGAGCAAAACTATAAAGTTCTTTGTCCCCCAGCTTAAGTCCATACACCGAATTCAACGCTAAGATAAGAGCAACTTCAAGAGCAGCTGAGCTTGAGAGGCCGGCACCTTCAGGGATGCTAGAGCTGATTTTGATCTTCATCCCTCCAAAGTCAACGCCAAGGTTATCCTTCAAAACCCAGAAAACTCCTTTTAGATAGTCACTCCAATCGCCGGTCTTTTCTATGCTTTCCTCCCGAAATGAGACTGGCTCCCTTCCAGCAGAACTCAAAGCAATGACGCTCTCGTCTGTCCGCTCAATCGACAGTAATACATATTTGTCAATCGCGACAGGCATAACGAATCCCTGGTTATAGTCGGTGTGTTCACCAATGACATTAACTCTACCGGGCGCAACAAAATACCTCTTCAACACTACACCTCCAACATCGCACATATGTCTTTTTGCCCTATATTGAGAGAATAGCACTACCCCGGTAAAAAAACAAAGCGGGCCTAAGCCCGCAGATGGTCTGATGATTTAACCTTAGTGGATTCCCAGCAAATTATCTATCCTATTCTTATCGAACCCGACTATTACCTGACTACCAATAGTTATGACTGGAACACCCATCTGTCCGCTCTTCTTTACCATCTCTTCTGCTTTAGCTCTATCTTTGCTCACATCGTAGTCCTTGAAAGGAATCCCATTGGTTCTGAAATAGTCCTTTGCTCTCTTACACCAAGGACAAGACGGTGTGGAATACACAATTACCTTTGCGTTCATTTGATTCTTCACCTCCATTACCCCCGAGGGGTATCATAAACTAATTATAAAGGATTAGAATTTCAGTTGTCAACCCTGTTCACTTTCGGGTTAATCAGCTCAAATTCAATGTAGGAATCAAGGTCTCACCTTGTTAAAAATCATCTCGAGTCTTTGTAGCTGGCGCAGCAAAGTGAGCTGTTGATCAGATACTCTCTTCCTGTTGGAAATAATGTCCTGTAAGTGACCAAGAGCAACTAGCTTTGCAATGTCATCATTAGTCCATGACTGTTTTGAAAGAAGCTCCTTCTCGGTTTTTTTCCATTCCATGTAGAACAACCTTCCAGAAGGCGTCCACCGAGCAAAGATATTCTTTGGAAGAACGAGAAGTAGCCAGCCGAGACACCAATCGGCGTAAAGGACTATTGAAATCGCCAGCGATTCATCGGGGAAGGAGAGATAAACTTGCCAGTTCCCAAAGACGAATTTCAATATCAGTGACCATATTATTAGATACAATATAGAAAACACAGACATTACAGTTGAACCCAGATACTCATAGAACCGCCCCGACTTTACAACACGCATAGCATGCTTCCGCCAGAAACCGTATTGTTCTTTGAACTCGTCAAAAGAAAAGGCGTCGCTCTCTGCATCAGGGATCTCTATCGATCCATCCTCATTTCTTCTAAGAGATTTCAGCGTCTGCAAAGCCCATTTTTGCTGTGTCGGAATTCCTTTTTCACTTGTTTCGAAAGATATTGTGTTCTCACCAATCTGTATCTCCCCACTGTTATGCATCTCCATAATCGTAGATAGAAACCCGTTATGATCAATTTCCTGAAAGGGATTCTTGATTACAGCATTGAGAAGGTAACCCGGCACATCGTAGAGTCTGTAGCCTATTTCAGACTTCACCTGTGGTTCGATCCCGAAAAGTATGAATGTGAAGAAGATCACGAAGAAAGGAACTGCTATTTGGAAGCCAATCAAACCAGAAAGAAAGGCTTGCTGGAACATAGCGGATTCATGTTCCTTACGCAATGCACTTTTACTTATAGTTGTATTGACCGCATTTGGCATCGTATTAGCAATGCTCTTCGGAAATGAGATCTTGATTTCGCCAGAAGCATTTGAAAGAACCGACTTCATTTGCAGTTTGACAAGGTTTCCTTCAATTTCAAAACTCGCTTCCTTAAATGGTCTAACAGAAATATCATCCTCTGTAAGTCTCGAAATTATCGTTTCTGGAAGCTCCATAGCGAGAGAAATATCCCTTGTCATAGCGTCGGAATTCGGTTCCCAGAATCTATAGCTTAACACAGCTATATCCGAACCCACCTCAACGACTCCCGAAATAACGTATTCGGTATTCATGACAAACTCACTCACTTCCTGTTCAAGGAAGATCCTGGCGTCAAAACCTCCCGGAGAAGAGGAGATCTCTTTCACAAATCCAGCATCATTAGGAATTTCAACCGAATAAGACTTCAGAACCGAAGGGTAAGATAAGTGTAGTTTTTTGGATGCCGTGCGATTATTACGGGAAAGTATGTAAACAGAAAGCTCTTCAACATGAAGATCACCTTGTTCGTCGAGCTTTGCATTTATCTCGACTGAATCTATCTTGTAAGGGGCAGATTCTCTCCAGAATCCGTTACCCAGGGCAATGAATATGAAGAAGCCGCTGACCATCATGAATATTATAAAGAAATACTTTCTTTCGAATTTCCTTTTCATTTCATCTCACCCTTTGTATTATACTCTGCTTATGAAAACAACCTGAAAAACGGAGGAAGAGATGCTGACAAACAAACGGCTCTTCGTTTCGGATATGGACGGAACATTCTACCTTGGCGACGGACTTCTTAAGGGCAGTCTTGAATTTGCCAATGCTGTTCATCGTCTCGGTTCGAAACTCGTGTTTCTAACCAACAATTCATCACGCACACCTGAAGAATATATCAGAAAACTTACCAAAATGGGAGTTGATAGGACTCTTTTCGAAGTCTATACCTCCGGCGAAGCTACCATAAGCTTCTTGAAGCGAGATTTTCCAAATAAGAGAGTATTTCTGCTCTCAACGCCGTCGGTAAGGGAAATGTTCAGAAAAAGTGGAGTGAACTTAGACGATAATTCCCCGGAATTATTAGTTCTTGCATACGATACGACAATAAACTATGAGAGGATCCGGAAAGCTGCTCTCTTCATAAGGCAAGGCATTCCTTTCATAGCGACTCACCCAGATGTCAACTGCCCCACGGAGGATGGACCGGTACCTGATGTTGGAAGCTTCTTGAGCCTTTTCGAAGCTTCCACAGGTCGTCGGCCCGATAACATTATAGGCAAGCCGGATCCGACTATACTGAAAATGGTGATGGATGACTTTGGCTATGGTCCGGAGGAAACAGTGATGATTGGAGATAGAATTTACACGGACATCGAGTGCGGTCTTAGTGCCGGGGTAGACACATATCTCGTTTTGTCTGGAGAAACAACAGCGGACATGGTACCTGATTCACATAGTTACGAAGTTGTCAATAACATTGGATCGATCATAGAGATAATTGAAAGAGGCAATACTGTATAATAGCCATACGTTGGAGGTGGTTGAATGGTCATTCTTTTCATTGTAATTGGAATTATTGTTGTCTTGGCTCTTTGGCTCATCGGGGTTTACAACAATTTAGTCACCCTGAAGAAGAGAGTAGAGAATGCTTGGTCGCAGATCGATGTTCAGCTCAAGAGAAGACATGATCTGATTCCGAACCTTGTCAACTCAGTGAAGGGCTACATGAAATTCGAGCAGGAAACCCTGGACAAAGTAATTCAGGCAAGAGCAAAGGCCGTGTCCGCTCAAGGAGTTGGAGATAAGATCAAGGCTGAGCAGGAACTCGGCGGTGCGCTTGGTAGACTGCTTGCCATAGCCGAAAACTACCCTGATCTTAAGGCGAACACTAACGTCTCACAATTGATGGAAGAACTAACTACTACGGAGAACAAAATCTCTTACGCAAGACAGTTCTTCAATGATTCTGCTACCAAGTTCAATACAAAGATCGAGATCTTCCCTAATAACGTCATCGTTGGTTTCTTTGGGGGCAAGTTCGAATCCTTCCCGCTCTTTGAAGTCACAGAAGCCGAAAGAGGAACTCCCAACGTAGATCTCAATTTCTGAGGACAATGTCTTTTACTGTAGATTTCTACGAGGAAAGCAGAAAGAACGTAAGGAAGACCGTCATCCTTGTGATGGTCTTCCTTGTAATGATGATTGCATTTGGCCTGATTATTGATCTGGTGTTCGGAATACTACCCATATTTACCTTGGTTTTCTTGGCCATAGCATCTATACAGACCTTAATATCCCTGACTTCAGGAAAGGAGATCGTCCTCAGATCAGTCAAAGCTCGCGAACTCAAAGCGAACGACCCCGAGGAGCGGCAGCTCAAGAACATAGTAGATGAACTGTCGATCGCCGCAGGAATGGGAAAACCTCCCGAAGTGTACGTAATCGATGACGATTCCGTGATCAACGCGTTTGCCACTGGAAGGAAGCAGGAGGATTCAGTTATTTGTGTGACTAGCGGACTTCTGAAGGACCTCGATCGTGAAGAAACTTCCGGAGTGATCGGGCATGAGCTGAGTCACATAGTCAACAGAGATATTCTTCTCATGACGCTTATTTCCGCACTACTGGGGGCCGTTGTGATAGTTCAGCTCCTTGCATTCAGGGCCCTGATCACCTATCTCAGATTTGGCGCAATTGGTGCTGCTACGAGATCGAGACGCTCCTCCAAGAAAAACGATAATTCTGCTCTTGCAATAATCGCCTTCCTGGCGGCAGTTGCTGGATTGGGTGCGCTTTTTTCATTTATTGGCAGGCTCTCTCTGCTAGCCGTTTCTAGAACAAGAGAGTACTTCGCCGACGCGCGCGCAGTGGAGTTGACAAGGAATCCTTCGGGCCTTGCCAATGCCTTGAGGAAAATCGTTACCTCTTCGGCGAAACTTCAGACAGCCAACGTTGCCACTGCCCATCTATTCATCTCCGATCCTCTAAAGAGAGGCATAAACAACAGGACTTCATTCTTTGCATCCCTTTGGAGCACTCATCCACCAATAGCGATGAGAATTTCGATTCTTGAAAACAAGACTCTGACGGAAATTGAGGCAGAGCTGTCCGATTACCTATGATTTTCTTTTCCTTTTAAGTGAATTCACCTTGAGAAGCGAATAGAGGAAACGAACCTGTAACTTGACAATGGAAAGGGGTACTGGTAGTATAGGAATTGCTGACGCGAAGTTAGCGTTAGCGAGAAGGTCGAGCGAGGAAGAAGGGTCATTGAAAAATGGATAGCAATCCAGCGAGTTTCAAAAAAATGAGTCATGGATGGAGGGTTTGATCCTGGCTCAGGGTGAACGCTGGCGGCGTGCTTGACACATGCAAGTCGAACGGTATGTGGCAACACATAGAGTGGCGAACGGGTGAGTAACACGTGGGAACGTACCTTCTGCAGGGGGATAACTGACCGAAAGGACAGCTAATACCGCATAAGACCGAGAGGAGAAAGGTGCAACAGCATCGGCAGAGGAGCGGCCCGCGGACCATCAGCTAGTTGGTGGGGTAAGAGCCTACCAAGGCAACGACGGATAGCCGGCGTGAGAGCGTGGCCGGCCACAAGGACACTGAGATACGGGTCCTACTCCTACGGGAGGCAGCAGTGCGGAATTTTAGATAATGGAGGCAACTCTGATCTAGCGACGCCGCGTGCAGGAAGAAGGTCTTCGGATTGTAAACTGCTGTGGTAAGGGAAAAATGTCATGTAGAGTGGAAAGCTACATGGAGGGATGGTACCTTACTAGAAAGCCCCGGCTAACTACGTGCCAGCAGCCGCGGTAATACGTAGGGGGCGAGCGTTACCCGGAATCACTGGGCGTAAAGGGAGCGTAGGTGGCCTGACATGTCAACTGTGAAAACCCGGAGCTCAACTCCGGACTTGCAGTTGAAACTGCCAGGCTTGAGGACGGTAGAGGAAGACGGAACTGCCAGTGTAGGGGTAAAATCCTTAGATATTGGCAGGAACGCCGGTGACGAAGGTGGTTTTCTGGGCCGGTTCTGACACTGATGCTCGAAAGCCAGGGGAGCGAACGGGATTAGATACCCCGGTAGTCCTGGCCCTAAACGATGTTCACTAGGTGTGGGGAGCGGAAAGCTTTCCGTGCTAAAGCTAACGCGATAAGTGAACCGCCTGGGGAGTACGCCCGCAAGGGTGAAACTCAAAGGAATTGACGGGGGCCCGCACAAGCGGTGGAGCGTGTGGTTTAATTCGATGCTAAGCGAAGGACCTTACCAAGGTTTGACATGCTGATAGTAGTGAATTGAAAGAGGAACGACCACACTTTGTGTGGAGTCAGCACAGGTGGTGCACGGCCGTCGTCAGCTCGTGCCGTGAGGTGTTGGGTTAAGTCCCGCAACGAGCGCAACCCCTGCTCTTAGTTGCCAGCGGTAAGGCCGGGCACTCTAAGAGGACCGCCGCCGACGAGGCGGAGGAAGGGGGGGATGACGTCAGGTATCGTGCCCCTTATATCTTGGGCGACACACGCGCTACAATGGGTTGGACAGAAGGGACCGAGACAGCGATGTGGAGGAAATCCTCAAACCAACCCCCAGTTCAGATTGCAGGCTGCAACCCGCCTGCATGAAGCCGGAATCGCTAGTAATCGCAGATCAGCCAAGCTGCGGTGAATACGTTCCCGGGCCTTGTACACACCGCCCGTCAAGCCACCCGAGTTGGTAACACCTGAAGATGAGTATCCTAACCGAAAGGAGGGAGCTTGTTTAGGGTGGGATTGGCAAGGGGGGCTAAGTCGTAACAAGGTAGCCCTACCGGAAGGTGGGGCTGGATCACCTCCTTTCTAAGGAGTTTAACAGGATTGCTATCCATCTTTGAGTGATTTTTTCTGGTCATTGAAAAGTACATAGGGAGTAAAGAAGTAGAAGCGAGTCAAAGGAAGAAGGAAGGTAAAGGTATAAAGGGCTCACGGAGGATGCCTAGGTAGCGGGAGGCGAAGAAGGGCGTGGCCAGCTGCGAAAAGCCGCGTGTAGGTGCAAGCGACCATAGAAGCGCGGATGCCCGAATGGGGAAACCCACCAGGTAGAGATACTTGGTATCCTGAAAAGGAAGCGAACCTTGCGAACTGAAACATCTTAGTAGCGAGAGGAAAAGAAATCGAAGAGATTCCCTGAGTAGCGGCGAGCGAAACGGGAAGAGCCTAAACCTATATAGTGTAAGCGTACGGGCGTTGCTATATAGGGGTAGAGGGATATATACGGGTCTGACCGTACAGGGCCGGGAGAAGCCAAAGGCTAGTCGAACTATCTGGGAAGATAGACCGGAGAAGGTGAAAGTCCTGTAGGCGAAAGTTAGAGGCTATCCTTGTATATATCCCGAGTAGCGCGGGGCACGAGGAATCCCGCGTGAATCTAGGGGAGACCACTCTCTAAGGCTAAATACTACCTGCTGACCGATAGCGAAGAAGTACCGTGAGGGAAAGGTGAAAAGCACCCCGGGAGGGGAGTGAAAGAGTACCTGAAACCGTGAGTCTACGATAAGTGGGAGCACGAAAGTGCGACCGCGTGCCTTTTGATTAATGAGCCTGCGAGTTACCGTAACTGGCGAGGTTAATCCGAGATAGGAGAAGCCGAAGGGAAACCGAGTCTTAACAGGGCGGAAGTCAGTTGCGATAGACCCGAAACCGGGTGAGCTATCCATGGGCAGGTTGAAGGTGGGGTAACACCCACTGGAGGACCGAACCAGTTAGCAGTAAAAAGCTATTGGATGACCTGTGGATAGGAGTGAAAAGCTAACCGAACTCGGTGATATCTGGTACTCCTCGAAACGTGTTTAAGCACGGCCTTGCATGGTTAGTGGAGGGGGTAGAGCACTGATTGGGCTAGGGGGGCGACCTCCAACCCCAGTCAAACTCCGAATACCTCTACTCAAAGTGCAGGAGACAGACTGCGAGCGATAAGGTCCGTAGTCGAGAGGGAAACAGCCCAGACCACCAGCTAAGGGCCCAGAGAGATAGCTAAGTGTTAAAGGAAGTGGAGAGTCAAAGACAGCTAGGATGTTGGCTTAGAAGCAGCCATCATTAAAAGAGTGCGTAACAGCTCACTAGTCGAGACTCACCGCGCCGAAGATGTAAGGGGGCTAAAGCTATCCTCCGAAGCTGTGGAACAGGAAACTGTTGGTAGAGGAGCATTGTGTTGTAGGGAGAAGGCAGACCCGTGAGGGCTGTTGGACGAGACACAAGAGAGAATGCAGGCATGAGTAAACGAAAGGAGAGTGAGAATCTCTCCCCCCGAAAGCCTAAGGGTACCTGGGGAAGGTTCGTCCGCCCAGGGTTAGTCGAGACCCTAAGGGGAACCCGAAAGGGGTAACCGATGGGAAACCGGTTAATATTCCGGTACTGGCGTAGCATGAGTTTTGGGGTGTGACACAGGAGGATAGGCGTTGCGTACTAGTTGCATAGTGCGTCCAAGTTTCGAGTCCGGAGATCGCGGCAGGGAAATCCACCGCGGGAGGGTGAGGGACGAATGGGAGTTCCTTCGGGAGCAACAACGTTGAGTTCACACTGTCTAGAAAAGCATCGCAAAGCGTTTGAGTGCTAAGCCAATCGTTCTGAAAACCGACACAGGTAGGCAAGCTGAGAAGGCTAAGGGGAGCGGGATAACTCCTGTTAAGGAACTAGGCAAATTAGCCCCGTAACTTAGGGAGAAGGGGTACTCTGGTTGGTTAAGAGCTGACTGGAGTCGCAGTGACAAGGCAGCGGCGACTGTTTACCAAAAACACAGGGCTCTGCGAATTCGAGAAGAAGACGTATAGGGTCTGACGCCTGCCCAGTGCTGGAAGGTTAAGGGGAAAGGTTAGCGTAAGCGAAGCTTTGAACCGAAGCCCCAGTAAACGGCGGCCGTAACTATAACGGTCCTAAGGTAGCGAAATTCCTTGTCGGGTAAGTTCCGACCTGCACGAATGGCGTAACGATCGCTGCACTGTCTCAACAGGAGACCCGGTGAAATTTCAGTCTGGGTGAAGATGCCCAGGACTCGCAACTAGACGGAAAGACCCCATGGAGCTTTACTGTAGCTTGGTATTGTGCTTTGTTGTATGGTGTACAGGATAGGTAGGAGGCGTAGAACCCGGTTCGCCAGGATCGGGGGAGCCAACGGTGGGATACTACCCTCTATACAACGGAGTACTAACTTGAGAGTGTGGAGAGCACAACAAGGACATTGCTAAGTGGGCAGTTTGACTGGGGCGGTCGCCTCCAAAAGAGTAACGGAGGCGCGCTAAGGTTGGCTCAGGTTGGTTGGAAATCAACCATAGAGTGTAAGGGCAAAAGCCAGCTTGACTGTGAGACTGACAGGTCGAACAGGAGGGAAACCTGGCCCTAGTGACCCTGCGGCCCTGAGTGGAAAGGCCGTTGATCAACGGATAAAAGCTACCCTGGGGATAACAGGCTTATACTGCCCGAGAGTTCATATCGACGGCAGTGTTTGGCACCTCGATGTCGGCTCATCGCATCCTGGGGCTGGAGCAGGTCCCAAGGGTTAGGCTGTTCGCCTATTAAAGCGGTACGTGAGCTGGGTTCAGAACGTCGTGAGACAGTTCGGTCCCTATCTGTTGCGAGCGTAGGAGACTTGAGAAGGGTAGCCCCTAGTACGAGAGGACCGGGGTTAGTGAACCTCTAGTGAATCAGTTGTCGTGCAAGCGGCAGTAGCTGAGTAGCTACGTTCATGAGTGATAACCGCTGACAGCATCTAAGCGGGAAGCACGCTTCAAGACTAGGTCTCTCAGGATCGTTCGAGAAGAGGACGTAGATAGGCTGGAGATGTAAGCACTGTGAAGTGTTCAGTCGACCAGTACTAATAATCCGATTCCTTTACCTTAATTCCCTATGTACTCTTGAGTGAGCAGATATTCTGGGTGAAGATACCGGGGCGGGAAACACCCGGCTCCATACCGAACCCGGCAGTTAAGCCGTCTCGGGCCGATGGTAGTATGTGGGCAACTGCATGCGAGAGTAGGTATCGCCCAGATGTTATACAAGAGGAGAGTCTTTTTGACTCTCCTTTTTGTTTGAAACCGTGGTCAGAGGACAGAGGTGTGAAGATCAAGATCGTTCCGAGAACCTCACATACCGTCATCCTCAAGAAACACGTACTTGGTCCATCGTCCAGGAGCATGGTCCCATCCTTTGAAAGAGCCGCTGTGCGCTTAAGAACAAATACCCGCTGGCCGGTGAACGCCCCGCGTCCACGTTCATTGTCAAGAGTTCCATCATGCTCAGAAAGCCGGTCCTTCGATTGGATCGAAAAGCAGATCCCTAAACAAGTTCGAGATTACATTGTTGTGACTGCGAATACATCACATCGTGTCTGAACTTGTTTCAGTATCCCGGCGGGCTTTCTGAAAACGTGAAATCACGTGATGCTCGTTTCAGCATCACGGTTTTGAGAGCCGCTGGGCACTTGCTGAGAGTTGCTAAGCACCGTGAAGAGCCGTCCTTGGTTTTTCATGAAGAGCAGTTGCAAACTGCGGTGTGCCAAAAGTAAAAACACTACATTCAGTTCTTTGCTGTGTCATCCTTCCACTTATATATTCATTCGTTGTAATTGTCTCCAAAGATCCCGAAACAAGTTCGGGATGACATGAGAGGCGACTGAGAAGTCATGACGGGAATGATAACGCTGGTTATTTCGAAAACGTCACATCGCATATCTGAACTTGATTCAGAATCTCGATGCTCTTTTTTTGAGTATTAGTAACGAACTTACTTCATCGCCCTTTAGAAAAAGGTCTTCTTTCTTCTTCTTACAATTTGCAACCATTCTTATCTGAAAACGGGCAACCATTCAACGGCGGACCAGCTCTTGGTCGCAAAGAGCCTCATCTATTTGAACACTGGACAATGGGGATATTCTATTCGGCTGGATAATGGGAGCCGGATGAATCGAGAGATTCAAGTCCGGTTCTGAGAGAGTCTGAGGGTGATATCTCGCTGGGCCACTCACCAGATAAAGACCGTTCTGAGAGCGTCACATTCCTCCATTCTTGGAAAACCCATCCTTAATTGTCTAATCAGGAGCCTCTCTAGAGATAATGAAAATGGTTGACAGTACAAGTTGAAGGGTTACCATTACAAGCCTGAGAAGACAGTAGTGTTTGTGTGCAAGAAATCGATGCGTACGAAAATCATTGCTTTCCGGCCGTTGAACCGCTTCTAACTCCATACTTATTAAGAAGAAAGGCCGAAAGAAGAACAGTGGCAGGTATTGAGAGTATTATTCCTATGCTCCCGGAAACGGCTCTAATAATCTCCGTTGCAATTACATCCATGTTGATTATCCTTATAACTGTCGTCTCATACGCAAGAAAGACGAGCATGAGGAAAATTGAACTTCCCGTATAGGCGAGAATAAGGGTGTTAGTCATGGTTCCCATTATGTCCCTGCCAATATTGAAGCCAGATTTCACGAGTTTGCCCGTTGTCATTTCTGGGTTAATGGATTTCATCTCGTACATTGCCGAAGAGATAGACATGGCAACATCCATAACAGCACCGAGCGTTCCAATGATTATCCCTGCGAAGAGCAGGCCCATAAAATCGAATTCAATATTCTGGGGTATGTAGACAAGCATTGTTGCTTCATCGCTGCTTAAGCCGGTAAGATTCGCCAGCGAACCGGTTACATATGCTATTAAGCTTGCAGAAAGCACACCACATAACGTACCAAAGATTGCTGATAGGGACTTTGTGTTCACTCCGGCAACGATTGCAAAGGTAAGAATAGTGATTACTGCCGCCGACAGCGAAGAAGCACCAATGGGGTTGAACCCCTTAAGAATCAAAGGCAGCATCACTTTGATTACTATCAAGCCCGTGAGAGTAAGAGTAATGAAGGACTTGAGTCCAGAGATCCTCCCGATAAGAAGAAGCAGACAAATGAAAACCAGAACGATCACGAAGACGTATCTTTGCCTAACAAAGTCGATAATGTGAAAGGTCACCTCATCCCTCTCATCCATATACAGCACCACAGTATCGCCCTTTTCAACTCGGATATCCATCGCCGGATTATCTGTGAAGTGATTCTCGATCACAACTTCTTCTCCTGCATAGGTCCCAGTCAGCACCTTAACTCTGAGAGTTTGTAGTCCCTTTGCCGAGTAGCCACCAGTTTCATCGAAACTGATCATTTCGATCACTCTTCCTTTTATGGTACTTTGATCGTTTGCCGAAGCATCGATGAACGTGAAAACCACATACCCAAACACAACCGCTCCAATGACGTAAAGAAAAACGTTTTTCATGCTCAACTTGAATCCTCCTGAATTCCCATGGTGACGTTAGAAATTATATCATCATCTCGAAGCCAAGGAAGTAGTATTGCTCTTTTAATTAGCTTCAGATGCGTCTCATATGCATCGAATTGTTTGAGGCCATAGATCATCTAACGTGAGAAACGAAATCCATCAGCACCGTTCTAAAAAAGACGCTTACTGGATCTTCCAAAAGAGTGATCTTAATCAGAGATCTTGATGCATAACGAAATCGCTCTCTTGGGAGCTTCTCTTCTCGCTAACTCAAACGGTATTTCTAGGACGAAGCAATAACTTCATTAGTTTCTGACAGTCAGTTCTCAATGCAGCATTTGCAGTGTCTGGCGAGTTGAGTTTCTCTTCATTTCTAACATTCTCTTTGATTTCCCGGTTAAGAAGGTTCCGAAGATTTTCGCAAATGTGAAGGTAACAGGTGTCGAGATCTGCGCTGACATCTCTGGAAAGGAAAGAGAGATTTGCAAGCTACAAGAGAAACGCTGGACGACCTTGTTCTTAAGCGGACCGTTAATTCTCCAAGCAGGGATGTAAATATTACCTCTTCAAATCCTGGAATACGAAGGGAATCCATCCAACAGAGCATAGAAGCTCTTGAGATTGCAGCGCAACTTGAAGCTACTGTTGTAACTGTTCATCCCGGATGGATGTTCACTTAGAAGGATAGGTTCGTGCGTTGTTTCGAAACGAATCTGGAGAGTTTTCACAGGATCGCCAGAAAGGGTAGAGATCTAGATCTGAAAATTGCAGCTGAAGTAATGAAAAAGAAACCAATGGATATCATTGCTGAGCATGAACACCTCGACTCGCTTCTCGAGTACATTGACCTCGACTGTATCGAAACTACTTTCGACATAGCACATGCGACAAGCTGTTTCAAGAATCTCGTGGATGGAGAAGCCTTAAATGGGATGATCATCAACTGCATGCGAAGACTTAGAAAGATGCACAATGTCCACCTAAGCAGTGCTACATCGGCAAAGGTAGATACTCCATTGCTAAGGGGTTAATACGATTTCTTCTCGGTTCTTAAAATCTTGCGAAAATCACGAAGGCATTATCAGAATCGAAGAGTTTGCTCCTGGACAAGGAATGCAGATTCTTCGTAAAGATGAGGTAGTCACTTCTAAGTGGAAGGAGATGCTAAGTGATGTCGAACAAAAAACTACCGACTCCTAAAGAAGCGAATCATCGGCAGTAGGAAGCTTATGAGATTAGCGATTACGGATTCAGCCCCCTGATCGCCTGCTGAAGTGGAAGCAAAATAGTCAGAATCTCCGAACACAGCATCATTCTCTTCTGCTGCAAAGGCGAGGGGAAAATCCAGCTAATGGAAAGCTTTGTAGACGAAGAATTCAGTATTTTTCAGTTACGCATTTCGGAAGTCTTAGATTCGTGCCTCCAGTCAAGTATCACGAGAGACTTTCTAGAATCAATCCCATTGAGTCAGTGAGACACTCCATTGCACTGGACAAGATTCTTATCCCTGAAGGCTTCAAGCACCTCCTGACAACTGATGCAAGAAAGGAGTTTCGTGTTCCTTCTTCTTCAACGGAAGAAGGTCCAGACTTTTCTAAGGCCAGGTTGCAGAGATAATACCCGCTGGCAAGATTTTGCCGGTCGTCCCGAGATGAAAAACACTCAAGTAGACAGTTCTGTTGCAAGAGCAATGGACAGGCGCAATTTAGTTCTTGTGAATTGTCCCGCGGGAGATGTCATTCGTCTCTTCCCGATATGTAACTGAAGGTTATGGCTGCACAGGAATCGACAAAGCTCCTTCTCTGAGGTTCAGAAGTGCATAGTTCACCAGATAAGGAACACCATGAGATATGTTACCTGGAGGGATCGTAAACCTCTTGCACGCGATCTAAAGACGGTTTATCAGGCGCCTACAAGAGAGGCAGGATGGAATGCATTACTTGCACTAGAAGAGAAATGGGGGAACAAATACCTCTTGTCAATAAAAAGCTGGAAGGATAACTGGGAAACTTTATCAACCTTCTTTCAATATCCAGAGGAACTGAGAAGATTGGTTTATACAACTAATCCCATTGAATCAGTCAATAGACAACTCAGAAAGGTGACGAAGAACAAAGGAGTCTTTCCAACAGATACTTCTCTCTTAAAGATGGCTTATCTAGCAATAATAAATATAACAAAGAAATGGACAGTAAGAACTCTTGATTGGTCCAGGATCCTTACTCAACTTGTGATAAAGTATGAAAGATTAGCTAAGTATATAAGCTGATTCTTAAACCCATAACAAAAAAGGGGTTTACACAAAAAAAGAGACAGAATCGCGATATGACAAAATACCATCATCCCCTGTCGAAATTTCCGATACTTGATCCATGAGCCGTGTGCGCGACCCGTACGCATGGTTCTGTGAGAGGACGAGGGGCTCCGCCACTCTCCAGCTCGATGGTACTTCTTTCCCATCTGTGGTCATACGCTGTTCTCGGCGAACGGGGAACCTCTCAACGGTCAACCAGTCTCTCTTGCTCTTACGAACCCCCAACCACGGTCTTACAACTCCAGATCCTGGAATAAATCAGATGACATAGTGAATGAGTTATGGGAAGTTGCAGATGTTCGACGTCCCCGGTAGAACTGGGAATCATGAATGGTGCAGCGCTTCTGTTCGCCAAACTCAGACTCGGGTCCCCAGACCCGCTCTGGAGATAAGAGTTTTCTCTTCCGAATCCAACGTCACTTTGTCCAGGCCTCTCATCTGCAAAAAAAAAGGCCCCATAAAGGGACCTCTTTCATTTAACGGGGACTTATTCGGTGAAATCTATTGTTCTCTTTACGCTCTTTTTGCTGTGAAACTCTAACTGATCTTCTTCCTGGAAATCATCGAAGCCTACCGCCTTGATTCCGCACTCTTTTGGGGCGTCGACTCGGCTTACATCATCTTTGTAGTGTTTTAAGACTTCTATTGCAAGGTCTGCCACTTCCTCGTTTCTTCTGTAAACTCTCATCTTGCCCTTTTTCAATACATATCCGTCGTTGATCTGTACACCGGCAATGGTCCCAACCTTACTAATTTTGAAAAGCTGCTTTATGTGGCCATGACCGATTACTTCATCGACCTCTTCCGGCTCTAAAAGCCCCTCAAGAGCTTTCTTCAAATCGTCTATCAGATTGAAGATTATCTCGTAGACCTTTATCTGAACTCCTTCAACTTCGGCCTGCTTTCTCGCCATTGCATCGGGTTTTACCTTAAACCCCATTATAACTGCGTCGGATGCAGATGCAAGCATCACGTCACTCGAATTCACTGAACCTATACCGGAATGAACTACTTCAATCTTCACGTCACTGTTCTCAAGCTTAGCCATTGCCTGTTTCAGGGCTTCGACAGTACCAAAAGAATCTGCCTTCAATATAAGCTTAAGTTCCTTTTTCTCATCGGTGGTTCCGGTCATTGACAGGAACTCTTCGAGTCTGACGTGGCGTTTGGTGGTGACAGATTTCTCTTTCTGGGCTTGACTTTTCGCAAAGTCCGCCAGAGACCTGGAGGTATCGAGATCATCAACTGCGTATACTATGCTATGTACATCTGGCACCTCATCAAAACCAATGATCTGTACCGGGTCGGATGGATTAGCCTCCTTAACACGCTTTCCATATTCGTTTATCAGCGCTTTTACTCTGCCCGAAGCCGAGCCCGCAACAACATAGCTTCCCGGTTTCAGCACCCCATCTTTGATCACCAGAGTAGCTAGCGGGCCCACTGCCTTGTCCAGCCTGGAATCTATTATAATACCTCTTGCATTTCCTTCCGGGATGCATTTGATATCGGCTACTTCGGCAACCAGGAGTATCATTTCGAGGACATCTTCCACGCCCTTTCCAGTCTTGGCAGATACGGGAACCATTACTGTGTCTCCTCCCCAGTCTTCTGGAACAAGTCCAAGCTTTGAAGCAAGCTGCTGTTTTGTGAGGTCAACATTGGCGTTCGGTTTATCGATCTTGTTTATTGCGACTATTATGGGAACGTTCGCTGTCTTGGCGTGGTTATATGCCTCTATGGTCTGTGGCATAACTCCATCGTCCGCCGCGACAACAAGAACCACGATATCCGTCGCCTGAGCGCCTCTGGCTCTCATTTCGGTAAAGGCTTCGTGCCCTGGCGTGTCAATGAATGTTATCTTCTTATTTCTTACTTCGACCTGGTAGGCACCGATCGTCTGTGTAATTCCACCGATCTCGTCTTCAGCAACTTTTGCCTTCCTTATTCTGTCGAGAAGGGTGGTCTTACCATGGTCGACGTGCCCCATTACGGTCACAACCGGTGGCCTCTGAACAAGTCTGGAACTCTCCTTATAAGCATCAGAGTACGCACTTACAATAGCATCAAAAGGATTGATCTCCTGTTCATGGATCAGTTCCACTTCCCATTCGTAGTTCTTAGCAATGTTCATCGCGTCTTCAACAGAAAGTATCTGACCGGGACGAAGTATTATGCCGTTCATAAACTGATCCTTGATCACCTTAGAAACCGGAACGTTCATCTTCTTCGCGAGTACATCAAGCTTGAACTCATTACTCTTTAGCTTGATTGTCCTTGCTTTATGTTCAACCGGTATTTTCTTCTCGGTTGGCGGCTCCTCAATGGAGACCAGTTTCTTCTCAAGCTTTTTTGCCTCTTTTTCCTGAATCTTGCTCTTCGCCTTTTCGGCCTTTCTCAGAGTCTCTTTCTTTTCTTCCTCATAGAGACCGACGATAATATTCACGGTCTCTTCGTCAAGAACTGACATGTGGTTCTTGACGGTAACACCGAGCTCCTCAAGTTCATCCAGCAGCTCTCTTGCCGTTATATTAAGTCTCTTAGCAAGCTCGTACACTCTGGCTTTTGGCATAGCTCAGTCACCTCCCGCCTGTGTGATTATCTTTGAGATTTCGTCTGCAAGGCCGTCATCGGCAATTGCTACTGCAGATATGTTGTCCTTGCCGATGGCCCTTCCCAGAGCGACGCGGTCGTGTTCTTTGAGGAGGATACAGCTTGCCCCATGGCTCTTGCACCTCTTTACCCAGTCTTCCTTTATCGAATCGCTGGTATCGCTAGCCAGAATCAAAGATTTCCTCTTGAATGGCTGCCTCAAGTAACTTCTTAGTTGTTCTTTACCAAACACAACCTTGTTTGCCCTTCTACCTATTCCTAGGAGAGATAAAACTCTCTTTTCATCCATTTTATGCCCTCGATCAACGATATTTGAGGACTACTACTCTGGTTCCCACATTCGCCTTTTCTTTCAGTTCCAGCTTTTCACACTGTTCAAAGGGCTCTCCGGCAAGAAAGTCTTCAACTCCCGCAAGCTGGAAAGTGAGATCCTTTGTCTTGAAGTGCATCGGCACGACGTAAGAGGGAGCTAGATCTCTAGTAAGCTCTCGAGCTAACCCTGCATCAATCGTATACACTCCACCGACAGGAACAAGGAGAATATCAGGACTCTTCAATGTCTCTGTTAAGTCTGGGCCCAGTCGGTGGCCAAGATCGCCACAGTGAACAACTCTGAAGCCGTCGGGAGTTGTCACCTCGAAGATGATATTCTTACCGCGTTTCTTTCCTTCAACATCATCATGAAATGTGGGATGGCCTTTGATAATGAAACCGTGAACTTTCTCGCTCACCGGCTGATTCACAAGTATGTACCCTGACTCAAATCGGTTGTGTGCATTGTGGTCGTGGTGCTGATGAGATTCCAGAATAATGTCCGGCTTAACCTCGGGCAACTTATAACCGACACCTTCATCGAAGGGATCGATCAAAAGAGTCTTTCCATCGCACTCAAGCGAAAAACACGAATGTCCATGCCATCTCAAAACCATATTCATCACCCAGATATTTATTATATCATGGGTTCAGTCACATGTTTATCGAAAGCAAGCGCCGCTAGAGAGCCAAAGTCTTGAGCTCGAAGCCATTGCCGTTCCTGAGAGATATGATCCCCTTTTTGAAGTCGATTGTCCCGTAAGAGCCACCGGTCTGGTCTTTAGGCAGAGAAAGGCTGCCCGGATTCATGAAGATGATCCCATTATCTTTTCTGAGGAGGGAAATGTGGGTATGACCGGAAATTACTATTCCACGTTCGAAAGGCACCTCGTGTTTCATGTGGCCATGCGAAATGAAGATTCCTAAATCGTTTATCAGCAACGTTAGTGCGCTCGCCGCATTTTCCAATCCGACAAGTTCGAGGTCTATCTCGCTGTCGCAGTTACCTCTGACGCCTACAATTCTGCCGCTGAACTTTGCTAGAAGAGTTGCAAGCCCTTTTGGATCGTATCCTTCAGGCAAAGGATTCCTTGGACCGTGATATAGGAAATCACCACTATGCATGATTAAAGTATTTTGATCTACTTCTTGAAGTATTCTCGTCAAAGGCGATAAAGCACCGTGAGTATCGGACAGCACTAGTACCTTTTCAACCATCTGAAATATAAGGCAGTGCCTCCTTTGCAGGAAATCTGTATTTCTTCATCAACGGTTTCATTTGAAACGCCAAGCGGCTTTCCATAATCTAGAGATGCGTCGGTTAGTGGAAATTTGAAACCTTCAAGAGAGACTATTGTCTGCTGGCCGCCATATGGAAAGAGAGACCAGATCTCACCTCGATTTACAAAGAGGGTCATTTCTCTAGAGACCATACCGATTTCGACGTTCTCTTCGATAATGGTGGCTTTGAGAGTGTGTCTGAGGCCATATATAGACGCTAAGGTCCCCATGAAATGATCTAGCCGGAGACCCGTTGCACCAAAGATTTCTACATTAGAGAAACCACGCTCCTCAAGGGCTTGAAGCGCGATTTGGGTGTCTGTGTCATCCTTCTCGGGGGGATATATTAACACAAGCGATCCTCTTCCTCTGCACCATTGGAGGGTCTCCTGGCTTACGGAATCCATATCGCCTACAAGGAGATCGGGATGTCTCCCCAGGCTTTTAAGCATTTCTGCCCCTGAATCGGCGGCCGAAACAAATGATGTCTCATTGAGTTTCCTGAAGTAGAACTCCATCGTAGATATGTATTGTCCACCGACAAACAACAGGGCCTTCGTCTTCATTTCGACTTCCTTAGTCCTAACTGATTTCTATATTTATTGACAGTTCTTCTGGCTATGTTGATATCTCTGTTGTTAAGTTCGGTAACAAGCTCTGCATCTGAAATTTCTGGGTTGCCTCTGACAATTTCGGCAATCACCTCGAGAGCCTGTTCCTTCTCCTGCAAATTTCCAAAGAAGTACCTGATCGGAAAAGTCCCTACAGGAGTCTGAACGAACTTATCCTTCACAGCTCTGCTTACCGTTGAAACTACAACTCCTATCTTGTCGGCAACTGAATTCATCTTCAACGGCCTTATCTTTTCGCTGGTCTTAAGTAGAAATGGCGCGTTCCTTATCACTATTTCGTTGCCAATTGTTATCAGCGTTGCCTTTCTCCTTTCGAGAGCGCTTATGTAGAACTTTGCTTCCTCGAGTTTCTCTTCAAGATATTTCTTTGCTTTTTTTTCGCCGTGTTCCATGATCTCCTCATACGACTCGTCAACACTGAGTACAAGTGAATAGTCCCTTACCGTAACAATGAACTTCTCATCGATAAACTCTATATAGAGATCAGGTTCAACGTATCTTACAAAAGCGCCGTCACTGTATCCCGAAGAAGGGAAGAGTCCCGGTCCCAATAGGGCCTCTATCTCTTCCCTTGAAGATGCAAAGATGCCGTCGAATCCCCCGTCCCTCATAGTCGAGATGACACTGGAAAGCCCATCGACGGAACAGTGATTCTCGCGAGCAATCTTTTCCAGATCCTCAGTAAGCATTCCTAGATCGTCCATGTAATCAAGGAGTATTTCAAAAAGGGAGAAAAGATCGTCGTCAAGAATATAGAAAGCGAAATCTCTGAGTATTTCTCTGAACGTTGGTTGCTGTGCTTCAATCCTGTCGAAGTCCCATCCATCCCTGTCAGTACTTTCAGGTTTCATGTAGATCGAGTTGTTTTCGGGAAGTGAGTAGAGATCTCCATCTTCTGTGTTTTCCTCGTCTTCTGGAGAGCTTTCCAGATCACTTTTTCCTTCTATTAGCTCATAATCCTCTCTCTTCATTTCAAGAAGCGGGTTGGCTTGAACTATCTCTTCTAACTCGGCCGTAATTTCCATTGAATTCAGTTGAAGGAGCTTCAGAGCCTGCTGAGCTTTGAGAGAAAGTCCGAGTTTTTGTTCGAGACGTTGAGAGACATTATGATTGAGTTCCATTAATTCTTCCCCTTCACTTCTGTTCCAGTTCCTTAAAAACTAGTGAGTAAGACTCGGCTATTTGAGAAGCCGAGTTGCAGGGCTCTGAAACAATCGATAGTTCTGCGGCTCTGCCCATGAAATACATAGCAAGTATCGCCGATTTGGTCAGTTCGCCCGTCTGTGAAGCGAAACCGGCAATAGTTCCTGAAAGAAGGTCCCCGCTCCCTGCCTTTGCGAGACCGGTATTCCCCGTCGTGTTTATGGTTATCTTTCCTTTGTCATCACACAGTACAGACGAAGCCCCCTTTAGAATGGCAGTTGTTCTGTTACCAACGCAAAACTGAATGAAGGATTTGAGATCAGTCTTACCTTCGTTCATCCGCGCAAACTCACCAATGTGCGGCGTTATTATGATTCTTTCAGATCGGGCGAGGACCGAGAGATCATTTGAGAGAGCGTAAAGTCCATCTGCGTCTACGACGAAATTCTTATCCGGGAAACTCTGGAGCAATTTAAGAATGAACTCAATACTTTCTTTTTCTCTTCCAGCACCCGGACCAACAACAATCGAGTCGATTTTTTCCATGATTTTTGGAAGTACCTCGATATCTCCTGGGATGAGGAAGTCCCCCCGACTTTCATAAGCGATGGCCTCGGGAAGGTTGTTTCTTATAACGGTTGCAGATCCCTTAGGGGTGTATGTGTAGACCATTCCACAACCAGATCGGAACGCCCCTAGAGCGGAGAGATACGGAGCACCTGTATAAATGTTGCTTCCCCCTACAACAAGCACGGAACCGAACGTGCCTTTGTAACTGTTAGGAGCTCTTTCCGGAATGAGTTTCGAAACCATCTCATCATCGATGACTTCTGGCTCAGCAAGAGAATCCATCACATTCTTTGGAAAGCCTGCACTTCCTACCACTATATCGCCGCAGAACTCGCGCCCCGGATAGAGAAAATGGCCTGTCTTGGCCAATCCAAAGGTAACCGTTTTGTGAGCCCTAAAGCAGGATTTTGAAATGCTGCCATCGAATCCAGACACTCCGGAGGGAATGTCCACGGCCAGCCTGATTACGTCCAGTCGATTAACAAAATCAAATATCTGTGCGACTCCTGATTCGAGCTCTCCGTGAAACCCAGTCCCAAAGACTGCGTCGATTACTATGTCAGCTTTTGAAAGGAGTTCCTCCACGTCGGTCTTCTCTCCGATTATTGTGATCTGGCCGCCAAGCGAACTGTATAAAGTTGAGTTCGCTTTGCAGTCGACCGTCGAGGGAACATAGCACTGAACAACTTTTACATGAACTCCAGCACATAGAAGGAGCCTTGCAACTGTGTATCCGTCTCCTCCGTTATTACCTCCACCACACAGGACGACTGCATTACTCAAGTTGAAGCTTCTAATCTCTTCGAAGACGCTGCGGGCCGCTTCTTCCATTAGAAGTAAGGAGGGTACTCCATGCTCTATTATAGTTTTGTCTATTTTCCTCATCTGGTCTGGAAACGCTACTCTCAAATCATCACCCCTCAATCAGATCTTATCACTTTTCTCTTTCTCCTGACATGTTATAATCTCGCGAAGAGGTGGACAAGATGAAACATTGCTTGGTACTCGTCATCGTTTTTTCTTTGCTTGTTGGAGCATCGTTGCTCGCTTCTGAAAGCGTATATGATGATCTGACCCTGTTTATCCAGCAAGTCGTTGAAGCGGGCGATATAGACACATTGGTTGGGATTCATTTTCATTTAGCCGATACAGAGAGTGCCGATTCAGGATACAGAGACCTAAATTTGAAGGCAAGAATTATCATGGTCGGTGGTGAGGATTTTTACATAGAGTTTCTCGAGCCGGACGAACTGAGTAAGATAGCTCTGGTTTATCTTATCAGGGAGGAAGTGGTCTTCAGCGTTGTGGATGGCGACCCCTGGAAGCAGTACAAATCTACTTACCAGACCGATTTTATTGCGAAGTTAATTGAGGATTTCTTCAGCGGTCTCCTTGATTCGAGAAACTTCACCTGGACAGTAAGTACCGAAGAGGAGAGAAGGATTTATATGATCGATCCTTCCGAGCAAAGGCTGAAAGTTCTCGGCCTTCTCGGTGGTGGGGGTTATCTTCCAAATCTTATGCATATCCACGTCTCTTTGCTGAGAAAAGAAGGCTGCTTTCCGAAAATAGAGTACGTGAAAATAACCGACAGGGTAGGCGACGAGTATCTTCTCATCGAAATAGAAGAGTTCAAGACTGTAGTCGATAGATCGATCTTCACTGAACTCAGAAGTAAATACTACGAAACCTTTCAGAAGTAATCGCTCCTTAGATGTATCAGTATTCTTGGAATGTCTATGTCTAGGTCTCTGTCGTGAGGTCTGGTTGTTACAGTGAAATCTCTGAGCCTTATATATACGCTCTTTCTTACCCTTACCTCACCTCTGATCAACAGATAGCAACCTTTATATATCTCGGCAAAGACTCTTTTTGAATTCCTTTCGTCAAAACGGATATCGAAGATCTCCTCTGTCTCCCTTGCACTTCTGTAACCGAAAATCATTACTCTAAAAAATCCTCCCCGGACAGTTGATTCCGGGTCTGTTATTGCCTCTCCGTATAGTGTTATCTCGTTAAATGAAAGGGACAGATCGACTCACCTCAGCTAACCGCTTGAAATTTCGATGGCCCGAATGTGTTATCATCTTCTTGTCAGATGACGGAGGTAGCCATGAGCGAAAAACCACGAATTGCTTTAATAGCTCACGATAAGAAAAAGATAGATCTGATAATGTTCGTAAGGGAGCACGTAGATGTCTTCAAAAAGTGCGCCCTTTTTGCAACCAGCACGACCGGTAACATCCTAAGGGAAAAAGTGAAACTAGAGCTCACTTCCTTCAAATCAGGCCCCTTGGGGGGAGATCTTCAAATAGGCTCCCTGGTCGCCAGCGATGAAATCGATTTCGTCATCTTTTTGAGAGACCCGCTAACGGCTCAACCTCATGAACCGGATGTAAGCGCGCTTCTAAGAGTGTGCGATGTTCACAATAAGCCGTTAGCAACTAACCTCGCGACGGCAGAAGCCCTGGTAATGGAGATCAGAAGGTTTCTCAAGCTTTCTGATGTCGGGAAGGAATAGTATATTTCCCGGGAATATAGCGTATTCCCCAAACTTCTTCTCTATTTCCAGCACAGTTTCCAGAAGTTCTTTTTCTTTTTCAAAGAGAGAGAGCTGTCTTTGATTCTTCTTTTCGCTTAGGGCCCAGCACGATATCCCTATTGCCCTCACAGATGTACCGTTCCAGATTGATCTGATAAGCCAGGGGGTGATCTCCGTAATATCCTTTATCGATGAAATTGTGAAACTCAACTTCTTTGAAAGAGCCTTGGAGCTTCTATCTGCATATCTCAAGAAGAGACTGATACCGGAACCTTCCATCTTGTATCTTCCCATTCTGTAGATTACCCTTGCCGCCAGGAAATTAGTTACTCTAACTATGAGATCGAAATCGCTTATGTCTCCCGAAAGTGTCATTGAATGACCCACAGATTTTGGTCTTTCTTCTTTGAAAAACTCCTTTCTGGAAAACCTGTTGTTTTTAAGGCTCTGGAGAAAACCCATGAAGGCGTTCCCAAACATTGTGTAAAGATCCATCGGAGAGTCATCCAACCCTTTTAAAAGCTCCCCTGTCGTTCTGTACCCCATAGATTCCAACTTTATTAGTGTGTGTCTTCCGATTCCCGGAACGTCTTTCACGGGTATCTCGTTCAAAAACTCTCTTTCCATACCATCTTTGACAACTACAAACCCATTTGGCTTTGAATAATCACTTGCGATTTTAGATATTATCGGGTTTACCGATATTCCAACGGAGGCCGTTATTCCAAATCTCTCTTTCAAATCTCTTTTAAAGGAAATAAATCTATTTATGGATTCCTCCAGCCTGGTGTGAAAGCTCAGGTCTAGATAAGCCTCGTCCACACTTGCAACCATTACCCTGGGCGATACCGACGTCAACATCTTCATGATCTCTTTCGAGACATAGCCGTATTTCTTTGACTGTACTCCAACAGCTATCAGATCGGGACAGAGCTTAACAGCCTCGAAGAAGGCCATTCCAGATTTGACCCCGAATCTTTTAGCCTCGTAACTCGCCGAAGTCACTACCGAATGCCTCTTTCCGATTCCCGTTACGGCTATCGGTTTGCCCTTTAAAGTTGGATTTGCCGCCTGCTCTATACTTGCGAAAAACGCATCCATATCTATATGGGATACATAGGGAATTCCTTTCAAGACAATCAACCCCCAAGAGTATAGCTGTACCACTTCTTTGAATCTTCTTCGAATTCGAGATTGTAAGCTCCAAGTGTCGTCATTACGGAAAAATGGTAGACTTTCTGGGTTCCCACAGCCTCCACCCAAAAAGAAGTGACAGCATTTACGATTATTTTTATACCATCATAACTGAATTTTATCGGAACAAAATAATCTTCATGAAAATATACAAGCACCTTTGTAAGCCTCTTATAGGTCCCCATAAATATCACCATTTAGATATTAGGTATAAATAATTATAACAGATGAATTTTCAAAAAGGCAAGTATTGTTAGAATTATTTTTCTTGAAGTTCTATAGGAGCTTTACAACAAGAAGACAAACCGTTCTTCCTTCTACGGTTGAAGGAAATTGCGACTGTCCTCTTGCATACGGAGCATACCCATATGTGTACCGGAAGTCCTTCATATTCGGCCACAATATCGAATCCCAACTCCTGAGAGAGCTTGCGGAACTCTGGAGAATTATGAGAGAAGTCCCTGTCGTTCATCATCAAATAGAAGTGGGAGAGCTCGTGAAGCAAGGTTTTCTTAAGAAGCTCCTCATTGTCGGATATAGAAGAAGAGATTTCGATCCTCAGCGGCGTCAGCATCTCACGGCTCTTAGAGTAAACAAGCCTGCCAAGTACCCTCTTAAGTCTTGAGTTGAAGGAGAAGGGTATGTCGGGAAAGACCCCGAAGGCACTAAGGGAAAGCTCTCTAGCCTTTGTAGCAAGGTTTCTGTCTGCTGAATCCATCTTATCTCCCTTCTGAAGAAGAACGACTTGCACGAGATCAACTGCGAAAAGTAGTTGCTCATGCAAAAACATTAGGAGCGGTTCTGACCGCTCCTATGACAGTACTATCATTACTTCGCCTGCATCTATGTTATCTCCTTTTTTTACCCTGATCTCTTTCACAGTACCTGCATCTTCTGAAAGAACACTGTTCTCCATCTTCATGGCTTCCAGCATCACAACTTTCTGACCGGGCGAGACCGAATCTCCAACAGATACGAGCACGTCGAGTATAGTGCCTGACATCGGAGAAAGTATGTTGATCCCTCTTCCCGATCCACTGGTTTGCTGTTCGGGTTCAACCGGTTTTTCAGAGTCCCTAACCGTCTCCGTAGGTCTGGGCCTTTCAACTGCTTCTACCTTTTGAGCAGTCTCCTGTTTCTGAGCTGCGCTCACCGGATTAGAACCGGCCGCCGAAGAAAGCTCCTCAATCTCGACGTCGTATTCCTTACCGTTAACTCGCACTATGAATCTTCTCAATTTCTGTTCCTCCTCACTTTCCAGTAGACGGTCGGTTCTCTACGTTTCCATTGCGAAGCTCTGGCCGAAGGAACCGGAGAGACACTTCTAATTCTGAAATCGCTGTGACCAATTACGGCGTTGACTGCCGCGGCTATCGCCGCAATAACTTCTTCCTCATCGCCCGCTATACTCCTAAGTGGTGCCAATACAGAGTTGGAGGTGGTCTTTTCACTGACGGCTTTCACTCCGTGCCCCTCTCCCCCGGACAACAGTTTCCCGAGAACATTGAAAATTACGTACAGCATTGCGAGGACAAGAAAAACAATGGCCACTCCTATGAGGGTTATTTGAACATAATCTGGCATCAGATGCACCTCAAAGCGGAATATTCCCGTGCTTCTTCGATGGTCTGCCTTCGACCTTCGTGTCCAGTGTCTCCAGGGCCCTGATAATCTCCCTTCGACTTTCAGCCGGGTCTATTATCGATTCTATATAGCCTCTCCCGGCGGCGACAAAGGGATTGGCAAAAACATCTTTGTATTCTGCTATCTTTTCCTGTCTAGTTTTCTCGGGGTTGCCGGAAGCATCTATCTCTCTCTTGAATATGATATTAGCTGCTCCTTCAGGGCCCATCACGGCGATTTCTGCCCCGGGCCAAGCAAAAACGATATCCGCACCGAGATGTTGACTGCCCATTGCAATATATGCCCCTCCGTAGGCCTTTCGAAGAATTAGCGTAATCTTCTGGACGGAGGCCTCGCTGTAAGAATAAAGGAGCTTGGCTCCGTGACGGATTATTCCTCCGTGTTCCTGAGATATCCCGGGGAGGAAGCCGGGCGTGTCGACGAATGTGATAATAGGCAAATTGAAAGCATCGAGAAATCTTATGAATCTTGCGGCTTTATCGGAAGCATTTATATCTAGAGAACCCGCAAATACTGAGGGCTGATTTGCCACAATTCCTACGGATCTACCGCCAATTCTTGCAAAGCCTATGACCATATTCTTGGCGTAGTGTTCGTGTACTTCAAGAAATTTACCATCATCTACGACAAGAGAGATAACTTTCTTTATGTCGTATGACTGCTTCGGATTGTCCGGGACTATTTCTCGAAGTTCCAGAACGGGATCACTGACGGTCGATTCTGTCTTCAAAGGCTCTTCCGAGTTATTCTGCGGAAGGTATTCCAGCAACTCTCTTACCAAGAGCATTGCGTTCTTATCGTCTGGTACTAGGAAATGAGCATTCCCGCTCTTAGTATTATGTACGAGTGCTCCCCCGAGTTCTTCCATAGAGGTCTCTTCACCGGTAACGGCCTTTATAACCTGCGGCCCTGTGATGAACATCTGAGAGTGTTTGTCCGTCATTACAATGAAATCGGTGATTGCCGGCGAATAAACGGCTCCTCCAGCGCATGGACCGCAGATTACCGTTATTTGAGGAATGACTCCTGAGGAAAGAGTGTTTCTGTGGAAGATTCCACCGTAGCCAAACAGTGAATCAACGCCCTCCTGAATTCTCGCACCACCGGAATCGTTTATGCCGACGATTGGTATGCCAAGCTTCATGGCCATGTCCTGTACCTTCATTATCTTTTTCGCGTGCATCTCTCCAAGGGAGCCGCCCTGTACCGTGAAGTCTTGAGAGAAGACGGCAATTTTTCGCCCGTTGACGGTTCCTATGCCGGTTATCACGCCGTCGGCGGGAAATTCCTTGTTTTCAAGACCAAAACTGGTGGCCCTATGCTTCACAAATCTGTCGAATTCTTCAAAGCTTCCTTCATCGCAGAGAGCATCGATTCTCTCCCTGGCAGTAAGCTTTCCAGATTTGTGATGTTTTTCAATCTTGTCCTGACCACCGCCTAGGGTGATCTTTTCGCTTTTTTCAAAGAATTCTTCAAGTCTGCCGGTCACATCGTTCGCCCCCTAGTGGTGTCCTTCGACAAGTTCCATCAGAACTCCGCCTGTGCTCTTTGGGTGGAGAAATACCACTCTCGTTCCTCCTGCACCAATCTCGGCCTCCTTCGAAAGCGGTTTCAAATTCAGTGAAACAGCTTCTTCGATCGCACCTTCAACATTGTCTACATGAAAGGCTATGTGGTGAATTCCCTCTCCCCTGCTTTCGAGGAATTTTGATATCTGGCTGTCTTCAGATATCGGTTCGAGTAGCTCGATTCTCGTATCACCGGCCTTCACGAAGGCAACTCTCAAACCACGGTCGGGAAGTTCTTCGATCCCGGTTAGTTCGAGCTTCAACAGATCTCTGTAAACAGAAAGTCTTTCCTCGATTGATCTAACGGCTATGCCTATATGGTCTATCTTGTCGGATCTCACTTCGACTACCTCCCGATATTCTCAAGAAGATATTTTATCAACTCTTCAAGTTTAGCATTTTCGGCGTAGTGTTCCTTTATAATCTGGTACGCGCTGTTCAAGTTATTGTAAAGGTTGCGCTTTCTTCGCTTTTCGGATAGCCTTCCCGAATTTATATAATCTTCCAAAATTTCTTCGATCTTCTTGTGAAGCTCTTCAATTCCGTTGCCTTTGATGGAATTCGTTCGCACGACAGGTAATTGCTTTCCAGAGAGTTCAAGGATTGCTCTTGTTCTCGAAAACAGCTGATCGGAGCCGGGAAGATCACTCTTATTTACAACAAATATGTCACCGATCTCCATAATACCGGCCTTCATTGTCTGTACATCGTCTCCAAGACCCGGTGCCAATACGAGAACCACTATATCGGCGAGATTTGCGATATCCGTCTCAGACTGGCCGGCTCCTACTGTCTCAACATAAATCCAGTCGTAACCGCTTCTACCGAGAAACTCAACCGTATTGTATATCGAAGGACTCAGTCCACCAACATTTCCGCGACTCGCCATCGACCTAACAAAAATCCCGGGATCATCGGTAGCCCTTCTCATCCTTATCCTGTCCCCAAGAAAGGCTCCTCCTGTGAACGGGCTTGAAGGATCTATCGCAACAACGGCCGTCGACTTCTCAACTGCACTCATACATGCAAGGCGGTCGGTTAAGGATGATTTCCCTGCTCCCGGGCTCCCTGTAACGCCAATTACGAAGTAGTCTCTTTGAGGTAGTTTGTCGATTATCTTCCTGGCTTCGTCCGTGTTGTTTTCTATTATACTCAAAACTCTGGAAACCTTTAACTGATCTATCTTTAGTTCCATGGATCTCATTTCTTTACCGTTTTCTCGATCTTTTCTGCGATAGATTTCAGGGAAGTTCCCGGTCCAAAAACCTCGAAGATCCCTGCCTTCTTAAGCTCTTCGGCGTCTTCTGGAGGGATAATTCCACCAACAAAGACGGGCTTGTCTCCAATTCCCGAATCTTTCATCAACTTTAGAACTTTGCTGCATATCTTCATGTGAGCGCCTGAAAGTATGGAGAGTCCTACGACATCGACATCCTCCTGAAGAGCGGCTTTCACAATAGATTCGGGAGACTGCCTGAGACCCGTGTATATCACTTCCATTCCCGCATCCCTGAGCGCCATAGCAACAACCTTTGCTCCCCTATCGTGTCCATCTAACCCTGGCTTTGCCACTAGTACCTTGATCTTCATCGTCTCCACCCCTCTCTAGAGAATAACGGCTTCGGTGTATTCTCCGAAAACGTCCCTAAGAGCATTCGCGATCTCTCCCAGAGTAGCATAGGCTTTGACAGCCTTAAGTATGAACGGCATGAGGTTATCACTACCCCTTGCCGCCTCTCTGAGATCGTCAAGCAGACTCTCGACTTTGCCATTGTCTCTTCTCGTTCTGAGCATTTCGATCTTCTTTTTCTGCCTGTTTTCGATTGCAGGATCCAGCCTGAGAATATCTTTGACTTCCTTGTCTTCACTTACAAACTCATTTACACCTACGATTATCTGTTCTTTGTTTTCGATAGAAACCTGATACTTGTAGGCGCTGTCAAGGATCTCCTTTTGCACAAATCCATTGCGGACGGCCTCAACCATGCCCCCAAGGTCATCGATCTTCTGAATGTAGTCCATCGCCAGTTCTTCCATTCTATCTGTGAGCTCCTCTATGAAGTAAGCTCCGCCAAGTGGATCGACAGTATCTGCAACGCCGGTTTCGGAAGCAATTATCTGTTGCGTTCTGAGGGCTATCGTGACGGAGTCTTCTGTTGGCAAACCGAGAGCCTCGTCGAACGAATTTGTGTGAAGTGATTGAGTGCCTCCAAGAACGGCCGCTAATGCCTGAAATGCCACTCTTACAATATTGTTCATGGGTTGCTGGGCGGTCAGAGTGGATCCTCCAGTCTGAGTGTGGAATCTCAGCATCATTGCCTTTTCATCAGTTACACCGAATCTTTCTTTCATAATTCTGGCCCAAAGTCTTCTCGCTGCTCTGAATTTCGCTATCTCCTCAAGGAACCCATTATGTGAGTTGAAGAAGAAGGACAATCTTTTTCCAAAAACATTTGGATCGAGTCCAGCATCTATGGCCGCTTGTACGTAGGCAATACCGTCAGCCAAAGTGAAGGCGATCTCCTGGACTGAATTGGCTCCGGCCTCTCTTATGTGATATCCGCTAATGCTTATAGTATTGAAATCGGGGAGGTTCTTTGAGCAGTATTCGAAGATGTCTGTGATCAACCTCATAGATGAATCTGGTGGAAAAATGTAGGTTCCCCTGGCTATGTACTCTTTGAGAATATCGTTTTGAATCGTTCCTGTCAGCTTTGAAGGATCCACACCTTGTTTTTCGCCAACGGCGATGTACATCGCAAGAAGAATCGCAGCTGTGGAGTTGATAGTCATAGAAGTACTGACTCTTTCGAGGGGAATGCCTTCAAAAAGTGTCTCCATGTCCTCAAGCGAGTCAATCGCGACTCCAACCCTTCCTACTTCGCCTTCCGACATGGGGTCATCTGAGTCGTATCCAATCTGAGTCGGAAGATCAAATGCCACCGAAAGGCCAGTTTGTCCCTGAGAGAGAAGATACCTGTATCTCTGGTTAGACTCTTCGGCTGTTCCAAAGCCTGCATACTGTCTCATTGTCCATAGTCTTCCGCGATACATAGTTGGTTGAACTCCCCGTGTGAAGGGATACTGGCCGGGGAATCCGATTTTCTCTTCGTAATCTTCGGTCTCTTTAGGTGTATAGAGAATCTCAACCGGTCCATCAAATGATGTCTTGAACTCCTTCTTTCTTTCGGGGAACCTTTTCAGGAGAGGTATGACTCTTTCTCTCTTCCAGTCGTCTTTGAGTTTTTCCAGTCTCTCTCGATTGCTCACAAAATCTCCTCCATTCATTGGTTCTGAATAATGGTTCTAAGATAGACCAATTATTTTCCTCAGTCAAATGCTATCATCTTTGATTATAACCGTCCTGAACGTCTTTGTGAGTTTAACTTCCTAACTTCTTGGCCTTAGGCTATAATTGTTAGGGAGGTGTTTTCATGAATTTGGATAGGCTTACGGAAGTTGTATTTGTTCCGGGCATGACCGGAAGAGAAGAGATGATTAGAGCAAAGATTATCGAGATGCTTCCCGAGGGCGTAGAACCCTTTGTGGACGATCTGGGAAATGTTGTTTTAGAAGTAGGCAACGGAGATTCAACAATCGCTTTTGCAGCTCACATGGATGAAATCGGATTGTTAGTAACTGGTGTGAATTCCGACGGTTCATTGAGCTTCAAGAAGGTTGGAGGAATCGCCGATGAGCTTCTAGTAGGAAGACACCTGGATGTAATAACCTCCTCCGGCGAGTCCATAGATGGAGTGATAGGTATGACACCTCCTCACCTCCGAGAAAAAACCGATCTTTCCTGGCAGAACCAGGTAATAGATGTTGGCACCTCATCAAAGGAAGAAACTGCATCACTGGGAATAGAGGTTCTTGATTACGCGGTATTCAGAAAACAGATTTCGATACTTAACGATAAATATGTGGCAGTCAGATCCCTCGATGACAGATCTGGCTGTCTTGCCCTTCTGGATCTTCTCGATATGCTTATGGAGACCGATCTCGACAGGCGTATCGTTTTTGCCTGGACTGTACAGGAAGAGATCGGATTGATTGGAGCAAGGGCACTATCCGAAAGGCTGAAACCGAACCTCTTTTTCCCAGTTGATTCTTTTGCATGCTGTTCAAGGCTTACAGGTGACGTTAAACCCGGTAATGGACCCGTGCTAAGAATGTCGGACACTTCATCCCTGGGTGATTACGGTCTCGGAAAACGATTGATGGAGTTTTCAAGAGAAAGGGATATTCCTCTTCAGATGGGAGTAACCGGCGGAGGAACTGATGGAATTCCCTTCCAGCAGAAGGGGAAAAAGATGGTTCCACTCGCCATGGCTGTTAAGTATCTTCATTCCGAAACGGAATATATTTCGATGGAAGACTACGACAATCTCGTTAGATTGATGTTTCTTATTTCCACTGAATTCACGGTTTGATGATTAACTCTGACGACATTAGGAAATGGCTAGTCTCTTCGGGCGTGCTGAACAAAGTCGGAAAACCTAGCCGGTACATCGGCAAGGAACTGAATCGCGTCATTAAAGATCCAGACGACAAGCTGCGTATCCTTCTCTCCTTCCCAGACACATACGAAGTCGGTATGTCACATTTAGGTCTGAAAATCCTCTATAAAGAGCTCAATAAAACCGATGAGTTCTATGCAGAGAGAGCTTACCTTCCGTGGAAGGACATGATCGAGGAAATGATCGGCGCTCGGATCCCCCTTTATTCAATGGAAACATACACTGCCGCTGCCCAATTCGACATCGTTGGAATAACTCTTCAGTACGAGCTCTGCTACAGTAATGTGCTCGCGCTACTTGAACTTGCAGGCATTCCCATTCTACAGAGAGAGAGAACTACGGAGCCGATAGTGTTGGGTGGCGGTCCATGTTCGACCAACCCAGAGCCAATGGCCGACTATTTCGACGCCTTTGTCATTGGAGACGGAGAAGCCGTAACACCTCAGATTTGCATTGAAGTAAGAGAAAACATAGAACTACTTAGATCTGGCAGAAGAAGGGAGCTTCTGGAACTGTTATCAAAGATTCAGGGAGTTTATGTTCCTTCACTAGGAAGAAGAAAGGTTGTCAAAGCAGTCATTGCCGACCTCTCGGACTACGAGATAGACCCCTCTCCACTGGTTCCTTACATGAAAACCGTTCACGACAGAGCTGTCATGGAAGTGCTGCGGGGTTGTAATCGCGGCTGCAGATTCTGCCAGGCGGGGATGATTTACAGGCCTGTTAGAGAACGTGGAGTCGATGAGCTAAGGGAATCCGTGCAGAAGGTACTCAAGGCAACTGGATACGATGAGCTCTCCTTTCTCTCACTCTCGACAATGGATCACTCCTCAATAGATGTCTTGAGCGAAGAGATCCTGCCTTTGCTTGAGCCGCAGAGAGTTGCGCTTTCTCTTCCCAGTACTAGAATAGATTCTTTTGGTGTCAAGATAGCCTCACAAATCGCGTCAATAAGAAAGACCGGCCTAACATTTGCTCCGGAAGCAGGTTCTCAGCGCCTCAGAAATGTAATAAACAAAAATGTTTCCGAGGACGATCTGATGGCTACCGTTAAGGCTGCCAAAAATAGTGGCTGGCAAAGAGTGAAGCTATATTTTATGGTTGGTCTGCCTACTGAGAGGGATGAAGATCTTGAAGAGATAGTCAGATTGGCAAGAAGAGTTAAGGCTGTCGGTTTTAAAGAAGTATCTGTTTCTGCTGCAATCTTCATACCAAAACCCCATACACCGTTCCAGTTCTCACCCCAGATTAGCGAGGTAGAGGCTTCAAGAAGGCTTGGAATCTTGAGAAAGCTGTCGGGAAGGGGAATACAGCTCAGCTGCCACGATCCATCCAGCAGTACAGTTGAAGGTGTGCTAAGTAGGGGCGACAGAAAAGTAGGCAGGGCAATACTAAGGGCTTACAAGTCTGGAGCGATCTTTGACGAGTGGAACGAGGAATTCGATGCTTCAATATGGCAAGAAGCCTTCAAGACAGAGGGAGTAGACGTACAAAACTATATGAAAGGCTACTCTACTCAGGATGAACTTACCTGGGACCACATTTCACTTGGTATTTCAAAACGTTTTTTTATCGAGGAATATGAAAAAGCCCTAAGAGAAGAGACGACCGGCGATTGCAGATGGGTGGGTTGCACAGGCTGCGCCGTCTGTCAGACTCTAAATGTCACTAATGTGCTTCGCAAAGCTTGAGAACGCTCATCTTTGAGGCTTCAGTAATATCTCCCGCACCAAGAAAAAGGATTACCGCGTCTCTCTTCTTTTCCAACCACTCAAGTATTTCCGAGTAGTTAACTGCGTGGACAGCAGGAACTCCATAGCTGCTAAGACCCTTCAAGACCTCGGTCTCGTCAATCGCATACTGTCCTTTTTCATAGGCTTCGTAGAGCTTAAAGACACAAACTTCCGTAGCGTCCTTTAGGGAGTTAGCGAAACGGCCGTTCTCTCTTACCAGTCTTGAGTACCTATGGGGTTGGAAAACCACGATGACATTTTTACCGGGAAAGAACTCTCGAGCTCCTCGAATGGTATTGCTTATCTCATCGGGGGTATGAGCATAATCATCGAAGAAGAAAAGGTTTCTGAAATCGTCGAGCCCTCTGAACGTGAACCTTCTGTCCACAGATCTATACGATTCAAGAGAGTTTTTGATGGATTCAATTGGGACCCCCATTTCATGGGTTAAAGCAATGGCTGCTGTGGCATTGTATACGTTGAACTCTCCAGGGATCATTAACTTGAAAAGACCAAGGTCTTCATTACCTCTAAAACATCTGAAAGTCTGATTCATTATTCCGGTTGATCTATCCGTGAAGCGGTAGTAGCCCCTGTCTTTACCAAACGTTAGAGTATCCGTGAAAATCCTCTCTGAAGCAGGGTCATCGGCGTTTGTCACCAGTAGTTTTCCCACACTTCTGGAGAAGTATCTGAAGTGGTTCTTGAGATTGTCAAATGAGTTGTCGTAGTGCTCGAGGTGATCGCCTCTTACATTCGTTATCACGGCATAGTCGGGCTTGAAAGAAGCAAAGAAGCCGTCGCTCTCGTCCAGTTCGCTGACGATTAAGTCTTTGCCCTTTCTGTAGTTTCCGTCCTTCAAAATGGGATTAATGCCGCCGAGAAAGACTGTGGGATCTCTTCCAGAATCTATCAGTATCTTTGAAACCATTGCAGTGGTGGTCGTCTTTCCATCAGTTCCGGTTATACAAACAGAAGTATCTCTCAAAAGAAGACTCTTCAGAAGCTCCATCCTGTAAATTGTGGGAACGCTCTCAAAGATAGCTCTTTCCAATTCGGGATTGCCCTGTTTTATGGCTGTCGTTCTTACAACGACATCCGGTTTCTCGAAGTTCTCATAGGAATGACCTATAAAAACACCAATACCCTTCCCCCGAAGGTAAGCTACTCTTTCATTTTCTTCATAGTTCGATCCATAAACCTGGTCACCCTCAGATGCTAAGTGCATTGCCAGACCGCTCATACCAATTCCGCCAATGCCAATAAAGTGATATTTCAAATCGATTCCTCCCGGAGTATATTATCCAATACAATCTCAACTGGTCTTCTTGGAGGTTTGTAGCTGATCTGTCTATGCAACATTTCCTTTATTGCAATTCTCAAAGCTGTGGAAGTCAAATTCTCTTCCAGTATAACATAACCAAGTCCAACTCTTTCCAGTGAGCGAGCATTGTAAAACTGGTGGTTTTCTGCCGCGCCGCTCCACGGTATTATTATACCCTTTCTTCCAAAATACTGTAGCTCGGCGATTGTAGTAGCTCCTCCTCTTGACACAACTAGATCCGCGCACGCTATGGCGTCTGTAAGGTCTTCTATATAAGAAAAGGCTCGCACAAAAGGAAACCGTCTGAGCGAAATTGCCGAGCTTTCATCGCCGGTTGAGTGAAGAAAACTGAGTTCGCAATCATTGCTCTGAATCTCTTCGTAAAGCCCTTCACACGCTCTATTTATCAATTCGGATCCAAGACTTCCACCGAGCACTACAATGAGGGGCTTATTATCCGGAAGATCGAATCTCTTCATTACTTCATTTCTTGTGATCTTCGATTCTCTCACAGGGTTTCCAGAAAAAACAATCCTTTCTTTTGGAAGTTCAAGATCTCTTCCACTCTCCTCAAATGAAATGAAGAACCGCTTTGCGTATTTGGCCAATCTTTTGTTTGCTATCCCAACTATCGAGTTTTGTTCATGAATGTAAACGGGTATTTCAAGACTCTTTGCCGCTCTGACAACTGGATAGGAAACGTATCCGCCCGTTGAAAAAAGGAAATCGGGGCTGAATTCGGCAAGCTGTCTCTTTACAGACCTTTCAGTTCTGAGATGTGAAAAGAAAATACTGGCATTGGCAGGACTGTACAGGGGCCTTTTCAGTCCAGTGAGCTTCAGTGACATCTTCCTTACCCCGGGGAAATCTCTATCAACACTTCTATCATCTATCTTTCCCCAAACCGTGAAATACAACAGCTCTATTTCTCTTACACGACTCAGGGCATGCAGAATTGCAACTGCAGGATAATAGTGTCCTCCGGTTCCCCCGCCACAAAAGGCAATTTTAAGTTTTTTCATCCTGGAGTCCCTTTTCTTTTTCTTCTTCAGATTCTAAGAGTATTGAGAAGACCAGTCCGTAACCAATCATCAATGACATTATCGAAGAGCCCCCCGAACTTACGAAGGGCAGTGTGACACCAGTAGGTGGAAAGAGACCCAAATTTACGCCAATATTAATCGTAGCCTGGATCATTATGTAAAGAGCGAATCCAATTATGTAGAGCTTGCCTTCGAGTGTTCTCGAGCCTCTGAGCCCGACAACGATAAGCTCTCTTATAAAGCCAACATAGGCAAACATTAGCACAAGCAATCCAACGAGACCGAGTTCCTCTCCAATAACTGCAAAAATGAAGTCGGAGTAGCTTACGGGCAGGTAATATTTGACAAGTCCCATACCAAGACCTTTACCGGTGAGACCGCCCGAAGAAATCGCCATAAGGGAGTATGAGACTTGCTCATGTTCCTCGCCAGTTAAAGAAGTCAAGAAGGAGGTTATCCTCTGAATCTGATAGTCCTCTATGAATCCGCCACTGTACAGAACTAGCACCAAAATAACAACGAAGATAAGTGCTAGCGACAAATAACGCATTTTGATACCGCCGATTATCATCATGACAAAGGCAATTGCAACGATAATCCCAGTGGTAGAGAGATCCGGCTCAATAAATACGAGTATGGCAAGTGGCGCAGTTATTCCTAGAGGGATCAGAAAAGTAGTCAGGAAATTTCTCTTCTTTAAACCTCCGAAATGTTTAGCTAGAACTAGAAGCAAAGAGATCTTTGCAAACTCCGAGACTTGGAGCGAGAAGCTGCCAATATCTATCCATCTGTTTGACCCACCCCTGTCTGGAAAAAAGAGCACGGCAACCAGCATAATAAGCGTAAGCGGATAATAGATGGTAAAGGCGTTTTTGAAATGCCAGGAACCTTTCATATATATCATTATGAGAGCTCCCGCAAGACCTATTGCATAAGCTATCAGCTGCTTCTCTAAAAACTCGGAAGCAGTCACATCCGGGTGTCTCGCCTCCATGCTTATCCCGGCACTATAAATGAACACCAGCCCAAAAATCACGAAGACACTGGTGTACAGCGCCAGCACCAAATAGGTCCTCTTCATACTCACTCCAGTGCCGTTACTATTTCTCTAAAGTGGTTTCCTCTCTCGCTATAATTGATATAAAGGTCATAGCTGGATCCCGCCGGACTGAGAACAACATTGTCGCCCTTTGCGGCAAGTCCCCTGCATATTTTTACCGCGTCGGCCATGTTTGCCGCGCCAGAGACCGGTATTCCCCTCATCTGAAGTTTAGCAGATAATATCTTCATTGAACTCCCAAGCATGACCACGTGTTTAAGTTGACCGAGTTGTTCGATCAGTTCCGAGTAAGTCTCGTCCTTTTCCCTTCCACCAAGAATAAGAATTGTCTTTGAAGGCTCGAAGCTCCTTAAGGCTGCACTGACAGCATGTGCATTAGTTGCTTTTGAATCGTCGTAGTATTTTACTCCTTCTAGCTCTCGCACAAGCTGCAATCTGTGAGAGAGAAAGGTATAGCTTTTCAGTTCCTGAAATACATCCTCGGCGGACAGACCTATAAGCTGCGAAATCAATAACACTACCAGAACATTTTCGTAATTGTGCAGACCGGTAAACGGAAGATCTGACGTCCTGAACTCAATGCCTCTCACTCTCAAATGTTCTCTGTCAAAACTGTCAAATCCTTCCCCAAGTGCTACAAACGGACGGAGCTTAGAGCCTTTCAAAAGCTCTTTTTGACAGTCGGCTACCGCCTTTGGAACAACAGTAATACCTTCGGTCATCTTTGCCAACCGCAGTTTAGATTTGAAATAGTCGTCAATGCTTCTGTGATAATCTAGATGGTCTTCTCCAAGGTTTATTACGGCCGACAAGTGGAAGCGGACTCGTTCCTCCGCAAACCACTTCAGCTGGAAGGAACTGACTTCGAGCACGTAGTAATCATAAACCTCTTCTGCCACACCTGCGAGAGGGTAACCGAGGTTTCCGCCCTGAAAGACCTTTCGATTCTTTCCGGAAATAATGTGTCTGAGCATTGTAACGGTTGTTGACTTACCATTTGTTCCCGTGACGCCGATCACCGTCCCTCTGGGCTTGGACCAAAGCTCATCTAGGGATACTTCAAGCTCGGTCGTGTAGTATTTCCCCGAATGGATAATTCTCTCTCCAACTTCGGAAAACGGCGAGACTCCAGGGGATACGATGAAGGCATCGCAGTCAAAGAGACGATCTGTATGGCCCCCTTCCTCGTATTCTATATCGAACTTCTTGAGGAGCGTCCTACCTTCCTCTTTAATTTTACCGGTGTCAGAAACAAAAAGCGATTTGGAATCTCTATCTTTTACCAATCTTTCAAGGAGTTTCTCGTTCGAAACTCCGAATCCAACAAGACCGATTTTTCCTTCAAGCAACTTTTTCACCTACCAGGACAGCAGACCGAAGACTGCTCCGATGAAAGCGATCAATGAAAACCTGAATGCAATTTTACTTTCTTTCCAGTTAGATAGTTCAAAGTGATGGTGTATTGGGGACATCTTGAACACTCTCCGACCAAAAACCTTGAATGAGAATACCTGAATGATTACACTGAACATTTCCACGAGGAACATCAAACCAAAAAATATGAGAAAACCCTCTCTCCCGTCTAAAGCAAAAATCACGGCCATGATTCCTCCAAGCGAGAGCGATCCCGTATCACCCATAAATATAGAAGCGGGAAACCAGTTATACCATAGAAAACCAGCCAAAGCCCCGCTGATCGGAGCGATCAAACCATTTTGCCAAACGGGAAGAGCGAGCATAGGAGCCAAGGAAAATATGTACACTGAGGCCGCCAATCCGTCAACGCCATCGGTAAGATTTACAGCGTTGCTCATTCCGGCAATGATCAAAGCAGAAATCGGATAGTAAGCGAAGCCGAGACCGATTTTCCCGAGAAAGGGTATCTCTATATGTGTATGAGGATTGACAAGCTGAATTAAAAATACGATGAAGGCAGCCGAGACAAGCTGAAGGGCGAGTTTTCTCTTTCCGCTCAGTCCAGATGCATTTCTCTTCACGATTTTCGAGATGTCATCGACAAGTCCTATGAGGCCGAAAAGAATCCCAGCGATGACAACTATCAAGATCTCTGCTCTAAAGGCAAAGATTGATGCAACTGCCAGGGCGATAGGAATAAAAACAATTCCTGCTGCAGTTGGGGTACCTGTTTTATAGTTATGGAGGTCAGGTCCTTCTTCGCGAATGTATTGCCCTATCCTTCTCCTTTTCTGGTATCTTTTTAAGGGCTCGATAGCTAGAACAGACAAAAGGAATGCCAGGAGGAAAGTGAATACTTCTCTATGCACTTTCGATCAGCTCCATAAACGACTTGTATACCCCTTCAAGGGCTATCGCACGCGAGGCTTTGAAGAAGACGAGATCACCACTCCTTACGTTACGGTGGAGCCATGCAGCGATTTCCTCTTCGCTGTCACTCACAAGCGCGGGCTTTACGTTCTTTGAAGCTGCGTTTATCGCCATATCTCTCGTAAAGAGAACTGTCTCATCAAACTTTGACAACAACTCACCAAGCCTTTCGTGAGTTCTCTTTTCTTCTCTCCCCTGTTCGAGAATAGAGCCGGCTACAGCGATCTTTCGAGAGCTTCTAAGCTTTTCTATGGATAGGATCGCCGATTCCCATGATTCAAGGCTGCTGTTGTAGAAGTCACTTATCACAGTGATTCCCTTCAGAATACTGACGGTAAACCGGTCACTGAAGGGCAACTTGTAATCGTTCAAAAATACTGAAGGTTCTTCAACACCGACGAGACGAGCCACAAGATAGGCAGCGCCAAGATCCAGCAGTTGACCGTAGCTCCATATGCCTCTGAGTCTGACAAACCGGTCCCCATCGCAAAAGAAATGAAGCATAGTATCGCCTTTATCGTAAGCGAAATCTACTATTGAGAAATCAACATCTTCTTTTCCAAATAGGAGGACCTCCACCGGTAGCCCTTTCGAGAACTCTCTCAGTCTCTCATCACACCCTCCAAGTACCGCCCTGGACAGCCTTTTCGACTTGAATATGGATAGCTTCTCTTGCAATAACTCGTCGATGTCTTTGAAATTTCCAACGTGAGCGCTTCCAACATTGAGAAGAACAGCGATGTCGGGCTGGACAATTCCGACAAGTTTTTCAATATCCCCCTTCGTACTCGTCCCAAATTCAAAGACACCGTACTGAGCTGAAAAAAGCTCTCTCCTATTTTCCAGCAAAGATAACGGCAATCCAATTTCTGTATTGAGGTTACCTGCAGTCTTAAAAACTCTGCCAAGTTTCGAGAGGAAAAAGGAGCTTATCTCTTTTGTCGTAGTCTTTCCATTAGAACCTGTAATACCTATCCTGTTACTAAGTTTCGATTTCGAGAGTATACTCTTTGCTGCTTCTATAAGGATTTCATTTGTGTCGTCTACTCTCAAGACTCTTTGGTCGTCGAAAGCCTTGTCCGAAAATACCAAAGAGGCCCCTTTGGAAAGCGCCTCTCCGACAAAGTCGTTTCCATCGACCTTTTCCCCTTTCAGCCCAATAAAGACATCACCGGCAGAAACTTTTCTGGAATCGATGACAATATTTCTGTCTTCCGTTTGAAGCAAGAATTCTTCAACTGATGATTTGGATATCACTTTTTTATATGCCTCCGGAACTTGCTCTCCAGAATATCCTTTACTACCTGTTTATCATTAAAGGGAATTCTCTTTTCGCCAAGGATTTGGAAATCCTCATGGCCTCGCCCAGCTATCAAGACCATGTCCTGACGATTGGCAAGCGTAAGGGCAACTGATATTGCCTCTCTTCTGTCAGGAATAACGAGATAAGGTTTGAATTTATCGACGCCGCTCTCGAGATCCTGAAGGATCTCTGCGGGATCGTCCAGCTTTGGATCATCGGAAGTGAGAATAACTACATCGCTGTATTTTGAAGAGACTTCAGACATCAAAGGACGTTTTCCCTTATCGGCAGATCCTCCTGCGCCAAAAACCAGAATCAACCTGCCTGGAGTGAGTCTTCTTGCCGTCTTCAAAAGTTTTTCCAACGCATCTGGAGTATGGGCGAAGTCTACAACTACGTCAAAGCCGTACTTCGTAGCCTCTTCAACAAACTCGAATCTACCCGGAACACCTCCGAAGGATGAGATAGCTTTGGCTATGTGGTCCAGGTCGTAATTCAGTGAATTGAGTGCGGCAACAGCTGCTGCTATATTGTAAGCGTTGTGTTCTCCGATCAATCTAGAGTAGATCCTATGTGAAGACCCGTACGGCGTTTGTATAGTGAAATCCATGCCCGTTCTTGAGATATCGAGATTCTCGATTCTGTAATCCGATTCATCGCCAAAACCATAGGTCGTGATTCTGTTTCTAGAAATGTGGATATCCGCGATATTTATCTTGTCACCATTTACAACAGCTATTCCGTTGGTCTTCAATAAAGAGAAGAGTTTCATCTTCGATCTGTAATAGTCATCGAAGGTAGGGTGAAAGTCCAGATGGTCTCTGGTGACGTTGCTGATTATTCCTACATCGAACCTCATTCCCTCAACCCTGTTCATCGAGAGAGAATGTGACGAGACTTCCATAATGAAGTACTCGCTTTTCAGTTTCGTAGAAAGTTGAAGAAGCTTTGCAAGCTCGACCGGTCCGGGCGTGGTGTTCTTAGGATTGGTATATATGTTTTCTCCCACAACATTTCTCACGGTACCGATAAGAGATGCCTTCCTCTCAAATGATGATAAAACATGATAGATAAGAGTTGTGATCGTAGTCTTCCCGTTTGTGCCTGTTACACCGATAGTGGTAAGCTTCCTGTAGGGATGACAGTATTCCTCCATGGTAAGCAATGCCTCTACTAGACGAGAACTTTTGACGTAAACGATAGGAACTACCACTTCCTCGTCTTCAATGGGCATTTCCGCGACCAAAGCGACTGCTCCCTTTCTTTGAAGTTCCCTCGCAATTAGGTGTGAATCGAAATTTGTACCCTTAATGCATATAAAGAGGTTTCTCTCCTTTAGACCCCTGGAATCACTCTCAATATGATCGAATTCAGGATCGACATTTCCGGGATTCACCACCTGAAGAACACTGTTGCCGAGGAGTTCTATGACCTGAGATAACCTCATTGATCACACCCCTTTCGCTCTTAAAGATTGTATCATCGGTCTCTGAAGTTGACAACAGAGGCGGCATATGGTAACATTTATTAGCAGTCTATAGGAGGGAGTGCTAAGTGTCTAGAAGACGTACGGGTGGTCCAGAACTTAACCCGAGGCAGATAAGAGTGCTTTACTGCATCTCAAGAGAATACATCTCTTCTGGAAAACCTGTTAGTTCTAAGCAGGTTTTGGAGCACTCTAATCTCAAGTTTAGTTCTGCTACGGTAAGAAATGACATGCGAAAACTGGAGTTTCTTGGATATATCTACCAGCCACATACTTCGTCAGGTAGAGTTTTGACAGATAAGGGGTTCAGATTTTATCTTGATTCAGTCAAGACTATTACTGAAGACCTTCAGGAGAGTAATGTGGCTATTGCAATAAGGCGCACCAGCTTTGTCGGAGATATCGAGCATCTGTTGCAGGGAATGACGAGGATTCTTGCACGAGCTGTATCGGGCTTTGTCGTCATCGAAAAGCCTAAGTAAGTTAGATAAACTTGTAGTTAACAGCGTTTCGATTTCAAGGATTACCAAGGGCTATCTTAACGTTTCGATAGTCACGGACCTTGGTGTAAGCGTCAATACAACAGTTTTTGTTGGCCCGGCCGAATTCGATATCGATAATTTCCAAAGGTATGTGAATCTGGCCGTTGTGGGAAAGACCATTGGTGAAATCAGAAATGGAATCAAGAACGTCGAACTTAGATATGACGAATGGCACGATAAGAGACTTCAGGATATTATTAGCTTTTTGCAGAGCATTTTCGATAAGGAAAATGAAGAGAAGTACTACAGATACGGCCTTGAGTTCATCATTGCAAATGAACACCTTGATTCGTCCGATGTATCGGGTTTGGTAAGATCCGTGGAGAATCCGAAAAATCTTGAGATGCTACTGAGCTCCTTCGGTGACGTTGACGAAAACATGGTCTTCATAGGTGAAGAAGTGGGCAGAGAGGAACTCAAGAATTTCGCTCTATTTGTCTCTCCCTATACGAGAAAAGACGAAAAGATTGGAAATATCTTCGTCATTTCACCAAAGTTGACCTACTATGAAAAAATAAACGCGTACTTGAGCTTCTCGATCAATAGATTATCAGAAGTTTTTTCGAATAGATAGGAGGAATGCAAAATGATAGATGAAAAGAACAAGAAGAATCCGGAAAGTATCGATAATGAGGAAGGGGTCAAAGAAGAACGAAATGCTGCTAGACTTGATGAATCTGATAAACTTGAAAATACCGCTGGAGCAGCGACTGGCGAAAAAGTCCGTGAGGGAAGTGAAGTGAGAGAAAAAGCTATGAATGATAGTGAAGTCCATGACAAATCCGAGACATCTGAAATAGACGAATTAAAAGCTCTGAGAGATGAGATCAAAAACCTGAAGGACGAAAACGCACGGCTCAGAGCGGAATTTATAAATTACAGAAATGCTCTGGTTCGTGAATCGGAGGAAAGCATAAGGAGATACAGAGAGAAGATTATTATTCGACTGATAGAGATCTATGACGATTTGAGCCGCGCGCTGGAAAACCCCGACAATTCGAAGAAGAGTCTTATTTCTGGCATAAAGCTAATCCACAAGTCGGTTGAACGGCTTATGTTTGATGAGGGGCTTTCAATGATTATGCCTGAGGTAGGCAAGCCCTTTGATCCCTTTTCTCACGAAGTAGAGGGAACGATTTCTTCAAATGATGTTCCGGACATGGCCGTATATGATGTCATAGAACGAGGATACAATTTGAATGGCAAGGTTCTCAAGCCTGCTAGAGTGGTTGTTGCAGTAAACGACTCTTCCGAGTCTTAATGAGAGCCTTCGGTGGTGATGTAGATGGCTCAATCTAGAAAAGACTATTATGAGATTCTTGGAGTCTCCAGAAATGCCTCTGACGATGACATAAGGAAGGCATACAGGAGACTTGTCAAGGAGTGGCATCCCGATGCTTACAAAGGTAGCAACAAGAAGGATGCCGAAGCAAAATTCAAGGAAATACAGGAGGCTTACGAAGTCCTCTCCGACAAGGAAAAGAGGGCCATGTTCGATCGCTTTGGTTATGTCGGTGACGCCGCTGCAAATCCTCGAGGTTCGGGAAGAACGCCGGGAAGTACCGGAGGAAGCTTCGACGATGTCTTTGGTGATTTCCAGGATGTGTTCGATGTGTTTTTCGGAGGAAGCAGGTCTGGAGGCAGCTCCAAAACACAAGGGCCAAGAGCTGTAAGGGGAGAGGACATTCATGCTTCTGTTGTGATCGATTTGAAAGATGTGATTCTTGGAAAGAAGGTAATACTGGAATACGACAGAAACAAGGTCTGCCAGAGCTGCAAAGGAACCGGTGCTGAAGGCGGCACAAGTTTCAAAACCTGTCCAACCTGTAACGGAACCGGTTACGTCAAAGAGGAACATAGATCTTTCTTTGGGATGTTCAGCAATACCCATGTCTGCAACACATGCAGTGGTTCTGGAAGAATAATCGACAAGCGCTGTAGTGTGTGCGGCGGAAGAGGTTATGAAAAAGAAAGGCACCAGGTAAGCGTGACGATTCCCGCAGGCGTAGAGAACGGCGCTACTCTGAGAATCGGCGGTCACGGGAACGCTGGACAGAACGGCGGCCCATATGGCGATCTATATGTAAGTGTAAGGGTTGAAATGCCTTCGGAGTTCAGGCGAAGCGGAAACGACCTCTATGTGAGCAAGGAGATAGATTACGTTGAGGCTGCACTTGGAACTACTTTGGAGATTTCACTTCCCGAAGGGGGAACGGAGATACTTAGAATCCCGGCGGGGACGAATCCTAATACCGTCTTCAGAATGAAAAATCTCGGTGTTCCCAGCGTGTCTGGCGGAAAACGAGGTGACCTTCTTGTGACGGTCAGAGTAAATATAAGCAAGCCTTCAAGCAAGGAGAAGAGACTTCTTGAGCAGATTGCAAAGTTAAAGAATTCGAGGGTCGTAGAGTGAAGTGAATAGGAAGACCTTTATAGATTATTTCCTGATAACGGTCGGTTCAATACTGACGGCCATGTCTATAGTTTCCTTTATGGTCCCGAATAACATTATTGCTGGCGGGGTGAGCGGCCTGGCAATAATCGTTTACAGAGTTTTCGGCCTATGGGTGGGAGCCCAGATGTTTGTTTACAACATCGTTCTCTTTCTGCTGGCCTTCGTCACTCTGGGTGTGGGTTTTGGGATGAAGTCGATCTACTCGGCCGTTCTGATGTCATTGAGCGTCGATCTGCTGCAGAAACTGAGTTTTCCCGTGTTTGATGCTTCTTCGACTCAAGATGGATTCCTGCTCGTAGCAATCTACGGCGGGGTAATCGCCGGGGCTGGAATGGGGCTAGTCTTGTGGCGCGGTGCTTCTACAGGTGGTACCGACATTGTTGCAATGATTCTCTCTAAGTACGTGGGGTTCAGCACCGGTACCGGTTTGCTGATAAGCGATTCACTTATCACACTTCTAGCGGTTGTGGTTTTCGGACCGATAGCTGCCATGTACGGGATCATCACCATCTTTACAACCAGTAAGACTATAGACGGGATAATTGAAGGCATTGGAAACACTAGAACGGCATTCGTCATTAGCAAAGAGAGTGAAGCGATTAAAGAGAAAGTGATCAACGAAATGGAACGCGGAACGACAATAATCAAAGCTACAGGAGGTTTCTCCGGAGAGGATAGACCGGTTCTCATGGTTTCGATAAGGCGGAGAGAAATCGGACAGTTGCGGCACATTGTCAAGACTACCGACAGGCGGGCCTTTGTGGTAGTGGTGAATAACTCTGAAGTCTTCGGCGAAGGCTTCAAGGATCTCAGTTGAGGCAAGTTATGAAATACATCTGTTTCGATACATCGTCAAGAACGCTTCTCCTTTCTGCCGTCAGCAACGCGGCAGAGATGGATATCAGATGCCGTGACATTGATAGATACGGTTCTATGCTAGCCGTAATAATGAGACAAGCCATTGAGAATCTCAAGATCGATGTGTCCGAACTGGAATTTGTCGGAGTCGGAATAGGGCCCGGTTCTCTCACAGGTTTGAGGGTGGGAATCTCGACGGCAAAGGGTCTCGCATTTCCTCACGGTATTCCAGCCGTACCATTCAATTCCTTGGATGTGCTAGCCAAAACAGTTGATAGTGACAGATATCTGATTTTGAGAAAAGCAAGGGAAGACCATTACTACTGGAGGGAGTACAAAGGGGGATTGCCTGTTGGTAACACTGGTTTCAGCAATACAGGCATGATCAAATCGAAAATCGAGCTGTCGACTATGGAGCTTTTCTTCGACGGCGAGATCGATCCGGAATTTGAAGACTTCAGATGTAGCCTGGTGAAGAATTACGATCCCTCTTCAATGAGGGAGATAGTTCTGGACACGTATGCTTCGGGTAATCAAGTTAGCTGTTCGGATCTTGCGCCGATATATCTGCAGAAATCAATAGCCGAAATCAACTGGGAGAAGCGAAGTAACGAGAAAGAGTCTTAGGGTTTTCTCAGGAGGATCAGCGGGACGTACATCTCCTCCTTTGTTAATCCCCCATGTCTTCCCTTGAGAGAGTGTTCCTGCCCAGTATATTTGAAGCATAGAGAAGAGTTCCCCTTGGAAACCGTTATCAATTCACCCCTCCTCTTTCTGAAGACACTGTTGAGAGGTTTTCCAAAGAGCTTTATCTCATCCAGTCCCGACGGTTCAATAATCTCAAGTGCATCACCAAACTGTCTCTCCATTTTCCTTTTCGTTTTCTCGCCGTCATATGAGTAGATATATGACATCCTTTGCTCACCACCGGGCATTGAGTACATCTCTTCGAAGAGATCATCGAATTTCGACCACCATATTTCTTGTTCCCAGGGAGTCTCTATTTGGCCGTGATCAGCGGTAATGAAGAAAGCCGTATTGCGTTCGGCTATATCTTCGAAAAACTCTTCAATTGCTGAAATAACCGTTGCAGTTTCAGATGTGTAAGATAGGGAGTTCGGTCCGTACCTGTGGCCGTAAGTATCTATTAATCCCCAGTAAACCAGCGTGACACTGGCAGCCTCTTCCGAGAAAAGGGCCGTTCTCAGCTCCTCAAACATATCGCCGAGGCCGTGAACACCCCGGGCTATGCCGCCCCGCGAATGCATCCTCGTGAGACCTGTGTTGACAAAGCTTTTCGAAGTGAGATGGTAACCTCTTACTCCGACTTCTTTGAGCAATTCGAAGATCGTGGGGTTGGGATTGTACTTTAGGGGATCGAATCCAAGTCTGGTCAGGTTATCTCGGTCTTGGGTGTACGGGGCTAGCTCAATCATGTTGACCAGTCCACCGTATTCCGGGACATTCAGAAGATAGCCCAGTACTCCGTGTTCTCCGGGTGGTGTTGCAGTGAATATCGATGTAAGTGCTGTGGCAGTTGTGGAAGGAAAGACGGAGGTTAAAATTCGTATATCTTTCTGGTCGAAATATTTGAAGCTTTTCTTCTCCAGTACCTTAATTAGATTGTAGTATCCCACCGCGTCAATAATAAAGACTACTACTTTGTCTATTCCCTCAAGGCTGAGCCCATTATCCTTCAAAGAGTATGCTTTGACGCCCTGAGGAATGTCGGCGTCAAAATGTTCCAGAATTGCGGCTGAGAAATTGACTATCGAACTCCCGTCGTATCGAGGAAAGTTCAGCTCCATTGAAACTCCTTTCTATCGAGGGTAGACAACTCCGGTACGGAACGATCTACACTCCCCACTCCTTACCAACCATCACAATTTGTCAATGCTGTTCATCAATGTCGGCTCAATGAAATTATATACGACCACTTGTTCTACGAACAAAAAAAGAAAACCTCTCTGAACAAACTTTCGAAAAAACTGATTCTCAAAAGAGCCCGCCCCGCTCGATATAGCGGGTGGGCTCCGAAAGAGCGATAACCTTGAGAAATCTATGAAATAACAATCGAAAAAGCAGTTTTTACTCCTTAACTCCGCCCTGAGTAAGACCACCTACGATGTAATCCTGAAGAACGAGGAAGAAAATTACCATGGGAACCGCGCCAATCAGTGCAGCAGCCGTAAATGGACCCCAGCTTGTTTCGAATCTTCCAGAAAACTGCCAGAGACCAACTGCGTATGTCCACTTGTTCATATCCTGCAGCAGTATTCTGGCGATCAGGTACTCGTTGAAGATACTCATGAATGTAAGTATTGCAACTACAGCAAGAATTGGTCTTGCAAGGGGCAGGATCACCTTTGTGAAGGCCTGGAACTTCGTTGCTCCATCTATCATGGCAGCCTCTTCCAGAGAATTCGAGATGGTATCGTAGTAACCTTTGATGAGCCAGATATTGAAAGCTATCCCACCGGAATACGCGAAGATCAGGCCGCCAAGCGTGTTGAGCCCCAGAAATGGAATCAAGCCCCCAATGAACTGAAGAAGAGCGTACAATGCGACCATGAACATTATCGTCGGGAACATCTGAATTAAGAGCAACCCTAGAAGGCCCTGTTTCCTCCCACGGAACCTCATCCTGCTGAAAGGATAGGCCGCAAGAGCGGCGACGGCGACACTTATCAAAGAAACGGAAAGGGCAACAATCACCGAATTCAGAAGCCACCTCACGAAATAGAAGTAGGTGCTCTCCTTCTGTACCCATATCTGATTAGCCCTGAAAAGCGCTTTGTCGATCTCCCTCAATTCTCCATCGTAAGATGCCGAGTAAGAGGCTGGTTTCTCTATCAAGTCTGATATTAGCCTGGAAGCACGTTGGTACCTCGCATTGACCTGCTGAAAGAGCGAATTATAGGTCTCCTGCATCGTTCCGAAGTCGTCTAACGTCACAGTCGTACCTAAAAATCTAAGGTCGATATAATGGTTCACCTTTGAACTCAGTTCTTCTTTCATATCTCTCATGGTTGAAATTAACTGGTTCAACAAAGCCGTTCCATCCCGCGCTTCTCTGTTCGCTCTGTCGAAGTCATCGTACCAACCAAGTGTTCTATAACGATTCGAAGCCCTTATCCCAAAGTACGTATCGAGAATATCCGTCGTCTTTGAGACATAAGCCCTTCCATCTTCAAGAGAGGCAATTTCCTCTTCAACCAGAGCCAGGGTAGATTTTATTCTTATGGATTCAAGCGCCATCAAGTATTCAGCCTCTGCTCTATCGGCCTCTTCTTTGAGCTCAGCAATTCTGCTGCCGAGTATTTCACTCCTCTCCTCAAGAGATTTCAGTTCTTTCCTCAAAGAGGTCGTGTTTTCCGAAACTTCGACGTACTCAGAAATGCTTGTCTCGAGAACGGGAAGAATCCTGGAAAGATTTGAAATAGCGATGTTTATTACATCAATCCCCTTTGACACCTCAGAGTTTCCCGAGGCATTGGCAAGGGCCTCTTTGTTATCGGAAAACCAGGCCATTTCTCCCAAAAGCTCTGAAAGACTAGAAGACAGCTCCTGAACATTCTGCATCTCCGCGAGCTGCTGTTGGAGAAGACCGATGGTCTTTCTTGCTGAGTCGACCTCATCGAGTGAACTCTTAAGCCTGGCTTCTGAAACAGCCGTGTACTCTTCGACTCCTTTTGAAATCACAATCTGCAAAGGGGGAATCAAGGCCGAAAGCTTGCTCTTTTCGGAAAGTATTGTGGGAAGCGCGACCTCAAACGAATCTTCCAGCTCCGCCAATGCAGATTCAGAAGTCGCCAGTGCCTTTTCTACCGCCTCTTTATCTGCTTCTACAACGCCAAGTTCCTCGATCGCGGAGACATACTCATAATACTCTGGACCAAAAGCCTCTTCAGCAAGTAAAGACAGGTCTTGGGAGACTTTTTCGGCTGCAGCTTCGACTTCTTCCCAGGCATCTCCTGCCGCCCTAAAGGAGTCGTAGAGCTTCGTTCTTACTGAGTTCAGCGCATCCTGTTCTGCCTGGGGCATCGTCGATTCCACATCTCGCAAATATCTGTTAATTACCCTGAGCCACTCTACTCTTCGCCATTCCGAGTAATCGATTGAAGAGAGTGATATGTAATTCTCTATCGACTCAAGAGATCTGACAACTTCGTCTTTGTTCTCGAACTCCAGTTCTTTTATTGCGCCGAGCGTCTCGTCCCTATAGAGAAAGACATCTTCGTATAGCTTCCTGTACGTCTCCAAAGATATCACTATGGGATCCGCTCTTTCACCTAACAAATCGATGTAGAAGGGATAGACTCCTTCGAGCGAAGGGGCAGTTGTCTCAAGGAGTTCGCCGACGGCGTAGGCCATCTTCACTTCGCTTAGTTCACCTATCTCCTGCAATCTCTCTTCAAACAGTGCTTTATCGCGCAGTCTCACCTCGTTCATCTCACGAATGATCAAACTCTCTTTTTCTTTCAGCTCTTTTTCTATGGCTGAGGTTCCGTTCTCGATGGAAGCGACCATCTCTTCGCTTTCATCCATGAGATCCTCAAACTTAACAAGATATCTCTCTACAGTCTTCTTGAGGTCCTCCTGACTTCTTCCTCTGTATTCACCAGTGGCATATGTGGCGCTTTGCAGATCAAGAATCAGTCTTCCCACACTCCTCTCTGGAAAAAGAAGATTTCTGTAGTGCTGAAAGGTAATCCTGCTTGAAAAAAGATTAGATGAAAAGGCTGCCTGATCTCTCCTAACAGAAGTGCTCACAAGCCAGACCATCGGGAAAAGAACTACAACAACAACGACAATAAGAATTAAATGTCTGATCCAGTATTTTCTTCTCTCAACGGCCATTATCTACTCACCTCTTCAAAGGAGCCGGAAAGTTTGAAGTTTATCCAGCTGAAACCTGCGACGATGATGAATATTAGTATCGATATGGCGCTCGCGAAACCAAAGTCTTGGCCTCTCCCCTCAAACGCGAGTTTGAACGTATACGAAATCAGAATATCCGTAGCCCCCGCCGGCGTTGAAGCTCCCACGATTGCAGGCCCACCCTGGGTTACTAGATAGATGCCGGTGAAGTTGTTGAAGTTGAAGGCGAAGCTTCCGACGAGTAAAGGAGCAACGGTAACCATCAGAAGGGGAAAAGTGATCTTTCTGAATCTCTGAAATTTCGTGGCTCCATCTATTGAAGAGGCCTCATAGAACTCTTCCGGTATGCTTTGAAGAGCCCCCAGACTGACGGTCATCATGTAAGGAAATCCAAGCCATGTATTGACAAGCAAGACCGAAACCTTTGCCCAGAAGGCATCATTCAACCACTTTATTGGTTCAAGGCCGAAGAGTCCCTGGATAATGAATCGGTTCAATACACCATAGGTCTCGTTGAAGAAACCATTTCGCCAGACTAGAGCAGATATGAATGCGGGAACCGCCCATGGAATAATGAGCAGAGTTCGATATATCTTCTTTCCCTTAAGTCTCTTGTCATTGAGCGTGATGGCAAGAGCCAATCCAATAGTGAAGGAAAAAAGAACGCTAAGACCAGCCCAGGCAAATGTCCAGCCGAATACCTGGAAGAAAGGTCCGCTGATCTTTGGATCCCTGAACATTCTCACGAAATTCCAGAAACCCACATCCGATATGTAACCCTCTACGGCGAACTCATTTCCGTTCTCGTCGATATCGTAGAAGAAGCCGCCCTCTTCAACGAGAGTCCTGTTTGTCTGACGGTTGTAAACTACCGTCTCCTGTACGGCCCTTCCCGCATCGAAGGTAGTTTCCGTTCTCAACGCATACTTCCTCTCAGTTGTGGCAAAGGTTGTGTAAAGTGAGTTAGGGAACAGCCTCACTTGATTTCCTTCGCTGTCAGTAAACTCGGCGTTCCGAAGCCAAATGCCTCTTATCTCACTGAAATAGAAGGGTGCATTCGGCCTCGTCGAGTCATCCTGAGGAGAGTAAAAATAGATGAAACGTTCACCGGAGGTTGCCCTGATTGCAAGAATCTTATCGTCTGGTGATATAGAGAGTGTGTAGCTGACTCCGCCCGTGGAAAAACTGTCGCCCGATACCTGAACCATCTTGGCAGTTGCAAGAGTGATATTTCCTTCGGCATCTTTCGTTACTGGCTGAGGACGGGGCGCTGCAAATAGAGCACCGGTTTCTTTGGACTTCAGAAGAGTTATGAACCTATCAGTCGGCTTGTAGTCATCAAGCTCAATGAAGATTGAAAACTCGAACTCCTCGGGGCTTTCAGGAATGTAGAAGTAGTCACTGAGAAGCTTCTGTATAGATTGCTGCCTAGTGAATAAATGGCCGGTACCGTAGTTTGTGAAGGCAGTTCTGAACGTGTAATACATTGGGTAAAGCGTAAGAATGAACAGCAGGATCATCGCGGGAATCATGTACCTGTAAGGATACCCCTTTGGATTCAGTGCAATAATATCGATCAACAAGGTTAGCACAATCATCGTAACCATAAGGCCAAAATTCCCGTCTGCAAAAAGCAGATACACGCTCCATAAGGAAAAGGCGTTGAATATTGCAAGAATGGCTAAAGAAAAGAGAAAGATTACAAATCGTTTTCTACTCAAGGTAATCCCTCCGGGCAATTAGAACTAGAGCGCGGGAAGTACCCGCGCTCAGCCTAACTAAGTTTAGAGATGTGAATAAAATATGGCAACTAATTTCCGATGCTGGTCTTTATCTTTTCAACCGCCGAATTGAAAGCGTTTTCAACGGTGTCTTGACCGTTAATGATTAAACCAAGTGCATCGGCCATCGCTCCCCAAACGCTCGCCATTTCGGGAACATTAGGCATTGGGGTACCAACGGAAGCACTCTTCGAAAACTGGAGAACATCATAGAGCTCTGGCCCAGCATTTGCTTCAATGAAGGAAAAGACGTCCGCTCTAGCCGTTCCTCTTCTCTCTCCCAAGAACATACCATACTGGCCTTCGAAGCTACCTATGTAGTTTACCACAAACTCGGTCGCTTCAAGCTTGTTCTTGGACTTGGCGTTAATCATGAATCCCTGAACTCCAACGAACGGCCTCGGAGTGGTTCCATCGTCAAATGTGATTTCGCTAAACGGAAGAATCGCGTAATCAATTCCTGCGTCACGGTAGCCTGGAGTGGCCCAAATACCGTTCACTATAAAAGCGGCGAGCCCATCTTTGAAAAGCGAGTCCATCAGATTGTAGTTCGGTCCTGCGGGAATGAGACCCTTGTCAAACCATGATTTTATCAACTTTCCACCGGCAATTGCGCCTTCGTTATTCAGTCCTATATCGGTTACGTCGAGGCCATCTGCCGTTTCCTTGAAAATGTAGCCTCCTCTGCCCAGTATGAAAGGAGCAGAGTGATAGAAGTCGCCAGCGGTATAAATCAGACCTACGACTTCATCGTCTGATGCCTCGAGCGCCAACTCCTCTAGCTCAGATATTGTCTTCGGTTCTTCAAATACCAGGTCCTTGTTGTAAATTATCGCGATCGCTTCAATGGTGTAGGGAACACCGTATAGCTTACCCCCGTAGCTGAAGGCATCGAGAGCAACTTCGTAATATTGATCCGAGTCAGGAAGGAATGGGATCGGTTCAATAAGGCCGTTGAGAGCGAGCTCTCCAACCCAGTCGTGGGCTCCAACGATTATGTCTGGTCCCTCGCCTGCGGGAGCAGCGGTTAGGAACTTAGGCTTTATATCCCCGAAGTTCACTTGTTGAATTTCCACCTGAATACCGTAGTCGCTTTCGAAATCAGCCGCCAGTTTCTCAAGTGCCGGGATCTGGTTTTCTGAGGACCAAATAACAAGCTGTGCCCCTGCAAAAGACAAGAGCACGAATAGCATAAGAAGAACAGCTGCAAGTTTTTTCATCTTCAAAACCCTCCTTTGATAGAATGGTGTACTGCCTGAATAAATTGTATCAGAAAGTTCCGTTTATTTTAAGATGTGTTACTGTGTCTACTACAGATAGAAGACGCCTTCATTCTCCGTGAAGGCGTCCATTCGTTCCTGGTCTTCCCTAATCGATGATGATGATGCTTCTTTCCAGGTAAAAATTGTTAATACTACGAATTAAACTGGATATACTGTTATTCCCTCTTTGAAATTCTTAGCGACATCGAAATCGACTCTCAAAGAGTCATTGTATCTTTGAGTCAAAAACCTCTTCCCGACTTCCCCAAGCAGCAAATAGATAAGCAGATCTTCATCGCTATTGGCCAAGAGACCCAGTTCATTCCTGCCCTTCTCGACTTCCGGCTCTAGAGTGTCGCCCGGTCTATGCGAAATCGATTTCTCGTCACCCATCACCCGAGTCTTCAACGTGCTTTCGATCTCCGCGGGCGGCGAACCGTAGAAGCCTTTGATGTAACTTTCAACTTCCTTTGTTATAGTCTTGTATCTTTCATTGTTCATGACATTAAGAACGGCCTGAACACCTACTATTTGAGAGGTTGGTGTAACCAGGGGCGGATAACCCAAATCGGCGCGCACTCTGGGCACTTCTTCGAGTACCTCCTCGAATCTGTCACTCATATTTTGTGCCTTAAGCTGGTTGATCAGATTGGAGTACATGCCCCCAGGTATTTGATTTTCAAGAACCGATGTGTTTATAGTGAAACCGGCATCGGTTTCACTATGGTTCTTACGAACGCGAACAAAATAATCGTTTATCTCTTTTAGCAGTACGTAATCCGGCTTATCTGCAAGTCCCAAGTCGTGCAACGCCGTCCAGACACTTTCCACCCCGGGCTGTGAAGTTCCAAAGCCCATTGAAGAGGTTGCCGTATCGAGAATGTCTGCGCCGGCTTCGGCGCTCTTCAAATAGGTCATACCGGCAATGCCAGTAGTGAAGTGAGAATGAACTTCCAGCGGAATGGAGTGCCTTTTCTTGATCTCGCTTACAAGAGTCCATGCGGTTCCGGGTTTCAAGAGGCCAGCCATGTCTTTTATACAGAGGGAGTCTGCGCCAAGTTCTACCGCTTTGTCGGAAATCTCTACGAAGTATTCGACGTTATGAACTGGGCTTGTTGTATAAGACATGGCTATCTGAAGGTGCATCCCGCTTTCCTTGACGGCCTTTGCCGACTTCTCCAGGTTTCGGAAGTCATTAAGGGCATCGAAGATTCTCACTATATCGATTCCGTGTTTTGCCATAGTTCTCACAAACAATTCCACAACATCATCGGCATAGTTTCTGTAACCCAGGAGGTTTTGGCCCCTCAATAGCATCTGGAGCTTCGTTTCCTTGAAACTTTCCTTCAATATATCAAGTCTTTCCCATGGATCCTCGTTTAAGTATCGGACACATGAGTCGAAGGTAGCCCCGCCCCACACCTCAACTGCGTGGTAGCCAACCCGATCAACAAGAGGAGCTATCTCCGCCAATTCGCCGGTAGTAACCCTCGTAGCAAGAAGTGACTGGTGTGCGTCTCTCATCGTAGTATCAACGAAACAGACTTTTCGCAATTTCATGCCTCCTCTCTGTGTACTATACTTATGATAGAGGAGTGATGTTATGCGATCAAATAAAAGAGATTACGAATTCGACATAATTGTTATAGGCGCCGGCCATGCAGGTATTGAAGCGGCTATTGCCGGAGCCAGAATGGGCATGAAAACTCTTATTCTAAATATCAACCTTGATACGGTTGGATGGACGCCCTGCAATCCCGCAATGGGTGGTCCTGCAAAGGGGATAGTTGTAAGAGAGATAGATGTTCTGGGAGGCGAGATAGCAAAGTCAACCGATCAGGCATCACTCAATATAAGAATTCTGAACACCAGTAAAGGTGCAGCGGTTAGGGCGTTGAGAGCTCAGGTTGACAAGATTAGGTACAGCCAGACAATGAAGAGAAGCATGGAAATGCAGGAGAATCTCTTCATACAGAGCGGAATAGTAAAGGCTATAGAAACTGAAAAAGGAAGCGTAAAGGGTGTCATCACCAATTTTGGCCTCAGATACTCGGCTCGCTCAGTAATTGTGGCTTCCGGCACTTTTCTTGGTGGAAAGATATTTATCGGACCTCATGAATTTCCAGCCGGCAGACTTGGAGAGTTTCCGTCTACAGAGTTGACCGGTTCACTGCGGTCGATCGGTTTTGAAGTAAGGCGTTTCAAAACCGGCACACCGGCAAGAATTGCCGGAAGGTCCATCGACTTTGCCGAGATGGAGCGTCAGGGAACCTCCGAAACTCCGCTTTGTTTCTCACATTTCTCCGAACCTTACGTGCTGGAAGACGATCACCCTTGCTGGCTTACGAGAACGAACAAAGAGACCCATGACATTATAAAGAGAGATCTGCATTTTTCTCCGTTGTATGGAGACTTAAAACTCATCGATTCGAGAGGTCCACGTTACTGTCCATCAATCGAGGACAAGGTAATCAAGTTTTCCTCCAAAGACAGCCATCAACTTTTCGTCGAACCGGAGAGCGCTTACAGCAACGAGTACTATTTGAATGGTCTTTCAACTAGCTTACCTTACGAGACCCAGCTCGAAATGATAAGAACAATTCCAGGACTAGGCAGAGCAGAAATAGTACGACCGGCTTATGCAATTGAATACGACTACATTAACCCCACTCAACTTTACTCAACCCTGGAGAGCAAAGTAGTCGAGAATCTTTACTTTGCCGGCCAGGTTAACGGAACGAGTGGTTACGAAGAGGCGGCCGGTCAGGGACTCATCGCTGGAATAAATGCCTCGGCGAAACTGTTGGGAGAAAAGCAGCTAGTGCTCAGCCGATCCGAGGCCTATATTGGAGTGATGATTGATGACCTTGTGACAAAAGGTGTCGATGAACCTTATAGATTGCTGACTTCTAGGGCAGAGTATAGATTACTTCTCAGGCACGATAACGCTCATATTAGGCTTACCGAGTACGGTTATAGATATGGGCTGGTGCCTGCCTGGTTTAAGGAAAGAGTAGACAGTCTGACCAGAGAAATAAAGACTCAGTTGATAAGGCTCCAGAAGATCAATGTCAGACCTTCGGAGGGCTTGAACGAGCTGCTCATCAGTAAGGGCAGTTCAAAAATCGATTTGCCCGTGAAGTTTTCTTCGCTGTTGAAGAGGGCCGGCGTTGGTTACAGGGATATCTCCATGTTTGATCCAGAACCGATATTGGATGACGATGTTATCGGACAAGTTGAAATAGAAGTCAAGTACAGCGGCTACATCGACCGACTTAAGGCAGAAGTTAAGCGTCTCGAAGAGATCGAGGAGGATTTAATTCCCTCGACTATGGACTATGATGCCGTATCAAATTTGTCAACGGAAGCAAAAGAAAAACTGAAGAAGACCAAACCTGCATCTGTTGGCCAAGCTATGAGAATACCCGGCCTCACACCTTCCGACATAATGAATCTTTCATTTCATCTCAAACATGAGGGGGAAAAATGAGCACCGAGCGATCGCCGGTGCTTATCCCGATAGCAAGGTCTGTAACGTTTTTTCCAGATCTCTATGTTCAATAGACTTTCCGTCTTTCAGAAGGCAAAATGCGGCCTTTATTACAAGGACTCGGGGATACTTCACAGTCATTTCCTGAACCGGATCTGTAGATATCCGAAGACCCACAGAACTGCTGTTTAGCATTAAACCATCTCCTGTACCTCTTGACACAAGCCATGAGGAATATTATAATCAAATCTGTGTCTGGGCTCGTAGCTCAGTTTGGTTAGAGCTTCCGGCTCATAACCGGGCGGTCGGTGGTTCGACTCCACCCGAGCCCACCAGATATGGCGGCTTTACGCCGCCTCTTTCTTTATTAATTCTAGCAGTTTTGCTGGTATTCTTCAAGAGAGTTTGCCTATGTTTAACATTTAGGACATGAAACGTAAAGAAAGTTTAGTCAGCATTTATGTAAAATATAGGTTTTTGATTGTCAGCCGATTTCACTCAGTGAAAAGACCAATCTTCCTCCTACGAATGTCATATCCGAAAACCTGTCTTCATTGGTCTTCAATAAGTCAGCATCGATAACAAAGAGATCTGCCGGGTAACCCGGTTCAAGTGAGCAGCCTCTGCAACTATTGGCCAGAAGATGCCCGTTCGAAGTGTACATTTCTATGCTTTCCCTTCTCGAAAAGTATCTGTCTGCAGAGTTCAGATTTCTAATCACTGACGTACTCTCCACGGGAGAATCCGTTGACAATGCAAGAAGGACACCCATATCTCTCATCTTTCCAAATGGATATGCGTTCTCCAAGCGAGAAGGGCCGAATCTTTCCGGAGCTATCAATTTGTCGGAATCAACGAAGACTGGCTGAATAGATGCAGTGAGCTTCTCTTCTACCATCCTTCGGATTTGCTCTTCAGAGGCGATCTGAACGTGAATCAATCTGTGCCTAAGCGTTTCACTCTTCGATCCTTCGAAGGCCTTCAGTGCTTCTTCGAGGGCACGATCGCCGATTACGTGAACGCAAACCTGAATCCCTTCCCCATCCGCCCTTTTCACAATCGGTCTAATCTCTTTCGCGCTCTTATAGAGCACGCCTCTTTCCCCGGGAGAATCATAGTACGGTTCAATCATAGCCGCCGTTCTCGCTCCAAGCGAACCGTCGAGATAGAGTTTTGCCGCATTTAACTGAAAGAATTCGTTTTCGAACTGTCGGCCGAGTAGTATCATTTCGATGTCTTCTTCTCGCGATACACAAAATTTCTCGTAAACTCTTAGATCGACAATGCCTGCGAGTCTTTGCATCAGGAGTTCGTATTCTATCCCGTGGTAGTCATCGCTGTGCACTGAGGTCACGCCGTATTTCAAGAAGGCCTTTGTTCCTGCTTCGATTGCAGCCTCTACTTCTCCAGAAGTTAGCAATACGTTTCTTTCGACTTCATCAAGTGCCCTCTCTTTAAGGATCCCGAGATCAATGTCCGTTCCGTCCAGTCCATGAAGTCGTTCGAGACTAAAGAGCTTTATGAAAGCCGAATTAGCAGAGGCGATATGACCGCACCTTCTTGTAATTATTACTGGTCTAGATATGATTGAATCAAGTATCTTTCTTACTGGCATGAAGCCAAGAACCTCCTGATCCCAACCCCGGGCTCGAACGATATCGCGTTCAACATTCAGAGCCGTTTCAAGCTTTTCTACCGAGTCACAGTTTTCGAGATCGACTTCAAGCTCCTTTCTTCCAGTTCCGATTAGATGAGCGTGAGAGTCCACAAAACCAGGGTAGACGAATTTACCGCTTACATCTATTTCTATCGCATCTTTTGCCGGTACTTCAGAAATTATGCCTTCGCTAATGTAGAGATCTCGGGTGACATATCTTCCGTCGGGTACCGAGTAGACTCTGCCTCCCTTAAGTGAATATGCCATTATAGTTCGGCTCCCAAGCTCCCCGCTATTTGTCCAGCAAGGGCCGCATTGTTTATCAAAAGAGAGATGTTCGCGTCGAGAGTCTTGCCGTTTGATAACTCAGCGATAGTGCTTAGGAGAAACGGTGTCAGAGCCTTACCGGATACCCCCCTAGCTTCGGCAGTTGACAGAGCAGTCTCTATTAACCTGGAAAGGTCGTCGTAATCCATCGAATCGGTTTCTGGGATAGGGTTCGCTACAAGCACCGCACCATCGATCCCCAGTCTCTCTTTCTCTTTTAGAATCAGCAGAGCCTCTTCCGGTGAATTTATCGTGAGGTTGACTCTATAGGGACTTCTGGAGCAATGGAATAGTGGGAATGAGTCCGTTTTGTAACCGACCAGAGTGACACCAAAAGTCTCGAGAAACTCAAGAGTCTTAGGGACATCGAGGATGCTCTTTACACCAGCCGATACAACGATCATACTGGTTCGGGAAAGCTCGATAATGTCTTGAGAGACATCCCAGTCTTTACCACGATGAACTCCACCAATGCCTCCAGTAGCGAAGACCGAAATACCATCTCTCTTTGCGATTGCCATCGTGGCACTTACCGTGGTCGCTGCATCTCTCTTCATCGCTGTGGCGTAGGGAATTTCAGCCGTTCCGACCTTCAAAACATTGGGAGCCGTTCCCAGCCTCATTATCTGCTCTTCCCGAAGACCAACGATTATTTCTCCGTTGAGAATTCCAATAGTCTTCGGTTCACCGCCATTTTTTCTGACTGCCCTCTCCATGTTTAGAGCAGTCTCGAAATTGACACCCCTTGGAAGACCGTGGGCTATCACGGTTGATTCGAGAGCAACAACGTTGTTCAACTTCATTCACCTCTCAGACATTTAGGCATCGGAAGGCCCTTTGTTTTCAATCTCATTACTTCAAGATCCCTGGACTGGGCTTGTCAATTGAAGCTGACTTCCAAAAAAGCTTTCACGCGCCCCGTTTGAATCAATTTTATCAGAACGCGATTGAAAAGGATGGAGCGTAATGCTATAATTCTGACGTTGTGCCCCTATAGTTCAACGGATAGAACGGTGGATTCCTAATCCGCAGATGAAGGTTCGATTCCTTCTGGGGGTACCAGAAGCGAGGATATCCTCGCCTTTTTTATTGGCGATTAGCATACAGGAAAGTGGCACCGAAAAGGTTACCTAGGGTACGTTAATTAGTCGTAGATGCTGTCTTTTGCCGATATTTAGGTTTGAGAAGAATTCGAGATGGTCATAGAATTCATTTGAGGATCATTAAATTGAGGAGGTATTCTTGTGGCCGAAACTAGTTTGTTTCAAAATGCGTTAAAGCAATTCAATAAGGCAGCCGATGTGATGGATCTTAGCCAAAGTATGAGGCAGGTCCTGTCCTTTCCGAAGAGAGAGCTTACGGTAAACTTTCCTGTCAGAATGGATAACGGTGAAATCAGGGTTTTCACAGGGCATAGAGTTCAGCATAACGTCGCCCGGGGTCCGGCAAAGGGAGGAATCAGGTATCATCAGAACGTTACCCTTGATGAAGTTAAGGCTCTTGCTTTTTGGATGACATGGAAGTGCGCGGTTGTAGGCATTCCTTATGGGGGAGGAAAGGGTGGGGTCTGTGTAAACCCACAGGAACTTTCTATAAACGAGATTGAGAGACTCTCCAGGAGATACTTCTCAGAGATTCAGATAATCATCGGTGAAGGAGAAGACATCCCAGCACCCGATGTAAATACAAATGCGCAGATAATGGCATGGTACATGGATACGTACTCCATGAACATCGGCCACTCCGTACTGGGAATCGTTACGGGAAAACCACTGGAAATCGGAGGGTCAAAGGGAAGAACAGAGGCCACAGGCCGCGGAGTAAGGGTTGTTGCTGAAGAGGCGCTTAGATACAAAGACATGGATCCAAAGAAGGCAAAAGTGGCCGTTCAGGGCTTCGGGAACGTCGGTTCCTACGCGGCAAAACTGATTGCTGAAGAGATGGGTTCTAGAGTGGTTGGCTTGAGCGACGTTTCAGGCGGCCTATACAATCCCGACGGATTCGACATCGATGATCTGATGGCCTACAGAGATCAGAACAACGGAGTAATCGAAGGTTATCCCAAGGGGCAGAAGATCAGCAATGAAGATCTTCTCAGTCTCGACGTGGATATCCTTGTCCCTGCTGCTCTCGAGAACGCGATTACTGAAAAAAACGCGAGGAACGTCAGGGCGAAGATAGTTGTTGAGGGTGCAAATGGTCCTATGACCCCTGAAGCCGAAGATATGATTCTTGCAAACAACATCTTTGTTGTTCCGGACTTCCTTGCAAACGCAGGTGGAGTAACGGTATCATACTTCGAATGGGTACAGGGACTTCAGCATTACTTCTGGGATGTAGAAGATGTTAGGAGAGCGTTGCATAAGATAATGAAAGAGGCTTTTGGCTCTGTAATATCGACAATGAACAAATACAGTATCGATATGAGAACTGCCGCATACGTTGATGCAATAGAGAAAGTCGCTCTTGCGACGAAGCTTAGAGGTATCTATCCCTGATAGTCTGAACGGAGAGCAAATTAATTAGTCGAGCGGAAGAACTTTCTTCCGCTCTTTTGTTGTGACGGACATTCATAGCCTTTCGGAAAGATAGAAATTGTCATCAACTCTGTAAGCCGTTAAGAAGCCACCGTAAACACAACCTGTGTCGATACCGATCTTGCCCTCTTGAATGAGTGGACCACTTATTAATGGCGTGTGGCCATAGACAACCGTTCGACCCTTAATCGGGTAGCTGCTCTCTAGAAAGGGTTCTCTAATCCAAAGGAGATCTTTTGGATCTTGCTTCTTCAGAGGAATTCCCGGTCTGACTCCTGCATGAACAAAGATGAAGCTTTTCTCTTCATAGTACAGAACTGTGTTGTTGAGAAACTCGATGTGATATTCGGGAATGGATCTTATGGTTCCGTAACTTCTTATCGTTGTCTCCATTCCGTTATATGCCCATATTGTGGAACCCTGAACGCCATTCAAGTAATCTAGGAACATCTGCTCGTGGTTGCCGCGAATGAAGTGGCACTCGTAATTCGCTGAAAGCGCAATGAGAAAGTCGATAACTCCTCTGGGATTAGGACCGCGGTCCACATAATCTCCTATGAAAACAAGCGAGTCGTCATCCTTGAGATCAAGGGCACTAATGAGTCTTTTCAAAGGCGAAAGGCAACCATGAATATCCCCTATTGCATAGGTCAACCCAGAATGCCCCTCATCAGCAACTGCCACAAGTATGATATAAGCACTCCCGCAACGGGACTGATAATCCATTCAGTCTTCTTTTCTTTCGAAAACACAGCCCGGAAAGCAAGCCCCGCGGCTACGGATATTATCACCCAGGTCCATTGATTTGCGAGAATAAAGATGAATATAGACATTCTCTCGGCAATTCCAATTGAATCAGTCGCTTCTTCCTTTATAATCCTTCCCCGAAGAAAATAGGTTACTCCTACCGTTGTCAGAAGCATTCCCATCAGATACCAGGAAAACTCCACGGTAACGAAGGATTCAATCAAAAAACTTCTTCCAAGCAATGTCAAGAAAAGCAAAAGGAAGAATGCAATTATCTCTATCAGTTCGTTGGAAAGTCTCTTTCGTCCCATATCAAGAGTGACCGTCAAACCTATGGACAGTATTAGAATAAGAATTCCAAGCGGATTCGATAAAAAGACATCGAAAGTGAAAGCAAGAAAGACAAGAACAACCCATACAAAATGCATCCAGAACTTCTTGTCATCCATTTTTGCCAGTTTCTTGTTATTCACAAAAGCATGATCAACTACATAATAGGCCACTAAAAGATGTAATGGCATGTCTCAACCTCCGATCTTCTCTCTGCTGTTCCATGGTAGCACGGGAACAAGAAAAGTTGCAACAATCAGTGCGGCCAAAACACCAACCCCGAGACTGATACCGAACGCGCTCAAAAGCTTCCCCTTTGCAAAAACAAATGAAAAGAAGGTGAGCATCGTTGTGGCCGAAGACATGGTTACCGATTTAATGGTTTTTGATAGCTCGGAATTTCCTTTCCTCTTAGAACTATGCATAACGTACACAAGACCGTCGACCCCAATACCTATTATCAAAGGAGCGGAAATTACCGTGACAAAGGTTGTGTCAACGCCCAGCAGTTCCATCAAACCAAACATGGACATCAAAATACCTATCATAAGAAGGAGTACTTTGAACCCGTCGATTAAGGACTTTCTCTCCGCCGCCACAACTACAAAGATCGCTAGAAAAGCGACAAGACATATTGAAAGTGAAACTCGCCTTACAAGATCCATCAGATAATAGAAGACCTTTGGATATCCCCCAAAGGTCTCCTTAAGTTCCGGACTTAGACTGTCGTATATTATTTTTATAACATTGTTCCTATATATATACGATGACGGCTCGGAGTTCAACAGAAAGTAAGTCTTTTCATCGCCACCTAAGTAAAGCAACTGATCTCTTAGACTCTCCGGGATTACTTCAGTAACAAGACTTATTAGATCATCGGAGCTCTCCACAGTCCCAGCCCTATCGAGCAACTCGACGATAAAGTCATAGTAGTTTGCTTTCTTGAATACCGCTTCAACAAGCGGTGAGTCTCGCAGTGCGTCGATCTCTCTCACTACCTGCTCCATCTGACTCATGTAATCTCCCTTTCCTCCTTCAACAATTGAAAGAATGGAGAATGAGCTTTTGAAGTTAGGATTCTGATCGATCTCCTCGTGCGCCTTTCTCAACGAATCAAGATCGGGAAGTATGAAAGGAACCGTGTTTATTATGCTGCCGCCGAATGTCCTTTCGATGAGGTTCGGAATCGCCACTTGCTCAGAGTCGGGTGACATCAAACCAGGAGGCGTGTAGGAAAAGCTCCTGATGTTATTCAGTCCCAGATAACTCAGTATGAGGATCAACGCAAAAACAACTCCTCCCGAGATGACTCCGAACCTTATGATTACTCTGGAAATCTTCTGAAAGAATCGATCAAGGAGATGTATGTTTGCAACCTTTGTTGAATTAATGAGGGTCTTGATTGATAAGGCAGGAAGAAAGACAATCATCACAACAAAGAAGACTACGATCCCAATCGATGAAAGAATCCCGAGTTCTCTTATGGCGGGCGAGTCGATTGCGGCAAGAATTATGAATACCAGCGCAGTCGTTATCATGCTCGCCAGAAGCGGTCTGGTAAGTGCACCATATGCATCTCTCAGCAGAGCGACCGCGTTCTTCTGCTTTGACGCTCCATCGGAAAGCCTTGTGATCATATGAATTCCGTAGTCTATTCCCAGGCCAAGGGTAATCGCAGTGACAAAAGTAGTTATTATGTTGAGGGATCCGAAAACAACATAGGAAATCCCTAGAGTGATAAACATGGAAATTGCCAGAGAAAAGAAGACATAGAGAGTAATCTTGAGACTTGAGTAGGCAAAAAAGAAGAGAAGAGATATTCCCACAAGAGAGATAATCGTGGTGAGCATGAAGTCATCGTTAACTTGCTTGTTTGAATCGTACGTCCCGAAGTGATCGCCTGCCATGCCAAAAGACAAACCATATGAACTGCATATCTCTCCTACCCACCGTCTCAGAAGGGGTATGACTCTGTTTACATAAGACACGTCCGAAGAAGGACCATCAAGTCTTATACCCATTACCAGGACCATTGGATCGTTCGTTGGGATCGTTTCCGGCAACCTTACAAAATTCCAGAATTCGTCGGATTGCGGGGAATTCCCCAGGAGCCCTCTGAGCTCCTCAAATTCAACAAGCATCTGACCTATACTGCGGACAGCTGAAAAATCGTAATTGACTAGGCTTTGAACCGTTCTAGAGAGGTCCTGGTCTCGGCTTCTCATTGAAGAGAGTTCAGCGGGATCTACCATAAGAAGCCCGAGTGGCCCCAAATCTGACATAACATCGAATCTCACGAAAGATTCGATATTCTTCATTTCATTGGCTGTTTCATAAATCTGCCTGCCTGCAGAAATCAGATTCTCTATGCCCTTTTCAGTTTTATCGTCAGTTTGGAGTACGATATATGTAACGTCTCCAGAAGTATCCCCGCTAATGAAACGATTGTATTGTTTCACAACAGGATTGTCTTTGGGTAGTATCTTGAGTAGATCTGAATCGATATTCAGCTTCGTGGAAAGATATGCACCGAAGGCGCCAAGTATAACAAAAAAAACTATGACGGCAACACGGTGTCTAATGACAAATTCACTCAATCTCAACAACTAACCATCACTCACCATCGAATATTCTTGTCCTTAGAAAAGCATCTCAAGTATACCAACTTTGAAATGAAGAAACATCTTTTTTGCTAATCGCTTCAGTCTTTTATCAGAAAATACCTTACCGGAAGATATGGTATTGAGTAGCGCTCCACAGTTTCAATGAAGGACTGGTTGATCACGCCGCCCTCTCTTAAAACGACAACAGGACCACTTCCGGCAAAGACGTCTGAGACAAAACTCCCGGGACTTATAGAGTGCATAAAATGTACTCTGTAAAACCTGAATCCTTCTTTCAGGAATGAATTGTAGTCTGACTCCATGACAAGCGTGTAACCAGGCAGATAAGTAAGTCGGAAAGCTCCGTAATCGATGGACTCCATTCTAGTTACCGTGCTACCGAAAAACTCTACTGTCTCGTGTTCTCTTATACCGTTCTTGCCCGTTTCAATGTAGAAGAGAGTCTGCAACCTAGAGAAGACTTCCTTGTAGGGGCAGGTAAACGTTCTAATACCTTTTTCAGCCGACATGATCCAGGGTCCGACACCTTCTCTCTCTAGCTGCTGAAGAACAGAGCTGAATTCCTTTGTCTCTTCGAGATGATTTTTGAATCTCTCAAGCAAAGGTATAAAGTTGTTTCTGAGAAAGAAGTCGGGAGTCGCTCTCCGGCTCCCGACATTCTGAATTGTTTCAAAATTCATGTATACAATTACGAGAAGCCCACAAATCAGTGCGATGAGCGAAATCAGTATTGAAACACTTGCTATCTTCAATTTACAACCTTAACTCCCAGTTTCTCGAGAATAGTCTCGATAGCTTTCGAAAGTTGAAGATCGTGTTCCACATCTACAGTAGCCGTTGAAAGCGTCAGCTCTCTCCCGTCCTCACTGGGAGCCTGCTCACCGGCTTCAACAATTATGTCTGGTTCTATTCCCTGAAGGTGAATATCACTTCCATTCGGAGTAAAATAATGCGCGGTTGGAAGCCATATTTCTCCTCCGTTCGAGAGATTAAATACTGTCTGAACTGCTGCCTTCCCGAAAGTTGTCGTTCCTATAACCGTTGCCAGTCCGTGATCCTTAAGTGCCCCCGTGAGTATCTCTGAAGCAGAAGCACTGCCATCGTTTACAAGCACAACAATCGGCTTGTCTGTGAAGTAGGAATTATATCTTGATCCCCAGGAATTGTAAACCTCTTCCTGACCGTCTCTATATCTTATCGTTATTACTCTCTTACCCTTTGGAAGCATCAGTGATGATATGTTCAAAACGCTCTGTAATAGCCCGCCAGGATTGTTACGAAGGTCGATAATGAACGCCCCACTCTCTCTGCTCAAATTCAGAGCATCCTGGAATTCATCATAAGTTGGCGCGTTGAAACCGGTTATTTGAATGTAAGAAATTTCGGTATCTTCAACAGTAAGCAATTCCGTCTTGACACTCTTAATCTCTATGAAGGCTCTTGTGATCTCTACAAAAAAAGGATTCTCTACGGATTCTCTATAGACCTCAAGAACTACCTGGGAATCGGGGTCTCCTCTCAGCATATTCACTGCGCCGTAATAACCAACTTCCGATACTGGCACTCCATCAATCGTGAGAATCAAATCGCCTGCTCTAAGGCCTACTCTTTCGGAAGGGCTTCCGGCCATCGGGGCCACCACTTCTAGACAATCGAACTCAATGTTGTACTGCACAGTAGAGCCAATCCCACCGTACTTGGAGGTGGTATCCAGTTCGTTTTCCTTAGTTTGAACCGGGTCAAAGTACCATGCAAAGGGATCGTCTAGTCCACGCATCGTTCCTGTCAAAGTCTCATTTAAAATTGCGTCATAATCTACCTTTTCAATGTCGTAATAGTTGCGATCGATGTACGTAAGAATCTCGAAAACGGGGCTGAACTTCTCGAACATTTCATCGTCTGTCATCGATGAAAGTGCGCCCAGAAAGAAAACTGCAACCAGGATTGAGACAGTCAACAATATCTTTAGGACTCTATTCTTTTCCATTTAACTTCCTCCCCTCTACTTTTATGCCAAACACCAGGTATGTAGTATGACCGACCATCCTATCTTCAGGTCTGAATCTTTCGGGGTTTGCCTTATAGCTTCTGGCAAGTATTTCCCACACCTGGATATCAATGATTCCCAGTGTTCCTAGAATCGTTACAGTCTCCTGAACCTGATTAGCTGTCGGGCAGAGAATGCAGATCCTGCCACTTTTCTTAAGAATGGATACTGCGCTCTCAAGGGAAGCGGAGGGTTCGGGAACATCCAGAAAGAAGGCGTCGGCTTTCTGACTTTCTTTGCATTCCGCAACATCCCCAGATACGAACGTCACCCGTTCTATGTGGCCAAGATGGCGAACGTTCTTCTGCGCCTTTTCCAAGAAATCCTGTCTCTTTTCGTATGATACCACCTTGCCCGACTCACATACCGCTCGAGAAAAGGCCGAAGTCATTACACCCGTCCCCGTTCCGGCTTCATAAACAACATCGCCCGGCTTTATGTCGAGATATAACAAGATAAACGCGACATCCTTTGGATACACTATCTGTGTTGATCTCTTCAAAGAGAAGATGCCGTCAATCATTGATGGTTTTATCAGGAAGGCATCCCGAAGCCCCAATCTAATCTTCTCTCCGAATTCTCTTCCCACAAGAGAATCCATTATCAGGTTTCCATAATGTGTCTTTAGGACACTGCCTCTCTTCACCTCAGAGAAGTATTTCGCCTCTTCGTGTTCAAGCATTATCAGAATGCTGTCACCGTATTGAATCATCTAAACTCCTCTAAGTTTAATTATGTTCTCGATCAGAGTGTCAAGCTCTTCGATCTGACCAGATTTACTGGCCTCAATTACGCACTTCCTCGTATAACCTTTGACTATCATTTCTGATACTTTCGAGAGTGCAGAGTTGACTGCCGACACCTGCGTCAGAATATCACCGCAGACTCTGTCATTTTCAACCATTTTCTGTAGCCCTCTAATCTGGCCCTCGATTCTTTTCAGTCTGTTCAGGACAGCTTTCCTTGTCTCATTGTCTACACCTTGCATGGCTTCACCTCATAAGGAACCGAATACACTGTCGCCAATGAATTCCTTGATAATGGAGGTTCTCGGAATATCCTCGAGGTTCATCATTGGAAGCAGGTAATCAATGAACCTGAGAAGCCTCTTAGCTTCGATATATTCAGGTACGGAATCATCAATCTGTACAAGTAGAGGCTCTGCAAATCCCTTTAACGCTGCCAGTTCATATACTATGGCAGAATTGAACATGACATCTGCCTCTTCCTGAAAGGGAAAGATATACTTATCCTCTCCTCTTCGCACGCTTGGCCACATGCGCATCGTGTCAAGCGCCGAGTGACCTCTCGATCTGTTGTCACGCACTATTCTGCGCAGCAATCTGACGTCCGTAGTTGGTATTCTGTTCAGACTGTCGAGATTCATTTGCGTCAGGGCGCTGACATATATCTTGAATTTCCTGTGTCTTGGAACGGAGCTGCTTAGCAATTCATTAAGGCCATGAATTCCCTCTATGATCACCGGTTGACCCTCGGAGATTCTGATGGGTTTGTCATGGAAGCCGCTCTTGCCAAGCATGAAATCAAATTTGGGAAGCAAGACCTCTTTGCCATCCAAGAGTTGCGAGATCTGTTCGTTGAACAGATCGATGTTAAGAGCATGTATCGATTCGAAATCGTAATTACCGTTCTCGTCAAGCGGAGTTTTTTCTCTGTCGACGAAGTAATCGTCAATCGATATCTGCACGGGATTCATACCGAGTACCTTGAGATGAAGCATCAGCCTCTTTGAGAAGGTTGTCTTTCCGGAACTCGAAGGACCTGCTATGAGAATCAGACTGGGTTCCTTATGTTTGGCAATCTGGTCTGCGATAGCACCGATCTTCTTTTCATGGAGGGATTCCGTAATATTCACTATCTCTCGAATCTCTCTTGGGCCCTTGCTGATTATTTCGTTTATCTCTCCAATAGTTTTCACTCCGAGGATCTCGCCCCACCTTTCATGTTCGAGGAAGATGGTAGAGATCTTTGGCTGATCGACGAACTTCGGTAACCTGTCAGGCTGTTTTGTGTCGGGGAGATTCAGTATAAAATAATCTCCATAGGGTATTAGGGAAAAATTCAGTATAGCTCCGGTCGAGTAAGGCATATAACCGTAGAAGTAGTTTATGAATCCCTTACATCTGTAGATATTGACGGTCGATTTCTTTCTGTATTTGAAGAGCAGAGCCTTGTCTCTCTGTCCATCTTCACTGAAAAGCCGTATTGCCTCGAATTTCCTCAGCGTGGCCTTTTCGAAAACGATATCCTCTTTGACTAACTCTCTCATTCTCTCTTCGATTTGGAGGAGATTCTCGGGAGTGCTTTCTATTCCCTCAATATTGCAGACTAGTCCCGTTCCTCTGGAGTGGTGTACATTCAACTGTGCCGAACCGAATAGCTCCCTGATTGCAATGAAGAGTATGAACAGAGCTCCCCTGGTATAGATCCTTATTCCATCGAGAGAAAAGAGATCAATGAATTCCACTTCGCTTTCGCCGTTTACATTTCTACAAAGCTCTATTAAAGAGTTTCCAGATTTAGCAGCCATTATGGGAGCCTTGTGGAGTTCGCCGCACATTTTCGAAAGTTCAAAGAAGGAAGTCTCTTTCGTCACATGGATCTTCTTGCCCAATTCCTTTACAAAAATCTCGTGGTCAGCCATAGAATCACTCCAAATCATTGACACCACAAATCGTCGATGTTAGAATCTATTTGCTGTGGGGCGTAGCCAAGTTGGTAAGGCATCAGATTTTGGCTCTGACATCCGTAGGTTCGAATCCTGCCGCCCCAGCCAGAAAAGGGTGGCGTAAGCCACCCTTCGTTCTGCTAGTTAACAGTCTCAGTAGCTCCTTCACTATCGAAATTCACGTCTAAATCAACGTCTCCGATAGAAGAATGCTCATCATTACCCAAAGGAACTTCCAGTTCGCCTGTACCTATCTCAGTGTCGATAAGCGTTTCAGTCGAGGTTTCAGTAGAAGTAGCGTCAGCTGTTGGAATTGCATCGACGTTATTCTGAGCATTGAGTTCGGAAATCTGGAATTTTATTGTTTCGATGAGCGATCTTATAGTTTCGTCTTCGGGATAGAGTTCGGCAAGTTTCTCAAGATAGTGCTTTTCACTGAGAAGGTATATCTGCGTTAGCTGCTCGTTCTGCTCCATGTTCGCCATCTTTTCATATATATCCACAAGGAGGTACAGAGCGCTCATCTTGAGATCCGTAGCTGCTTCGGTGGAGTTGATAACCTTCTGATTAAGATCGCTTTCAATTCCCTGAATTGGAGAATCCAGGAGAAGTGATCTTGCCTGAGCGCCGAAGTACTGTCCATAATATTCAAGATAGCTGTCGAGTAGCTCGGGGCTTTCGAGAAGAGGCCTTATGTTCGTGTTATAAGAAGTCTCGTTGTACATGTATACCACTTCGGGATTATCACCGTCGATCTGGTACATGTAGTTAATCACTCTCGCTGAATTTGGCATCACAGAATAAAGGTATCGCACCGAATTCTCGAATCGCAAGTTCTTGCTGTCAAGCAAACTACGTTTCTCCGTGAGAGCCTCTTCAATTTCTTCAGGAGTCTCTACGTTGAATTCACTCATGTACTCTTTGGCCCTTTTCGCGTCGGTAAGAACACTTCTGGCCTCCGTATCTGTAGATGGGATCGTCTCGAGCCGGCTGTCAATTTCATCGATCGTCAGCGAAGTGGCCGTAGAAGGCAGAGTCAACAGTAAATCCTGAAGATCTTCAAGATCAAATATCTGGTTTCTAAGCTTCGTTATCTCGTTTTCGGCGAGTTCGGTGTAGAAAACAACGGGAAGATACGAGTCTCCAATCAGGAGATTGCCGGATTCGTCGAAGTAGTCTTTCTCGAGCTCCTCAAGAAGCGCACTTGACTTTTCTGGGTCGGAAATTGCCTCGTCGTATCTGGCGTACATCTGCAAATCCGGATCGTTGATTGTATATGAGAGGTTGTTCTGTTGACGATAGTCGGCTATCCATTTATTGAACTCCTCATTTTCAAAGCGGCCTAGCTCAGTCTGATAGGCAGAAGTGCTGGCAAACTCCTCGAAAGTGTCGAAAGTTGTTTTGCTGTTAACCCGTATCAAGTGGTAGCCGAACTGCGATTCCACAGGGCCTATTACAAGACCGGGCGTAGCATCGAACGAGGCATCTTCAAACTCCTGCACCATCTGACCCCTTCCGAATTCACCAAGGGCTCCACCGTTTATCGCAGTGTCGGTATCGATAGAAAACTGAGTCGCGGCATCGGTGAACGAAATCTCACCGCTGTCTATCATCGACTTAATCTCAACCGCACTGGCTTCATCCGAGACGAGAATGTGGTTTGCATCAACTTTCTCATAGTTGATCTTCAGATCTTCCATGTTTTCGTTGACGTAGTTCTCAAATCTCTCTTCCATGTCGGGAATAGCTTTCTGCGTGACATTAGTTGCAAGCATTTGTGTTACCACGTAGTCTCTTACCAGTTCAGAGAAAGCATCCACCGAACCGTACTGATAAATAATTGCGGATTTTGTTTCCTCGTCTGCCACGTATTCATCGACGATTCTATTGGTTTCCGCATCGACCTGTTCCGCAGTTGGAAGGACACCGTTCTCTGTCGCGTAGAAAAGAAGTGTCTTCTGATCTATCAATGACTTGAACAAATCATATCTGATTCCCATTTCGCTGGGATAGTTTTCAGTTTCAAAGTATGGATCGAGGTTGTAACCCTGACTCCGAAGATTCGTAAGTGTGTCGCGCACAGACGTTTCGTATTCTGAATAAGTGATCCAGTAATCTGAATTTGAGAGAGGGGTACCGTCTTTTGTAAGCCCTCCGACAGTTTCGGTAAAACTGATCTCCGTACCGGTGCCCTGCTCATTGCCCTGGGAGCTCCCTCCAAGATACTGGGCAACCGACCACCAGACTATTCCAACTCCAAAGAGTATGGCCACGGCCCACACAATCGGCCGCTGAACGGATTTCATGAAATTAGAATTTCCTCTCGATTTTCTGTTTGGCATTTAGTTTTCAACTCCCTCCAAGTACCTAATACTCTACAACCAATAGGGGGAGGTTTTGCCTCCCCCGGCTTCACGAATTATACCATAGTAAATATGCTCTTGTAATCGGCACGATATCAAGAAAGATGGCCGATGTAACTAACCAACTTGCTTTGCGTAAACCCTGAAATCCAGGTATGGAAATATCGAGTCAATCCATTCAAGGGTCTTCAACCTGTGATCATCGATCGAGTCACTCTCGATCTCTCTGTAAAGCGTCAGCAACCTGTCGATGTGAGTCTTTGTTCTGAAGACTGCGTATTCTACAGTTGTGTTGGTAGTTATTATGAAAGCCCAATCGCTTGACTGAGCAAGGAGAAGCTCTCTCGCCATCTGATTTAGGGCCCTAATTTTGAGAGGATCTTCAGTTCTCTCATACTTCCTTGCAAGCTCTATCATTCTCCTAGAACCCTCGTCGAGATGCCTGTATATCCAGTCATTCCTACCGTTCAGCCAAACTTCATTGTAACCGTTCGCTCCCCATGTCGATGTATTTGGGGTTACAACCTGCGCCTGTTCCATGGACTCAATCACTTCGGGTGGTGTCGATGGAACAACGGTTTCGTCTCCATTTAGTTCTCTGAATAGCTCTTCAATAAAGAGGGGCCCTTCGTACCACCAGTGTCCGAAAAGCTCGGCATCGAACGGCGCAACGATGACGGGTTCTTCTCCATCGAACTGCTTGGAAAGCCTTCTCACCTGTTCTCTCTTTCTATTTGCAAAATCTCTTGCATGCTCGATCGTTGCCTTTCTTGCATCATCGATGTCGTAGTAGCTCTTATCGTTCAGAGCTACATCCTTCCCCGTTATCTTGTAATACTTGATGCCAGTATTGCACCGCTCACCACTCGGATCTATGTAGGGTCTTATATAGTCCTCTTCACGATCGAATCCAACGTCCCTGTAAAATTCTCTGTATCTGGCATCTCCGGGATAACCTACCTCAGCGCTCCAAACTTGCTGGCTAGATTCGGGGTCTCTTGCAAATACAAAGACACTCTCCGGAGTAACCACTGGTCTGTACACTCCGTATCTTGGAGCGGGATCCCCGTACCAGAAACTGTGCGAATCGACGAAGAAGAACGAGAGACCATGTTCGCGCAGGTAGGAGTCGAAGCCAGGCACGTATCCACACTCCGCAAGCCAGATTCCTCTCGGATCCTTTCCCACATGTCTCTTGTAAGACTGCACCCCGATTTCAACTTGCGCATTGATTGTCTCCGGGAAGTTTGTCATAAGGGGAAGAAAACCATGAGTAGCGTTGCACGTTACGATTTCCAGCTCTCCGCTTTCCTGGAGCTGGGCAAACTCTCCAACAAGGTCTCTGTTGCACTCTTCATAAACGCTTTTTATCTCCTGGAGCTCTTTCAAATAGTGTAAGGCTAGTCTATTCGCAGCTGGATGCTCCGAGACCGTTCTCGAAATCTCGCTCCCGGCCAATTCGATGGATGAATCTAGATAATTGATGTACTTCTTCTGCAGATCTCTATTGGCAAGCATCTCCATTAAAGGTGGAGTTATGCTCATTGTCACTCTGAAGTTCACACTGTCATCTTTTAACCTTCTGAATACTTGAAGCAAAGGAATGTATGTTTCCGTAATTGCTTCAAAAAGCCACCTTTCTTCCATGAAGCTTGGAAAATCAGGATGGTTTATGAAGGGCAAGTGTGCGTGGAGCATGAGAATCAATCTGCCTCTTTCCATTCAATCATCTCCCGCTCTTGCTCTTCGAGATAGTTTTAATGAACTCCTCAGAAGATGGATTGCCTGTTGGCCCAGAAGACTTAGTCGCGCGTTCGAAGACGAGCTCTTCATGAGATGCTTTGTACTCTTTCCTCGATCCCTTTTTGAGGTCTACCCAGATTTCGTAATCGGAAAATTTTGGCGAATTTCTAGGTGTTCTGGTGATTTTCGATTTTAAAACACTGTTGAAGTTGCCACCGACGTAGTACCCAATCTCGGCAATGTAGTCTGCATCGGGAAAATCTACCTGGAAGTACCAGTTTCCGGCATCGGGGGAGATGTTGGCCTCCTTGAATCTGTGAGCGTTCTTACCGTCATAGATAATGTTTGTAATGTCACTCACTCTCACTAGAAGCTTTGAAGAATGATCTGAAACGCTTCTTGCAGTCCAGCTGGACATATCCCACATCACGTAAACCCAGTAGGGATTGACCGGGTGAATTACGACAAAGTCACGTGAATACGATGAAGGAATTTGGGCATCTACAGGCTTAGATGGGCGAAGTATTTCTGAGGGACTGCTCTTTGCAGTAGTAGTGCTCGACGTCTGCCTGCTCTTCTGGGCAAATTTCTTTAAGACGCGAGTGATATCCTTCTTTTTCATCGTTCTCTTCAAGTTGATCCCCATCATCTTTGCATAACGACGAAGGTCCTGAATCGTTGGATCTTTACTAAGGAAAGTTTGAATCTCTTCGTTGCTCATATGAAAAACCTCCTGGGCATGATTTTCTACTAAAGTAGATAATAACACACTCAAGGGAGAAAATTCAAGGTATTATAGGTGAATAACGGCGATTATTATCATTTTTCTTTATTAGACAACATAAAATGGCCGGTTTACGAAATATCTCTTAATTTATCGACCACATAATCTGACATATAGTCGCTGTCTACCTGAAACTGTGACCCATCGCTCATAATTTTGACAGTCACAATGTCTCTCTCAATCTCTTCTTTTCCAACTATCAAAGAGATCTTTGCGCCGATTCTTGCCGCATGCTTCATTTTGTTGCGCATGTTTCTCTCCATAACATCAACGTAAGTTGAAATGCCCATCTTACGTAGTCTTCTGGAGTAGTCGAATCCCCTGATGTTTTCCTCTCTGCCAAATGCCAGTATTGCAACCTGAGGGATCTTGGGGACGTTCACATTTACCTTTTCGGATTTCAAGAGCATCACTATTCTTTCTAGCCCTATCGCAAATCCAACTGCCGGGCAGCTGTTTCCTCCTATGTATTCGACTAGACCGTCGTAACGACCTCCACCAACGATTTGGTCCTGACTTCCCAGTGATGAAGAGCGGATTTCGAAGGCCGTTCTGCTGTAATAATCAAGTCCGCGGACAAGGAGAGGGTCGACTTCATATTCAATGTCAGCCTTCTCTAGATACCACTGGAGTTCCTCAAAATGGTTCCTGCAGTCTTCATCGAGGTAATCAAGAATGCTAGGAGCTTTTTTAGCGAGCTCTTTATCTATCTTACAATCGAGAAGTCTCAATACGTTTGTATCAAATCTTCGTCTACAATCAGTGCACATTCCTGGCAGTTTGTCCCGATAATAATCTCTGAGCGCAGTTTTGTAATCCTCCCTGCATTTGGGGCAACCGATCGAATTGATGAAAAGCTTTGTCTTACTTACCTTCAGCTCCTTAAGAAAACTATTGGCCATCTCGATTATTTCAAAGTCTGCCAACGGACTCTCGGATCCCAGTATCTCCGCACCAAACTGATGGAACTGGCGCAGTCTGCCTGCCTGAGGTTTTTCATAACGGAACATGGGACCGTTGTAAAAGAGTTTTATTGGAGCACCAAGATTCACTAAAGAATTCTCGATAAAGGCCCTTGCGACACTTGCGGTGCCTTCCGGCCGCAAGGTTATCGATCTGCCGCCCTTGTCTTCAAATGTATACATCTCTTTCTGGACAACGTCCGTTGATTCACCGACGCTTCTCTTGAAAAGCTCCGTAGCTTCAAAGATTGGAGTCCGTATTTCAGTGAAGGAGTATCTGTGCGAGATACTTCTAATTGCCTCCTCCACATAGTGCCAGTATCCGATATTGTCAAAGGTTATATCCTGGGTACCCTTAATTCTGGTAATCATTATATTATGCATTCCTCCGTCTTCTTAATAAGATTCTCCCGTCTCTCATCAGTTTAGTTATAGCATATATTACGACTAGAAATTCGAGCCTTCCCAGAAACATGCCAATTGTTTCGGCCCAGATCAGCCCGGCAGGGGCGTTAGGAGCTGTTATTCCAACCGAGAGACCAACAGTGCTAAGGGCAGATGCATATTCAAATGCTGAAAAAGCCATCGAGTGGCCGTAAGCCATCAACACGCCAGTTCCAATGGCATACGTAAGGAAATACAGGGAGAAAACGAGCAGGATCTCCTTGACCAGAGAGTTGTCTATATACCTCTTCGTTTCACCCTTCCAGATTTCCTCTTTAAGGATCGCATCTTTCGGAAGGAAGTACCTTCTAATTTCCAACCATAAAATCTTTAAGAGAGCAAACAGCCTGTACTGTTTCAGGCCTCCAGATGTTGAATCGAGATCTCCCCCGAATATCATGAGCAAAATTACCAAATATATCCCGAAATGATTCCATGGCACTAAGTCCACTGTAGAGAAACCAGTTCCAGTTAATGCCGAAACAGCCTGAAAAACACTGTGGCGAAACTGCTCTGCGCCCGAGGAGTAGAAAATGGACAGCGTGCCTGTCATCAATAACGGCGTGAAGATCGCCAGTATGACGAACATCAGCTTTGGCTCACCGTTCTTCCAGAACGCTCTGAAGTTTCTCTTCCAGATAGTATAGTGAATCCCGAATCCCGTAGCTCCTAGCAGCATCAGAACAATGGTTACAATCTCGACTGAAACGCTGTTGAACTCTGCGATCGATCCGGCCTTTGTGGAAAACCCACCGGTCGCCAGGGCGGTTAGAGAATGATTTATGGCATCGAAAAGATTCATCCCTGCGATTCTATACATTATTATCCCAGCTACAGCATAGGAACCATATATTGTCGTTATTGTCCGCGTCGAACTCTTGATATTCGGCACAAGATTGTCCATGCGGCCTTCGGCCTTATAGAGTCCAAGTCCCGCCGGTCCTAAGATCGCGGACATCATAATTATTGCGATGCCTGCTCCTCCAAGATACTGCATCATGCTTCTCCATAGAAGAAAGGTGCCAGGAATCGTTTCGACATCTGCGAGAGTCAGACCCGTAGTAGTCCAGCCGCTTGTAGACTCGAAAATGGCCTGGGTAAAATTGAAGTATCCGGCAAAAATAAAGGGAAGTGCCGAAAGGATTATCGCCATCACCCAGGAGAACAAGACCACTATGGCCCCTTCCTGAACACTTATCGGAGATCCTGGCCGGACCTTCATAGTCAGCTTCAACGTCATCCCAATCACAAAACTGATCGAAGCAGCCTCCACAAAAGCGAGACTCTGTAGGAAGTCTTCGGGATTCCATATGCAATACAGTAGTGGAATTAGCAGCACAATGGGAAAGAAGACAAATAGATTCCCGAGGTACCCAAAGACAAGCCTGTATCGCTGTTTCAAAAGATTTAGAAACATTTACACCTCTCCCAGGAGAGTTTCGAAAACTGAAGACTGTACCGTTGGACTGCTAAGAACTAGAAGAACATCTCCCGTTTCAATCACAGTGTTCCCTCTTGGGATAACAACTTCATCCTCTCTTACTATTGCTCCAATAACACTTTCATCAGGGAGAGGAATGTCCTTAATCGCCTCTCCCAGTATAGGCGACTTATCAGTCATCTCTATTCTTAGAATAGAGACTTTTTCTGAAGAAGGGAGGAGATTCGTTATGTGTTCTCTGAAAAGGCTGTCTTCAAGCGCGACACCAAGGATTTCAGTCGGACTAACCACACTCTTTATCCCCATTTTTTCGAAAACAGCTTTGTTGTCTGGATCATTCACCATAGCAACCGGTCTCTCGATCCCATAGACGCGCGAAGCCGTTAAACAGGCGACGAGATTATCCTGATCGTAAGGAGTCAGAGCGACAAAGAGGTCGGTAGGGTCAAGCTCAAGCTGCTCGAGAACGTACCTCTTGCTTCCATCACCCCTTACGATAATTGCACGGAGCTTCTTTGCCATTTCGTCACAGAACCTCTCGTTCTTGTTGACTAGCATAACGTTGTGGCCTTTGGTCAAGAATCTTCTTGCGAGATGGTAGGCAATCTTCTCACCGCCAATTAGAACAATCTTCATTTGTCGTCACCGCCGATGAAATACAATGCGCTCTTAATACTCTCAACAGCCAGGAGAGTTGGACAAATCACTTCTATTCCAAAGTCCGAGAACATCTTGATGTTGTTAGGATCATAAGCTCTTGCGACAACTCGGGGTACTTCGAAATACTCTTTTGCCGACATCGAGACCATGAGATTTGTGTTGTCGTCCGTAGTAAGCACAAGGGCAACATCTGCCTTGTCAAGCTTGGCCTCCTTAAGCACGTCGAGCTCCGTTGCATCGCCCAGAATATTGAAGCCGGTGAATTCGTTTGACAGGGCATCGAAAGAAGATTCATTTCTGTCGACAATGACGACACTGCACCCCAAGGAAGATAGCCAGTTTGCCATTCTAGAACCAAGCCGCCCACAACCGAAAATCACTACATAGTATTCATCTTTTTTTATCGCACCTTTCATGAAAGGCATTTTTTACTCCTCTAGTTTCTTAAGCTCGTCGGAAGCGTCCTTAAAATCCTCATCGAGTGAGAGCGAGGCCTTCAGATGTTTTATGGCTACTCTGGGATTGTCTTTGGCCACAAGAAGAGCGTAAAGAAAATGTGGAAAGGGTGAACCCGGAAAGTCGGAGAAAAGGTTTCCCATTAGGGACTCCGCCTTCGCCGTCTCCCCTTCCTCAATCAGTCTCTTGATCTCCCTTGCTCGTTTGTAGATGCTGTCTTCTTCTCTAAGCGCAAGTTCTGCCGCATCCCTGATCTCCTGCGGCGTAAATGGTTTAGTCAAGAAATCAACAATTCCCGCTTTGAAAGCGCTCCTCATCGATTCCGGGGAAGTATCCGAAGATATTACTATTACAGGTATTGAATAACCTCTATTTTTAAGTTCTTTTAGAAACTGAATTCCATTCATCGAAGGCAAACTAATATCGGTAAATAGGAGGTCTGGCTTACGTTTCTCGATTTCTTCCAGGGCTTCCTCTGCTGTCACGAAAGTATGGACTTCGTTGTTTTCGTTCTCCATGGTCTTTTTGACGATTCGCCTTACATTTAGCTCGTCATCGACCACGTAAACGAGTGCCATGCAATCACCTCCATAACACAAATCATATTACCATATTAAGATGAATAGTGTTTGATGGTTTTCACAGCCAAAATTCTCTAGAGATTATTCGTCTCAAACTGCTTCTTTGCGAAGTCAAAAAGAAAGGATAATGCAAACCCGGAGATTATTAAAGGAAGATTCATCTCATCGAATGCCAAAAGGCAGGTTGAAGTGAGTAGTCCTCCAAGCCAAATGCTGAATAAAACAAGGACCTGGTAGATAGAAAGTACATATGAGAAGAAACTACCAACGAGAAGATGCGAATACCTCTTTCTAAGGTCGCTTCTTTTCTCTGCCAACCCTAAGAAGTAGATTGCTGAGTTAATTCCAGCAATCATTGCCAGGAAAGGCTCACGTTTGGTCAGAAGAAGGCCGAAAAAGGAGTTTACAGAAAGAGTCGCCAAAAGAGTTCCTCCGAACAAAAGCCAGAAAGTTATCACCCTCTCCTTCATAACAACCCTCCAACAACTCTTACGATCAGTGCAACCGCATACGCGACCGCAAGACTGTAAAAAGCCGAAAAGAAGACGAACTTGTAACTTCCCGTTTCATTCTTAATCACCGCAAGTGTCGGCATACATGGTACATAAAGAAGAACGAACACCAGGAAACTTAAGGCGATCTCTGGACTAATGATGGTTCTCATAATATCTAAAGAAGTGCCGCTCACGCCGGGATTGCCAAAAAAAGTCGTAAGAGAAGAAACTATAACTTCCTTTGCAGCTATTCCAAAGACTAGACTGGTTATCATCTCCCACGTGTATCCCAGCGGAACGAAGAGAGGTTCAAGGGCTTTTCCTATCGTGGCGGCAAAACTTCCCGTTCCTTCCGTCGGAAAGTATGTCAAAATCCAGATCACTATTGAAGCGGCAAGTATTATCGTGCCCGCCTTCTCGAGAAAGTGTCGCCCTTTGTTCCATGTATAAAGCATTATTGAGGTCAACCTGGGCTTTCTGTATCTTGGAAGTTCCATAATCAACGTCGACGGTTCACCTTTGAAAAACAGTTTGTTGATTAGAAGGGCCGAAAGCACTGTTATCACTATGCTTAGCAGATAAAGGAAGAAGACGACTATGCCGGCATTGACTCCGAAGAACGTGCCTGCAATCAGTACGTACACCGGCAGCCTTGCGCTGCAAGATATAAACGGAGAGACCAGAATAGTTACGAGACGTTCCTTGGGTTCTGAAATGGACCTTGTCGACATAATCGATGAAACATTACAACCGAAGCCAAGCAGGAGCGATATAAAAGAGCGACCACTGAGTTTCATTGCATACATAAGCTTATCTATTACGAATGCCGCTCTTGGTAGATAGCCGGTTTCTTCGAGAACTCCAAGGGCAAGAAACAGTATGAATATGTTCGGCACGAACACTAAGATTGCCCCGACTCCTCCAATTACGCCGTCAACGACAAGTGACCTGAGCCAGTCTATAGCGATCCAGCCGCCCACGACACTTCCAACACCATCAAGTAGATTTTCGATCATTATAGAAAGGGGGCCCGAAATAGTGAAGGTCAGCTGGAAAACAATATACATGATTGCGAGGAAGATCAAAATCCCAAGAAACTTATGGGTCATGACGTGGTCGATTGCTTCCGAAAGGTTCCAGCCGATTTTCTCCTTTCCCTTGACGGAAGAAGAGAGAATTCTCTTGATGTATTTATAACGCGTTTCGGCGATCTCTATCGAATAATCATAGTCCAGGCTTATGCCTGTTAATTTCTCGACTTCTTTATCTCTCTCTAAAAGCTTTATGGAAAGCCAACGCTGGTCAAAAGCGGAAAGAGAGGCATTTCCCTTTATTCTATCGGACAGGTTTCTAAGACTGGCCTCTATTTCATCTGTGAAGAGATAATGGACATGACTGCTGCTCCTTGCGCTCTTAATCAGCGTATTTTTCAATTCCTCGATGCCTTCACCTGTAACGGCAGAAGTTAGTACAACAGGAATACCGAGTTGCTTCGAAAGCTCATGCTTGTCTATTTCAAATCCCGCTTTTCTCGCTTCATCGATAGCGTTGACAGCCAGTACTACATCACCGCGAAGCTCCAACACCTGAAGCAAAAGGTAGAGACTTCTCTCAAGGTTAACGGCATCTCCAATTACAAGGGCTACATCAGGCCTTTCATTTATCAGGAAGTCTCGCGCTATTCTTTCATCAAGGCTGGTAGCCCCAAGAGTATATGTTCCGGGCAAATCGACCACGTCAACTGTATGGTTGGCGAGCTTCATTACTCCGGTTCTCTTCTCGACTGTAACACCCGGCCAGTTTGCAACTATCTGCCTTGAACCTGTTAACGCATTGAATATACTGGTTTTACCAACGTTAGGATTTCCGAGAAGCGCTATTTTAATTTTCTTTGACTCAATAGCATCGGCCTGGTTTTCCACGACTAAGTCTATCTCTCCCTAACAATAATTCTCATTGCCTGTCCACGGGAAAGAACTGAACGAATACCCTTTGCACTAACTTCAATTCTCTTCCCCAGATTACCGATCACCGAAATCTTTATACCTTCTTCTATACCGATCATCCTGAGCCTCTGCCTGAAACCCATGCCGCCGTTAATAAGACTTACCCAATAATCGCCCTCTGAAACGTAAGAGAGAGGGAAAGAAGAAGTTTCGACAAGAATCCACATAGAAATATCGTCTCTAAGGGTAATATCACTTCCTTTGATTCTAAAAACCTTAGGATCTCCGAAAGGTGCTACCTTCACGAGCTGGATCTCTTCTCCAGTGACGAAACCCAAACCGCACAGCCTCTCTCTTGTAACAGGCGGTAGCTCCAGTTTTCTTATCTTACCCTTCTCTCCTTCGCACATGCTTGACAGAGGAACGACCATCTACATCACCCTTATTGAGAATTTGTCTCAACAACATTTTATCATCAAACACTGGCAGCTGCACGGTCCGATTATGACGAATTTCTGAAGATCGCCTTTCAGGGCTCCACTTGGTTACCCCTTGTCGTTCAGTTGAATTGTTGACCCTTGGAAAGCTTTTTATGCTCAAAGCCAACCGGATCTTGTCAGTTGCTCATTGCGGCGGAAGTGCCTCCCTTGTTCCTTTTCGAAGGTTATCAATCAATATTCCTTTGAGACTACTCTGGGAAGAGCATGGAGACATATGCTTAGCCTACGAGAGAGAAGAAGAAAGGTCGTTATCGATTCATCCCTGTCGGAGAAGATCGGTTGTGAGTTTCGGTGGGCCAAGTTGCAAAATACAGAAAACTTGATCTCTTAGCATTTTTAGTTCCTACTTACTCCTGAATATAAAAGCATTTGAGGAGTAAAGGCGAAAAGTGTAAAATTTGCTCTGAAGAACATTCGGTTTACGACATAGGTAAAGAGGAGTGGTCTAATGCACTACATCTATCAGGTTGATTCATTCACTGCTGTTCCTTTTTCAGGTAATCCCGCCGGAGTATGTGTTTTGGAAGGGCAAATAGATGAAAATCTCTGCCTGAAAATCTCATCGGAAATGAATCTTTCAGAGACTGCATTTGTTTGGCCTGAAGGAACGAGTAATACTTTCAATTTGAAATGGTTTACGCCAAAGACGGAAGTCAAAATGTGCGGTCACGCAACTCTTGCAACTGCGTGGATTCAATTTACGGAGCTGGGTATTAAAGGCGAGATCTTTTACGAAACACTCAGCGGGAGATTGAAAGTGAAGCTTGTCGATGAAATGATTGAGATGGATTTCCCTTCCGAGGATCCCGTAAGAATCGATCTAGACAGAAGGATCGGGGAGATAATTGGGATTGAAGGCAATGCCTATTATTCGCCAGGTACGGAAAAACTGCTCTACGAAATCCCGGTAAAAGATGAGCTTGAGACGCTTTCGTTTGACACCAAAAGACTTCTGAAAACAGATTTTGGTAAACAATCAAAAGGTCTTATCGTTACGTGCTCGGGTGACGAGAGATATGACTTTTACTCCAGATACTTTGCTCCGTGGGTTGGTATAGACGAAGACCCGGTTACTGGATCGGCACACACAGTTCTTGGTCTCTTTTGGGCTAAGAAGCTAAACAAGAAGAAGCTGAAGGCCTGCCAGCTTTCGGCTAGAAAGGGAGAACTCGAGACTGAGCTGCTAGATGACAGAAGAATCCTGATTCGGGGAAAGGCAGTCACTGTAATCAGGGGCGTGATTTCGATCTAGTCTCTTCTTGATCTAATTCGATCCTGAGCTCAGCCTCATCTATCGGTTCTGTGGGATTAACGGTTGCGAAGACTTTTCTAGATGGGTCCTCCTTTACGATAAAGATCGAAAAACTCACAAGGAGGAGGAAGATCGCTCCCAGGGAAAAACCGGCGACCGTTATGTAACTTGAGAGCTCGAGATTGACGAATCCCACAGCAAATGAGAACCAGGCGAAAACACCTCCCGAAAGGAGGTCTGCCTTGAAATGGGTAAGTATAATTGCCGGAACTAGAAGCAAAAAGAGAAGCAGCACGGAAGCGGCTTCCGAGGAAAAGAATAACGAGAGGCTACAAATCAGTATAACGAGACTAAAGGAAAAGGAAATACTTCCAAGATAGCTCGATTTGATGTGCTTCAGTATTCGACCATAACTGGGTTTGGATAGCCTCAGAAACTGAGCCGAAAGAAAGGAGATCGGAATCGCCATGATCATGGCGATACTCTTAATTCCAACTGCAGAAAAGATGATCCAGAAAGTGAAAGAAGCGTAAAGCGAAAGTAGCCAAACGTTGTCGAAATCTGCCTTCTCATACTTTCTAACAAACTGAAAATGGATTACGATGATGATCGGCCAGAGAAGACTACGGGAAACGGCACGATAGAGATATCCTTCATGTTCTGCTATAGAGCCCTCGGTTAAAATCACACCGAGTATGTAAGAAAGAGCCCATAGGGCAAGGAAGATCATAATCAGGGTTTTAGAAATTTTCAGTTTGCTGCCTCCAATCCGGCGTTTTCAGGCAAGCCGGTCTACTCTACTGACTCTATTCTGCCAAGAACAATCCTTTCGATCCTGTCTACCTTTGACAAAGCTTCCTCTTTATTCTTTGATCTTGAGTAGATATATATTTTGAGCTTCGGCTCAGTTCCCGACGGTCTAACGGCATACCAGGAACCGTCGTCGAAAGAGAATTTGATCACATTAGAAAAGGGAATTCCAGTCTCCGATTCTTTCCCGTTCATAATATCGGTATCAACACCGCTTAAAAAGTCGAGATAGTGAGTAAGCTTCGAACCATCGATTTCGGAAGGGTAGCTCTTCCGGTACTCCTTCATTATTCTTTCGACTCTTTTCTGTCCCGAAACTCCTTCAAGAACGATCGAAATCTGCTTTTCGGAGAAGACTCCATATTTTGCAAAGAGTTCCTCCAGGACATCCAGAAGTGACTTTCCAGCCTTAAGGTAATACGCTGCCATTTCACATAGAAGCATCGAAGTAGATACGGCATCCTTGTCTCTTACGAAGTTCCCTGCTACGTATCCGATACTCTCTTCATAACCGAAGATGAATCTTCCCTCTCCTCGTTCTTCAATATCGAGAGCCTTACCGCAAATATTTTTGAAGCCGGTGAGTGCCTCATAGGTCCTGACACCAAATCCTTCGGCAATTACCTTCGCCATATCTCCCGTTACTATTGATTTCACAATGAATCCATTTTCCGGAAGCAAGCCCTTCTCACTCATCGAAAGAAGAAGATAGTTGACCAGCAGCGCTCCGGTTTGATTACCATTCAAAGCGACATAATCGTCGTCATCTCTGACCATTACTGCCAATCTATCTGCATCGGGATCCGTTGCAAGTAGGATATGAGCGTCCTTTTCAAGACCGAGTCTCTTGGCGAGCGCGAAGGCCTTTATATCTTCAGGGTTTGGGTATCCTACCGTTGTAAAATCGGGATCGGGCCATTCCTGTTCGCGAACTACGAAGACGTTCTCGAAACCTCTCTCATCCAGCACACGACGCACAGGAATGTTCCCAGTGCCGTTCAAGGGCGTGTAGACTATCCTTATTGACTTGTCCAGCTCGTCTTCGGAATCTCTCAAAGTTAAGGACAGGACTTTTGAAATGTATAGATCATCGAGCTCTTTGCCCACTTCTACAAGCAAACCCTTCTTTCTCGCCATTTCAAGTGGAATCGTCTTTGACCCCACGAATAACTCCGTTTTACGCATTTGAGTATAGACTTCATCAGCAATCTCGGGAAGGACCTGGGCGCCATCATCCCAATAGAGCTTGTAGCCATTGTATTCCTTGGGGTTGTGGCTTGCGGTAATCATTATCCCCGCTACAGTGGAAAGCTGGAGTACAGAAAAAGAGAGGAGCGGAGTAGGCCTAATGTCATCAAAGATATACACCTTTATTCCATTTCCCGCAAGAACGGCTGCCGAGATCTCTGCAAACTCTTTCGACATATGTCTCGAGTCGCGGGCAATAACCACACCCTTTTCTCTGTAAGCGGGGTCTCCTGAAAGAATGAAATTCGCCAGACCCTGTGTCGCCCTCGAAACAGTGTATTTGTTCATCCGGTTGTCACCAGCGCCCAACTTGCCTCTCAAGCCTGCGGTTCCAAACTCGAGCTCCTTGTAGAATCGATCCTTTATCTCCGTTTCATCATCTTTAATCGATATCAGTTCGCCGCGAGTACTCTCATCGATAGCCGGGCTCTCGAGCCACTTTCTGTAACGGTCTCTGTAGTCCATCTTAACCTCCTCTTCTATGCTCTAATTATATAGTATCAGTCTAATTTAAAACAAAGAAGGCTGAAACGCGGATACCTTCTTGTAAGGTCCTCTTTACCTTCACTTTTTTCACAGTAGTCGGGTCTTACTGTTCGTACTGACTAGCATTGTATAATCTCAGAGACGACTCTTCACATTTGGGGGTGTAATTTTGCTCTACAGAAAAATCATGGTTGGTGAAAACCTTGAATCCATGCAATGCGAAATGTATTTTGAAAGCCTTTTTGACGTTGATTTTGACTACCTTGTCGGCCTGGGCAAGGAGATGCCGACGATACTTTTCATAGATGCGAGCAAGTATAGCGAAGATGTCCTTAATGACTGGATTTTTGCATTTACCAATATTATTCTCATCAACAACAATCCAATTAGAGCTTTCATTATTAGAGGTTATTCGGAAGAGCGACAGGAGTTCAAGGGTTATTATCGTGTTTTGAGCAGTTATAAGAGTCCAAGACAAATAGTGCAGGAAATTACGTCTAGTATCGACGAGAATCTAGATAAGATCATTGGGAACAGCAACAGGGTACTGCAGATGAAGAAAATGATCGTTCTTTCGATGTTCTACGATGGTTCAATAATGATTCTTGGAGAGACCGGATCTGGTAAGAATCTTCTTGCCGAGATTATCGCAAAACTCTCCCCCAGGGGCTCTAGACCCTTCTATTCAATAAACTGCGCGGCCATCCCGGAGAACCTACTCGAGAGTGAGCTGTTCGGTTACAAAAAAGGGGCTTTCACAGGTGCGGCTGCCGAGAAGGTCGGTCTTATAGAGCAGGCTAATGACGGAACACTATTTCTGGACGAGATCGGAGATATGCCCCTAAACCTCCAAGCAAAGATTTTGGCGATAACCGAGAACCGAGAGTTCTTCAAGATCGGCGCCACCAAGCCCATAAAAGTTGACGTACGCTTCATCACCGCGACCAACAGGTATGACGATGCTGCTATAAGAAATGACCTTAGATACAGACTATCGGCCGTAAAGGTCGACCTAGCGCCCCTGAGGGAGAGGAAGACCGATATTCCCCAGATCTTTGATGCAATTCTTGAAAAAAAGGGATATCTCGTGAAGTTTGAGAACATTCCTCAAGATCTCAAGGAGAGATTCCTTTCCTACAGCTATCCGGGAAATGTGAGAGAGCTGATCAATATGATCGAAGAATACCTGGCAGTAAACGATGTTGTTCAGGCTTCAGTAAACTCTTCGATGTCGAAAAACGTCAAGCTTCTAGCCGAAGAAGCAATGGTGGCAAGAATGTTGAATGGCACAACATATAAAGACTTCCTTCAAGAGGTGTACAAGAGTGTTTCGCATGAACTTTTGGTGCAACGCTCAGAGGTCCTTGGAAACAACATGAACGAGCTTTCAAAGGAATTCGGACTGACAACCAGAAGAATACGAGATCTTCTTGCAGAGGCCAACAGCTACATAAAAGATCATTCTACTGAAGTCGACGACGAGTGAAAGGGCGATCCTTCAAAACCTCCTTATCCTAGAATATTAATGTATAATCTCTGGAGTAGGAGGTGTTCTTTTGGCAGTACGAAAGCTCAGTCTTCCCATGGGAGTTGAAGTAGCCGAGCTTTTCGGAGAGTACGATCGAAAAGCGAAGTATATTCAGAAAAAACTCGACGTAAGAATCTCTATAATTGGTAACGAAATCTGGATAAAGGGTGAGGACGGTAATGGGATTGACATAGCTGAAAAGATTGTTGATGAACTAGTTCAAATGAGCAGAGACGGTCATCTAGTCGAGTGGAGGGAATTCGAGTACATTGTAGATCAACACCTGCAGCACGATGAAGATGATGATAGTTTCAAGGGAGTCTACAACGAAGTAAAGGAAACGACATTACTTTCCAATAGAATAAGGCCTAAAACAATCGGGCAAAAGAACTACATGGAGACAATGAAAGAAAGAGAGCTGGTCTTTTCCATCGGTCCTGCAGGGACGGGTAAGACGTATCTTGCCGTTGCCATGGCCGTTGACTTTTTGAAGTCTGGCAAAGTCCAGAGAATAATCCTAACTCGACCCGCGGTCGAAGCCGGAGAGAAACTGGGATATCTTCCGGGCACACTTCTAGACAAAGTCGATCCCTACTTGAGACCCCTTTACGATGCACTCATGGAGATGATTCCGGCTGAGAAGCTTTCCTATTACAGGGATAGCTCGATAATCGAGGTCGTTCCGCTTGCATATATGAGGGGAAGAACTCTGAACAATTCGTTCATAATTCTAGATGAGGCTCAGAATACGACCTATCAACAGATGAAAATGTTCCTGACAAGAATCGGTTTTGGATCGAGGGTAGTTGTCACCGGAGACATTACTCAGATTGATCTTCCAAGGGATTCCGGATCGGGACTTGTCGTAGTGCAGAGAGTCTTGAAATCGGTCGCCACAATCGGCTTCTCCTATTTAACAGACCAGGATGTAGTAAGAAATCCTCTGGTGAAGGACATTATAAAGGCCTACGATGAATATGAGAGAGAAGAAAAAACTGAAGAAAAGTGATCTCTCAAAGGTCCAGTTTCCCCTCGAGAGACTTCTGAACATAAAGGATCTCACTAATTTCATAGTCTTCCCTGTGTTCCTTGCTTTACTAAACAGACTGCCGTTCCTTTCGCTTCCCTCAAAACCTTTTCTGTATTTCGTTGGATCGGCAATTCTTTGGTACATCTTTGCGGAAAGGTCCGTGAGAAGTAACAGGTACTTCAACCTTCACAGCGCATATAGAATAACGTTCTTTTCTGTAGTGTCCTTCGGTGTTTTCGTTAATTCCTTCGTTCCTTCTTTGGGAGATGAAACGCTTCTGCCAGAAATGACACCTATCTTCTTGAGTGTTTCGATGGTTACCATACTGATAGGCTATCAGGAAGGCATTGGCAGCGGGCTGTTCATGTCGTTTCTTGCATCTGCAAATCTCGACAACTCTCTGGAAACCTTCATATTGTTGTCAGTGGTCGTATTGGCGACTGCCCTCACGACAAGAGCTATAGAGAGAAGGATTGAAATAGCAAGAGCGGGATTCGAAGTCAGTTTGATATTCGTGGCGATAAATGCGATCAGGATGTCTCTTCAGGGTGAGTCCATAAACGCGGTGGATCTTTTGATAGCTTTTGCTAACCCAATATTATCGTCAGTTATTGCTATCGGAATCATTCCCTATCTTGAGTATGCAAGCAGAATCTACTCGAATACGGGTCTCCTTGAACTGGGCAATCTCTCTCACCCACTTCTGAAAAACCTGTCGATTTATGCGCCAGGAACGTATTACCACAGCATCTCTCTTGCAAACCTTTCAGAAGCGGCGGCCGAGCGAATCGGAGCAAATGCAATTCTGGCCAGAGTCGCATCATATTTTCATGACATCGGAAAGTCCAAACGGCCCCAGTACTTCGCCGAGAATCAGCAGGAGGGAATGAATCCTCACGATAACCTCACCCCCTCAATGTCAAACCTAGTGATAAATGAACACGTGAAACAGGGGGTCGAGCAGGCAAGAAAGTACAGGCTTCCGCTTCTTGTTGAAGACGTTATCAAAGAGCACCACGGAACGAGAGTCAAGAAATTCTTCTTTCACAAAGCTAAAAACATTGGACAAGAAGAGAGAAGCGACGATTTCAGATATCCGGGGCCTAAGCCACAGTTTAAAGAGTCGGGGATAATTATGCTGGCCGATTCGGTGGAAGCTGCATTCAAGAGCATCAAAAAGCCCACACCTGCAAAGACCCAGGAACTCGTCGAGGAGATTGTCAATGGAATCTACAACGAGAGGCAGCTTGACCAGAGCGGCCTTGATCTGGACGATCTAGAGAAGATCATTGAAGCCTTTACTAGGGTCCTCATGAACATGAACCAACCAAGGATCGAGTATCCAAAAGAAACTACGGAAAAGGTGGTATCCATCAATGGAGATTCAAATTCAAAACAAGACATCGAAGAAGATAGAAGAGAGCAGAATATCTAATATTGTAGAAAAGGTCGTCAAGGCAGAGCTTGGAGAAAGGAAGATAGGAATGTTGAATCTCCTTTTCACAGATGACTCTGAAATTCGAAGCATAAATAAAGAATTCAGACACAGAGATGAACCAACGGACGTCCTCTCTTTCCAGTACGGGTTGGAAGAGGAGATAGTAGGTGATATAGTAATCTCGCTTGAGAGAATTTCTGAACAGGCCGGCGAGTTTGGCAACTCCTTTGAAGAAGAGCTCTACTACATATTGATACACGGTGTTCTCCACGTCCTCGGCCACACGCACGAGGGATACGACGATGAAGGAGAAGAGATATTCAGTCTCCAGAGAAATTACTATAAACGTTTTGTTGAGGAGGGATAGACGTTGTCTGATTTTAGGCCATTCAGGGCAGTGAGACCCGCTGAAGGAATCGAGCAGAAGGTCAATTGCCCCCCTTATGATGTTGTCTCATTTGAAGAGGCCAGAGAGATCGGGAGAAATCCCGAGAGCTTCATGCATGTTATCAGGGCTGAGATCGATCTGCCAGTGGACTCAGACCATTACAGCGATCTAGTGTACGAGAAGGCAAGAGAGAACTTTGAAACGATGCTTCAAAGTGGAGTCCTGGTACAGGAAGAAGAGCCACTGTATTATATATACTGGCAGAAGATGAAGGACCATATCCAGATCGGAGTAGTTGGAGGAGCAAGTGTTGATGAGTATCAGAAAGACTTGATCAAGAAACACGAGCTCACCAGACAGGATAAGGAAGAAGACAGGATAAAACACATAAAAACGGTAAACGCGAATACTGGAATGGTCTTCCTGACATTCAGATCAAACGAGAAGCTCGAAACTCTCCTACAGAGTTATTCCAGGAAACTACCTCTTTCCATGCGTGTTATCGATGAAAACGATGTTGAACACAGACTTTATGCGGTGAAAGAGCGGGATGGAGTTGAAGAAATTCGAGAGGCATTTAAGGAGATCGACTGCATGTACATCGCCGACGGCCATCACCGGGCGGCCTCTTCCTCCAGAGTTAGAGAACTTCTGAAGGAAAGCAATCCCGGACATACCGGAAATGAAGAATACAACTTCTTCATGGCAGTTGCCTTTCCACATACTCATCTGAAGATTATGGCCTACAACAGGGTAGTTCAGGATTTGAACGGAATGAGCGAAAACGAGTTCCTTGAAAAGGTTGGGCGGGTCTTTGAAGTCGAGGATGCTCCGAAAGACCCGTATGAACCTGCCATGAGACATGAGTTCGGCATGTGCCTTATGGGAAGGTGGTACAAGCTCACCGCCAAAAAGGGTACGTTTGACGAAAATGATCCGGTCTCGAGTCTGGACGTCGACATACTTCAGAAGAACCTTTTGAGCCCTGTTCTCGGAATCGATAATCCGAGAAAGGACTCGAGGATTGATTTCGTTGGAGGCATTCGAGGTCTAAAGGCTCTCGAAAACAGAATAACCAATGGCTGGGCAGTTGCCTTTTCAATGTTTCCCACCTCGATGGAAGAGCTTCTTGCCGTCGCCGATGAGGGAAAGATCATGCCTCCAAAATCAACCTGGTTCGAGCCAAAACTGCGAAGTGGGCTGGTCGTTCATTTACTGAAATGAAGACCGGAGCAATCATAGTTGCAGGTGGAACCGGACGAAGGATGAAATCGTCCCTTCCAAAGCAGTTTATGACTCTCGGTGGAAAAGAGATGTTTGTCAGATCCGTGGAAATATTCCATGGATCTGATTTTGTTTATTCCACGGTATTGGTTGTTCACAGAGACTGGATAAACAAAGCGAAGGAAATACTTCTGAAGAGGGGACTGAACTCGGTAATGGTTGTCCCCGGTGGAGAGAGCAGACAGGAATCAGTATACAAAGGGTTGCTCTCATGCAGAGAAGTCGGTTTAGAAGCAATAATGATTCACGACGCAGTGAGGCCCTTCTTTTCTCGTAGTCAGATTCCAGAGCTCCTTCGGCTTGTCGCTCCAGGTAGAGGGGTGGTAGTGACGGAAGGAGTAAACGATACAGTTTATCTTGTGGGGAACGACGAAGTTTTGGATGTACCGGACAGGAACTGCTTAAGACTGGCAGAGACTCCACAGACTTTTCCATATGATGAAATGCTGGAGGTCCATAAAAGGGCGGTTGAAGAAAACATACTTTCGTCTACGGATGACGCACAGCTTTTCGTCAGATCTGGTGGACAGGTGATCACTGTAAACTCGATCGCTCCTAATCCGAAGATTACGACTGCTTTCGACTTCGATATGGCAGAACTACTGATCAACAAGGGGTCATAGAGTGAAGAAGAGAGCGATCTTCTCACATAGAAAACTCCGGAACGGACTCGGAAAGAGCAAATAACTCTTCTATTCCCCCGCCAAAGAAAACACTGTCAAAGAAGAGCTTTACCGCGCTGTCAAGATATCCAATTGCATCTTCATCGTTCATGAACCTTCCCGTTTCGCCGAAGAAGAATGTCAGCGGCGAAAGATTTCTGACCATCGCGAAATCTACATGTCTCATACCGCAGATGCGAAGATTGTAAAGGGACTCGTTTCTCTCTTTCGCAATCGTTGAAGAGTACTCCTCGCTGATACCGTGCTCCCATTCTTCAGTTGACATAAGCAGGATTTTATTTGAAAACGCAGTGTCCAGTTCTTGAACCGAAAATCCCTCGAGAGTCGGATCGGCAAGAACCATGGGAACGTCTTTATTAGCCAGTGCATACTGAATGGCAACCGCACCTCCTCCCGAGTGTCCATACAGTCCGATCTCATTCATATTAAGCCTTTCGAAGAAATCCGAAGAGGGGTCTTCGTTCATTCCATTAAGGTATTCGATGGCATAGTTTACATCGCGAGCCAGGTATTCAGACAGCATTCTAACCTTTGACTCTCTTGTGCCTTCAGGCAATCTCTCAAGAAGATCATTGCCGAGGAAGTAGTGTACATCCCCGTTCGAAAATGAAACCACCGCGCAGGCTCCCGGATGTTCTATACCCACCACCAGATAGCCGGCGCTTGCCAGTGATTCTGCAAGAGAGGTATGCAACTCGCTTATAGAAGACCATCCAAGAAGCAAGATTATGATCGGCCAGGTCGACGAGTCGTCCACGGGAGGCGCATCGATAAAGGAATTCGTTTTTACCCGATATATATGTTCGAAGAGTTCCTCGGGATACCCGGTCACTATTTCGAAGCCCTGAAAGACCAGAGGATCGTTATCTATCCATCCCTTTCTCGGAGCCGTGGAAACATCTCCAGCGGGATACCAGACCTCGAGACGGATCTTACCAGGATCGGAGTAGTTGATTCCGGCAACACTCATCGGTTGAGGATTAGATACTTCATAGGAACGAAATCCAACATTATGGGGGCCGTCGGGCAAAGGCATATGATTCAACGGAAACAAATAGTTCAGAATCGCGATTACTCCCATAAGAATACCGAATATCGCTACAATAGTTGAATAGCCACCCTTCGTCTTCATCACGGAACCTCCTTGAAGTTATACGCTTCCGACTGATTCCCCCTCTTCTAAATTATATCAACTCTCTTGCAGAGAACAGAAGAATGCTTACAACTAAGAAAGACCCATCAGAGTACCACTTTCTACCGGGGCATGCAGACTTGCTGAGTGACCTCTGACACTTCTTCGCAAAGATCATTCCTGTCTCATGAGTAAAGATCCCGTTATTTACTCTCTAAAAGCCAGTTAGATTCATCCCAAAATTCTTTCACCTTTCCGGAGAAGAGAAAATTGGGAAGCAAACTGAAACAAGATCCAGTGTAGTGATTCTTAAGCAGATTTGAACTGGTCAATTCGTGATCAAATTGCCATTTAGTTCTGAGAATACGTCCCCCGTTTATAGATTAAGACAACTGTCATCGACTTCTCGGTAAGCTGATTTCTCCCTGTATAGTTATCAAAATGACTGTATTGAAGCAAATTTACGACACCTAGACTCCTTCCGAGCTTTTCTGCGGAAGCCTGAATTGATCATCTGAGATACGCTAACAAAGAACAGTTATCTCATCTACTGCTCTTCAGCCATAGCAAAGCCATCCACGACGATCCTTTAGTTGTTCTGAAGAAAGGACTGTCGGAGCTATCGGAACCTTCTAAAATGCGTGCAGAGGATCATCCCCTTTTCATGCTGTTTCTGTGTCATGGACCGTTACGGAAAGATAAGCTCTATGAGTGCAGAAAGCGGGGAAAAGTCGGGAATAAGAACGTCGGCGCCGGCTCTCTTAAGTCTATTGAACTTCTCTTTGTTCCAGCCGAAACCTTTCCTTTCGTCTGAAGCCACCCCTATGGTGAAGGCTCCGGCTTCTTTTCCCACGCTAATTTCAACCGGACCATCTCCTATGACAATCAGCTCGTCGGGTTGCAATTTCCTATCCGTCAGTAGTCTCTGTATTACCTTCTTCTTCGAGTACTCCTCGAAGCTGCTCAAAGCTCCATAGACACCTCCGCCCATGAAGTCATAAACTCCCAGATATTTCGACTCTTCTATAACGTCTTCCAGATCGGTTCCTGAAGCAACAAGAAGAGTAATTCCCCTTTCATGAAGTGATTTTACAAATTCCAGTGAACCGCAAACCAGGTACCTGTCTCTTGAATCCTCATTGATCCGCTTTCTGACTATCTCTTTCAGATGCCCAGTATAGACCTGCTTGTACTGATGAGGATTAAGAATCTCTTTCTCAGAAACAAAGCCGTAGTCGATCACCAGTCTTTGAAGGCCTTCCATCTGGAGAATCGTCTGGAGTCCGGTAGTTTCGGCTATGAAGTCATTCACTTCTTCTTTTATCTTTTTACGAGTCTCTTCTTCAATCTCTCTATCTCCGGTAATAAAATGAATCATGAGGTCTCTCATAATCGGCTGCCATCCCTCCCTTAGAAGGGAAATGGTACCGTCGAAATCAAAGAGAACATACCTTGTCTTCCCAGGCAACCTTCGGGTATTCCTGAAGATAGACGGATCTTCGACTCTATAAGCATTAGGTTCTTCAAGCTTTGAGATTGATTCTCTCAACAACACCCCCGTTCCTTTCTGAGAAACACAGAGCGAAGCGGCCTTTGTGGCCGTCTTGGCTGAGTCCAATAACGAGACTTTCTTAACGCACAACTCCAAAGTCAAGGCCGCAATGAATGCATCTCCAGCTCCGCAGACATCCCTCACTTCTCCTTCGAGATTGAATATTCGATTCAGAATACCGTTCTTAAAGCAGAACGAGCCATCCTCGCTGGCGGTTACTACAACGGGTGAACTCACCAGTTTTGAAACCTCAGCGAGATGTTTCTGAACCAGTATTTGATCAGGACATCTGTTATTGTCATCTACAAGGCCTGCTCTTTCAAGGATCTGAGAAAATTCACCAAGGTTGGGCTTCAACAGAAAACCTGAAAAGGTCTCGAGCCAGTTTCTCGAATCCGCGACGAATAATTTCTCCGGGAATAGCTTTCGCAACACAATCAGTTGTTTTCTTACCTCTTCGTCTATACAGCCTGTTCCAGGAATTTCAGACTGATCTTGGACAATTATGGCATCAACCTGAGGAACGAGAAATTCTAACATTTCGACAATCTTCCGCCTGTTTTCTTCGACTAGGCCGGCCGGGGGAATATCAAGCCTTGGCAGATCCTCTTTCCCCGTCAAAGCATTGATGAATTTCATGTACAGAGGGGTAACCTGTCTTTCCGACTTCACAAGGAACTGCGTGCAAATCCCATAACGATTGAGCTCCCTCTCCAGTTCGACAGCCCTAGCGTCGAGTCCCACTGGGGCGAGGAGAATCACTTTCCCATCAAGCGTGGCAAGATTCTTAGCCACATTACCGGCCGCTCCGGGAGAGTACTCTTCTCTCACTCCCGTGATCGTCATAAGACCGGTTTCAAGGCTCGGCCTCGACAGATTGGGATCGTAATAGACATACTTATCCAGGAAGACGTCCCCGACTACGAGCACCCTAGCTTTCCTTTCCCAAGCTTGATTCATGGCATTCCCTTCATAATTAATCTGTAGAACGATGGCAGAGTCTCTTTATGATTTCCCTTTATGTAATAACCTTTTCCACCAAAAGCATTCGGGATTCTCGTTACTATCGATTTCACATCTCTGAAGTAATAAGAAGCAACTTCCTTGTTATTTTTCGAAGCCTCATCTAGATCTGCATCTCTTATATCAAAGCTGGCCGTTGTGATTAACTTTGGAGGTCTTCCAACATTTGCCGCCATCGATATTGCCTTCAGAACGACTTCAGCACCAATAACTGCAGAGCCTATCACTATACACACCCCGCCCTTTTCAAGCTTTGAAATTTCATTCGCGAATATGAGAAAGTCTCTTGCCGAGCATCCTCCAAGAGACTCACCGTCGAAGTATGGTGTCATATGGTATATATCGGTTCCCATTGCTGAGTGAACACAAAGCGGTATACTATCCCGATACGCATTGTACTGGACTGAGACCTCCGGGTACATGCAGTCAATCTTTTCTGGAAACGCTTCTCCGGATAGAAGTCTGCCCATCGACTCTCCATATCCAAGAAAGAGCTTATTTCCATGAATCAGTGCGTTGTTAATATACTTATTTGTCTCTTCTGCGAAGCCGAAAAGCCCTCTAGAAAGAGCATTCGGAATACTTTCCGAGGTCCTTCCACAGTAAGCCAGTTCAAAATCATGTATCGTAAAAGCCCCGTTCACCCCAAGGGCAGTAATGATCTTTTCATGCATAAGCGACGAAAGCAGCGGTCCCATTCCGTTCTTAATTACGTGCGCACCGCAGAAAACAATAACGGGTAAACCCTTCTCTTTTGCCTCAAGCACCTTCCCGGAAAGCTCTTCCAGTTCTGGTGACCTAAAGCCATCAGACTCATTTACTATTTCCTTTATGTCTATCAGATCCGATATCGACACCTCACTAGGTCTGTCCAACAAAGAATACACCTTCACATTAGAAGTATCGAAAACTGTGTACTCACCCTCGTATCTCATCGCCGCACCTTCCATTCTCACTAAGCTATATCTACTCTCTTCCGACGGTAATCGCCTCGATAAGCTGACACAATACGTGACCGAGAGTTATGTGCGTTTCCTGAATCCTGGGAATGTCAGTAGAGTCTACTTTGAACAGATAGTCGCATAAGCCAGGCATCTCGCCGCCAGTCTTCCCCGTTAATCCAACTCGCAGCGAACGTCTCTCTATCGCCACTTTCAGTCCCCTTAAAATGTTTGTCGATTTTCCGCTAGTGCTAATTGCAATCACAATATCCTCTTCTGCCAGAAAGGCTTCGAGCTGTCTGGAAAAGACCTGGTCATATCCAAAGTCGTTTGGGATTTCCGTGAGAATCGAGTCGTTACTGGGTAGCGATACTGCCCTGATCGGACTTCTTTCCAGATATAACCTTCCTACGAGTTCAGCCGCTAGATGCGCTGCATCTGCCGCACTACCACCGTTCCCCATCAGGTAGACGGTTCCGCCATTCCCCGTTCTTCTGGCTATTTTGCGCGCAACCTCGTATATCAGCTCTTCATACTTGTCGATAAACTCACTCTTTACTCGCATGCTCTCCTCGAAAGCCATACGCGCTACACGGTTAAACTCCATCTCCTATCTCCTTCTTCCCATTCCGCTTGCCACAATCAAAGCGGCATAGTCACCAATCCTGTCTTTGAGCTCCGTAATAACGACCCGATTTCTCGCCTCATCGCCGATAAGCGCTTCCTCCGCTGCCATCTTTAGAGCAGCCTCAAGCCAGATTTTCGGAAGGCGCCAGGCAAGGTTACCGAGAATTATCCTGTCAGGGTCGAGAATATCCAGCAGCACGGCGAGACCTTTCCCGAAGTATGCTCCGCTTTCCTCAAGGACGGTGATGGCGTTAGGATCCTTCTTCAGTGCAAGGTGTGAAATATCCTGAGTAGTCGTTCCCCGCTTAAACCGTTCAGGAAATCTGTAATGCGCATATAGTGAAATTCCCGTACCACCACAAAAAGACTCCCATGAACCGTTCTTTCCGTAGAGCGACGGACCATCCACGGCTACTCTCATATGACCAACCTCTCCAGCCAATCCCGTAGATCCACTATAAATATTCCCATTGATAATTATGCCTGCGCCCAGGCCGGTTCCCAGAGTCAGAAAGACAATGTTTAGAAAGCCCCTGCCGGCCCCCAGAATGCCTTCGGCAAGTGCACCGGCTCTTCCGTCGTGTTCGATCGTTATCGAGAAACCAAAACGCTCCACCAACGGCTGAACTATGTTAACGGTTCCCCATCGAAGGTGAGGAGGGTTGAACAAAGTACCCGTTTTACAATCCATAGGACCTCCGACGGATATTCCCACCCTGGATGGAATCAAATCTCCTGTAAGACCGATGATTTCTGAAGAGAGCCTCTTGATGAAGCTCTGAAAACCGAGCTCTGGTTCGGTCGGGAACTCTGCTCTTGCGAGGATGTTGAGAGCTTCATCTCCCAGAACGACGGCCGTTTTCGTACCTCCCACATCTATGCCAAGGAGGGTTCTTTCTTCAATCAACTCCATCGCTTTCCTTCATGATCTCGCCTCATTCGAACCTGAGCGTGTGGAGACCGAATTGCCTGTAGGGAAGCTCGACCTTACCGTCAATTACCGGGAGCTCGCACACTTTATCCTCGAGAACGTTCGAAATCCAGCATCGTTCAAAGGCCAGTGCAGTACTGATCTTTGCTACTCCCCGCCTCCCTTCGACTTCAGCGAGCCGGAGTACGTAACCGCTCTTCTCGGAATGCTTCAAGGCAAGTACCTTGAGGTTTCTCGCTGAGATTTGAATCACGGCTGTTCCAAGATCTATCTTTCCGTTAATCTTGATCATCTCCTTGTTAAGGCCCTCGGCTTCCTCGACCACCCTGACAGCATCCTCTCCATCATGAGAGAACAACGAGTAGGTGAAACGATGCCTTCCCTCATCTGCAAAGAAATCGGGATAAATGGGCGATCTAAGAAGTGTAAGAGATATATCCGAACCGTTGCAGGAATGACCATACTTGCCGTCGTTGAGAATAGCTACGGCAAGACCTGGCTCTTCCAGCTCGACCCAGCGATGAGCCGGAAATTCGAATCGGGCATCTTCAAAGGTGTTTCGAACCCTCGTACTTCTCCTTGAGTATCCCGCGGAGAGATCACATCTTACTTCTCTAGAAAGAATGCTGACGGGAAAGTGAGCCTTGAGAAGAGTCCTTCTAGTGTGCCAGTCGATATCGTTTTCAATATCCAGTCTCCTTGAAGAGGCACTTAAAATGTATCTCTGCACTATTGAGCTTCCTTCATACTCGTATCTCGCCTGAACAACCTTCCTCACCGGACCGCTCTCAATCGTCCTCACGTCGAGGGCGGTCAGTCTCTTGCCAGATATCTTGTAATCGTGATCGATATCCCATGCATCCCAAGCAACTGGAATGTCCTTGTATACGTAGAGACAGTTCCCTGGGCCGGAGGTTACTTCTTTTTGAAGTTGCTTATCAAAAACGGAAACACTTCCATCGGAGTTTACTTCAACACGCAAAAAGCTGTTTTCAAGGACGGGATCGCTTTCCATAGCGTGTTCCTCGACCTTCCCACCGAAACACTCGAAAACCTCGCTCGAAAAGGGTTGAATATCATGATCATAGCTGTAAACAAATCTTCCGTCATATGTTCTCTGGCTTGCCAGAACCTTGCCCGTCCCGTCATAGAGATTCATTTCATTATCGTCAATAAATATTGCTTTTTGAGGATAAGACCCAACATTGATTACGGTTTTGAATGAAGGGTTTCCATCGCCGGCAGGGTCAAGTAGAGTACCGGTTATTTGATTTGCCTCTCTGATTAACTGGCCAAGTTCATTTTCGGCCTGGATGTGAGCTTCATTTATTGATGAACCGGGAAGAATATCGTGAAACTCGTTGTGAAGAAGTGTCGCCCAAAGTTTCCTGGCTCTTTCGAGTGGATACTTTTCTCTACTGCAGACTATTGCACCGACGACTTCCAATCTGTATAGAGCGTCTTCCGCATCCTTATGCAACTTCTTTGTTCTTGCCTGGCTAGTATATGTTCCTCTGTGCAGCTCGAAGTACAGCTCGTCGTCCCAAACGGGCAGTTCCAGAGTGGAAGGCAACTCCTTGAAATACTTCGTCAAGGGGGCCATTTCGAGTTTCGGCATGCCAGGGTACTCTTTGAGCCTTTCATAGTATTCGACCATGTCGTCTGTCGGACCGCCGCCGCCGTCGCCGTAGCCAAAGGTGGTTATTGTCTTATCGTAAACTCTTTTATCCTGGAAGTTCTCCCATGTGCCAAGAATCGCTTCTGGATTAAGCATTCCGTTGTAACCCCCGAGAGGGTTATCGAAGAAATGGCAGACTATTTCACTGCCATCCAACCCCCTCCACAAGAAGAGGTCGAGAGGGAAACGATTCTTCTCATTCCACTTCAGCTTGGTCGTCGAAAAGTATTCTATTCCCGCTTCCTTCATGATTTGAGGAAGTGTCCAGGAGAAGCCAAAGACATCAGGAAGCCATGCCACAGAAGATCTCATACCGAACTCCTTTTCGAAGAACATCTGGCCGTATAGAAACTGCCTGGCAAGTGATTCGGCGCTGGAAATAGTGCAGTCGCTCTCAACCCACGTTCCGCCGATCGTTTCCCATTTGCCCTGCGAAATCTTCTCCTTTACCCTCTCGAAGAGATCGCGATCGTTCTCCTTCAAATCCATGTACATCTGAGCCGAAGACTGAAGATAAACGAATTCCGGAAACTTCTCCATCATTCTCACAGCATTGGCAAAGGTCCTTCTTATCTTCCTCTTGGTCTCATCTATCGGCCAAAGCCAGGCATAGTCAATGTGTGACTGACCGGTAACATGAACGGTGCCCACCGCACTATGCTCGTCTCTCAAGCTGGCTATATTACTCGCGAGTTTCTCACGGGCCTTCATGACCGTGTGGCGATAATTGTCGGTCAGTCTGTTTCCTTCGGACTTCTCAAACCTTGGGGATTGCCAGATCTCGTTTACGCTTCCATATGTATGGTGCCCGAAAAGAGTCGGATTGTCAGGGGCCGTCTTAAAGTACTGATCAGTAGATCTAGGAAGCTCGATCTCGGAGAGGCAGTCGCTTATGATTTTCAATAGCTTCTCTGAGAGGAATTCATCTCTGGTTGCCTCAAGAACCTCGATCGCGACCGTAAAATCGAGATATGTGCTTGATACGAATCTATCTTGAAGGAGCAGTTCGGCGCCTTCAAAGACCGGATCGGGCAAGTGAGTACCGAGCAGCCCCTTTGGGACTGTCTGTATATCAATTACGTGGCTCTTCCCATCAGCAAACTCCGTTAGGTCCAGAAACTGATGATATACATTTATCTCACCAAAAGAACGGCCGTCAATCAAGACCAGACTTTCTCCTCCGGGAACCGCTTTGAGGAAGAGCCTCTCTCCGTCTTCAGGTTTTTCTGACTCTATGGAGGTTCTGAACCACACCGGGAATTTTGTCTCATCCCACCGGTAGCCAACGGAGATCTCCTTCCAGCCTTTCTCGGGCGGTCTTTCCGCGCCGAAATCACTGAATCTCCATCCGCCAATCGCTTTTCTCTCGATCAAAGTATACGGGAAAAGCTCTGCTAGTTCCTTTCTAAGCCTTGTACAGTACTCATTTCTAGAATGATACACGGTGCCCCCTCCAGTCTTTCACAAGTTATCTTTCCGCGTATTCGATTAACGAAATTCCAGCTCAGCCGAGCTCTTTCATGGCTCTATCGAGATCCTCCGAAAGGACTTCAATTTCTTCTAGACCGGCATGAATCCTTATCAGAGATACATTGTCACCGGGGTCCCTGTGAGAAACGGCGTACGGAGAGATCAGACTTTCATATCCGCCCCAGCTGACGGCTCTCCTGAAAAATCTCAGGGAGTTCACGAATTTCTTTATCCTGTCGATATCCCGGGTCTTAAGCTTAAACGAGAAGAGGCCCGATCCTCCCCTCATCTGCTTCTTGGCAAGCGCATATTGCTCCGAGCTCTCGAGCATCGGATACAAAACGGATTCGACGGCTTCACTCTTCTGTAGCCTTCTGCTGAGCTCCATAGCGTTCTGGAAATGCACGGGCATCCGGATATGCAGAGTCCGGATCCCCCTCAGAATAAGCCAGGCAGCAAAGGGATCGGGAACGGCTCCAGTGTTGAGAAACTCTTTTTCGAATATTCTTCTGACATCCTCATCGGACCCTGCTACAACTCCTCCTACGACATCGCTGTTTCCGCCCAGATACTTGGATGCGGAATGGACTACCAGGTCTATTCCAAAATCGATCGGATTCTGGTAGATGGGAGTCGCCCAGGTGTTGTCTATTATCGTCTTCACACCCCTCATCTTGGCCAGTGAAGATACTTCCGTCAAGTCTTGCAGCTTAAAAGTGAAAGTAGTGGGACTTTCGAGATAGATAATCTTCGTGTTGGGTTTAAGAGCTGCCTCGATCTCATTCACATCGTTACCTTCCACATAGGTATGTTCCACTCCAAATCTGGCCAGATACTGGGTTACATAGGTGGATGTCCAGCTGTAGCAGTCCTTGACAGTTACTATGTGATCACCGCTCTTCAAGAAAGCGGAAATACTCGAAACGATTGCCGCAACTCCAGATCCGAAAAGCTTTGCCCTCTCCGCGTGCTCCAGCGCAGCCAGTTTCTCTTCGAGAATATTTACTGTAGGGTTGTTTCCTCTGGTGTACAGAAAATGGTTCGTCTCGTCTGAAAGGGCCGTTGAGAACTCGTCAAAGCCCTTGAAAGAGAAGATCGAAGTTTGAAATATGGGAGGATTTACCGCCCCACAAGGTAGATCGTCTTCACCCAGATGATGCAAAATCTCAGTTATGTACTTCTTTTCCATCCTCAAGATCCTCCAATCATTATCCTTTGACAGCGCCTTCGGTAAGTCCGGCTATTATATATCTCTGTGCAAAGGCGAAAACTATCATAGTTGGTAAGAGAGAAACAACAAGTCCCGCGCTCAAAACGTCCCAGCTTATCCCGGCCTTAGAAATGAACGAGTTCAACGCTACCGGGACAGTCATCTTTTCATCGGAGAAGATGAACATCGATGCCAGAAAAAGCTCATTCCAGATATTCACGAAGGCGAAACTGAAAATCGCTGCAAGTCCGGGCCTCGTTAGCGGAAATACCACTTTGAAGAGCGCCTGCAAAGTATTGCAACCATCGATCACGGCAGCTTCTTCAAGTGAAACCGGTATCCTGTCGAAGAAACTCTTTGACATGATCGTGCTGAAGGCAATTACCATGGTTACGTATAGGATAAACAACGTGGAAAGCCTATCGGTCATACCGTAGTTTGCCAGCATGACAAACAGAGGAGCCATCAGAATGAACGGAGGAACCATCTGAGTGAAATACATGGCTAACAAGGTACCGTTTCTGAATCTCTTCGCTCGAATTCGCGACAGTGCATATCCACTGAACATAGATATTAGCATGGCGGCTAAAGCAGCCGCAAGCGCCACTATTGCGCTGTTTCGAAAGTAAACTCCGAAGTTAGCAAAGCCAAACAACTTCGAATAGCTTTCGAAGGAAAGCTTTGAAGGGAGGTATTTCAAAGGAAATGTGTAGATCTCCCTGGGGCCCTTGAGGGATGTAACAACAACCCAGTAAAGAGGTAGTAGAGCCGCAATCAGATACAGCCCTAGAGCGATGACTTTGAAGACCTTACCGAGCACCTTCATGACTGTCTTCATACAGTTACCTCCTTACGGGAGGAGATATTCAGGAAAACAATCGCATACAGTAACAACATGGACATGATTATGAATCCTATCGCGGCTCCCTGACCGTAGTCATAGAACTGATAGATTCTGTTTATCATGTGTGTCGCCAGTATCTGAGTTGAATTGGCCGGCCCACCGCCGGTCATTCCATAGATTATCTCCGGGAAATTCATTATCCACATCGTCCTGAGCAGGACCGTGCTAACGATTGTCGGCCTAATGTACGGTATCGTGATCTTGAACAACTGCTTAAACCTATTTGCCCCATCTATTCTCGAAGCCTCATACAGCTCATTCGGAACGGACTGGAGTGCGGCAAGCAACATGATTGCGAAGTAAGGAATTCCGTACCAAACATTTGCGATGATCACCGACATCATGGCAAACTTAGGATCTGACAGAAAACCTATTGGGTTACTAATAATCCCAACTCTTACCAGAATGTCATTGATTATCCCAAACTGACCGTTGAACATCCACGCCCAAATGAGACCTATGGCAAATCCCGACACCGCCCATGGATAGAAAACGAGAGACGAGTAGATTCCTCTCCCCTTAAAGGGTTTTCTCATTAGTAGTGCCAGTCCGAAGCCAAGGCCGAACTGGAAAATCAAAGAGAAAAAGACCCAGACAAGTGTGTTGATCAGTATTCTTACGAAATCGAAATTTCTGTCGGTTATGATCGCTTTGAAGTTACCAAACCCAATGAATCCAGTATCAGAGAGGTCAAACATGTTATAGCGCTGAAACGCCATAACCCCGCCACGGATAATAGGTGTGTAAGTAAAGACTATAAGAAGGATGAAAGCCGGAATCATCATTATGAAAAACTTCCAGAAATTCTTTCTCAAAATCAACACCTCTCAGAACATCTCTCTGCCTGCTCTAGAAAAACGGCACGGCGGGCAAATCTCGAACTGTCTCTGCGCCGTGCCGAATCGTCAATCAGTCAGTATCTTTCAGTTTTTTATCAGTCTTCCCAGTACTCGGCCCACTTTGCGGCAACGGCTTCGACTGTGGTATCACCGAGGAGCAGAGATTGCATGTCCTGCTGGTGAATCTCCGGCCAACCCGGCCACTTTTCGGAGTCAAGAGGATAGGACGCGAAGATGTACTTCTCCGGGTGACTCATCATGTAACTCCATGCCGTATAGACGCCGGAACTGAAGTATGGATCATTCTCATATGTGGAAGAATGGATTGGAAGCGGACCGTAACTCTTGCTGAAGTATGCGTTTACCTCGGGGCTCGAAATATACTTTATGAACTCCCATGCCTGTTCTTTGTGCTTGGAATATGAGGGTATTCCGAGTCCGCTGAATCCGTAGTCCATATAGGCCTTGCCGGAGGGACCTACCGGGATGGGTACCACAGTGTAATACTCTCTACCGAGCATCTCATCCACAAGGGCGACCGTATCCGGATCCTGAATGAGGAACGGAGTGATACCCGATACAAAGGCATTCACCTGTTCGTTGAATCCCCAGTTGATTCCGTCTGCAGGGACTCCACCCTCGAAAAGCCTCACATACATTTTAATACCCTCGATGGCTCTGGGGTCATCGAAATAGGCTTCTCCGGATTTCGTCTTATAAATATTGGTTGCATCGATGTCGCTTAGGAAAGAAGTGGCTATAAGATCTGAGAATTTAAACTCCCATGATTTTCCTCTGAACCCGAATCCATACTGGTTCTTTTCGGGATCAGTGATGTCGATACATAGCTCAACAAGCTCGCTCATAGTCTTTGGAATGTAACTTACGCCTAGTTTCTCCAGAATATCGGTTCTTACGAATAAACCCTTGATGAAGAAAAACTGAGGAACAATGAATGCCGTGTTATCGACGGTTCTTGCGGCCTGATTGGCGACAAAGGTAAGAGTATCATTGTGCTCCCAACCGGCAAGGTAGCTCTCGAGATTCTCTAGCTTTCCGTTGTTGACGAACTGTTTCACCGTATAATCCCTGACTTCGATAATGTCGAGTGGCTGGTTCGTGTTGAGCATAAGAGTTGCCCTTTGGTCCGCCTGCTCGTATGGAGGAGATATCAGGTTGATCTTGATATCAGGGTTCTTAGCCTCGAAATCTGCAATTATCTCCTTGATTACCTGTGTTCTTGCAGGACTGGTGAGAACCTCGATGAAGTTCAGAGTAACTACGCCAAACGAGGAGACTCCGATAAGCACTACCAGTAACAGCGAAAGAACTACTTTCCTTTTCACTTAAATTCCCCCTTTTCTCAGTTTTCAGTGCTAGTTTGAAAGCACTTTATCCATCAAGTAACTGAAAATCGCATAACTCGCAGCCCCCGTAGAGAATGCTCGAAACTGATTCGTAAAACCTTTTATGAGTTGAACACTGCCCCTCGAAAAAAGGTTAGATTCAAACGAATCCTTTAGCGCCGAGAAGAAAACTTTTCCAAAATCTAGAAGCCGCCCATTGACTACAACTGCTTCGGGACCTACAATGTTTGAAACAAGAGCTGCGATACGACCGAGTTCGTCACCCACTCTACTCAGTACAGAATTCATTTTTTGCCCACCGTTGAATCTCCTGTCCAAGAAATCATCGATTTTCCCGCAGCTGACTCCGATTTCCTTGTTCAAGTCACTGACAACCGTATCCAGACTAAACCGGCTATTCTCAACTTGGCCGTTGCAGAAGCTCTTGATAAGAGCGTAACTGATCTGACCGGAATATCCGGAGCTTCCGCCGTAGATCTCGTCGTTCAATATGATCCCTGCGCCAACACCTTCATCAAAATACATACTGATGAACGATCTGATATCTCTGCATTTTCCAAAGCATTTCATTCCGAAGGCTGCGCCATCGGCATCATTGACGAGAAACACGGGCAGACCAAACTTTTCGCGGGTAATCTCTCCCACCGGGAAATCCTTCCAGTCGCTCAAACCGTAGGGGGCGTAAATCACACCTTTCTCTTTGTCCAGAGGAGAGGGAACTCCAATACCAATGGCATCGACATCGATGCCATTTCTGAAACATTTGTTCAGCAACCTCTGAACGACTTCAAAGAGATGGGCAGTAGCATCTGCTCTAGTCAGGTTAGAGACTTCTTTGCTCACCGATTCGAGAAGCTCACCACTTGCTGTCATGACCACTCCAGACGTGCTTCCCCTTGCAAGATTCACTCCGATAGCTACTGCAGCATCGCCCCTAACTCTCATAGGGATAGGTGTTTTGCCAACTAGACCCGTCTTCAACCCGGGGGTTTCTTCGACAATATTCAGATCCAGAAGCGCGGCAAGTATGGCAGAAATTGTTGTCTTGGTGAGTTCGGTTTTCCTCGCGATTTCAACTCTTGAAATATCCGGATTTGCGAGCAGAAGCTGTATCACTCTTCCCATGTTCTTTTCCCTAAGATCACCGGGCTTCGTTATCACTTTTGGGCACCTCTGAAACTCAATTTGATTATTTAGTAATAGTTTCTTACTAAATATTATATAGGACACAGTGCTGAGTTCAAAGAAGAATCGAGTCCAATTATTCCCGTTGAGTGGCGATTATCTCAGGCCAAAGGTGATTAAAGTCAATGGTTGCCATAGCGCGATAAGCAATGATGAGAAAGATGCAAAGCACTTCTAAGAAATATCTTTTAAGTGCTTTAATTGACAATCGTAGATCCCCTGTTGGCACGAGATTGCAGCGCAGGTAATGACAGAATTGGTGAGGGAGTGAGTGAACTTAACTATGAGTTGTTTCATGTGCAGTAGAAGACGAGGGTTTTCTGTTATCGAGATGCTTATTGTTCTCGCGGTACTTGCCGGCCTTATCGCTGTCATTGCACCTATAGGGGTTAATACGCTTCGTAAATCACAGGCCGTTTCAGTTGCAAAAGATCTTAAGACGCTTTCTAGTGTTTTTTCAAGTAAGATCTACCTGGATGGGGGAGTGCCCGTAGTTATCGGCGAACTCGGGAGAAATGTTGATGGCCGTTCCTTCGGCGCCGCATGGAAGAAGAACGATGATGGCGAGTACAACTACTTCGTATTCACAAATCGCAGTGTAGACTTCGAGACTGTCTCGGATGTCCTAGTCGATTCAAGACAGGGAATTCCCTTTGGAATAGACGACTTCACTTTTCTTGACGGTGGGTTAGGAAGAGAATCACTTGACTCCGAAACTATTTACTACAGTCTGCTAGGCGAAAATTTCATCGCCCCGCTCACGGAATTCGGATCTACCTTCAATGAAATAAGCGAAGGACTGAAAACTCTAATTCAAGAGTTTTTCGTGAATAACGGACGATACCCCAGAGATTGGATCGATAAAGAGTCCGGCAAAGACTATAGGTTTGAAGATCTCTCGCTTGACGCTTCTTTCTGGGCTAATAGTGCATTTGGTGGCGTTGTTTATAAACCGGCAGGTAAACTTCTCAGAGTCAGTCCAGACAAAGGTTATAAGTTTGTCTTTAACTTTCTGGGATCATCTGAAAAGGGCGAACTTACCGAGAGGCTAAAATGGGACCTGATTTACAACATCGGAAACGACTCCGCAGACACTGGCTGCTGGTATTTTCACAGTCTCGAGGGAAGAAAGATAGATATCTCAACCCTGGAAATAGTGAAGCTCAGCTAAATGGGTTAAATGGAGACACTAACTCGACTAAAACTAGACCGTTTCGGTTTTGACAAAGGACTGAGATGGTGAAGCAAGTTCAGATTACGGTATGCGACGTTTTACAGCTAGACAAACAAAGTCATTCGAACTTGTTTCGGGATCCGGGCTTTGAAATACAGTCGTCGGGGATTGAAGGTTCATTATAGGAAGAACAAGAGAGACTGGTTGGCCGTTGAGTGGTTCTCCGTTCTCCAAAGAGAAACCCCGTTCTTCCACAGCGAGGATCTGTTCCTCGTTTCTGGTCAAAGTCAATAAACACAAGATTCTGAATCAAGTTCCGATGACGGAATGTTGTGTTCTTAAGAATCACAGGACGCTGTCATGTTCAGATGACGCATTGTTCGATTTTCTTAACGATCTTGATCTTTATACCTCTACTCCACACATCTGACCTCTCTCATTGTTCCACCCTTCGACCCTATTACAGAAACCACGATAGCCTTGAGTCCATTGATGTTCTTCAGTAAATTGCGCCCAATAATCTATTCTTCCTCGCGCCAGCGAGCGTCGGTTCCTGCCGTAAATAACATCACTTTTGCCTTTGTTCATCGATTTCTGAGGACGGTGGACCGTTGATGAACAACGTGATTTTATCAGCGTTCACGGCTCTTTGCCCGGCGAAGTCGGCAATGACCTCTGCAAAGCAAAGACTGCCGCATGAACTGCGACTTGCCAGGTGGAGCCGACTGGCTTTCTAATCGCATCTAGCTATGGCATACCCCAGCTCCGAGACTCTATGTCCATTTTTCTTGGCTCTCTATAACAAGTTCTTTCAGCTCCGTGCCGTCGAAGACTCTTATCAAGTGGTTATTGGTATCTGCTATGTACAGTAATCCTTTGTGAAACTTGACGTCATTGGGTTCAAATAGACCGAGGCTTGAACATTTATCGCCGTTCAGTGTACATGTACCCTCCCTTAGGTTCTTTATTACCGTCTCGACGCGCCTTATTCCGAGATCGATCTTCCTTATTGCGTGATTGTAAGTGTCGGCCACGTAGAGAAATCTGCCTTCACCGTGAATTCCAATAGGGTGCTGGAACAAAGACCTCTTGAGAATCCCGTCCACATAACCGAAGGAGAATAGACCACTTCCGGCAACTGTTTGTACCGTCCCGGCTTCCAGATCTACAAATCTGATTGCAGAGACTTCGGAGTCGGCCACATATAAGCTGTTTCTATCGAGAAACAAACCGCTGGGCTGCGCAAAATTAGCGTCTTTCAGGTGCCCGTCGCCGATGTTTTCTACTCCACTTCCCGCAAATGCACTTATAGTGTTGTTTTCAAGATCCAATCTCCATATCTGGTGCATTCCCGCCATTGCAATGTACAAGAATCTGCCATCAGTTTGGAGATCCCAGGGCGAGTTAAGTCTCGCTTTCGAAGCGTCTCCATTGTAATTCCAATCGTTGTCCTGAAATCCGTCGCCGGACAGTGTACTTAGACATCTTTGGTTCATATCTGCGATACGTAATGCGTGGTTCTCGGTGTCGGCAACGTATAGTCTGCCATTAGAGTAGACTATTCCTTGAGGTTTGTTGAGGCGCGCATTTTCAAAAGGCCCGTCCTCTAAGCCACTTAGGCCGCTCCCGATCTGATCTATTGTCTTCGCCACAAAAGGAGTAGAAAGCTCCGTTAAGAGTATCCGATCGTTATTCGTATCGCTTATGAATAGATTCTCTCCGTCGCCAAAGGCAATCTTCCCGGGGAAAGAGAGATTGGATTCACTCTTGGTAAGCTCTAGCTTAACCGGAATTCTCTTCTCGCTAAGAACTCCCTTCCTCTTTCCTTCTTCGAGAGCCTTTGAGATCTCATGTGAAAGGTATTCTCGCTTTCCCTCTCCCGATATCTTAGACAGTATCTTTCCATCAGGCCCAATAAGAACATATGAGGGCCACGCACGGATCACATATCTTTCCCAGAGGAAGTAATCATTATCGATTACTACCGGATGTTGGATCTCATATCGTTGGACTGCCGCTCTTATGTTACGCTCATCATGCTCGTTTTCGAATTTCGCCGAATGGACGCCAATTACTACGAATGGGCTATCCTCATACTTTTTTTCGAGCCATTTGAGGTCCGGAATGACATGAATACAGTTTATACAGCAGTATGTCCAGAAATCGAGCAGAACCACATAACCCTTCAGATCAGCAAGGGTCAGAGGTCTCTCGACATTTATCCACTTGCTAGACTCTGGAAATTCTATCGCTCTTCCATACAAATCGATCACCCCTTTCGAACTTTGACTTTAGAAGAAGGATAATGGATCATGCTCCTCCGTTCCAATGGAAAGGATCGCCTCTGTCATTAGAAGAAGCTTTCAAAACATTCTATTTGCTTGCACAGAGTCAGCCAAAGAGCCCTTCTCAACAGCGCCTTCTTACAGATAGTCTTACAGATGAATTCCAAATGATCAGGCTCCTTCAGAAAGGAGAATCAAGGCGGTCGAAGGAGACAATGAGCATAAAAAAGCAGCGATGCTAGGCCCTTGAAAACCTTCAATTGGAGCAATCACTTATGCATTACGCTTGTGGAATTCCTTATCGTAAGCTTGACATCGATAATCGTATCGGAGACTTCCTTTCCAGACAGTATCTTTGATAGAGCAACCACCGATTCCGCCCCGAGGGTTCTGGGATCCTGATCGACGGATGTAAGCGTGGGAATCGTTATCGGAGCGATGAGGTTGTTGTCATAGCCCACCACAGATACCTGATCAGGGACGTTGATACCTTGATCAGTCAAGAAACCTATTACACCAGCGGCCACAAGGTCGTTAGCCGCTATCACTGAATCTACTTCAACCATTCTCTCAAGAAGCTCTCTCGCTCCGATGTAACCGGCCTCGTAATCGTATCCACATATTACAATGAGCGAGGGATCGTACTCTATTTTTTCCTCTTCGAGAGCCCTTCTATACCCCATGTACCTGTCGAGCGTCGTGTATTTGCCGGCATCCTCGCTCGAAGCCACTTCCCCAATCGTGTCTATGGTACATGGGCTGGACCAGAAGCCGGCGAGAAAGCCAACCCTCTTTCTTCCCAGTCTGAGCAAGTACTTTGTCGCAAGATAACCGCCCTTAACGTTGTCAGTATAAACATGAGGCTTAGACTTGAAGACGTTTCGCCTTCCGACAACTACAATTGGGAGCTCCTTGAAACTCTCTATTTGCGGAAGAGGATCCCCGGTGGAAACCGGACAGTAGATGAGACCATCTACAACCGTTCGAGAGAGACTGTCGATCGCAGCTTTTTCGAGTTCCCTCTTTCCGTCGGAAGTGGAGATAATTATTACATGATCGATCTCTCCGGCCTTAAGAATGGCTCCCGCAATCATCGCGCTGAAAAAGGGTTGGGAAACATCCGGAACTAGCATACCTATGACATTTGTGGTCTGGCCCTTCATGAATCTGGCTCCAACATTTGGTTTGTAGTTGAGCTTTTTGACTGCATCCCAGACTTTTATCTTCAAGTCTTCTTGCACAGGCCTTGAACCATTTAAAACCCGAGAAACCGTTGCGGCCGAGAGGCCAGCGTAATCAGCAACCTGTTTTATGGTAACCCTGTCGCTCTTTCTCACAGTACTTCACCTCCTTGACCGGAAAAGGACTTGAGAAAAGGCAACGCCACTAAGCTTATTATAACCAGAAGAGTAACTATGCCAAAAGTCGAATTGAAAGCTGCAAGGTCAATCTCCGCTCCCCCACTCGAAGAGAAACGCTGCATCAGGAATCCCGTGCCAGACTGAAAAATGATTACAGAGATGAAAGTGAAGAGGTTCATACCTCCAAAGAGAGAACCTCCACGGCCTCTGGCTGCCAGATCGTTGACACCTGCAGTAAGATGATCGTAGGTTATACCCGCAAAGAATCCCAGAAAGAATCCGACCAGTCCCGGTATAAGAATCGGCAGCCGGCTCCTCATAGAAAACCAGAAGAAAACCCACGAAGCACCATAGGAAACACATGAAACGGTTATCGCAGGGAGCCTCAATCTTGCCGGCCTTGCGATGTATGCCCCTACAAAGTTTCCGACCATCACTCCGATGCTTATCAGCGTCGACCATAAACTCGCCGTACCATACGAAACACCGTAAGAAGTCTGGTACCAGGAAACAGCCCAGAGACCTTGCAGTGACATCAGGGCACCAAACGACGTTCCCCAAAGGACAAGCATCAGCTTTAGCTGCCTCGACCTGAGGATCTTTCGGAATGAATTTTTTAGATTATCTAAAAAACCTTTTCTTTCAATTTTGCCATCAATTGAGATCACAGGATCTCTCCTCCTGAAAGCGATTAGAGACGCTGCAAGAGCAAAATTCAAAAAGGCGAGAAAGACGAAGACATTTCTTCTGCCAAATTTGTCGAGAGCAAAGGCAAGAGGAGCGACTGAAATCACCGCGCCAAAGTTCCCAAGAGTGTAAGTGATTCCCGAAAAGAATGAGTATTTGTCCCTGTGAAAGGAGTGCGACTGGTAAACAAGCACTCCGGAAAGCATTGGCGCAAGTCCAAAGCCCGTTAAAAGACGACCTACACCTAGCATCGTTGGATTCGAAGCGAAACCGAAAAGTAGCGCCCCGATTCCGGTTGTAAGCATCCCTAGCGAAACTATCCTAAGCGGTCCAAATCTGTCGTTGAGTGCGCCGCTTATCGGTTGCATGAATGCGTACGCGTAGAAATACAGACTGGAAATGAATCCGACAAGGGAAGCACTCATTCCCCATTCCGTCGAAATCGCAGGAAGGCTTACAGAAGCGGATACCCTGAAAAAATACGAAAAGAAATATGCCGATACAAGCAGGCAGTATACTGGAATCTTACCCTTATTGTTTGAAATCATCGCTTCTCTTTCACTCACATATTGCCTCCAATATCTGGAAAAGCTTTTCCCAACATCGTGGAAATGGACCATTTTCCCCGATACAATTCGAATTATGTCTCTGAAAACTCACAGAAGCCTAAGTGAAAAACTCTCGTAAAAAGAACAGTAGCTTTCTTCTTTACTTTTCGTAAATAGTATACATTAAGAGTTTGGTGAAAACAAATATCTGTCTCAGCTTTTTGGAATTTCCCCATCTTATGAAGTATAATCTATCTAATTGAAATGGCAAACGTTTTCCGATTTCGAGGAGGTGGATTGTTGTGAAGAAAGTTCTTCTGTTTTCGCTAGTTCTTGTTATTGCTGCATCAGTTCTTGCATCGTACCCTAACAGGTCAGTAACTCTCGTTATTCCTTGGGCGGCCGGCGGGATCACCGACAGAGTGGGAAGGGCATTTGCACCTTATCTAGAGAAGTACCTGGGAGTTCCCGTTGTCGTTCTGAACCAACCGGGCGCTTCCGGAGCAATTGGAACGGATTTTGCTTACTCCAAGCCGGCAGATGGGTACACGCTACTTCTCTCGGCAGAGACTCCAGGAGTCTTCAGAGTTATGGGAACGGGCAAGCTTGGCTTCGATAACTTCGAAGGAATTATGATGCTTGTGGAAGATACGAAAGTGGTAGTCGTTCCGGGCAACTCGCCGTACCAGACTATGGATGAACTCGTTACCGCAATTAAGGAGAACCCCGGAAAGATAAAGATGTCATACTCTGGCCCTGGGGCCAGCGGACACATCCAGGGACTTCTGCTGGAAGAGGTTGGTCTTGATGTTTCCATGACTCCATTCGGCGGTGGCAGCCCTGCCATGCTCGCAACAATAAGCGGTCAGGTTGATTTCACATTTGGCAACATCGGCACGGTTCTCGATTACTTGAAAACCGGTGATCTGAGAGCCCTTGCCGTCTACACAAAGGGAGAGAGATCTCCTGCGATTCCAGATGTTCCTCCAATTGCGGACGCGATTCCCGAAATGGCGCGTTACCTGCCTTTGACATTCCCAAACTGTATTCTTGTAAAGGAAGGAACTCCCCCCGAGATCAAACAGGTTATTCTCGAAGCCGCTCAGAAGGCAGTTCAGGATCCGGGATGGATCGAATTCACGGAGTCAAGCTTCTACAACAGAATGCACGACGTTCAGGGCGACGCTGTTATCGAATACTGGAAGCGCTGGACCTCGATCGTTGCATGGCTTCTCTATGACGCTGGAGTGGCTCCCAATAGTCCTGCAGACTTCGGAATAGAGAGATTCTGATCTATCGACGGTAGACTTCGTGTCTACCGTCTTTGGAGGTTATTATGAAAGAAAAAACGAGTGGCGGTCTCAATTTCCAGATAATCGAAGGAGCTTTCTTCGCTGTAATCGCCGTCTTCATAATTGTAGTCTCGGCTGGGATGAACCCTTACGGTTCCTGGTCACTTGCGCCCGGTCTCTTTCCATTGATAATGGGTGTAATACTTTTAGTGCTTGCAATATCTCCAATATTCCAGGCGGTGAGAAGCAAGAGTTTCAAATCGGGTGGTTTTGACAAGGTTGATTGGCTCAGAATTACAATTTCAATGGCACTTACGTTCATATATGTCTGGCTTCTTCCGATGATTGGCTTCATTGCTATTTCAATTCCTTACCTGGCCTCGATGCTGCTCCTACTTGGAGAGAAGCGTTGGTGGTTGTTGGGAATAATCTCTGTGGGGACTACTCTTGGCCTGTATTACGCCTTTGGTGTTCTACTGAGTGTCTACCTGCCTTGAGAAGGTGATGTGCACATGGTTGAACAGATACTCGCCGCGATAGATCTAAGGTTCATTTTCCTGGTATTTGTCGGTGCCTTTGCCGGACTTGTTGTAGGCGCAATGCCGGGGCTTTCCGTCACAATGGCTACCGCGATTCTTGTTTCGGTAACGTTCACGTGGACGGTCAACGATGCTATGGCCCTTATGATGGGAGTTTATGTCGTTGGAGTCTTCTCCGGTGCTATATCCGCGATACTCATAAACATCCCAGGAGCTCCCGCATCGGTCGCAACGACACTTGACGGCTTTCCTATGACCATGAAGGGACAGGCCAGAAAGGCTTTACGAGTTGCTACCGTCTATTCTTTTGTTGGTACTCTTTTTGGTCTGATAATGCTGGCCTTACTCGCAAAACCAGTTACAAAGATTGCCCTACAGTTCTCGCCAATGGATTACTTTCTACTTGCCCTCTTCGGCCTTACCACTGTCGGATCCTTGACGTCAAAGAACTTCCTAAAAGGATTGATTAGTGCAACACTGGGAGTAATAATAAGCTTGATTGGAATCGATCCGATTATGGGCACACCGAGATTCACATTCGGCTCGATGAAGCTTCAAGCAGGTATTTCGCTGATAGCTGCTCTGATCGGTCTGTTCGGTTTTTCGGAGATTCTCGTTCAGATAGGGCAGCGCTCACTCCAACCGATAGCCGGTAAACTGGGGAAAGAGAAGGTCGGTTTTCGGCAGCTCATGAGGCACATTCCCCTTTCACTCCAGTCGGCTGTGATAGGTACCTTCATAGGCGCGCTGCCAGGCACGGGAGGCCCAGTAGCTTCTCTAATTGCTTACGATCAGGCGAAAAAGACGGTCAGAAAACCCGAAGTTCCGTTTGGCGAAGGGGCCGTAGAAGGGATAGTTGCAAGCGAATCTGCAAACAATGCCTGCATAGGAGGCGCACTTATACCCATGCTGACACTTGCTGTGCCCGGAGACGCCGTTACTGCCGTTCTTCTGTCCGCAATGTACGTCCACGGCTTGAGACCCGGTCCTCTGCTTTTCACGCAGACTCCCGACCTCTTCTATGTAATACTGGCTGCTGGAATAATTGGATCTCTTTCGATAATTGCTCTCGGAATCGGTGTGGCTCCACTAATGGCAAGGATGGTACTGATTCCGAAGAAGATCCTCCTTCCTGTGGTCGCAATCTTGTGTATAATCGGCGCTTATGCGATAAACTCAAGTGTTTTCGACATCCTTATTATGGCCATCTTTGGTCTGATTGGCTTCGTCATGAGAAGGAAGGGATACTCGGTGGCGCCAATGGTTCTCGGTATTGTGCTGGGATCATTGATGGACGCTAACTTTAGAAGGGCGGTATCGCTTGCTTCGGCAGGAGACAATCTGATAATCTCAATGTTCTCAAGACCCATCAGCATTATTCTTATTGTCTTCATTCTCATATCACTGTTTTCCAATTTCAAGTTTGTCAAGACCGGGGTGAGAAAACTCTTCTCCGGAAGGTCTGACAAAGGAAAGGAGAATTGAAAATGATAGCCTTTGCTTCAAAGCATAATCTTTCGGGTAAGCTCTCTGTGCCCGGTTCAAAAAGCCATACAATAAGAGCGGTGTTGATTGCCGCGATGGCAAAAGGAGTCTCTACAATAAGAAACCCTTTGCCGAGCGAAGATTGTCTAGCGGCTACCAGAGCTGCCAGGGCCTTCGGATCCGATGTGAAAATTGAAAAGGGAGTATGGACGATAAAGAGCAGCCCCGAGGGCCTAAAGATTCCCGACGATGTCATTGACTGCGGGAATTCCGGTACGACCTTCTATTTTGCCACGGCGATCTCGGGGACTCTGAGTGACTACGTTGTTCTTACGGGAGATTATCAGATTCGTAGAAGACCCGTTGTGAAACTGCTGGAAGCAATGAGAAAACTGGGGGCCTTCGCCGTCACGACGAGAAGTGACAGCGATGCGGCTCCCGTCATTGTAAAAGGACCAATGAGGGCAGGGACTATTGTTTTCGATGGAAAGATGTCACAGTACATTTCTGGAATGCTCCTGGCATCGGCGAGGCTCGAGGGAAAAACCAGGATCGAAGTTCAGAAGGCCATAGAAAGGCCTTACCTCCAGATGACCGTGGATTGGATGAGCGAACACGGGATAGAAGTCAAGTATGATGAGAAGAATTACAGTTTCTTCGAAGTAGAAGGACCTCAGAATTACAAACCGGTCGATACTGCAATTCCCAGCGACTGGGAATCCGTCGCTTTTCCACTAGTCGCTGCACTCGTAACTGACTCGGAGTTAGTAATAGAGGACCTGGATCTCTCGGGCAGCCAGGGCGACGCCGTAATTGTCGACATACTCAAAGAAATGGGCGGAAATGTAACTCTAAACAGATCCAGCAACTCTCTGAAGGCAGTTGGAGGAACTAAACTCAGGGGAATCACCATAGACTGTTCAGACATTCCCGACGCGCTTCCAATACTTACTGTCGCAGCCTGCTACGCTGAGGGAGACACAGTATTGACCGGAATTGAGAGCATAAGGGTAAAAGAGACAGACAGAGTCGAGGTCATGAAGAGAGAACTCTCGAAAATGGGTGCATCGATCGAGGACACAGATCACCAAATGATCATTCACGGCGGAAAGAAACTTACCGGAGCAAAGGTCCAGAGCCACGACGACCATAGGGTTGCAATGTCTCTCTCAGTCGCTGGCCTATTCTCCGAAGGAGTAACCGAAGTCAGCAACGCCGAATGCGTCTCGGTATCATTTCCTGGCTTTTTCGAACTCATGAACAGCATCGGAGCTGGCTTCCAAACGAAATAGAGAGCCGACGTCGCTAATGGGTCTAGAATCATACAATTGAGCAGGAATCAAGGGGGAAAAAGAAACCCGGCGAAAAGGCCGGGTTTTGTTTTTAGACTCATGCAAAGGATCTCAACAGGTCTATGTCAAAAACAATGAACTACGTACAGTTAAACTATCTCATCGATGTGCCCATCACCTCAAGGATATTTGATTCCGGAGAAGCAAATGGAAGGTCCTCGTTTCCGTACAGCCTCTCGTCGTAGTAGTTGCGGCTTTTGAAACCGCCTGAAGTAGTTCCTGCAGGACCTGCTTCAATGGAAACCATAGTGCCAAACAGATGCCTAAAGCCCATATCGACATTGTAGCGATCGTAGTCATCTATGAGAATCTGTCCCGTATTGCTATGCCCACTATTTTTCCCGAACGCGAAAAGGTTAGTAAATAGCTTAATGTTCTTAATCGCATCTCTTCCACTCGAACTGCTCTGGTAAGGCATTACAATATTCCCGTTAGTAGCCACAAGATTGAGCATGTCGTTCAATGATGCGTTGGCCGCTGAAAGGTTTGGGTTGTAATTCGAGTCAAAAGCAAGTCCTGACTCATCTACATAGCTTCTGAAAGTTGAATCATTCAGCATGTCGTTATAAAGGACATCTCCATAAATCCTGATATCTCCTTCTTTCGACCTAATTGTGTATCTCCCGTCAATCACAGTTGCTTCTCTTCCCAGTGTTGTTCCGACCCCTCCAGGTATTCCCGCACCTCCCGTTTCAATATCTTCCTCTACCACGTAGTATCCTTTGTTCGAGAAAGAGGTCGCCTCGGTGGTGAAAGAAGGGTAGTCGTCCTCATCGTGCGAATTTACCTTCATAATAACGGTAGTGTCGAAGTTCATTTCAGAGAAACCATCGGACGGAGTTATCAAATACATGTCGACATCTGCATCTGCAATCTTTTGGCCGCTACCACCCCCGCCTATTACGTCCCAATCAGACCATTGAGAATAACTCCAGTCTGACCATACTGCTATTGCTACAGGCCCCTCGATGCTTGAATTGTGACTCCATGATCTGGGTCCCTTTTGAGATGGGCCACTCTTACCAGTGAACCTCCATTCCCATCCGGTGAAGTTAAGAGAAAAAACAACTGTTGACATTTCATATTCCATGGGGTATCTGTTCGCAACTCGAGTTCGCTCTCTTATCTGTTGGCTGCCACTTGATGATCTTACTTCCCTATCCCACTGATAACTGATCACAGAAAATGAAGATGAGCTCTCAAAAGCTCCTGATCCGACAAGATTGTTTAGTGAAGAACCGAGAAGAACATCTGACGATATAGTTACATTGCTGGCCATGTCCAATATACTGAGGTTTCCGGTCGTTTCTACTTGAACAATGCTTCTTCTTTCCTCAATGATCGGGGATTCAAATTCTGAAAGCGTTACGTGGTCGCTACTGATTATCTCTCGCAATTCCTCATACGTGAAGCTATCATCAGTTATGTTGTCGTTCTTCCCGAGAATAGAATTCGCAGAGAGTTTCCGGTGATCATCATCAATTATCCAGGCTTCAAGTTCATCTAGAAATTCATTGCTATTGATTAGAAGAGCTTCAAGCCATTGCGTGTCCTCGTATCTTATCTGCTGTAACGTTTCGGTCTCAGTGACTTGAGAACCAGAGCTTCTCTCGGTGTCTTTCAAGTAGAGGCCGAGAGAATTCTGAGGTAAAACGCTGCCCATCTCAATAGCATTCAGCATGTCTTCCAGCGAGGTCGTATTTGAGTAGTGGCTTTGATAGTATTCTTCCATCTCATCGAATCTCGTTTCAAGGTCTACTATAGTTTCCTGACTAACCTTGATACTCCCTGCTCGCAGAAACCAGGGTAAAAAACGGCTGTTGAAATCCCCCGAAGAAGCGTTGTCTACAAAGTCAATAACTGAACCTTTCACTCTCATTTCTCCTTGCACTTCTTCATAAGAATCTGCAACAATTACCTCATTGAACCCCTCGAGAAATACCCATGTTTCGCCATTCTCCACGTGTACTGCATAGTACTTGTTGTTGAATCTTTCATCATCAAAATCACCGTCGCCATCCGTATCAACGCGTATTGTCTTTCTTCCTTCCCAATCCCCTTGAAGGGCAAGGTCGATGTTTGCATTCTCGCACCAAACCTCACCATTGAAGATCGGGCCATCTCCAGAAACATCGTCAGGATCAGGCGGAATCGTTGCCTTCATTCTGAAACCACCGTTTCCAGCTCCGCCCTGACCTACGGACCCAAAGAAAGTCGGTCCATATATCACCGATCCAGGATACCAGAAGGCAGTTGAGTTACTTTCTAATTCAAATCTCGACCAATTGCTGAAGAAACGCGGGCTCGCAAGTCCCCAGAAGTAAGCACTCATATTCCCCTTAGAGGTCCTCACGATCGCGAGAAGTGTATTTGGAGATGATTTGTAAGGGATTAGAACCATATCGTCGAAGGTTCCCCCCGTCACTTCATCAAAAACCTTAGTCAAATCAAATCCTGGCTTGTAGAACCTCTCGTCAGAGAACTTCGAAAACAAATCCTTCCATGCCAGATATTCAAGAGTATCACTAGCGAAAAGACCGAGAAAATCCTCGTACATTGTCGGGGTAGAAGTAAGTGACATGTAGAAATTGTCGGTTGACAGATTGAGATAGCTTTCTTCAGCGAATTTCCTCTTCAGGTATCCGAAATTCGCGAAGAATGCATTTCCCCCGTTCACCTGCAGCTGCGCCTTGCTAATCCGTTGAAACAACTCTGAGGTAGTTGAAGAAGTTCTGTTTAGAAGCGCAACAGAGATTACTGTAACTGACATCATTATTATCAAGGTCAATGGCAAAACAAGCCCTTTCCTCATGTGGCTCACTCCCAATCACTTCTGCATTACTGCAGTGAATGTTGCTTCGCGGCTCTTGTCCTGTACATTCATTATTGAGATTGCTGCTTCAAGCTTTTCCAGGAGACCAGAAGAGACACCTTCTGCAGCTAACCTGTCAAAGAAAGATCCATCTTCAGATACTTCCAATCCGTAATCGTTAGCTCCGCCCGATCTCCAAAGATTGGTGATTTCGTATCTTATTTCTGTGTAATCTTTCATTCTCGCATTTGACTTGCTAAGAGTCGAGTGTATTGTCAGAAATATCTGAAATACGGTCACGATTATTATCGCAACAACAGCCATTGTGATAATCATTTCGACCATAGAAAGTCCCTTCTTCATAGTCATCCTCACTTCACATTTATCAATCTCACAGAAGACCTGTGAGTTCTGGTTCCATCGGGCGAAGAAAGCATTATGCTATATGAAACCGATCCTCCGTCGACAGACTCAAATTCCAAATCTACATGGTCAAATGAGCTCGAAGAGAAAATTATGTCCTCGCTTTTGTCAAAAGACTCAATTACATCTGCAGTACTATCAGCGGGAAAGTCCCCTTGACCACTCTGTTTTTCCCATATGAAAAGCCGACCTTCATCTATATAGAATTGCTTTGTCACCTTTCCTCTGACAAAAGGCAAAGAAACCATATATCTCAATCCTTTTGCCGGACCCTCTTCACTTTCCCTTACAAGTGTTATCTTTTCAACATTCGGACCCGCCTTTGAAAGCTCAGCTTGAATCAGACTATCAACCCTAAAGAGCTCTGAATACCTTTCCACCTCTCCAAGAGCTATTCTTGATCTTCTTGTGAGGTCAGTAAACATAAGCAACACAGAAGCAAGTACTATCGTAAAAACAGCCAAAACCACTGCAAGTTCGACAAGTGTAAGACCGGCTCTTGTTCTTTCCATTGGCTAATAACCCCTCCTTCAAGAGAAGTCTTCAATCCAAATTACAAGTCCACCAAGCACGGATAGATGGATAGATAGATCTAATATTACGTAGCAACTTTATGCCAAGACCACGGACCAGAGAAATCTCAAAAGAGATTTACGGATACTGCGGATTTGAGAACTGTAAACTCGAATCAAGCGATCGCAGTCTTGTTTGCCTGCTGAGGTGTAGAATACTAAAGTTCTCACAGGAATCTCAAAATATTCGCGTCAATCGGCCGCTTCTCTTAGAAGTGGATTTCAACAAATCAGTCGCATTAAGGAAACTAATTTCCGCAGCCTCGAATCTTAATGCTCACATTGCCGTCTTCCCTGTCATTAGCAAGTCACGCGTTCTAGTTCGCTACCAAATTTGATTCGAAGGGAGTTATTGAGTCCTCATTTCAGAAAAGTTCGGCAAGAGTAATCATTCTTTCGCTTAAATCTTGCGGAATAATCCTTTCACTTTGAACGTCCTCCTTAGCTCATAAGGAAAGCACCCTCGGGTCTCGATTATCGTGTAGAGAAGCGAGAATCATTTGCCACCCAAACTGGAAGAAATGAAGCAATAAATCATCAGAAAGCTAGGGACTTCTTCATCTTTTATTGTCTCGAAATCCCCTGATTTGCTACAAAAACTTTGAGCTCAATCTTGTTTTCTGCAAAGAACTGCGTGTAAACAGCCGAGCTTACCTATGAACTTGGATAAACGCCACATAGGCATTGTTTTGCATGGTTCTTTTTGTCAACAACGCTTGGCCGTTGACTTAGTTCTTGAGGATGCAAAGGTGATCGCTTTGAGAGAGAAAGAGAAAGAGATAGTGAAAAGGCAGATCAAGGAACTTGTGTCAGAGTACGCTGAGAAAGTTCTATGCAGCAAGGCAGAAGCTATACTAGACAGCAACCTGCTCAAGGACGAGGAAATTGAGGATCTGATTCAAGATGGCAGGGCATATACATTGGCTATTGCGCTGATTAGCGACTGGTTGCTTTCCCTGCCATATCCTCTCGAAGGCAAGTCATACAAGAAGCTAAGAAAGCTATTAGAAAAACTCAGATAGAACCCGGACTTCAATTTTCCGTTCTCTGAGCGAGAAAAATCACATTGCAACAAAATCCGATGAAATAGGCAACTCTGTAACTGTTCAACATGATTCGTCCAACAAAATGCAACTTGCTCCGTCAACACGACCAAGGTCAAAAGAAAAGCAGTGTAGCGTAGTTACATCAAAGAGCAGCCTTTCCCCCGGCTGCTCTTTGAATTATTGGATGCATAATTGTAAGAGCTGAACAACCCCAGAAGAAAGAGACTTCTTGATAATCAGGAATAGGCTAAAATTACGAACAGATCTGCTCATATTAAAACAATCTAATCTTCTTCGATAGAGAAACCCACCAGTCTACTCTAATCACGGACTATTAGCTGAAACCCGTTTTCTCCCAAACCACCGTTTTGTTATACTTTAATTAAGATGAAAACACAAGTGAGAGTCCATTTCTGTTTCTCACCGTAGTTCATTTTTTCTCAGCATAAGTGTTCTTAAGTCAGGCGGATTGACCATGAAGAATTCAGTGAGATTCGTGCGTGCCTTTGCAACGACAGAAGGGGAGTTTAGCAGATTCAACGAAGATAATCAGATCGATGAATTCTCCAGATCTTTGAGAGGTTTGTCGAAGAGTGACAAGGTTCTCAGGAGCTTTCTCGAGGTTCTTCTGGAATATTCAGAGTTACGCAACGCGATAGTCCAGACAGTAACAGCCGATACCGGACCTATCGCAGAGCCACACGGCGAAGTAGTTCAAGACATAGAGCGGATCGCTCGTATGCTCAATGATCCGCCAAGGATTACTTCTGTATTTGGATACGAGAAAGTAGCGAAGATAGACACAAATGACAGCCTGGAAAAGGCTAAAGATTATTGCTGAAAAATCATATTCTCAGATCCCTGTATACCATGGTGATCAATTCAAAGGAATCCTGACGACAAGCGCAATAGCCGATGGATGGCAGGTGCAAGTGAAGAAGTAAGGGTAAACATAAGGAAAACGTGGGCCCGTAATGTGATGGAGTATGCCGAAGAAGACGAGACCGTGGAATTTGCAAACAGAAAGGCAACCCTATCGAATATCGTCGCCTCATTTGGTGAATTCAGAGCTCTTGGATAAAGACTCAAGGCCATATTTGCGACCGAAAACGGGAGGATTCGGCTATCATGGAACCGAGGGCGAGGAGGGAACCGTGATCGCTTTCTGGGGTAGCATGATGAAACGCTGCAGAATACCTGCGGCAAAGCTGGTTGATATCGTGCCGATGACATTGAAGATTCTCTCTATAGAAAGCAAAAGGAAATTCGATGGTGAAAACATCTGGAGCTGTGATGATGAGCGTTGATTTCGATTTTCATACGGTCTTTTCCGACGGTTCGATGTCCTTCGAGGAGGTTCTGACAGCGCTGCGTAATGCCGGTCTGTCGAAATGCGGGATAACCGATCACTTCGAAACGGGCTTGCCCCATTCGGTGGCCGTGTCGGAGGCTCATTATATGGATCTGTTCAACCGGTTCAAAGAGAAAGCGAGAAAGTCTGGCATAGAGGTTCTTCTGGGCGGCGAAACGGGGTTGGGACCGGACGGCTTGATGCTTCCGGCGAAGGTACCGCCCTTCGATTTCTTGATCGCCAGCGTGCACAGGGTAAACTGGAGGCATAAGAGCGAATCCGACTACTGGAGAGAGTACAGGACTTACATAGAGCGCGGAATAGAAAAGGGAGGCTTTCAGGTTCTCGGCCATGTCGAGGGATACCCTTCCTGACGCCTCTTGGAGCGAGCAGCCCTTCGATGAAAGGCGCGAGATCGAGCGTTACTACGCCGCGAAGTATCTCGCCCTCGACTGGTACGCCTCGATAGGTCCGGCCCTCGTAAAGAGCGGCGTGGCCGTGGAGATTCACGAAATGTCCGCATCGCCCAGGCTTGAGGTGATCGATCTCCTCCGGCGCAGGGGCGTGCGGTTCTCTTACGGGACCGATTCGCACGGTCCGGAACAGCTTTTGAAGAGAGAGTTCATAACCAGAGTGTTGAATTGCATCGGATTGAACGAAGCCGACATATTCAAACCGGAAGAGAGAAAAGGAGGAGCGAGATGCATTCGATAGCGATACTTGGAGCGGGGATGATGGGAAACGTCCACGCGAGGGCCTACAGGGCCATCGATCAAAGAAATTCCCTCTGGATAGTCGATCCAATCGAAAGCAGGGCAAAGGCGATCTCAGAAAAATACGGAGCGACCGTCGCCAGCTTTGAGGAGGTTCTGGAAAACAGCAGTGTAGACATTGTAGGTATCTGCACGCCGACATTCACGCACAGGGAACTTGCCGTCAGGGCGCTCAAGGCCGGCAAGCACGTCTTCTGCGAAAAGCCCGTGGCGCTAACTCTTGAAGACGCAAGGGCAATGGACAGGGCGGCCAAGAAGAGCGGAAGGAAATTCATGGTGGGCCACGTTGTACGCTTCTTTCCGCAGTATATAAGAGTTAAGGAACTTGCTGCCGCCGGAGACGTGGGTGAAATTGTAATGGCAAGGCTTTACAGGGGAGGTTCATTTCCCTCTCACGGTATAGACAACTGGTTCGCCGATATTACAAAGAGCGGGGGCGTCTTCGTAGATCTCTCAATACACGATTTCGACTTTCTCAGAAAACTGCTGGGCCCCGTGAAAACCGTCGAAGCGAGGTCAGTAACGCTGAGCTCGGAGAGGAAGAAAAACTCTTTCGACCATGGCATGGCGATTCTGAGGTTCGAATCCGGCGCCCTGGCACACATCGAAGGCAGCTGGGCCGAACCGGCCGGGATGCCTGTTAATTTTGGAACGTTCTACGAATTTGTCGGCACTAAGGGAATGATAACCAACAGCTACGAGAGAGAGACGATGCTTCGTCTGCAAACTTCGATCGATGGAAAGCCGAGATACTTGCAGGAGAATCCGGCCTATTTTGATCCGTACACCGAAGAATTGAAGTCCTTCATACTCTCAGTAGAGAAAGACAGAGAAGTCCCCGTTAACGGGCAAGAGGCCATAGAATCGTTGAGAGTCGCGCTGGCGGCCAACATGTCTGCAAAACTGCACAGATCGGTCGAGCTTTCGGAGGTGTTTTGAGATGACGAAAATCGCGATCCTAGGTATTGCACATATGCACGGTTACAGCTATGTGAGAGCCTTGAAGAGAATGAATGATATCGAGATAGCGGGGCTTTACGATGAGGACAGATCCAGGATGAACAAAGCTTGCAAACACCTGGGCATAAAGCCCTGTGAAAAGCCAGAAGAACTCGTCGCTCGGAGCGACGGTGTGATAGTAACGAGCGAGAACTCTACCCACAGGGAGTTCGTCGAGATCGCTGCCGGAGCCGGAAAACACATTCTCTGCGAAAAGCCGATCGCGACAACGGTAGAAGACGCGGAGGCGATGATTGAGATTTGCCGCGAGAACAATGTGAAGCTTCAAATAGCCTTCCCGGTCAGGTACAGTGCCTCCGTGAGAAAGGCCAGAGAGATCATCGCGGGCGGTCTGCTGGGCGAAGTGGTGAGTCTGGTGGGAACAAACCACGGGAGAATGCCGGGCGGCTGGTTCATAGACCCGGTGCTGGGCGGTGGCGGTGCCGTTATGGATCACACCGTGCACGTGGTGGATATAGTGAGATGGCTTCTTGACTGCGAATTCACACAGGTTTACGCAACTTACGGTACCCTTATACATGACATACCGGTCGAAGACTGTGGACTGGAGATGTTCAGACTTTCGACTGGCCAGTACATGACACTCGACTGCAGCTGGTCGAGACCAAAGACCCATCCTTACTGGGGAGACGTAACTCTTCACATAGTCGGAACTGAGGGAACGCTCTTCCTGGATGTCTTCAACTCAAAGATCGAGGTCTATTCCAACGAAAAGGGTAGTCGATGGGAAGCTTATGGTGACAACTTTGATTGCCTTTTGATTGAGGATTTTGTTGAGGTTCTTAGGTCAGGGAAGGATCCTTTCACAAGAGGAGAAGATGGACTTGAGGCTCTCAAAGTCGTTGATGCTGCTTACAAGAGCTTCAGAGAAGGCCAAGAGATTCAGATCTGCTGACTGATTCGGATTTCAGTCATATTGCACTGTTGCCTGGAGTATAATCTAGATGATAAGGTAGAGTTACGAGGTGAGTCATTTGAAGCAGCATTACGATCGTGGAAAACTTGAGCAAGAATTTGACAATCTTCCCGAGGCCTCTCCGATTGCAGATATTGATCCGTTCAAAGGTGATATCATCGCAATGGTTGGTGCGCTCGCACTTGATTATCTTGATCTTGATTCCGGAGATACATTACTTGATATCGGAACCGGCAGAGGAAGGTGGGCCGTGGCCGCCAGTCCTTACTGCAGAAAAGTGATAGGCATTGACATTAGCAGAAGGATGTTAGAAGATGCAAGATCAAATATTGCCAGCGCGGGTGTTGAGAACGTCGAATTCTTTAGGGGCTCCTTCGAGAACCCGTGCGAAGAAGTGAACCTATCAAGAATGAACATAAACAAGGTTGTAGCCATCTATTCTCTTCACCATCTTACAGATCCGATGAAGATGGAAGCGATTTCGAAGCTTACGCAGATTTTGAAGAGGCCCGGTAGGATCGTTGTTGGTGATATTATGTGGTTCGACGATCCTGGAAAGCACAGGGATGCGTGGGACGAAGTTTATTTCGACGACAACGAATTAGATCACCCGGCGAGCATTTCATTTATGAAAGAAGTTTTCCAGCATTCAGGTGCGAACGAAATTGAAGTTGTTCAGATTCATCCGTTGGTGGGCTTGATAAGCACAACCTTTTTGTGAGGATTTTGGTTGAAGCCATGCAGGTTATTACAGGCATCAGATATAAGGGCAGCTGCAGTTCGTAGATAGAACCCTACAGGTACCAACTAAACGGAAGAACCGGTATAAGTTTTTTCCCTTGAGCAGTCCCAAGCTCCAGTAAGGTCGTAAATCTTCAAGGCCACTTCCAAAGAAGTTGTTTTTGCTTTCAAAGCATTTTGATTATTCTTTGGTGGTCACCTTTGTTCCAAATACACCTGAGCCGGGATCGAATCCCCTATTTCTGGCGATTTCTTCAGCGGTTTTCTGAAGAAGATTCATCATGGGAATGAAAGCAAGGACTTCTTCCAGGCCATCGGAAACGTATATTGATTTCACATTCCCCTCTCTCGAATTCGTTAGGGTAATCAAATCGCATTTGTCGTAAATGTCATTGTGGAGTTCCTGCATTAGGTCGTAAGTCTCTCCCTTGGGATTCATGGTGATTACAACGGGCTTGTCTGCAAGCAAGTCGACGGGACCGTGTCTGAAAGAGGCTCCCGAATAGAATATGAGACTTAGCTTGGCAACTTCAGCAAACATTAGCCTCGCCATCTTTCCAACACCTATACCAAAACCCCTGGCAACGAGAATCCTCTCCCTTTTCTCAGATAACATAGCTGCAAGCCATGATAAATCATGCGACAAAGCTTCGTCCATTCTTGTGGGCAGGTCAGAAAAGTTCAATCTTCTTGCGGTTCTGAAGGCTGAAATCATCAGAGTTAAGACAATGCTATTCACGAAGGTTTTTGTTGCACCCATAGATCTCTCATTGCCCGCGAAAAGCGGAAATACTCTTTCATCAGGGAAAGCCTTTGCCGCGCTGCTCTTTTCGTTGTTGGTTACAAGTGTCATAGAAGGCAGAAGCGCTTTGTTTTCTTCGATGAATCGGATTAGTTCTGCGCTTTCTCCTGACTGACTGATGAGAAAGATTGTTGAGTATCTTTTTAGCAGTTCTTGGGATGAGTAAGTTATGATCTCCGACATCTCGAAGCTTTCTGCGTCGATGCCAGAGTATCTTAGAAATGAAGCCGCAACCTCTGAAGCATGAAGAGAAGCTCCCATGCCTGTGAACAGGACTCTTTCAAAGTTTAGAGACTTCGCTTTCTCAAAGACGACGTCAGATGTGGAAATAATGGTTCTTACTGCTTCTGATTGCTCAAGCATATCTTCCAGAAATTTTGACAAATCATTCATCCTTTCGTGAGACAAATTCGATGATCTATCGGTCCAGGGGTGTCATTCACTTTAAAGTCTATCATCAAAGATTGGTTTTGACTAATCAGTGAAATCGATGCAATAATAAGGATGGAGGTGAATTTATGGCACTGCTCAGAACTAGCGACGGAACTCAAATCTATTACGAAGTACACGGAGATCAATCTAACCCACCTGTTGTTATTCTCAACGGAATTATGATGTCGGTCCCCTCGTGGGCAGGATTTGTTCCCCACTTTTCAAGGCACTTCAGATTGATTCTGATGGATTTCAGAGATCAGGGCCGATCTGAAAGAAAGGATTCACAGTATCACATCTCCATCCACGTTGACGATCTAACCGACCTGATCGATGCGCTTGAGATTTCTAGCGCAAACGTAGTTGGTCTCTCCTATGGAGGCCAGGTGGCAGAAATGTTAGCAATAAAGAGACCGGAGAGAGTAAATTCTCTAGTACTCGCCAATACTCCCGCCCGAATTTCTCCATACCTTGCAGAACTTGGCGAAGCGTGGAAAGAAGCTGCAGAACTTAAAGATGGAGAGCGGTTCTTCAAGCTGGCAATACCCTTCATCTATTCAGATTTCTTCTACAATCGTAATCTGCAGTGGCTAAAAGAAAGACAGAAGATGTTCAAATCGACACTCAACGGAGAATGGTTTGAAGGGTTCATAAGGCTTATTTCTTCAAATCCCGATTTCAATGTTTTGGAAGAACTTGACAAGATTCAGTGCCCGACTCTGCTACTTGGTGCCGATCGAGACATCATTACACCGATAGAAGAGATGAAAGCAATTCATGAAAGAGTCAGAAATTCGGAATTTCTTGTCATAAAAGATGCCGGTCACGGAGCTTTCCTCGAAAAACCAGGAGAATTCATGACAGCAATCATCGGGTTCGTACTTAAGAATTGTTAGAAAAAGGGACGATTTGGTAGTTATTCATCTTCTTTCGTCGATAATCATCAATAAACTACTTTAATTGAATTTACCAACCGGATCAGTTTAGTGTATTGTGAAAGTGAGAGATGATTCATCTTTCATATATGAGAGATGAATCATGACACGCAAGCCACAAGGGGTGATCTTGGTGAGTTCAGTTCCAATAATTGGAATAGCGGGGATCGGGACATACATACCTGAGACCTTCATGACTCCAGAGGAAATTGCTGATTCCACAGGCATTCCGCAAGAGGTAATCGAACTGAAATTTGGAGTGAAGAGAAGACTGGTTCCAGGTCCCGGTGAAACCACAAGTAATTTGGGAATAAAAGCGGCACGGAAAGCTCTTGAGAATGCCAGGATAGATCCCAAAGACATTGATCTGTTAATCTGGAACGGCGCTCAGCATAAAGATTACCCTTGCTGGCTGGCCGGATTGAAGGTTGCAGACGAAATCGGTGCTGTAAACGCCTGGTCTTTCGATATGGAAGCCATGTGTGGATCTATGATGGCCGGCATTGACGTGGCAAAGAGTCTCATGATCGCTAGAGACGATGTCAATACTGTTCTGCTAGTGAGCGGCTATAGAAATGTGGATCTTATGGATCTTTCTGAACCATCAACATCATTCATGCTTGATGTAGGAGCCAGCGGGGCCGCTGTAGTTCTTAAGAAAGGCCATAATGAAAACGTCGTCCTATCTTCGGCCTTTAAGGGTGACGGATCATTTTCAGAGTTGTGTGTTGTCCCTGTCGGCGGGACAAAGAAGTGGCCTATGACCCCCGAAGATACGCGGAACTATCATTTCTCCGTCCAGGGAGATACTGCAGAGTTCAAGAAACGCCTCGGAGAGACTACAATGCCTAATTTCTACTGGGTGATTAGAGAGTCACTCAGAAAGAGTGGCTTCTCCGAAAGCGATATCGATTATTTAGCTATTTTGCATTTCAAAAGATCGGCTCATTTTGCAGTTCTTGAAGAGCTCGGGCTAAAGGAAAATCAGAGTACTTACCTTGATTACTACGGCCATCTTGGGCAGAATGATCAGATTCTCTCGATAGAATTAGGTTTGATGGAGGGAAAGATTAAAGATGGTGACGTGGTTGTAATGGTTGGTGCCGGATTGGGCTTCGTCTGGGCAGCGACGACAGTAAAATGGGGCAAGAATTAGGAGGCGAAAAGGTGAGAATGGAAGGTAAAGTCGTCATCATAACTGGTGGCGCAAGTGGACTGGGTAAAGCGGCAGTCGAAAAGTTTGCCCGCGAAGGAGCGATTGTCTACGCCTGCGATATGGACGTCGAAGGATTGGATAATCTGAAGAAGGAATTTTCCGAGCTTCCGGGCAAGGTAATTCCGAAGAGACTCAACGTGACGGATAGGCCTGCAATAACTGAACTTATAGGTGAAATCAAAAGCGAATTCGGCCGCATCGATGGGCTTATCAATAATGCTGGAGTGACTAGAGACGCTCTGATTCAGAGAATGTCCGAAGAAGATTGGGACCTGGTTATCAACGTCAATTTGAAAGGTGTTTTCAACATGACGCAGGCGGTTGCTCCAGTGATGATAGATCAGGGTTATGGTTCGATTGTCAATACTTCATCGATTGTCGGCGTATACGGAAATATCGGACAGTCTAACTACTCCGCTTCAAAGGGAGGAGTTATTGCAATGACTAAGACATGGGCTAAAGAGTTGACAAGAAAGGGCGCGAAGATAAGGGTAAACGCTGTGGCACCGGGTTTCATAAAGACGCCTATGACTGAGAAAATGCCTGAGAAGATACTGGTGGCACTTGAAGAGAAGATCCCTCTTAAAAGAATTGGACTCCCTGAGGAAATTGCGAATGTCTACTTCTTCTTGATTTCCGATGAGTCGAGTTATTTGACCGGTCAGGTAATTGGCGTTGACGGGGGTCTCGTAATTTGAAGGTCTCTCGAAGCGAGAGAACAAGACTACAGATTAAAGAGGCGGCTGAAGAGCTGTTCAGTCGCCTTGGTTTCGAGATGACCTCTGTTGCGAACATATGCAGAACCTGCGGACTGTCAAATGGAGCATTCTATAGACATTACACTGGTAAGGAACAGGTATTCAAAGAAATCGTCCAGGATATCAAGACCAGGTTCGAGTCCGCCTCTGCTTCGGTCATGGGAAACACTGTAGAAGAGAAGCTGTATAACCTTTACAGAAAGGTCTTTGATATTCTTTGGCAATCGCGGAGAAAGTTCATTGCCTTTCATGAGGCCGAGTACAGGTTTCCTGAAGTGGAAAACTCCGTTGACAAAACCTACAAGGACGCTCTTCTCTCAACTGTGATAAACGATAGGTCTCCACTTTCAATGCCTGAACTGTGGTTTCTTATTGGAAGCTCCAGGTTTGCCGCCATTTACTGGATCATATACAACGATACAAGGGTGCCAGATTCGACAGTGCGATCTCTCGTCGACTTCACCCTCAATGGTTTTGTTAAGTCTGAAGAGCTGGATCGAAGGTCTCTGGAATTCACTCTAGATAGAGTAAGAGCGAACGGTGAGGGAAAGGCTAAAGAGGTCATCCTTTTGGCGGCAGAGAAACTAATGGGGGAGAAGGGATATTTCGGTACATCGATATATGATATCACAAGTAAGGCGGGCTACGGACAGGGTACGTTCTATCTTCATTTTGAAAGCAAGGGGAAGTTACTTCAAGAGCTTGTTTATCAGGCAAACAGAAATCTGAGAAGAACGATGAGAGATGCGGTCTCCGGTGTTGAAGGCAGGTTAAACAAAGAGATTAGGTCCTTTAAGGCGTTTTTGCTCTTCATGGATGTTCACAAGGAGCTATATAACATAGTTCGTGAGTCGGAGTTTGTACAACCTGAGACTGGACGTTTCTACTATGAAAGGCTCTTAACTTCTTACATAAGAGCTCTTGAAGAGGCTAGATTGAAGGATGAGATTAGATCGATAGACTCGCGTGATCTCGGCGTCTTTCTGATGGGCATTGGACACTTCATGGGGCTTGATCTTCTTTTCAAATTGAAGAAAGACTACGAAAAATGGAACGAGTATTTGCTGGAACTGGCTTCTCTTATGGCAAAAGGTTATGGAGGTGCTTTTAGTTGAACTGGAATGATGAATACAGAAAGAAGAAGATATCGATTGATGAAG